>CAJXDY010000001.1:0-106080 GCA_913052135.1 uncultured Acidobacteriota bacterium
TATTGTTTTTTGCAATCCCAAAAGATGCGGTAGACCACTCTCCAACACCATCAATTGTAACGATAGCGGCTTTTTCAAAAGGAGAAGGGTAGAACGCTGAGGCTGCGTGTGATTCGTGATGGTCGCCGAAGCATAACTGCCAGGAATAATTCTTTACGTGTCGCCTTATCTCTTTTGAAGTTTTCAAGCCTTCCATTTCGGCAAAGTTTCGGCGGATTAGATCAGGAAGCCAAAGCTTTTCCTTAATCCAAAGCGGCATCGACTTGAGAAATGATGGTAACCCCACAGGAGCGTAATCAAGGTAGGTTTCCAATAGGCGCTCAAACTTGACAAGTGGTTTGTCGTAAAACCCAACGAAATCTAATTGATCAGGTTTTAGACCGGCATCCTGCAGGCAGAATGCTATAGCGTTACTAGGAAATGCTTGGTCGTGTTTTTTTCTGGTAAAGCGTTCTTCTTGAGCGGCAGCGACAATATCTCCGTCGATGACTAAGCACGCTGCCGAATCGTGATAGTAGGCCGAAATACCCAGGATTGTCGTCATTAAAACAACGTATAGATGAATGGTGCGATTGCTGATCCTTCTGCTAACACAATTAGTAATCCAGCTAGGACGAGAATGCCAACAATGGGAAGCAGCCAGAACTTCTTATTCAGGCATATGAATTCCCATATCTCGGTGAGCACTTGAATCTTACTCATGTCGATAAGACCTCTACTAGTTCGCTAGTACATCTTTTCGAAGTGCTTTGGGTCACGCAATCTTGCCGGATACGGTCTCCAGTAACTGTTACGCGGAGACGCTCGACGGCTGAGTGGGTCCCATCCTGACCAACGTTTGAGTAACCCTATAGGTGTGACTACTAAGAAAAAGATTAAACTCAGAATAACGCGACTGCTAATAAACGCTAAGATATTGGCAAGTTTCATCCACGCCAGATTTGGTCCTACCAGAAGTCGAGGAAACAGCATTCCCAGTGTTATGAGTGTGCCTCCGACAGCGACTAAGCTCAGTCCGGTTAAGGATTCCGGGTTGTGCCACAATAACCAAGCACCTATCAGAACAAGAATCGCACCCACGGTTCTTCCGAACTGCTGTTCGGCATGGTGGTGTGTGTCGCTGTCTGGCATGAGGTCATCATACCAAAGTGAACTCTCTTAGCGAACCAGTGACTAGGCGTCACTAATCATGATATAAGCTGAGCCATCGCCATTTTTGTTATGAAGTTAACCAACATTATTAGTTTACGTTTCCATTGCGTGTCACATCAGGGATAGGGCGATATGGCACGAATTGCGGTCGTTACATCACATCCTCCCTTTAGCGTGGGTGGACACCTCGTTATCGCGCGGGAGCTCGAAACGGCTCTTCGCGCTGCCGGTCACGAGGCGACCGTTACCTATACTCCGCACGGGCAATTTAATGAACAGGCTTCTGCCTATTGGGCGACCTGGTTAACTGATTTAGCTATAGCACACGACGGTCATCGTGTAGATCAAGTAATCAGTTTGCGCTATCCAAGTTATGCGATTCGGCATCCAGTGCACGTCTGTTGGTTAAACCATCGGATGCGGGAGTACTACGACCTTTGGGAACGGTTTAGTAATAACTTGTCGTGGCGTGCCCGAGCAAAACAGCATGTCCGTAGGCGTTTGATCCATGCTGGTGATCAGTATCTTCTGACTCGCAATGTCACTCGAGTGTTTGCCCAATCAAAAACAATACAGAAACGGTTAACACGATGGGGTGGCATTCCTTCGGAGGTGATTTATCCTCCAGCACCTAAGCGGAGCTATCGCTGTGATGATTACGAGGACTACTTGTTTGTGGTTTCCCGGTTGACTCCGTTAAAGCGAATAGATCTTATTATCAACGCACTTGCTCACCCTGATGCCGTTGGTGTTAACTGTCTGATTGGGGGGGATGGCGAGGATCGAGGGCGACTCCAAAGTCTGATCGAGGCAAGAGGTCTAGAGAATCGGGTAACTTTGCTTGGTCAGTTAGACGAGTCCACGCTGATTAATCATTACGCAAGGTGTCGAGCAGTGTGTTACCCGCCCCTGCAGGAAGATTATGGTTTTGTAACAGTGGAGGCATTTTCGGCGAGTAAGCCGATTATTACTTGCACTGATAGCGGAGGGCCGACTGAGTTAGTGCAGTCTGGTGTTTCGGGTTTAATTACTGAACCGACCTCTGTAGCTTTAGCGTCCGCGATCGGGACTTTGATGGCCGATCGCTCACTTGCACAGAAATACGGTGCTGCCGGTCGTCACTTTGCTGACTCATTGAGTTGGGACCAGACGCTTCGTCAACTGTTGATCGTGTAAGGTGACAAGTTGAGTGATTTATTTCTTCGAAAGGGTATGAGGTGGGGTACCGGACGGCACTAGAAGCCCGTTTAGCAAAAAAGACGACGAAGGCCATCTTAGATTTTGAGTTGCTTGAAGATGGTGACCGTGTCATGGTCGGCTTGTCAGGAGGCAAGGATAGCTGGGCGTTGCTCCAGATCCTGGATGTACTCCGGTTGCGGGCGCCCATCAAGTTTAGCTTGGTGGCAGTTAATGTCGACTCAGGGTACGAGAATTATAGACACGACGTAATTGCCAAAGCGTGTCAAGAACGTGGTTGGGAATATAGAATCGAGCACACATCAATTGGCGAAACTATGGATGATTTGCTTGATGCCAAGGCGACTCCGTGCTCGCTCTGTGCTCGTCTTCGGCGTGGAGTCTTATATCGCCTGGCAGAGGAGGTTGACGCCACAAAGATCGCGCTTGGGCATCATAGCGATGATTTCATTGAAACCTTGCTTTTGAATATATTTTTTGCCGGCGCCCTTAAGGCTATGCCAGCCCGTCTCGTTCCGGATGTAGCCCAACAGATTGTTATACGACCCCTCGTTTATGTAAGTGAAAGTGAAACGCGGGCATATGCTGAGGCTTGCGGTCTTCCGATCGTAGGTTGTTGCTGCCCAGTATGTGGCGACTTGAGCTTGCAACGGCAACGTGTAAAACGATTGCTTGCTGAGTTAGAGCGCGAGCATCCAGCCATCAAGAATTCCATGCTCAAGGCTATAAGGAATGTTGTTCCTTCTCATTTGCTAGATACCCGACTGAATCCTATTGCTGACCTGTCTAATCAGGTGGCCTTAGAGCGAGACTCGGTCACATCGGTTTAATAAGGATGGGATGTTCAGATGAGATCTGTCATTCAACGTGTGAAGTCGGCGCGGGTAAGTGTGGGTGACAGAGTTGTCGGCGAGATCGGTTGTGGCCTCCTGGCTCTGGTAGGCATCGCGTCGTCTGATGGGCCTAATGATGTGGCTTACACCGCTGGCAAGGTTCGAAATCTACGGATCTTTGAAGATGAGAATGGGAAAATGAATCGTTCGGTTGTTGAGGTGTCGGGTTCCGTGCTGGTTGTTTCGCAATTCACATTACTTGGTGACTGCCGGAAGGGTAGACGTCCATCATTCGTGAAAGCGGCACGACCCGAGGTTGCACAATCATTATATGATGCGCTCATTCACACGCTGCTCGCCGAAGGTGTCAAGATCAAGACGGGTGAATTTCAGGCGAACATGCAAGTTAGTTTGGTCAATGACGGTCCAGTCACCCTAGTGATTGATAGTGATCATAAGGCTTAGGCTGAAGTGAACAATATGGAGCAACAAGGAATTATCAGTTGGGTGATGGTGCTTGGTCTGACTCTATGGTCAGGCGCAGCGCACGCACAGCAACGACCACTAGTCACTGAAGATCCGGAAACTGTTGGTGCGGGCGTCGTGTTGTTTGAAGCCGGCATTGAACACAATCGGCAAGAACGATTTCCTTTGGCGGGGCTCCAGGGTAACTTATGGAGCTCGCCGGTTGCGGGCGTCAGCATCGGTGTTGGCTCGATCGCTGAAATTCAAATCGATGGCGGTTATAACAAACTATTAGTTACGGAGAAGTCTTCTGCAACGTTATCAAGTGTGACAAATTTGATAGGAAAAGGTGATTCAACAAGTAGTTTCCAACCGCTCGTAATCGGTACAAAAATCAGGCTACTCTCTGAGACGAGTGGGCGTCCGGCATTCGGACTGCGCCTAGCGACGCGTTTACCTAATGCGAGCAACGAGAGTGGATTGGGACTGGATACGACGGATTATTTTGCGTCGTTCCTCCTTGGCAAGACTGTGCAGTCGGTTCGTTTTGTTGGGAACGTTGGTTTAGGGGTGGTAGGTGATCCGACCAAGGGGTATCAACATAATCAGCTATTGCTTTACGGAGTGTCAATATCTCGTGCGATTTTCAATGCGTTGGAAGTGGTTACTGAGATTAATGGTCGACACAATACGAAGCAAGGGACACCGCAACTTGGTATTGAGAATAGTGCGCTGATGCGATTCGGTGCGCGCTACACGGTCGGTGGCGCACGAATCGATAGTGCGGTGTTAGTGGGGATGAGATCCACGGATCCTAGCATCGGATTCACTCTCGGATTTACCTATGTCTTTAAAGCGTTTCAGGCGCCATAGCCTATAGAAGATAGAGATGCTCGACATCGTTAAGGCACACGCTTACGGAAATGACTTCTTGTTTGTCGACGCAGATCGGGTTGCTGAGGAGTCACGAGCAGCCCTCACGAAGCGGGTCTGTAATCGACATACAGGAATTGGCGCCGATGGACTAGTGTTCTATACCAGAACATCTGACGGTGCGACGATGAAATTGCTGAATGCGGATGGCAGTTATTCTGAAGTATCAGGTAACGGTATCCGCTGTTTAGCCGCCTTAATACTATCGTCCCAGAACAATCTTGAGGCTGGAAGTCAGGTAACGATTCATACCGACGTGGGGCCTAAACAATTGACGGTTGTCGACGTAACAGGTCCGCGATTCACATTTAAGGCCGCAATGGGCAAGCCAGAAGAAATTCAACTGAAGAATATCGACGTTGAAGGTGAACAGTTAGATGTCGTTACCTTGCGTGTTGGTAATCCGCAGTGTGTTGTGCTTGGTGCGTTACCTAAAGAAGAACGATTTAGGCGTTTAGCGAAAGCATTGGCGACTCATTCTGTTTTCCCAGCCGGTACAAATGTAGAATTTGCGGAGGTCGCCTCTGAAAAATGTATACGTATTGCCATCTGGGAACGTGGGGTAGGGCCCACAGAGGCATCGGGAACAGGTGCCTGTGCAGCGGCTGTGGCGGCGGCGTTGTATGGGAATGCCGGTCGTGATGTCGAAGTCATAGCACCTGGTGGAACGCAACGAGTCGTCTGGACAGGAGGAGGCCTTACTCTCACTGGATGGACTGAACTGCTTCATACTTCACAATGGCTCATTCCGATCGAGTGACCAAGGACGGATTGCGCACCCTTCGAACTTAAAGCAATATCCGTATAATCAAGGCGCTGAGTGGTCTACACTTGATGGGCTGCTTGATTGTGTAGAGTCTTGTTCCATCATGATCAGCAACGCAGTCATCATGGTTTCAGTTGAGAGAGTGTAACGAAAAAGCGCTGCACCTTAGGATAAAAAGAATCAATGTCCAAAGTACTCTACTTTGATTGTTTTTCGGGCGCATCAGGCGACATGATTCTTGGAGCGCTGATTGATGCCGGTCTACCAATCGAGGAATTGCGCAGGGCTCTCGGAAGTTTGGCCCTCGACGGTATGTCCATTGAGGCGGAGTCCGTGGATCGTGCTGGCGTGGCAGCGATAAAGTTTCGTCTGCTTGAAAATGGTCAGGTTGTCGATAGCTCGGACCCTGCTCCTAAAAAACATCGTCATGACCATGATCACCACTCGAACAAGTCGCATCATCATCATTCTCATCGCAGTATCCATGAAATATTAGAACTTGTAGGGCGGTCAAACCTTTCTGAATCCGCAAAGGCTAGCGTCGGTCACGTATTTGGTCGGCTGGCAACAGCTGAAGCTGCAATTCATCAGATGCCAGTTAATGAGGTGCATCTCCATGAAGTAGGGGCGCTAGATTCGATCATTGACATTGTGGGTGCAACGTTTGGTTTTGAATGGTTCGCTCCTGATGAGGTCGTTGTTTCACCGCTGAATGTTGGTTCAGGCACGGTGGAATGTGCCCATGGCACCTATCCGGTTCCAGCCCCGGCAACAGTGCAGCTTTTGGAAGGCTCACCTATATATGCCAGTGGTGAGGCTGGTGAATTGGTCACACCGACCGGAGCGCTGCTTATGACTGAATGGGCGACTTCATACGGTCCGCTTCCCCCCATGACAATCAGTCGTGTGGGATATGGTGCCGGAGAACGTAATAGATCGGATTCACCAAATGTGCTCCGCCTCCTTGTTGGCGAGTCGGCAGATATTGATGTAAGTGAACGCGTTGTCGTTTTGGAATGTGAAATCGACGACATGAATCCTCAAATCTTTGGACTATTGATGTCACGCCTACATGAAGCTGGGGCACTCGATGTGTTTTATATACCAGTGCAGATGAAGAAAGATCGACCAGGAACGTTAGTGACCGTTATTGCACCGCTAGGGTTACGCGAGACGCTGAGCGAACTTCTGTTCCGGGAGAGCACCACGCTAGGAATTCGCTATCATGAGACCCAACGTGAGCGGCTCGAACGAACGTGGGTGACGGTCGAGACTTCTCTTGGCGCCGTACGTATCAAACTTGCCCGTCGTGGCAACCAGATCCTAAATACCGCACCAGAATTCGATGACTGCTTACAACTAGCAAGACAGCACGACGTACCTGTCAAGCATGTGCAGGCTCTAGCTCAGAAGGCGTATCTTGACATGACTGACAAGGCAGGACGAAAGCAAACTTAGGGGATGTCTCGATTTTATTTAACCACCGCGATCGATTACGTAAACAGCCGGCCGCACTTGGGGACCGCTTACGAAAAGGTCACAGCCGATGTGATTGCCCGTTACCAGCGCTTGCGCGGAGTCTCAACGCATTTTGTTATGGGTAATGACGAGCATTCACAGAATGTATATCGACGGGCGCAAGAATTAGAGATTGACCCGTTGTCGTATTGCGAACGGATGGAGGTCGAATTTCGTGAAATCTGGAAAACACTCGACGTGTCGTTTGATGACTTCATACGAACAACTGAAGATCGCCATCGCGCGTCAGTTTTATTGATGGTAAAGAAGATTGCCGACGCTGGTGATCTCTATGAAGGGTTTTATGAAGGTTGGTACTGCGTGTCCTGTGAATCATTCAAGCAGGAAAAGGATCTCATTGATGGGAAATGTCCGGTTCATCAGAGCCGACCAGACTGGATCAAGGAGAAAAATCATTTCTTTCGGCTTTCAAAGTATCGTGAGGCACTGCTTAGACATTTCGAGTCGCATCCAGAGTTTTTGTGTCCTGAGATTAGACGCAACGAGATTTTGAGATTACTAGAGTCTGGGTTAGAGGACATTTCTATCAGTCGCAGCGGTCAGTCATGGGGTATCCCACTGCCGTCTGATCCAGAGAGTGTTGTTTATGTCTGGTTCGATGCGCTGATAAATTACATATCGGCCGTTGGCTTTGGGTCTGACGAAGATCGTTTTGCTGCCTGGTGGCCCGCTGATTTGCACATCGTGGGTAAGGACATTACCCGGTTTCATAGCGTCGTATGGCCGGCGATGTTATTAAGCGCTGGCCAGGAATTACCTCGCCAGGTGTTTGGTCATGGATGGGTGCACTTTAAGGGCCATCGCATGAGTAAGTCGCTCGGAACCAGCATTGATCCTTTAGAGGCGGTTGCTCGAGCTGGCGTCGATCCACTTAGGCTGTATCTTGTGCGTGAGATACCGTACGGCCAGGATGGTGACTTTTCGTGGGACCGCTTTGAAGAACGCTACAATGCTGATCTCGCCAACAATTTAGGTAATCTGGTCAGCCGGATTACGGCAATGGTTCATAAGTATCGAGATGGAAATCTCGCTACTCCTTCTGGGAGTCCTGGGCGGCTGGCACAGGTCACCGAGGAAGTCGTGGGACGTTACCAAGCAGCCATGGAACGATATGCCCTGCATGAAGCTGCTGCTGTGACCTATCAGTTGGTGGATGCTACCAATGAGTATATTACCGAGACTGAGCCATGGAAGCTGGCTTCTGAAGATGGAGCAGCAGGGCGCTTAACGAGAGTGCTATTCGACATCTCCGAGGCTGTTCGGATTGTCGGAATCCTTTTAGGCCCAGTGATGCCGAACGCTGGAAGAGAAATCGTACGGCGCATGGGTGATGAGACAGCGGAACGTGACCAACGATGGACGGAAGCGACCACTTGGCGAACCGAAAGTGCCCGAACCATTCTCCAAGGTGAATCTATGTGGCCACGTCTGGAGAGTAAGAATTCGTGAAATAGTGAATATCCAGCAGGAGACTCCGAAATGACCGAAAATGCTAACCGACCTCTACACACGTCGACTTCTGATTCTGATCAGATCTCCTCTGCGGAGGTACCTAGTGCGACGCCAGAAGCGGATACGAGGATAACTATCGACGAGTTTATGAAAGTGGAGTTGCGTGTCGCCAAAGTGGTGACAGCTGAACGAGTACCAAAGTCAAGAAAGCTCATTAAGTTGGAGGTTGACTTGGGTTCAGAAGTTCGGGTGGTTGTGGCTGGTATCGCAGGAGCTTATGAGCCTGAAGCCTTAGTGGGACGAACTGTAGTGATTGTAGCGAACCTCAAGCCAGCCAAATTAATGGGTGTCGAATCAAATGGAATGGTTCTTGCGGCTAGCCTTGAGGGTGATGTGCCGATGTTGGTTGGATTTGGAGACCCACCGCCAATTCTGGGTGCGCGGGTGCGATAGTCTTGAAAAATAAAGCAATCGAAATACTGGACTCCCATTGTCACTTGGCCGATGAAGCATTCGTTGGAGATCTCAGCGAGGTCGTGGGACGGGCTCGTGATGCGGGTCTTGAACAGGTTCTCTGTATTTTGGCGGCTGGTAATGAGGCAGAGTACAAACAGGCCAAGCGACTGCAAACAATTTGGCCGAACGTTCGTTTCGCGGTTGGTGTGCATCCTCATCAGGCTGGGGAGTATGCCGGGCGTGTTGATGAAGTGGTTCGCGATGTGCGAGAAGCGATTGAAATCGAACCCTTGGTCAGGGTTGTTGGAGAAATCGGGCTTGACTACCATTATGATTTGTCACCGCGTGACGTCCAACGTGAAGTCTTTCACCGACAAGTGAACCTTGCGAGAGAATTACAGTTACCGGTGAGCATACACACGCGGGAGGCTGAAACTGATACTTTAGAAATTCTTGAGGAAGCTGGTCGCCGGGAAGTGAGTGGAGTATTTCACTGTTTTGCTGGAGATGCGTCTCTGGCTGATCATGCATTAGCGTTGGGTTTTCACGTATCGTTTTCTGGCATGATTACTTTTAAGCGCGCTGATGCACTGAGGGCCGTCGCCTCCGAAGTGCCAGCCGATCGCTTATTAATTGAAACAGACGCGCCCTACCTTGCGCCAGTGCCACATCGTGGTAAGAGAAACGAGCCGGCCTGGGTCAGCCGTGTACTCGAGGTATTAGCTGAAAGTCGTGGCACTACGGTCGAGTCGCTGTCGGAACAAGTGATGACGAATTTTCGAAATTTGGTAAGGCCTTGAATCCTAGCCAAACACGCATTCGGTTCGATAAGAGCCTGCTACGTTGACACTCTGTGCGGGAGTATGGTCTGATCGCCTGTTGCTAGATCGCACCGTGTAGCATCTGTTTACCCACGAGTAAGATTGTGCCAAATACAGAATCCTCCCTTGATCTCGATGAAATTTTCGCACCGATTCGTGAGGAATTGGATGCAGTCGAGCGTGAATATATGCGACACATTCAGTCTCGCGTCGAAATAATTCCTCAAATCGGTCGGTACATTCAGAAGGGTGGTGGTAAACGAATACGTCCAGCACTACTTTTGATGGCGTCACGCTTAAGTTCTTATAAGGGAGAACAAGCCATTCTGTATGCGTCAGTTGTTGAATTTATTCACACTGCGACACTGGTTCATGACGATATAGTCGATAATGCGAATCTTCGACGAGGTCAAATGGCCGTGCATTCTCGATGGGGTAATGATATTACCGTATTGCTTGGGGATTATCTGTATATCAAGTCTATGGGACTGGCGTTAACGCAGGACTCTTTAGACGTTATCAGGCTTCTTTGTGATGTGACTCTGCGTATGATTGAGGGCGAGCTTTACCAACTGACCAAGACCGGTGATGTTGAAATTAGCGAAGAAGAGCATTTTGAGATCATTCGTCGAAAGACTGCGTACTTGTTTGGTGGTTGCTCTCAAATTGGAGGGATGCTAGGTGGTGTCACTGACGAGGAATCAGAAGCGCTTCGCGAATACGGATTTAATTTGGGCGTTGCGTTTCAACTCGTAGACGATCTACTAGACTATACGGCTTCCAATTCAACACTTGGTAAACCAATTGGAAGTGACTTGCGAGAAGGTAAGGTCACGCTTCCTGTTATCTATCTATTACAGCGAGATGGAGACAATGCAGATAGTTTGGTCAGGAAAGTGGTTGAAACTGGAGAAGTCACGCCAGAAATATGGAAAGAATTAAAACAGCTCCTGACGAAACACCGTGCAATCGAGAGTGCATATGATAAGGCGATGGAGCATGCGAAATTAGCCAAACAGCATCTTGAATTGTTTCCAGTGACACCGGAGCGTGAATCGCTGATGGCATTACCTGATTACGTTCTCTCTCGAGAACATTGAGTCACTAATTATTGTGTCGAAGAGCTTGGTGAAGCAAATCGAGCAACTTCGCTCAGACATTCGGCGACATGAAGAGCATTACTATGTTCTCCACGAGCCGGAGATCTCTGATGCAGAATTCGACAAGCTGTTAAGGGCTCTCCAGGCTCTCGAGGCTACTGATCCGACGCTCGTTACCCCTGACTCTCCAACTCAACGGGTGGGTGGCCGGCTTGTCGATGGTTTTGAGACGGCAACGCACGTCATTCCAATGTTGAGTCTCGATAACGCTTACAGTGAAGATGGACTGTACGCATTTGATGAGCGTGCAAAAAAAAGTTCAACAGGGAAGATTGCGTACGTCGCTGAACTTAAGATTGATGGTTTAAGCATCGCGCTCACCTACGAGCATGGCATGTTGGTTCGTGGTGTTACGCGTGGCGATGGAAGTCGAGGGGAAGATGTCACGGCTAATGTACGTGCCATACGGGCGATTCCGCTCAGTTTGAGTCATGGGTTAGTAGAGTCGTTAGAAGTTCGCGGTGAGATTTATTTGCCTCGCTCAGCGTTTGAACGTGTGAATCTTGAACGCGAAGGGCGTTCCGAAACTACATTCGCTAATCCTCGTAACGCAGCGGCCGGAACGATGCGCAATCTGGATCCCGCATTGGTTGCTTCCAGAGGGTTAGGGGCGTATGTCTACCAGGTAGTCCAGGATAAACCATTTGACTCGAAAGCACTGAGTTCATCTACGTTAAGCAGTCATAGTCAACTTTTACAAGAGTGCCGATCATGGGGCCTACCTGTGGAACCACACTGGCGACAATGTGATGACATTAAAGCGGTCATCAAGTTTTGTCGGGAATGGAGTGATTTACGACATAGTCTGAATTTTGCCACTGATGGTGTTGTAGTTAAAGTTGACGATTTGAAACATCGTGAGCATCTTGGCACAACAGCCAAATGTCCACGTTGGGCGATCGCCTTTAAGTTTCCAGCAGAACAGGCGACGACTCGACTTAGGAGTATAGAAGTGCAGGTTGGACGCACTGGTGCCGTAACGCCCTATGCGGTGCTTGAACCAGTACAGTTAGGTGGTTCCACAATCCATCTTGCGACCCTCCATAACGAACAGGAAATAGCTCGAAAGGATCTGAGGGCTGGAGACATCGTCCTTGTTGAAAAGGGGGGTGATGTCATTCCGAAAATCATCAAGCCAGTGACGGCAAGACGCACTAAAGGGAAGGGTGGACCCACAGCCTTCGTGATGCCGAAGCGTTGCCCGTCGTGTAACACTCCTCTTCGTCGAGCAGATGGCGAAGTGATATGGCGGTGTATGAATTCCTCGTGTCCTGCTAAATTTAGACGAGGACTTCTGCACTTCGCGTCGCGCAGGGCCATGGATATTGAAGGCCTAGGCGAAGCATTAGTCAATCAACTAGTGGAGGCTGACCTGGTTAAGGATTTTGCAGATCTGTTTGCTCTGAAGATAGAGACTCTTGTAACACTCGACCGGATGGGTAGAAAGTCTGCTACCAAATTGGTTCATCAGATTGAGAAAAGCAAAAAGAATTCATTATGGCGCCTGATTCACGCACTTGGAATTCGTCATGTGGGAGAAGGCGTGGCCGTAGCATTAGAACAGGGATTTGGTTCAATGGATGTGTTAGGACGCGCTACGTCCGATGATCTAAACGACGTTCCAGACATAGGTCCAGTGGTAGCGAATTCTGTACAGGATTTTTTTGGTGAAAAGCGAAATCGTGATCTCCTAAGCCGTTTCAAGGAGGCTGGTGTTACGATGGAAAGCGCACCGGTTGAAAAAGAGTTACAGGCGTTACCATTGGCTGCTATGAGCGTGGTGTTGACTGGAACCTTATCCTCGATGAGTCGAGAGGAAGCTTCAAGTGCGATTCGTCGAATGGGAGGACGCATCGCGACCTCGCCGAGTAAGAACACAGACTATGTGATTGTCGGTAAATCACCAGGTTCTAAGTTCAAGAAAGCTCAAATGCTTAATCTGGAAGTACTTGACGAGCCGGCTTTTCGCGAATTATTGATTACACTGGGTAGTCATATGGCTGACAAGGAATGATAGATTGTCAGCTACGATGAGAAGGATTGATTACGTAGTTGGTCTTTGAAAATCCGTCGTAGGCGGCCAGACGATCGCCGCGTTCGTCCAAGTAATTGGACGACGGGGAGGAAAGTCCGAACTCCGCAGGGTAGTGCGCCGGGTAATGCCCGGTCAGGGTGACCTGAAGGAAAGTGGCACAGAAAACATACCGCCACGATTGTGTAACCCTCTGGGTGCACGTTGTGGTAAGGGTGAAAAGGTGCGGTAAGAGCGCACCGCGTTTACCGTAAGGTAAATGGCAGGCTAAACCCCGCACGGAGCAAGACCAAATAGGGAAGCGTTTTAGGATGACCCGTCCAAAGCTTCCGGGTAGGTTGCTTGATCCTGTCAGCAATGACTGGGCTAGAGGAATGATCGTCACCAAGACTTAGTTGCGTAAGTGATTAGGACTAGGTACAGAATTCGGCTTATGGCAAACCTGCGACGGACCTTTTTAACTGGTTAAGAAAGCTACTAGTTGTTGGATTTACGAGATGAACGATGCATATATCGCTTGAAGGGCTAATGGCGATAATTGTGTGATTGTGCGCTAAGTTAATAGTTCTTAATATGTCTTCATACCTCGTCACAGGTGGTGCCGGATTCATCGGATCGCATTTGGTGATGCGATTACTTCACGACGGACATCACGTTCGTATCGTAGATAACCTGGTTACCGGAAGCCGTGCGAACCTTCCTGAACCTGAACGAGTTGATTTCATTGAGGCCGATCTTGCCAACGCAAAAATCGCACAGAAGGCTGTTCAAGGTATGGAGTTTGTTCTTCATCAAGCCGCGATTCCTTCAGTGCCTCGCTCGGTGAGTGACCCGGCGACATCACATCGTGCTAACGTGGATGCCACGCTTAATCTTTTGTGCGCTGCTCGTGATGCGAAGGTTGCGCGGTTGATTTTTGCGGGCTCGTCTTCGGTTTACGGTGATACGCCCACATTACCTAAACATGAGTTGATGCCGACAGATCCACGCTCACCGTATGCACTCCAAAAGTTTATCGGTGAACAGTACAGCCAGTTATTTACAGAACTCTACGGTCTTGAAACAACGACAATTCGATATTTTAACGTGTTTGGTCCACGTCAAGATCCAGGGTCACCTTATTCTGGTGTTATTTCACGCTTTATTAAATTACTACTTGCTGGTGAGCCTCCCACGATTCACGGGGATGGGGAGCAGACACGAGATTTCACATACGTGGACAATGTCGTAGACGCAGTATTGGCTGCGTGTTCGGCTCCGGATGCCGTTGGTCGGGTCATGAATGTTGCAATGGGCGAACGCACCTCACTTAAGCAATTGTTGTCGATGTTGTCAGATATTATTGGCGTGGCAGTTGAGCCGATTTACTTAGACCCCCGCGAGGGGGACGTACGTGACTCTCAAGCTGACTGTGCATTGGCTCAGGAAGTGCTTAATTATCAGCCCCGTGTTTCATTTCAGGAAGGTTTGCGCCGGACGGTAGACTGGTATCGCCAGTCGTCGCTTCATTCATAAGGAGTGCAGATGCCAGTTATTAACCTCAATGACAGTGCGCCTCGCGAAATGATGCCAGGCTTTAATGGTTGTTTTGTTCATACCGAAGGAATAACTTTTGTTGAGTGGCATATCACAGCAGGAGCGTTGCTTCCCGAGCATTCTCACCCACACGAGCAAGTAACTGCAGTTCAAGAAGGCGAATTTGAGATGACGATCGATGGTAGTAAAAACCACCTCACACCAGGCTCGGTCGCGGTAATACCTTCGAACGTTCTACACTCTGGGCGAGCTGTGACGGACTGCACAATCATTGACGTGTTTCACCCAGTTCGAGAAGATTATCGCTAGAGGATTCGGTTTAGCAGCCTCCTATCTGTGCTGAGCTCGATGTTGAATTTGACAATGGCTGTAGTTGCTGGATGGCTAGCCGGGCTCCTTTCACTGGCAGCTTTTGTTCCCTATATCCTGAGTACGCTTCGCGGTTACACTAAACCCAATCGAGCTACTTGGTCGATTTGGATGGTCAATAGCTTTGTAATCGCTGCTAGTTATTACTCATCTGGTGCCACCAATACAATCTGGGTTGCAGTTGGTTATTCCATTGGTTCTCTCGTAACGGCAATTCTCTCGTATCGATTTGGCACAGGTGGGTGGACCTGGTTGGATCGTAATTGTCTTACTATGGCGGCGATTGCGCTGTTTTGTTGGTGGTGGTTTGATTCAGCGTTGATTGCCTTGCTCATGTCTCTCAGTGTCGACTTTGCTGGAGCGTTGCCAACGATTCGGAAGGCGTACCAGGAACCAGAGACCGAAGATAGGATCGCTTGGAGTTTATTCTTGTCTGGTAACTGTATTAATTTAATGGCCATAGATCGATGGATGTTTAAGATTGTTATTTATCCGGCTTACATGGTTTTAGCCAGTGGTCTTATTGCGTTACTGGTGCTGAGGCCGAGATTGCATAACGATTAAAAACCATATTTCCAAGTTCAGTAGCTTGAGAAGCCGTCGTTCGATACACTGATTGCATGGTGCTGGTTAAGAGCGATTCGGTGCGGTTAATACGTGACATATACGCCGATCGACAATCTGTTGATCGACCAGTTATATCAATCGAATTTTTCACTCCGAAAACAAGTAAGGGCGATAAAGTGCTTTGTGAGAGCACTCTCCCGGCCCTAAGCCGACTAAGGCCAGATTACTGTTCGGTAACTTATGGTGCTGGTGGAAGCACCAAATCGAAAACCCTGTCTGTGGTGGACATGATTCAACGACAGTTCGGATTAACAGCCATGGCTCATCTGACTTGCGTGGAGTCAAGCAAGAACGATATAGGTGCCGTTTTAAACGAAGCAAAAGAATTAGGCATTCGGAATATACTTGCGCTTCGAGGAGATCCACCAGGTGGTAGTGGAGAGTTCATCAAGGCCGATGACGGATTCGAGTACTCTTATGAGTTAGTGCGTTTTATTAAAGCTAATGGTGATTTCTGTGTGGGAACAGCTGGCTTTCCTGAAGGACATATAGCCTGCGCTGAGGGAAAACACGTTGATTGGGGTTACTTGAAGAATAAGGTCGACTGTGGAGCAGATTTCGTCTTGACACAGTTATTTTTTGACAATGCTGATTTTCTTCAATTTCGTGACTATATTGTCAGAAAACTAGGGGTAACCGTTCCCATTTGTCCCGGTGTGCTTCCTATTCTGTCCTCCAAACAAATCTCGAAGTTTACCGAATTGTGTGGAGCCCGCATTCCTAAGGCACTAGCTGCACGGTTGGAATCATTGGGGGATGATGACGAAGCAACAACTGCATTCGGCATCGAGTATGCCACCAAGCAGTGCGAAGAACTCATCCGAGAAGGTGTAGTTGGGCTCCATATGTATTCTCTAAATAAAGCCCACTCTACCTCTGCAATCATAAAAAATTTAGGGTTGTCCTGATAGATCTACCAGAATTCGTTCTTTAAAGTTCGGTTGACCTGTTCGTCTGCAACATAGTACGTTTAGGATTGGTTGGCCTCAGATCCTCGCGTTTGATGGATGCCAAAATATCTAGAAACCACCAAGCGTGAGGTCCCCCAATTACGCACGGGCTGTATATGACTAACACAAAAGAGACACTGCAGAGGACACCGCTCCACGATTCTCATGTTGGCTTGGGAGCTCGGATGGTTTCGTTTGGTGGTTGGGAAATGCCGGTTGAATACACCGGTATTAGTGAAGAGCACATTGCTGTACGAACAACTGCAGGCCTATTTGACGTGAGTCATATGGGTGAAATTGAGATTGCTGGCGATCATGCATTGGCTGCCGTTCAACGAATTAGTTGTAACAATGCAGATAAATTACAGATTGGGCAGGTTCAGTATTCGGGCCTGCTAACATCCGAAGGTGCCTTTGTTGATGATCTTCTTGTATATCGTTTAGCTTCCGATCATTTCATGCTGGTTGTTAATGCTGCCAATATTCAAAAAGATTATCAATGGATTAAGGAACACATTAGTACGATTGGTGATGCAGTGGCTGTTAATGCGAGCAGTCGGTACGCCTTATTGGCCGTACAGGGACCCGCTGCACTTGATGTTGTGCAAACGTTGACAAGTATCGATCTAGCTGACATTTCGTATTACTGGTTTGAGACCGGCGAATTGGCTAATGAGAGAGTTACGATTTCACGGACTGGATATACCGGAGAGGACGGGGTAGAAATTTTTATTTCACCCCAGTCGGCGGGAAAGATTTGGACGGCTTTACTAGAGTCCGGCCAGAAAGTAGGGCTTAAACCAGCCGGGCTTGGTGCCCGTGATACGTTGCGACTTGAATCGGCGATGCGGCTTTATGGGCAAGATATTACCGATCAGACGAGTGTGCTTGAAGCGGGACTTGGATGGATTGTGGGTTGGGAGAAAGAAGGGTTTATTGGAGACGATGTGCTCCGTCTCCAGAAAGCTGAGGGAGTGTCCCGCAGACTTGTGGGTTTTGAGATGGTCGACCGTGGCATTGCTCGACATGGTTACGAAGTCTACGCGGAAGGTGTGGAAATCGGGATTGTTACCAGTGGCACCCATGCTCCTTCTTTGAAAAAAGCAATCGGGATGGCTTATGTTCAAAAAGCTTATACTGCGATTGATACAGAGTTTCAAATTAATATCCGAGGGAGACGTGTGACCGCTCGTGTTGTACGAATGCCATTTTATAAACGTCGAGAGGCTGACTAGTTATGTATCCGAATGACCGAAAGTACAGCAAAGACCATGAATGGATTCAGATGACCGACTCTGAGGCAAGAATCGGAATTACGCACTATGCGCAAGAACAATTGGGTGATGTGGTCTATGTTGAATTACCTGCGGTTGGACGCATAATTAAACAGGGTGAGATATTCGGTACGATAGAATCTGTTAAAGCAGTATCTGAACTGTATTCTCCGATGTCAGGTGAAGTTACTGGGGTTAATAGTGAATTAGTCGAACATCCAGAATTGGTAAACGGGAAACCACACGAAGCTTGGATGATTGTCGTGAAACCTAGTAACCTTGAGGAGTCGAGCGAGCTCATGGATGCAACAGCGTACAGTGAACACTTGAAGTAAGCTGAAATCTGCATCAGAAATTCCCGTTTAGTTTGCATTTATGGCACGTTTTCCCATCACAGACCGATTTCGAGATCGTCATATAGGGCCCAGTGCCGCCGAGCACGAACAGATGCTGAAGGTGGTCGGGGCCCAGTCGCTTGACAAACTGATCGATGAAGTCATTCCTACAGACATTCGTCTCCAGAGCAAATTAGAACTCGCCGAGTCGGAAGGTGAATATGGATGCTTGTCTGATTTAAAGTCTTTAGCCTCACAAAATCGAATCGCGCGTTCTTATATTGGCATGGGCTACTATGGCTGTATTACCCCCAGCGTCATTATCCGGAACGTATTTGAGAGTCCAGGCTGGTATACACCGTATACCCCCTATCAAGCTGAGATTGCTCAAGGTCGCCTAGAAACGCTGTTTACCTTTCAGACTCTAGTAACAGATTTGACTGGAATGGAAGTCGCAACAGCGTCTCTTTTAGATGAACCAACAGCGGCTGCTGAAGCGATGGCGATGTTGCACCGAGTGCAACAGGGCCATAGGAATCGATTTATCATTTCCGAGACTTGTTTTCCTCAGACGATCGCCGTTGTACGTGGTCGGGCGGAACCGCTTGGCATTACTGTAGACGTTACTGATGTTGGCCAGGTTGAATTCGATGACGATGTGTTCGGTTTACTAGTGCAGTATCCAAACGATACTGGCGGGGTAGAAGATCTAGCGCCTCTGATTGCACGATCCCACGCATCAGGTGTCTTGGTTGGTGTATGTTCGGATTTATTGGCACTGGCGTTATTGAGTCCGCCTGGCGAAATGGACGCCGATGTTGTTGTTGGCAACGCGCAACGGTTTGGAGTTCCCTTAGGGTATGGTGGTCCGCACGCGGCATTTTTTGCAACACGCCAGGGTTACGTTCGACAGACACCAGGTCGAATTATAGGGACTTCAGTCGATGTAAATGGTGCAGCAGTATTTCGAATGGCGTTGCAGACTCGCGAGCAGCATATTCGACGTGAGAAGGCGACCTCAAGCATTTGTACGGCACAAGCGCTGCTTGCTAACGTGTCAGCACTCTACGCTGTTTATCATGGACCAGACGGACTGACGGGCATTGCTCAGCGCGTGCATGGACTGGCAGTGGTTTTAGATGAAGAATTGACTAGGCTCGGGATTACCCAAACGAATCAACATTTTTTTGACACTTTACACCTTGTATTGCCAGAGGATCTGGCGGCGGCTCATCTTCGAGAAATAGCAAGCACAGTAGGACTCAACTTCCGCTACTTCGAATCTGACGCAATAGGTATCGCGCTCGATGAGACGACCACTCAGGCTGATGTACAAGCGATCGTGGATGTTTTCCGGCAAGCACTAGGTGCTCAAGATTCAACCATTAATTGGCAAGACGCGGAAAAAGTATCCGACACGTATCCTGAAACGCTTGAACGTCAGACGGAGTTTCTTAACCATCCTGTCTTCCTGGAGCATCACTCTGAAGCTGAAATGATGCGTTATATTCGACGCTTGGAAGAACGTGATATCGGTCTAGATCTGTCCATGATTCCGCTGGGATCTTGTACGATGAAATTGAATGCGGCCTCGACAATGATTCCAATGGCTTGGCCAGAATTTTCTAACCTGCATCCCTTTGCACCGCGTGAAGACACACGTGGTTATGAAGAAATGTTTGGTGAGTTGGAGAATGCGCTGGCCGTAATTACTGGACTGCCAGGGGTTTCCCTGCAACCGAATTCTGGTGCTCAAGGGGAGTTTGCCGGTCTATCGGTCATTCGAGCTTATCACCGAGATCGTGGAGACCAGAATCGCAATGTTGTAATAATTCCCTCGTCAGCCCACGGAACGAATCCTGCCTCGGCACGCATGGCTGGCATGCAAGTGGTTGTCGTGCGTTGCGATGAACAGGGGAATGTAGACATTGAAGACCTGAAATCGAAGGCCGAAGCCAATGCCGACGCTTTGGCTGCGCTCATGTTGACGTATCCATCAACCCATGGAGTGTTTGAGGAATCAGTCCGTGATATTTGCGACATCGTTCACCAACAGGGCGGGCAGGTTTATATGGATGGAGCGAATATGAATGCGCAGGTGGGTTTGACGAGTCCTGCCATGATTGGCGCCGACGTGTGCCATCTTAATCTTCACAAGACTTTTGCGATTCCTCACGGAGGTGGTGGACCAGGGATGGGTCCTATCGCGGTTGCATCCCACCTCACTCCGTACCTGCCAGGGCATCCGGTTGTGTCGACTGGCGGCGAACGAGCGATAGCAGCAGTGGCCGGTGCCCCATGGGGGAGTGCTGGAGTGTTGATGATTTCTTACGCTTTTATTCGAATGCTTGGCGGAGAAGGGCTTTCTGAGATGGCTCGTTATGCAATTCTGAACGCTAACTACGTAAAAGCACGGCTTGAATCGCACTACGACATCCTGTATACGAGTGTGAACGGGCGCGTAGCTCATGAAATGATTTTAGATCTTCGCCCATTTAAGAATAATGCAGGGATTGATGAACAAGATTTAGCGAAACGATTGATTGATTACGGTTTTCATGCGCCTACGATATCGTTTCCCGTCGCTGGAACGATGATGGTGGAACCAACCGAAAGTGAACCGTTGGCCGAACTGGATCGATTTTGTGACGCAATGATTGCCATTCGTAATGAGATTAGACAAATTACTGATGGTGAGGCTGATCGTAATGACAATGTATTAAAGAACGCCCCGCATACGGCCGAAGCGGTTACGGTTGAGGACTGGAAACATCCCTATACGCGGGAGCAGGCGGTGTATCCATTACCGTTTGTAAGGGCGAACAAGTTCTGGCCTGTCGTTGGGCGAATTGATAATGCTTATGGCGATCGCCACCTAGTGTGTGGCTGGAGTGGAACTTCCACCTAGCATGTCTTAAGGCTTCACCGCTATCCTTGCGTGGCCGTCATTGCGTAAGCTTTAGTTTGTAATCCCTCAAGCAACCTTTTTGTAATCGGGCCTGGTGTTCCCTTTCCTATAGTTGTCGACCCAACTTTTATAATCGGAATAATTTCACGTGTTGTACTGGTAAGAAATGCCTCGTCGGCTGTAGTCAGATCAGCATCGCGCAGCACTGACTCCCTGACTGGAATGCCGAGTTCTTCTCCTACTTCAAATATAAAATTCCTGGTAATTCCTTCCAGTAATCCATCACTGACCGCTGGGGTTAAAGCGACAGCATTCTGCACAAGAAAGAAATTGGATTGTGAACACTCGACAAGGTCTCCCTTGTAGTTACGCATAAGACCTTCGTAGGCATTCTGCTTAAGAGCTTCTTGCATCGCAAGAGCATTATTCAACAGGTTATTGGATTTGATTCTTGGATTGACTGAAGCAGGGTGATTGCGAATGATTGATGTAAGTGCTACGTTCACACCATTGGTGAGTAGTCCCTCCTGGATGTTGACATGTGGTTTAACGATGATGACAAGTGATGGCGTTAAACACTTGGCAGGATCGTAGCTAAGCTCCCCAACTCCACGTGTCAATAGTAAGCGGATATAGGCTTCATCGAGGTCCTCAACGGCATCCATGGTTTGGCGTATCCGTTCGAAGCATTCACGATTAGAAAGAGGCAGAGCAAGATCGATCATGTCTCCGGATGAATGCAATCTAGCCATGTGCCTTTCAAACAAGAAAGGCTTGTGGTTATAAGTGCGAAGTGTTTCATATACACCAGCCCCATAGAGGAAGCCGTGGTCAAATACAGAAATAGTGGCCTCTTTAGAATCACAAATTACCCCGTTAACATTTACAACGATGGACATCTATTCTCCAGAATGTTTTTCTAATAATTCTTCTTCCCGATGACCAGTGAGGATGACGAGTGCCTCCGGCAGAAGTCAGCGTACACTGTGTGTTAGACTTCGTGCAAATGTTGTTGAGAAGTGACCGTGTGCTGAAGGCAATTACGAGCGAATGGTGGATTAGGTATGCGAGTGTTGAGCGGAAAACAAATGCTTGAGGCGGAACGTCGCACAATCGAAGAGATTGGGATACCTGCGATTGTCCTTATGGAGAATGCTGGCCGACAGGTGGTCGCAGCTCTTGAGGCCAGATTCGATGATCTTGCACAACGCAGGGTAGCCGTACTGTGTGGTTGCGGGAATAACGGTGGTGACGGTTTTGTGGTGGCACGAACCCTACAGCAGCGAGATATTTTGGCATCAGTATTTCTTGTGGGTGAAGTGGCAAATGTGAAAGATGAGGCGCGTCGTAATCTTGAGGTGTTAGGTCAACTTGGGATGACTGTCGTTGAAATTCGAGATGAGCAAGCATGGGAGTTGCACTACTCAGAAATTTCAGACTACGACATTATTGTCGATGCGTTACTTGGGACTGGAGTTCGAGTTCCATTAGTAGGGTTACTGCAAACCTTAGTAGCAGACATCAATGTCTCCAATATTCCTGTTGTTTCGGTTGATCTCCCGACAGGGGTCTCCGCCGATTCCCACGATATTGTTGGTGAGGTAATGGAAGCTGGTTTAACCGTGACAATGGCAGCACCGAAGATTCCACTAATCTTGCCCCCAGCGGAGAGTCAAGCTGGAGACCTCGTGGTCGCTGATATCGGTATACCTCAAGAGGTTATCGATAACATTGAACCTCCGAAAATCGATTTGCTGACACGGGACAATATATTAGAACTTATTAACCCTCGACATGACGATGCACATAAGGGTGATTTTGGTCATGTACTGATTGTCGCGGGCTCGAGTGGGAAAAGTGGCGCAGCTAGTTTGGCAGGGATTGGTTCGATTCGGAGTGGTGCGGGCTTGGTGACAGTTGCTTCACCAAAGTCTTGTCAGGGAATAATCGCTGCAGCGGCACCTGATTATATGACCGAAAGTCTTGCTGAGACTCCAGAGGGTCTTGTCGATTTTGCTGCACTGGAAGCAGTATTAAGAATGGAAAACGATGTGATTGCGGTGGGGCCTGGACTGGGCATCGGCCCCTCGGTGTCAGCGTTTGTTCACGGACTTCTTGAACGTGTTGGCACGCCCATTATTCTGGATGCCGATGCTCTCAATGCGTTTGTAGGGGATGTGGATAGACTACACGGAAGGGATGGTCTCGATGTGGTTATCACGCCTCATCCCGGTGAGATGGCTCGCTTACTTGGTACGACGGTGGATGATGTTCAAGCTAATCGAATTGAGATAGCTAGACAGTTCGCGATGGCTCACCATTTGCATGTTGTACTGAAGGGTTACCGCACGGTAATTGCTACCCCTAACGGAGACGTGTTTCTCAATTTGACAGGCAATCCTGGTATGGCGGTTGGTGGAACGGGCGATGTTTTGACTGGCGTACTTGCAGCATGGTTAGCCCAACTCCTAGATGCAGATGCTGCCTGCAAGGTGGCAGTTTATGTGCACGGAATGGCTGGGGACATTGCTGAGGTCGACAAAGGTGAAATTTCAATGTCCGCGTCTGATTTAACTGGTCACTTAGGCACTGCCTTGCTTGACCTTTCCTCAAGTAATCAAATAGAAGATGAATCGCAAGGCAATCAAAATTGAAAACTCAGTTGGTTACTTCCATCACTGAGTCAGAGCCTCAAACGATCGCCTTAGGTGAGCAATTCGCGAAGACTCTCGCTCCGGGTGCTGTGTTACTTTTGTTTGGGGAGCTTGGTGTTGGTAAAACCGCTTTCGTGCGTGGATTAGCGAAAGGCCTCAAGTTGGACAGTGATTCTGTGAGTAGTCCAACTTTCACTTTAATTAATGAATACCGAGGTCGGCCGACTTTTTACCATGTAGATCTGTATCGGGTAGATCCTAATGAGGTGGATGACCTTGGCTTAATCGAATTAGGTGACAGTCAAGGAATAATTGCGATTGAGTGGGCTGACCACTTGCCACGGCCCTGGATGGGCGCTATCCAGATAGAGTTTAGGGATGTCGGTGGGGACCGACGAGAGATTAAGATCAAGAATTGACGCCGACAAACCTGTGACGGTGCCAACTCATTCAGCGCGGTAGTTGGGGGCTTCTTTAGTGATTACTACGTCATGCACGTGACTTTCACGCATGCCTGCTGGTGTGACACGGATTAGCTTGGCATTCTTTTGCAAGTCTTTGATATTTTCGGACCCACAATATCCCATGCCTGCACGCAATCCTCCGACTAGCTGATGGAGTAAGGCAGCGAGTGCTCCTTTGTGCGGAACGCGACCTTCAATCCCTTCGGGTACGAGTTTCTCGTTAGCGTCAGCGTTATCTTGCAACTCAAATTCATCCTGGAAATATCGATCGCGACTACCCATACGCATCGCACCGATCGAACCCATTCCTCTGTATTCTTTAAAGCTTCTACCTTGGTAGAGAATTAGCTCCCCAGGACTTTCATCTGTGCCTGCGAAAAGGCTACCAATCATTACAGAGCTGGCTCCAACTGCGATCGCCTTGGTTACATCGCCGGAGTAGCGGACCCCGCCGTCCGAGATGATCGGGATATCGCAACGGTTAGCGACATCAGAGCATTCTTGTATTGACGAGATCATCGGCATGCCAATACCTGCAACCACACGTGTAGTGCAAATTGAACCTGAGCCGATTCCGATTTTCACAGCATCGACTCCGAGATCAATTAACGCTTGGGTAGCGTCACCCGTCGCTACGTTTCCAGCGATTAAGTTTACTGAAGGATATGCGGCTCTGAGTTTTCCGATTATTTGCATGACACCGCTCGAGTGCCCATGAGCGGTATCCACGACGAGCACATCGGTATTAGCCGCCATTAAAGCTTCGGCACGCTTTTCCGTATCTTTAGCGATACCCACTGCTGCACCAACGCACAGACGCCCAATGTCATCTTTGCACGCATTTGGGTATTTAATTACTTTCTGAATATCCTTGACCGTTATTAATCCCTTCAGCATGTGGTTCTTATCAACGACCAGCAGTTTCTCGACTTTATGGAGATGAAGAATTTCCTTTGCCTCGTCCAACGTGGTGCCAACGGGAACAGTAATAAGATTTTCATGGGTCATAATCTCTGAGATTTCTTGATCGACATTAACCTCAAAGCGAAGATCGCGATTAGTAAGGATTCCTACCAGGAGACCTTCTTTCTTGCCGTCATCGGTTATTGGCACGCCTGAAATGTGATATTCCTTCATCAATGCCAGGGCCTCGTGAATTCGATGTTTAGGTGACAAGGTAATTGGGTTAACGATCATGCCGCTTTCTGATCGCTTAACTCGATCTATTTCTGATGCTTGTTCTTCAATTGATAGATTCTTGTGAATAATACCTATCCCACCATGTTGGGCCATCGCAATGGCAAGTCGTGACTCAGTTACGGTGTCCATGGCGGCACTGACAAGTGGGATATTCAGTCGAAGTTTCTGAGTGAGACGAGAGCCTACATTCACTTGACTTGGCAAGATTGACGAATACCGTGGCACCAGCAACACGTCATCGAATGTGAGAGCGATAGGAGCATCCGAGATTGACTTATTAGAGGACTTTGCGTTTATTTGTTTTGGCACGCGATCACCTTCCATGACATTTTTTATACTTCTTACCACTCCCGCAAGGGCAAGGATCATTGCGTCCAACCTTTGGAGCGTCTCGTCTGATGGTTCTTACCTTGGCATCGTCACCACCCGTACGTGGTGAGTTGGGATTAGTAATGGGTGCTGTTTTGTTTGCAAACGAAGGCGTTGGTTGTCCTTGGTTATTAAAGGTAAGGCTCGCAGTAGAATCTTCAGGCGCTTGTTTGGCCAATCCAGATTCCACAGTTTTCATTACTGGTCTAATACGCCAGAGATACTTAATGATTTCTTCATCGATTCTTGCTTTCATCGCCTGAAACAGTGCGAAGCTTTCCCGCTTGTATTCCACGAGTGGGTCACGCTGACCATAACCGCGTAGTCCAATCCCGTCTTTTAGATGATCAAGACCGTAGAGATGATCCTTCCATTGGGCATCGACAATCTGTAACATCACGTCTCGTTCGAGTTGTCGCAGGAGTGAAGGCTCAAGGTTCTTTTCTTTTTCCTCGTATTTTGCGCAAACCTGTTGCCATAGGGTTTCGTGGATACCTTCAACATTCAAATCTTGTAAATCGAGTGTCTCGAGTTCACTTGATGTGAGGCCGAAGAGCTCAGATGTGAATTTTGTGAGCTCGTCGATGTCCCAGTCTTCAGGGTCGACCTGTGGTCCGCACGTGGACTCGAGCGCTTCGTCAAGGGCTTCTTCGCCAAGAGTCATTAAGTATTGCCGTGTATCAACCTTCTCAGTTTCGGTAAGTTGAATTTGACTCTCGAGTAGTTCACGTCGTAGTCCGTATACACTTTCTCGCTGCTTATTCATTACATCATCGTACTCAAGAAGATGTTTTCGAACTGAGAAATTCTGGGCCTCTACTTGTCGCTGAGCGCGTTCGATGGCCCGCGTTACCATTTTGTGTTCAATCGGAACTCCTTCTTCCATTCCAAGGCGTTGCATTAGTCCGGAAATACGATCTGATCCAAAGATTCGCATGAGATCGTCTTCGAGCGATAGGTAAAAGCGTGAAGACCCCGGGTCGCCTTGTCGACCTGCTCGGCCACGGAGTTGATTGTCGATCCGTCGTGCTTCATGGCGTTCTGTGGCAATGATGTGAAGGCCTCCTGCGGCGACTACTTCATCATGTTCGACCGCTGTTAGTTCAGCGAACTTGTTGAATTGTTCGTTCCACGTCACTTTGGCAACGCGATAAAAATTATCTAGGTGATGAAAGTGTATAAAGTCTTCATCGTCGCTCAGACTTCCTTCATCTTTTGAAAGTCTTTCAGCTGTCTCATCCGCTAGGCACTGTTGCCTTGCCATGAATTCTGGATTGCCGCCGAGTAGGATGTCTGTTCCTCGACCAGCCATGTTGGTAGCGATGGTTACCGTGCCTTTCCGGCCAGCCTGTGCGACTATCTCTGCTTCTTTCGCGTGGTATTTCGCATTCAAAACGACATGTTTGACACCGTTACGCTTCAAAAGGCTTGATAACCGTTCTGATTTCTCAATCGAAACTGTTCCTACGAGTACTGGGCGACCTGCCTCCTTCTGTTCCGCTATATTGCTAACGATTGCATCAAATTTTTCTAGTTCGGTGCGATAAATAGTGTCAGGTTCTTCTAGGCGTCGAAGCGTACGATTAGTAGGAATGACGGCTACATCGAGATTATAAATTTTTGCGAATTCTGGCGCTTCGGTGTCAGCAGTTCCGGTCATGCCAGACAGTTTCTCGTACTTACGGAAATAATTCTGAAAGGTGACGGTCGCCAGTGTCTGATTTTCACGTTCAACTTTTACTTTCTCTTTCGCTTCGACTGCTTGGTGAAGCCCGTCGCTCCAACGGCGGCCAGGCATGAGTCGTCCAGTGAATTCATCGACAATGACAACCTGGCCATCTTTAATCATGTAATCGACATCGCGTTGGAACAGAGTGTGTGCCCGTAATGCCTGATTCACGTGATGGAGTAGTGGCATATTGATTGGCTCGTAAAGCCCGCCAGGGCTTAGTCGATGTGCCAAGACTGTTTCAGCCTTGGCCATGCCACTTTCGGTTAACGATACGGTTTTATGTTTTTCGTCAGTAATATAATCACCAGTAGTTTCAAGAGCGTCGCGGTCTTCGCCTTTCACGTTTCCTTGGGTTACCGCTCCTGCCTTCAGTTTTGGCACAATCCGGTTTACTTCTTCGTAGAGTTGGTTGGATTCTTCGGCTGGTCCCGAAATGATCAGCGGCGTTCTGGCCTCATCAATTAGAATGCTGTCTACTTCGTCGACAATTGCAAAGTGGTGCCCTCGCTGCACGTGGTGGGATAGATTGAATTTCATATTGTCGCGAAGGTAATCGAATCCAAACTCATTGTTTGTGCCATAGGTGATGTCAGCTGCGTAGGCCTCTTTACGTTGGAGATCCTTCTTGTCGTGTTGGACTACGCCAACACTTAATCCAAGGAATCGGTAGATTCGACCCATCCATTCAGAATCACGCCTGGCGAGATAGTCGTTTACGGTGATGACATGTACACCTTTTCCGGTAAGTGCATTGAGATAGGCTGGAAGCGTGGCAACTAAAGTTTTACCTTCTCCAGTCTTCATTTCGGCGATCGTGCCACGGTGCAGCATCAGACCACCAATGAGCTGGACGTCGAAGTGGCGCATCTGCAGGGTGCGACGTCCGGCTTCTCGGACGACAGCAAAAGCATCGGGCAGCAGGTCATCAAGGGGCTCACCTTGTTCGAGCCGATTCCGAAAAGTAACAGTATTTGAACGCAGATCCTGATCAGAAAGAGGAGTTAATCCGGCTTCTCGCTCGTTAATCTGCGCAATTAGAGGTGTTAGGCGCTTGAGGTCGCGCTCATTTTTTGTGCCGAAGACCTTGGCCAGAAGCGAGTCGAACATATGTAGACAGGTCGACTAGATGATGAACGTTTTCATCGATATATCCGATTGATTGTATGAAAGCTGTAGTCCTTCAGTCAAGAAAGACCGGTGCTTCAATAATTACAAGGAGCTAACAGTTGTGCTGTTATGCCGCTGTAATTTTAATTGGTTGACAAGGTTGCCACTGGCATCAGGAATTGTGATGGATTGAGTGGACGACCCTCGGCCCATACTTCATAGTGTAAATGAGGGCCAGTCGAGCGTCCGGTGGAACCCACGTAACCGATCACATCGCCTCGCTTGACCTGTGTCCCTGGTCGAACTGCGAAGCGAGTCAAGTGGCCATACCGGGTAGTAATTCCAAAGCCGTGTCGAATAACAATCAAATTGCCAAGATTTCCGTTCCGTCTTGCTGATTCAACCTTTCCTAAAGCTGTAGCAAGAACTGGTCGACCATGTTGTGTGGAAATATCCATCGCCCTATGAAATGCTCTGGCTCCCGTGAACGGATCTTTTCTATAACCGAAAACACTACTGATCCAGCCATTTGTTGGCCAAATCGACGGTGTCGCATTAGCTAACGCTGCACGTTGATCAATGCCGTGACTGATACCGTCTAGTCGTCCACGTAAGTCACCAAGAACGTTATTTAGTAAATTAAGGGTGTTGTGTGGAGATGTCAGGGCGGCGCTGTACAGCGGATTTAATGATCCAGTCTCCAGGCCACCAGCCACTACCCGAACTTTAAGTGCCGTCGGCAAGCCTTCCATAGCTCGGAGTGAACTTGTATCCAAAATCGCTCGCTCATCAATATCAGTAACAACGGTATGCAGAGACGCTATCTCTGATGAGAGTTTTTTTGTCGCCTGGCGAAATCCTGAGTTTTCTATCTCAAGTGTGGCTAAGCTCATTCGCAGCTGTTCAATTTCGGTTGAGGCTGTCCAGCGATAGCCTACCCCCAGAAGGATAGGTGTCCCGATTATGGCAATTAGAAGCACCACCGCTGAGTGCAACTTCACCGTGAAGCGGTAGAGCGCCCCTTCGGACCTTTCGGCGATGACGACGGTATATCGCTGATTGAATATTGGCATCACAACTGATGTTCGTTAAATTCTATGGTCTCAAAATCTTATAAATCATTAAAAAATTTAACATATTCAGGCGTCAAGTGGAAGCATAGCTTCTTATAAAGCAAATATAAAGCGAAAACTATACGCTTTTCCAATATTACTCACGGTTTCACATTCTTTCCTTGTTTATCGTATCTGTAGCGTCTACGACTTTAGTACTTTTTTATTAAATATGAAATTCAGTTGGCTTGGGTTTCAATCGCGTCGAATGAAGATTGAGTGCTCACTTGCAAGATCATTGGCTGCCGGTGTAACGATGGTTTTTGCATTAATGCCTATTTTCTGACCTTCCTTGATCGCATCACGGACATCTTGTTCGCAGACAAATGATACGGCATCCAGTTCGATTACAGGGGGTGAAAGGCTCGGAAGTGTGTGAGGACTTGTAGACATCGAGGCCTGATGGTCTTCCTTGACAAGAGGACCATATCCTCTAGTGGCGAGAAATTGATCGATACGGTTGCCCAGATTCACACTGCCTCCTGCCTGCGGACCTGGAATCGGTTGCATTCGAGAATCTTCAACGATTGGCGTGGTAGCGATCTTTGCATGTGCAGAAGTGGTCTCATAAGCTAAGCGTTTAATGTTTAGCAAATGAATTGGAGAAATGTTGTCGGAAGTGATATTACCACCGTAGCCACCGCATCCTAACGTCATTGCCGGGTCAAGGCCAGTGCTAAGGCCGGTCGAACCGTGTGTCGTTGGTGTATTGACAACAATCCTGAAGGCAGGTTTCTTCAGAGCGAACTGCAGGATAATTTCGTCGTTTTGTGAGTGAATTGACATCGTGTGGCCCATGCCACCATAGGCTAGAATCTGGTTACATCGTTCACAAGCCTCTCTCCAGTCTCGAACAACATAGAAGGAAAGAACTGGGCATAGTTTTTCCATTGAGAGCGGATAGTCTCGACCGACGCCCTCGAGAGGGGCAATCAGTATTTGAGTCCCATCCGGCACTTCGATGTTCGCAGCCTTTGCTATCTGAGTTGCAGACTTTCCGACAAGGTCTGGATTCGGAAGACGCTGTGTCGTAATCAAGGTGCTACTTAACGCACTAATTTGGCTGGGTGTTAGAAAATAACCACCTTGTGATTTAAATTCCTCTTTCACGGTATCTGCAATACTGTGGTCGGCAACCACTGAATTCTCTGCTGAACAGAGAACTCCATTGTCGAATGTTTTGCCAAGCGTAATATCTCGGACGGCCTTCGGAATGTCCGCCGAGCTCTCGATGTAGGCGGGGGCGTTACCTGGACCGACACCGTAAGCAGGCTTTCCAGCACTGTAGGCAGCGCGTACGAGCCCCATCCCTCCAGTTGCGAGGATGACAGCGACGTCTCGATGCTTCATTAATTCCTGTGTGCCCTCGATTGTCACAGTTCGCATGACATTAATGGCATCGTCCGGCGCACCGGCACGTTGGGCCGCTTTTGCCATACGTTCAGCTATATCGGTGATGCAGCGAACCGCGGCCGGATGAGGGCTTAACACGACAGCACAACGGGCTTTCATTGCGATCAGAAGTTTATAAATTGTAGTGGACGTTGGATTTGTAGAGGGGATGACTGCTGCCACGACTCCAAAGGGCTCAGCGATTTCAATGACTTTTTGTTTTTCGAGTCGCCGAATCACGCCGACGGTCCGGAGTGGTCGAATAAAATTATGTATCCGGACTGCTGCGAAAAGATTTTTTTGCAGTTTGTCAGCCGCCACACCGTAACCAGTTTCATCGACAGCAGCCTTTGCCGAATCTTCTGCATGATGCGCAGCTGTTGAAGCCATAGCGTCAATTATGGTATTGACGCGTTCCTGCGAGAGCTCAGCGAGTTTTACCTGTGCTTGCTTAGCACGATGTGCCAACACTCGAGCCTCTTGGATCGAGGTTAGATCGCGATCTTTTGTCGCCTCCGCCATCGATCGTCCTTAGGCTTAAACAAACGTCTGGGTTACGGTTACTCGGCGCGTTATCCCCGAGCTTCTGATATTACTCACGATCAGCGACTATTTTGTCGGGGGCTTAGGCAGATATTTTTCAACTTCGTTGTGTGGGCGAGGAATGACGTGCACCGAAACAAGTTCACCAACTCGTCTTGCTGCTGCTGCTCCGGCATCCGTCGCTGCTTTAACGGCTCCGACGTCGCCGCGCACCATGACGGTCACATATCCAGCGCCAATGTACTCTTTGCCGATCAAGATGACATTCGCTGCCTTGACCATGGCGTCAGCGGCTTCGATCGATCCCACAAGTCCTTTGGTTTCGATTAAGCCGAGCGCTTCCATTGGCATTGCCGTCCTCCTATGTGAAATAAGTGTGTTTAGAATGCTTCTAGCTGTAATGTGATGCGAATGTAGCACATCGCCTGCCATACGACAACTATCAAGAGTCTAAAACACAGTAGTGTTGAGGGCTCTTCACGCTTTGAATTCTTTGGAACGTTAAGGTTCTTCGGTTGTGACCTGCGTTCGTTAGAGGCTTCACTTACTCCAAGCTTGCTTGGATAGATTTCTGTTAATTATGACGGCTGCTATAGTCGCCGCAATAGCATAAGGTGTTGCCGCGATAACTGAGGTAAAGAGAATCGTGCCCACGCCGAACAGTGTCGCGTAAACGAGTATCCATCCCGCTATCCAGTTGATTAGCATTGGTGTAATCGGCTCGGGTGCAGGAAGATGCGCCGCGTCGGTTATGTGTCGCCAGCCTGGTCCACTGGGTTGTACGCGTCTATAGAATGCTATTAGATGGGATAAAGGTTCTGGTTGCGTCAGATACGTGACCAACAGCCAGCACGCTGTGGTCCAGGTGACCAAGTAAAACAAACTGTTCGGGAAGACAATATTTGTAAAGAGTTTTAAGTATGCGAAACCGATTGCGGGCGCTACCATCGCGGCAATTTCTGACCAGGCGTTTACCCGCCACCAATACCACCGGAGAATCAGCACTAAACCAATTCCGGCGCCAGACTCAAGAATAAATTCCCAGGCCTGGCGAATGCTTTCAAGATAGAAGGTCACTATGCCTCCCAGTATCATCAATAACAGGGTGGTGAGCCTCGAAGCTCGAACGTAATGCGCCTGTGATGCATTGGATTTGATGAATCGCCGATAGAAATCATTGATCACGTAGGAGCAGCCCCAATTGAGTTGAGTGCCGATCGTTGACATATAGGCCGCAAAGAAACCAGCAAGTATCAAGCCGCGCCACCCAGCAGGCACGTGATCACGAATCACCATTACGTACCCAGCTTCGCGGTCAGTGATGTCCGGATACAACACGAGTGATGCCAGTCCGACAAGAATCCACGGCCACGGACGTAGGCAGTAGTGGGCGACTGTAAACCAAAGGGTGGCGAGGAGGGCATGGCGTTCGTTTTGCGTTGACATCATGCGCTGTGCAACGTAGCCACCCCCGCCAGGTTCTGAACCTGGATACCAACTTGCCCACCATTGAACACCAAGGAAAGCAATGAAAGATGCTAGCGGTAAGGCGATAGTCTGTACAGCGTCTATGCCATTTGTTCCGATCGTAGGAAGGAATCTAAATGTAGATTCTGGAAGAGCTGCTTGGAGACCATCGATTCCACCCACTTCTGGCAATCGTAAGGCGAACCAGGCAAGGGCAATCGCGCAGAGCATTGCCAATGCAAATTGGATGAAGTCTGTAACAACGACTCCCCATAGTCCTGACAGCGAAGTGTAGATGCCGGTGAATGCTAAACTCACAAGCACGGCAGTCAGTCGGTCCCATCCGAGCGTGACTAGAAGGATTTTCGCCATAGCGAGATTAACCCAGCCCATGATGAGAAAGTTGATTGGTAGTCCTAGGTACAATGCTCGAAAGCCCCTAAGAAAAGCTGCTGGTCGACCCGTATAACGAAGTTCTGCGAATTCAACATCTGTGACGATGCCGGCGCGTCGCCATAGTCGTGCGAAAAAGAAAACGGCAAGGGTGCTGCCTAAGGCTGCGCTCCACCATATCCAATTACCAGCAATTCCATCTCGAGCCACAATCCCCGACACAGCCAATGGAGTATCAGCAGCAAACGTTGTAGCTACCATGGAAGTTCCTGCGAGCCACCATGGTAGCGATCGACCTGAAAGAAAAAACTGCCCGACATCCGTGCCGGCACGCCGATAGTAGGCGAGCCCGACGGCTAATATCACAAAGAAATATAGAGCAATAATGAACCAATCAAGAATTGTGAGTGCCATGGTTTCTTGATTACTCGGTTAGCCAATCCTCGATTACGGCGTCGTGCAACAGGGGTCGTATCGTTTGGATTGCTGTGTGATCGTTGTTAGCGGTTGGGTAAAGACGACTCGCGAGTAAGACGATGTAAAGTCCTATCGCAGGATCGATCCAGAGCGATGTGCCGGTAAATCCTGTGTGGCCAATAGAGGAAGGAGACATTCGTGTTCCGCAGGACGAAGTGGGGAGCATCGTATCCCAGCCGAGTGCTCGGGAACTGTTCGGCACGCCACCTCGAGTGGTGAATGCTCGAACCGTTTCGGTTCGCCCAAACACTGTTTCAGACTCGTATCCCTGGAGCATGAGGCGCGCGAACTTGCCCACAGCCGTGGCAGAACCGAACAATCCAGAATGTCCTGCAGCACTGCCTAGCGCCCAAGCGTTGTCATCGTGGACTTCTGCATGCAGAAGTCGATTTCTCCACTGGCTGAATCCGCTTGGAGCGATCCGACTTCGCCAAGTGTCTGGTGGATCGTAACGTAGGTCGTTAAGGTCTGCCCGTTTGGTGAAGGCCATAAATTGATCTGCGAGGCTCTGGCCTCCAACATCTTCAATAAGAAAGCCGAGAAGAATAAAACCTAGATCGCTGTAGATTGACTGCGAGCGGGGAACATATTCGAGTGGCAAATCGCAAATGGCTTCCTCGAATTCCTGTCGTCCTGTACAGGTGTGGTAGAGAGGTTGGTGGGCTGATAATCCACTTGAATGATCCATCAAGTCACTGATCGTAACGGTGCTTCGATCGTTGTTAGTCCACCTGGGTAATCGTAACGAAACTTGTTCATTTGTATGGATCTTGCTGGCTTCTTGGAGGCCCATCAGCAGGGTCGTGGTGGCTACGACCTTTGTTAAAGAAGCCAAATCAAAAATGGTTTCTGAATCGGTTGCCGGAGTATCTGTGTCGTAGGTGCAATGACCGAATGCTTCGTGCCAGAGAACAGTGTCAGCAGTTCCTACTTCAATTACCGCAGCTGGAAACGCTTTCATGCGCACGCCGTCGTTCAGGATTGACCGTGCTCGGTCGAATCTATTCATACAGAGTTTTCACCCGAGAGGTTTCGCCGGTCGTAATTGCCCAACATTAGGCCTGACATCCATCCAATCATGAGCGTCGTAATCGACCCTATCAAAACGTACCACTGCCAGGAAATAGCTGTAAAACTCCACACCGCAATCATGATGAAAACGCCAGAGGCAATTCCTAGAGCAGCGGCTCTTTGCCCAACTTGGGTGAAAGTTCCAAGAAAAAATATGCCAAGAATGATGCCATTCGTGAATGAGGCGACGCCAAGTACTTCGTCAATGACGCGGGTAGACAACTTGATGGCGAGCAAAGCTACACTAACCTGAGCGGAAGCCCAGAAAACGGTGGTCCAACGCGAGACGCGGAGATAGTGGCCGGCATCACGGAGATGTTTTGTGAGTGGCATGTAGAAGTCTCCAAGTGTTGCAGCAGATGAAGAGTTAAGCGACGAAGACAATGTTGACATTGCAGCGGCGAAAATTGCGGCGACGACCAGTCCGACGACTCCGCTTGGTAACTGGGTCACAATAAAGTACGGGAAGATGCGGTCAGTCTGCACTTGTCCGTTGACGGTAAAAGCTGGTAGATCATGCGGGGCGTAGGTTAAATAGTAATACCAGAGCATTACACCAATTAGTAAGAACAGTACAAATTGACTCGCAATCAATAGCCCACTTCCAAGAAGAGCTGTTCTAGCCTGCCTTGCGTTCCTGCAGCAAAGGTACCTTTGCACGATTAATTGGTCGGTTCCATGTGTAGCCATGGTCAAGAAGGCGCCGCCGATTAATCCGGACCAGAACGTATAATCTTGAGTTGCAGTTACAGTAAAGTCGAACAGTTGAAATTTACCCGCGGCTGACGCAGCGGTAGATATCTCAGCCCAGCCTCCTGGAATTTGCTTTAAGAGAATTATCGCTGCGAGCCCAGCGCCTGCGAGATAGAGTCCTAGCTGGACGACGTCGGTCCAAATAACAGCGGCCATTCCTCCTAGAACCGTGTAGATCACTGTGATGCTTCCGATTATCAGGATCGACAAAATCAAAAGACTCACATTTGGTTCAAGTGTTGGGAGCCAAGAATGCAGCGTTGTGACGACGCCAGGTGTTACTAAAAATAGGGTGGTCAGAACCAAACCCGTAGCAAATAATCTGAGGCCATCCGCAACGGTTCTAGTCAGTAGAAACAACAAAGAGGTAAACCTTCGCACGCCGTCGCCAAATCGATTTCCAAGTATCTCGTAGACACTAACTAAATCTCCGCGGAAGTAGGCTGGTATAAAGATCACCGTAACAGCAATGCGACCCAGCAAGTAACCAAAGACTAGTTGAAGAAATGAAAAATTTCCGGAGTACGCAAGGCCAGGCACACTAATAACGCTCACAGTGCTCGTCTCAGTGGCGACAATAGAACCCATGACGGCCCACCAGGGGATGTTTTTCCCAGTTGTAAAGTAGTCGCGAACGTTCCTTTGTGATCGGGAAAAATACGCCCCGAACAATAAAACGCAAAATAGGTAGACGGTGAGAACGACGAGGTCTAATGCGCGCATTTAGATGAAGTTAGTATTTCGAGCACCCCGGTCACTCGAGTGCTCATATTCTAGGAAAAAATTAATTCTCCGACAGTTTTAGGTTGCCAAAGGTGCATGCTACGCTTTGTATTCTATAGAAATTACTGACAAGGAGATCGGAAGTAACGACAGTAAGCTAAACCTTAGTATTTACGATGCTTGGACTAACAGTAAGATGAAGAACAAGGTTGCCATTTTTGCATGGCTTGTGATTTTAGCCAGGTGCACTGGAGCGGGCCCGGAAGAGTGGCCTGTTTATCAAGGGTTTGGAAGCAATCAATACTCTGCCCTCGATCAGATTAATCGTTCAAACGTGCACACATTGGAGGTTGCTTGGACTTATCGAACAGGGGATAGCGATCCAGACAACCGTTCTCAAATTCAAGCGAACCCGATTGTCGTGGATGGCATTTTGTATGCGACGTCAGCTCAACTGAAGGTGTTCGCCCTTGATGCTACGACAGGTCTACATCGATGGACTTTTGATCCTTTTGCTAGTTCTGCTTTAGAGACCGAAGGCCGTGATAACGGTTACGATTTATTTGGTGCCGGTGTGAGTCGTGGCGTTACTTATTGGGAGGATGGGGAAGACCGGCGGATTTTCTCTACGGGCGGCTCGTTTCTCTACGCAATTGAAGCATCGACTGGTCAGCTCATTACAACATTTGGTAATAAAGGTGCGATTGATTTACATGATGGCCTGGGTCGCGATGTTGAAGATCTATTCATTGTTTCGAATACTCCGGGTGTTGTTTATAAAGATTTGTTAATTGTACCAACGCGTGTAGCAGAGGGAACGAAGGCGGCGCCAGGACACATTCGGGCCTACGACGTTCGAACGGGAGAGATTGCTTGGATCTTTCACACGATTCCCCAACCTGGTGAATTTGGTTATGAAACCTGGCCAAGGGATGCCTGGAAATCCACTGGTGGTGCGAACAATTGGGCTGGGATGACGGTTGATGATGATCGCGGTGTGGTCTATGTACCCACTGGGTCGGCGACACCAGATTTTTACGGAGGTGATCGCATAGGTGCGAATCTCTTCGCCAATACGCTACTCGCTCTTGACGCGTCGACCGGACACTTAATCTGGCATTACCAAGTTGTTCGACACGACCTCTGGGATCGCGATCTACCAGCACCTCCGAATCTTGTTAGTGTTACTCATGCAGGGCAACGGCATGACGCAGTAGCGCAGATTACGAAATCTGGCCATGTTTTCCTGTTTGATCGGGATACTGGTGAGCCCTTGTTTCCTATAGAGGAACGCCAGACGCCGCCGTCTGATCTTTCTGGTGAGGTTGCGTGGAAGACGCAGCCGGTTCCATTGAAGCCTCCACCGTTTTCGCGTCAAGTGTTCTTGCAGGATGACGTAACCGACATTTCTTCAAACGCAAGGTCTGAAGCATTGGAACAGTTATCACGTGTTCGTACGGGTGATCCTTTTACTCCACCCAGTCGTGAAGGAACCATAATTTTTCCCGGATATGACGGTGGAGGAGAATGGGGTGGTGCGGCCGTTGATCCCAATGGCATTCTCTACGTAAATGCCAGCGAGATGCCGTGGATTCTCAGAATGATTAAAGTCGAAGACGACATGCAAAATCCTGGTCACGCGGTTTATTCTAACGAATGTCTCTATTGCCATGGTGTTGATGGCCGAGGTGATCCTTTAGGAATTTATCCCTCACTGGTCGATGTGCCAACGAAGTTGACGAAGTCAACTGTCGCTAGAATCATTACCCGTGGTGTAGGTGTGATGCCGTCACACGAGTATCTTTCCGAGCAAGAAGTTGATGACCTAGTGGCGTACCTGTTTAGTGAGAACGCTTTACTTTCTCACGATAACAAAGAGAGAAAACCAATCCAAGATGCTAGCGATGCAAACTACAGTTCGACTGGGTATGTTCGGTTTCTTGACTCAAACGGATATCCGGCGATTAAACCACCTTGGGGAACGCTGACTGCGATTGATCTTAATATAGGTAACATCCTTTGGCAGGTTACGTTGGGTGAATTTGAATTATTAACTCAAAAAGGGTTTTCACCCACCGGTACTGAAAATTATGGGGGTCCTATTGTGACTGCAGGTGGACTCCTATTCATTGCGGCGACGAAGGATGAAAGATTTCGAGGATTTGATATACGAGATGGCGCACTTCTGTGGGAAACTAAATTACCAGCTGGCGGCTATGCAACACCCGCCACGTATATGATTGATGGACGACAATTTGTGGTTGTTGCAGCGGGTGGTGGCAAGATGGGTACGAAGTCTGGTGATGCGTACGTTGCATTCGCTTTGCCAGACGACTAGTAAAGTTTGAATTATTGTGAAGAAAGATCTCAGATATTTTCTTCGGTATATCGAGAAGCATGCGCCTGAGTTGTTGATGCAAGTGCCTGGCGAGGTGAATCCTCGTTGGGAGCTGTCGGCAGTACAAAAGCGCCTCGAAGTGGATCGGAGACTGCCGGTGCTTCAATTTCAAAAAGTGATCGGTTCTACAATGCCGGTTATTTCCAATTTATTTGCGAGCAAGACCCACTTAGCGCTAGCACTTGAAACGACTCCGGAAAAAGTTATTCCACGGTTTACAGATGCTCAAGTCAACGGTCTTGCCCCACGTAATGTTAGTAGTGGACCTGTTAAGGATGTGGTTTTGGCCGGCGATAATGTCGACCTGAACGTCCTGCCGATAGTGACTCATTGCGAAAAGGATGCCGGTCCTTATCTCTCGTCAGGTGTGACAATTATGCGGGACCCGGTATCAGGATCCTTGAATGCAGGCATCTATCGAAATCTAGTCACATCGCCGACGACATTAACCATGAATATGGCGCCGTTGTGTCATGGATCAGAAATAGCTGCCGACGCAGAAAAAGCTAAACATCATGTGGAAGCAGCTATTGTCGTTGGGCATCATCCAGCCTTAGCTATTTCCTCGCAGCAGAGAGGTCAACGGAGTGAGCTGGAACTCAACACGATGGGGGCCTTACTGGAGGAACCCTTGGATATGGTACCTGCGGAAACGATTGACCTGCCTGTCCCGGCCGATGCAGAAATTGTCATCGAGGGTCGGATCAGAACTGACGCGTGGGCTGATGATGGACCCTTTGGAGATTACTGGCTCTATTATGCTCCACCGAAGCCAGCACGAATTTTCGAGGTTACCGCAATTACGCATCGGCGGGACGCAATCTTCCACGATATCTTTAGCGTAGGTCCGGATCATTTGACCCTGTTTTCCCTTGGCATGGAGGGGGTCGTGTTCTCTCAACTTAAGCAGCTTGTACCGGACCTCATAGCGATCAATGTCCCAGTCTGTGGTTCCGGCAACTTAGTTTATGTGCAGATTCGAAAAGGTCTCGACGGACAGGGGGTCAATGCAGCAATAGCAGCACTCGGTGCTTACAGGTTTAAGTGTGCCGTAGTTGTGGATGAAGACGTGGATATTAATGATGATGGAAAGGTCCTCTGGGCGATGATGACGCGAACACAGGCTGATCGCTCCATTTTTATGATTCCGGGCTCTTACGTATCACGTGTTGACCCTACGGGGTACCCTGCATGGCAAACAGGTAATGAAGGGGCACCCTTGCTTAGTACCCGTCTTGGTATCGACGCAACTAAACCTCTCGATCCGGCATTTCCTGAAGTGGCGGAGCCTCCAAGAGAGTTGTGGACCAATTTGGATTTGAAACGGTATTTAAAATGAGAGCGGTTCTAACCTTGGGTTGCGCCCTGGCGCTGTTTGCCTCTCTTGCCTTGTCGATTAAGTCTACGCACGAAAATCTTAAGCCAATAACCTTTCTAACAAATTATGTTTTTATCGGGCGGCATGCTCCGTTTTTTGTCGGCAAGGAAAAGGGTTTTTATCGAGAGGCAGGGTTTGACATCAATATCCTACCAGCGAGTGGGAGTGCGTTTGTTATTACTGCACTGGAGGGACGTCAAGCTGACTACGGCATGGTTGAGGCTGCGTCCTTGGTGCAGGCGATTGCTCAAGGCGCTTCCGTAAAGGCGTTCGGTGTATATATGGATCAGAGTACCAGCGGACTTGCTTCCCTGGCTCCCTATCCAACATTAGAAAGTCTCACAGGTAGGACTGTCGCTGCTTCTCTGACAGACAGTGCGCGAGTGATTTTGCCAAGTGTTTTAGCCGAAGGTCAATTGAACGAATCGACCATAGACTGGCTGACTGCAGACCCTAGCGTCTATTTTTCATTGCTTCTCTCAGGGCGCGCGGACTTGGTGACTGCAGCGAGTGACAGCGATGTACCAACACTGCAAAGAATTGTAGAACCTAGAGGTCGCACGGTGCATTTCTCTTCCTTTGCTGACTGGGGATACGATGTTTATGGGTATTTTCTTGTGGCACGAAGCGATCGACTTAGGTTGCGGCAAGAGGAAGTAAGAGCATTTGCGACAGCCACTGCTACTGCGGTCGATTACGCAATCACGCATCCCGAAGAAGCTGCGCGTATTATGGCTCGGTATAGTCCGGCCCTTGATGAGGTGACCGCACTAGCGCATTGGAAAGGATCGATCAGCGCTATGAATACGGCTGCCGTTCAGCATGCAGGTTACGGTATAGCGACACAAGAACGTTTGCAGCGGAGTATTGATTTCGTCGGACGGGCATTCGAATTCAAAACCCAAGTTACGCCGAACGATCTCTACGCTCACGGTTTTTTGCCCTAGTTTAAGGGTTCAAGACTTTGTGTCGAGAAATAGACCCTATTCCCGCCGCGACGGCCGCCAGCCAAAAGCAAGTTCTTCGATGAGTACCACGAATCCTATGCCCGCACTTGTAAAAATTGTAATCGCTAGCAAGCAGGCAAACACTAGAGGTGTATCAAGATTGAATTGAGCTGAGAGTATCAAATAACCTACACCTCGATTTCCACCGATAAATTCTCCGACTACAGATCCGACGAGTGCAAGGGGAAATGCTACTTTCAGGGCATCGGTCAAGTGAGGCAGAGCATGTATCAACCGCACCTTTCGGAAAATTCTGAATTTCGACCCGCCAAATAGGCGCGCTAGGTTGATCATATCTGGTTCGATTTCATTTAAACCAGTCACCGCATTTACAAAAATTGGGAAAAGGGCCATTAGAAAAGCCAAAAGAATCTTTGGTTCGTCTCCTAGGCCAAACCAGATTACAAAAAGTGGTGCTATGGCAACTTTTGGAATTCCATTGAATGCTGCTAGGAAGGGCAAGATCAGGAGTTTCAACGGCCGCACGTAAACCACGAGTAGCGCAAGTAGCACTCCTAGAATAAGTGCAAGTGCTAAACCGAGTAGAGTGGTTGTTGCTGTAATCCCAAGGTGTTCGACTTGCAGGGGGAGTGTTTCGAAAAATCTATTAAAGAACTGTGAAGGTGCTGGAAGTATGTAATCTGGGATTTTGGCCCACACCACTCCGTACTCCCAGAACGCTAATCCGGCGATGAGTCCGATGATCAGCACAAGTAGACGGCTCAAATTAAGCACCTTCGCTATTCGCTCCACTCTGTTTCCATTTCTTTCCTAATCACGGCAGATAATTCCAAAAAACGAGAGTCTTGCAGCATTGCGGTCGTCCGGGGGCGTGGCAAGTCAATGTCTATTGTCGCTTGCACGCGTCCAGGCCTCGGACTCATGATAATTACTCGATCCGACAACAGGACGGCTTCAGTGATGCTGTGTGTAACAAATACGACGGTGTTCATCGTTTCCATCCAGATACGCTGCAAACGGAACCCAAGGTTTTCGCGCGTAATGACATCAAGTGCGCCGAACGGTTCATCCATAAGTAGTAGGGTTGGATCGAGAAGTAACGCACGGCAGATTGAGACACGCTGTTGCATGCCGCCAGACAGTTCGTGTGGGAAGCTGTTTTCGAAAGTCTCAAGTCCAGCTAGCTGAAGTAAAACCTGTGCCTGTTTCCGGTAGCTGTCTGGATTAAGTCCACGCATTTCTGCTGTAAACAGAATATTGTCCATGGTACGCCGCCAAGGTAACAGCACCGGAGATTGAAAGACCATGGCCGCGCCTGGCACTGGTCCCTTGACTGTTTGTCCGTGAACAGTGATCAGGCCACCAGTCGGCGTGTTGAGTCCTGCGATTAGGCGCAGAGTGGTGGATTTTCCACATCCACTTGGACCGACGATAGTCAGGAATTCTCGATCTCGTGCCTCGAAAGAGAGTTGGTCGAGTGCTGTTACACTTTGAAATACTTGTGACAGACCGTCTACGACTAATGCCGCATCTTGGGAAGTATCGGATGCAATTGACTTAGGCATGGAAGTATCGTGAGGCACTGTCATCGAATTGGAAACGCTATAATTAGGAACATCTTGCGTATTTCATCACGAAACTGGCTTATGGTGCTCGCGATCATGTGCAGCGGACACGGCTGCGCCAGCCAGTCCGCCGTCGAAGACGTTGTTTCCAGAGCACAGATACGACCTAACATTGTATATATCCTAGCCGACGATCTCGGATATGGGGATCTTGGTGTCTATGGTCAGGAATTGATTAGCACACCGAATATTGATCGGCTTGCTGCCGGAGGTATGCGTTTCACTCAACATTATGCTGGTTCGACAGTCTGTGCGCCTTCGAGAGCGTCGCTGATGTCAGGTCTGCATACCGGTCACACTTACATTCGCGGCAATAAGCCTATATTTCCAGAAGGGCAATATCCGATTCCGGCTTCTAGGATTACGCTTGCGGAAGTATTACAGGACGTTGGTTACAAGACCGCTGCAATTGGTAAATGGGGGCTCGGCGCACCGGGAACAGAAGGCCTGCCGACGCGACAAGGTTTCGACTACTTTTTTGGTTATAACGATCAACGAGAAGCACATAGTTACTACCCAGACCATTTGTGGCGTAATGAAGAACGGGTAGACCTACCGAAAAACGAGGAGGGCCAACGTGGCACGTATAGTCATGACCTTCTTACTGATGAAGTGCTGACATTCTTGCAGAAAAAAACAGAGGAGCCCTTTTTTCTATATATCCCTTACACGATACCTCACGCTGCGCTCGATGTGCCTGATGATTCAATGCTGGTGTATGAAGGACAATTTCAAGAAAAACCATGGGAAGCGGAGGGTAGCTATATCGGACAGGAGACACCACGGACTGCGTATGCGGCCATGGTGTCGAGACTCGATGCTGACATTGGAAGAATTCTACGTACCTTAGAAACCCAAGGGTTACTCGACCAAACGCTCGTCATTTTCACAAGCGACAACGGACCCCATCAAGAAGCAGGTGCTGACCCAATTTTTTTCAACAGCAACGGCGGTTTGCGTGGTATCAAGCGCGATCTCTATGAGGGAGGCATTCGCGTTCCCATGATCGCGATGTGGAGAGGTGTCATCCAGGAAAATTCGGTGACTGATCATATTTCAGCCTTTTGGGATGTTATGCCAACACTGTGCGCAATTATAGGTGTTGACCCGCCTCCAGATATTGATGGAATCTCCTTTTTACCAACCCTGCTTGGTGAATCTCAAGTTGCCCACGATTACCTCTATTGGGAATTTCATGAACTGGGTGGTAAGCAGGCTATCAGAATGAACAACTGGAAAGGTGTGCGTCTCAACGTTCATGATAATCCTGTAGCTCCAATAGAGTTGTATGACCTCAGTCGAGATCGTCAGGAGGCTCGGAATCTATCATTTGATTATCCGAACATTGTTACTCGGATTGCTCAATTAATGGATGAGGCGCACACGCCGTCTGATCTCTTTGTCTTCCCTGGAGACGACCCATGATTCACTGGTTGTCAACGTTACTGACTCCGTGCTCAAATTTCTGGTTGCGACCGTCTAGGAATAAGTGGGCATGGTTTCTCAGTGTTGTGATGCTAGCAATGTCGTGTGCAGGTGAGGTGTCAATTGACGATCTTGCTCCGTCCAAAGACTTGGATAAACCGAATATTCTCTGGCTTATTGCTGAAGATTTAGGTCCGGAGTTGAGCGCGTATGGGCATCCCGAAGTGCAGACTCCGAATCTGGATCAACTTGCAGCGAATGGTGTTCGGTATACCCACGCGTTCACCACATCTCCGGTGTGTTCGTCCAGTCGATCAGCTTTCATGACAGGTATGTACCAGACGACGATCGGTGCACACAATCACCGTTCTCATCGAGAGGACAACTACCCGCTTCCGGACGGCGTGCGTCTCATTACAGATTGGTTACGAGATGCTGATTATTTCACAGGTAATATCGTTGATTTGACTGATAGTGATGAAGAATTTCATTATCGGGAAGCCATGGAGGGAGGTTTTGCCGACTTTGCCGGCACCGGCAAAACTGACTGGAATTTTGATTATGAAGGTGAACCCTTTGATACCGATCGCTGGAGTGACCTAGCACGTAACGAACCCTTTTATGCGCAGGTCAACTTTCCAGAGACGCATCGTGGTCCAGAGTGGGACAATGCTCACAAGCAAATCATGCAACCCGCGAATCCATCTGCGGTAAGTATGCCTCCGTACTATCCAGATCATCCTGAAGCCCGCGCAGATTGGGCCCAGTACCTGAACTCGGTCATGTCTTTAGATCGTAAAGTCGGCTTTGTGCTGAATCGGCTGGAGGAGGATGGGTTAGCTGATCGAACTGTGGTCATATTTATGAGTGACCATGGAAGGGCGATGGTGAGGGGGAAACAGTGGCCCTATGATAGTGGACTGCATGTTCCACTCATTGTGCGGTGGCCCAGCGAAATTCCAGCGCCTAAAGGATTCACGGCTGGAGCCATAGAAGACCGTCTGATTGCTTCAATCGATGTATCAGCGACCACGCTGGCAATTGCTGGTGTTGTCCCGCCTGCCAAGATGGAAGGACAAGTGTTTCTAGGTGAAGGCGCATCACCTCGAACGTACGTGTTTAGTGGTCGCGATCGAGGAGATGAAACAATCGATCGTATTCGCACGGTTCGTGATGATCAATATCGGTACATTAGGAACTACTATCCTGAACGGGGACTGCTACAACTCAATCGATATAAAGAATTTAGTTATCCCATGATTCCATTAATGCGGGAATTACACGAGGCAGGTCAGTTAACCTCTGTTCAGGCTGCCTTGTTGGCGCCGAGTCGCCCTAAGGAAGAACTGTACGACCTTGATGCCGACCCGTTCGAAGTAGACAATGTAGCTGAGGATCCGAGACATGCCGAACCACTCAAACGTCTCCGAGTTGCTTTGGATGAATGGATTATCAATTCGAATGATCAGGGTGAAATACCTGAGGGGCCTGAAATCTACGAGTACTGGGAACGCGAGATGAGCGAGATCTACGATGCTCAAATCAAGCAGATGCTAAAAGAACGGCAGGAACGTAAGACAGCAAGAAACTAGCCAGCTAGATTAAAAGAGATATTGGTTTTCTACATGATTCGAAAGAGTAAAAAAAGAACTACGCGGCGTAAATTTCTCCAAAATGTTACAGGTGGCATCCTTGTGCCAACCGTAGTTAAAGGAGCTGCTCCCTTTGATAGGTTGAGTTCTTCGATTGATCGGTCAAGACAGGATGGTCTGACAGTGATCATCAATCTGGAAAAAGGTGTGACTCGTCCCTGGCTTGGTTCGGCGCTGTGGGCAAATCGTTTGCAGGACTGGAGGCTTAAAAATGGTCGCATCGAATGTCTAGCTGGTGGCCAAGAAGATTTGGGTCGCACGGTTGGGATATTAACCCGTGAGATCGTGAGCGGTGAGGGGGCCGCGCATCTCCGTGTGGTAACTGGCACGCTTGAATCGTCAGGAAAAGGCGGCTTTAGTGGTTTTCTCATTGGAGTGGGTGCTGGAAATCTCGACTACCGTTCGTCTGCCTTGGCTCAGAAGGCATCTGGCATGGCTGGAGGTTTCTGGTGTGGATACGAAAGTGATGGCCAAATTCGATTTCGCGAACATACAGACGAGCGAGCGCCTCTGGCTTATGAGGAACTGTCTTCTGAGCAGACGAATGAAGGGTTTAGTCCAAAACGTAATTTGAATGAAATAGTCGAATTACGCTTAGACATTAAGTCTCAAGCAGACGGACGCTTCACAGTCACTCTAAATGCACTCGACGCTAAAACAGGAGAGCGCTTGGCTGGAGGAATTCGCCGTGATGTTGCGGATCGGGATGTGACTGGGGCGGTAGCACTTGTATCCTCTGCGACGCCGCAAGTTGTCGGTCGCGCTCGTCATTGGTTTCAAGAGCTTGAGAGTGGTGGATCCAAGATTGCCAACCATGCATCTAGGTCTTTGGGTCCTATTCTAGGGACTTTGTACTCCCTTAACCAAAACGTGCTCAAGGCGTCTGTGCAGTTGATGCCTCTTAGTGATGAGGAGCCACGGACGGTTTTGTTTCAGTATCGAGCCCCGGGCGGGCTATGGCAAGAAGGAACCAATGCAGAGTGGGGGGTAGGATATTCGGCAGTGTTTCGAATGGAAAAATGGGATTCTTCTAAATCGTGGGAATATCGAGTGCGATACGAAGACTTATGGGGAGTCCAACACGATTATCTTGGTGTCGTTCAACAAGACCCGAGAGATTATGATGAGTTTGCTATTGCGCATCTAAGTTGTGTGATGCCAGTCGCCCGTTCGTTTGAGGGTGGGGTAGGTGAGGCTGAGTTGCCGGTAGCGGAATTATTAGGGCGTTACACGAATAAGAACATTCATTTTCCGCACGCGGATTTAGTCAGGCACCTCTCGGTTCATGATCCGCAACTGCTTGTGTTTGCAGGCGACCAGTTGTACGAACATAGTCCGACTCGACAGGATGAGAGTAAGACACAAGCGCTGGACTATCTATATAAATGGTTTCTTTGGTACTGGTCATTTGGCGACTTAACCCGTCGAGTGCCGACGATTATTCAGACTGACGATCATGATGTCTATCAGGGAAACCTCTGGGGCAATGGTGGTCGCGCCGCACCACCCAAGATTGTGGACCGTGACGGTGTAGCCACTAGGGTGCCTGATCAAAATCGGGGGGGTTATAGGTTTAGCCCTGGATTCATTAACCTTGTCCAGCAGACCCAGTGCGGACACAATCCCGATCCCTACGACCCGACACCGATTGAACAAGGTATTGGCGTGTACTATGCAACATTCCTTTATGGCGGTATCAGTTTTGCTCTTCTAGAGGACCGGAAGTTTAAGACTGCGCCAATCCAAGGCGCAGATCTTGACGTCCATGAAGCAGAATTGTTGGGCGGGCGGCAGGAAGCATTTTTGCAGAGTTGGGCTCATGACAAAGACGATGTTGATGGTCGTATCTGCTTAACACAAACCGTATTTGCGTGTGTGCAGACCAGTCCGGAAGGCCGCCCGTTAGTGGATTGGGATTCGAATGGTCACCCAAAACTTCAACGCGATCGCGCAATCGCGTTATTGCGGGACGCGGGAGCGCTTGTACTGGCAGGCGATCAGCATTTAGCTTCCATTGTTCGGCATGGTATTGATTCACACACTGACGGTGTTGTGCAGTACACGGGTCCTGCGACACTATCGTTTTGGCAGCGCTGGTTTGAGCCCCGCACGGACTTACCTAATGCTAAGGGTAGGCATACAGGTGATTTTGTGGACGCTTTTGGCAATAAACTTCGAGTGCATGCTGTAGCAAATCCAAAGATTTCCTTCGACTATTATCGTCGGTTTAAGCCGGGTCGTAGTCAGGCGTTGGGAGACACTCGGCTAAAGAGTGAAGGGTATGGGATTATACGAGTCCAAAAATTACAAAAGAAATATGTCATTGAATGTTGGCCACGGGCTGTTGACCCGCGTGGTCCCGATGCGGCTCAATTTCCAGGCTGGCCGTTTCATCTGCGGTTTGACGAGTGTGATGGACGGGCACTTGATTAGCAAGGAGAACGAGTCAATCTACTGTGATGTATGTCGAAAGTTTGACTTAACATTGCCGGGCGGAGTATAAAGATCTGTTGGATCTATTCGAAATAGCGGTGCTGCTGCTATTCACAACTTAGGAAGTTATCGCGGATGATAAACGTGAGACTGTTCAACTGGTTCAAGAAGACTGTAGATGTCAACTTTACGATATCTGTAAGCACGGCGACGGTCGTCACTATTTTCGGCACGACCACGATGCCGTGGGCGTGCAACTGGATGATGTAGCCTGAACTAAGTAAGAACAAGTAATCAAAGGCCATCATCCAGGCGGATGATGGCCTTTTTTTTATTCAAGGAAGAGGCGCGACGGGTGTTTCATGTCTAGTGATAAAGGCCAAACGGAAGTTCGAAGAGTAGGGATAGCGGGATTTGGAACCGTGGGCCAGTCGGTGGCGCGGTTGCTGTGTTCAGGGAGATATCCGAATCTGCTGCTAACGCACATCTACAATAGAAATATACAGGCGAAGAAAGTCGACTGGGTGCCAGGACACGTCGTATGGACGGACCGGGTTGAAGATGTATTAGATACTGGCGTGGATATATTTGTTGAATTGATCGGCGGACTGTCACCTGCAAAAGAGTGGATTGAAGCTGCCATTATGGGTGGAAAGTCGGTGGTAACTGCGAACAAGCAAGTAATTGCCAAACACGGTGCTGAGCTCTGCACATTGGTTCGTCAAGGTGGCACGGCGTTATGTTTCGAAGCAGCCGTTGGTGGCGGCATACCAATGGTGCGAGGTATTCAGCAGGGGTTAGGCTCGGATCATTTAATCGAACTTGTTGGTGTTTTAAATGGCACCTGCAATTTCATCTTTGATCGCATGGAGAGCGCAGCAGTCACAATGGAGGAGGCAGTCCAGGAGGCGCAGGCACTCGGTTATGCGGAGGCTGATCCTTCGGATGACCTAGACGGATTGGATGCACAGGCGAAGATCGCAATCTTGTCAGCGGTAGGACTTCGTCGTCGATTGACGTCGACCGATATTCCAACTCGCACCATTAAGAGTGTTGGACAAATGGAGTTTCGGCAGGCCGACAAATTGAATTATGTGATTCGACAGGTCTCACGTGTTGCTGTGGATAATGCTCAAGGTGATCAAGTTCAGGCCCTAGTAACTCCTGCGTTAGTTCCCAAATCGTCACGGCTTGGCCAGGTGCATGGTGCTGAAAATATAATCGTAACGCGGGGTAAATGGGGAGGAGAATCTGCGTTTGTTGGGCTCGGGGCCGGTGGCGAACCTACGGCTATTGCTGTTGTTGGTGACCTCTTGAGTATTGCGGAAGATACCGGGACTAGCACAGCGATGCGATTTCCGGCATCAGAATCGACGTCTCGAGTATCCAAAGAATGTATTTCACGACATTATCTGCGAACGCCTACTGTTCTTCCACATGGGATGAATTCAGTGTCTGATCGACTTAAGAGGAACGGCGTTGAAGTAGAAAAGATCTGGCAAGAATCAGAGGATTCTGGTCAATTGTTTACGCTAATGCTTACTGGCTTGACATCGTTTTCGGTCATTCAAGAAATGTGTGGTGAAGTTGAAGGGGAACTCAAGGACGCGGACCAATGTGTGTGGTTGCCAATCTTGGATGAAAGCCCGAAAGAGCACTGAACTGTTGCAAGGATAACGGATGACATATTTTACTGGGTTGAAGTGTTTTCTGTGCGGGACGGCCTTTCCGGCTAAGGCTTTGTTCGTCTGCGATCAATGCCTGGGGCCACTTGAACCGGCATATGACTATGAAGCCGTGCGGGCTGACATGTCGCGTGCCGTCGTAGCGTCGCGGCCGCAAAATCTGTGGCGTTACCGAGAACTTCTTCCGATTGTAGGAGAACCGAGGACAGGTCTTCATTCCGGATTTACGCCCTTGGTCCGCGCTGACCGTCTAGCTCGTGAGATAGGACTTCAAGAACTCTATCTTAAGGATGATTCCGTGAATCATCCAAGCTTGTCCTACAAGGATCGAGTGGTCTCGGTCGCGGCGACTCGAGCCGTCGAACTTGGTTTTCAGAAATTCGGCTGTGCGTCCACCGGTAATCTGGCCAATAGTGTTTCTGCACACGCTGCACGTCTCGGTTTGGACTGTTATGTGTTCATTCCAAAGACGCTTGAACCAGGAAAGATTATAGGTACCTCGATCACAAATGCACATGTTGTAGCGATTGATGGAACCTACGATGACGTTAATCGACTGTGTACGCAAGTCGCGGACCGTTTTGAAATTGGATTCGCAAATATTAATTTACGCGCCTATTATGCGGAAGGTGCTAAAACGCACGCGTTCGAAATCGCAGAACAACTCGGCTGGACTTTTCCCAAACATGTAGTTGTGCCGGTTGCAGGAGGCACCTTATTACCCAGAGTGGGAAAAGGGTTTCGTGAGTTGCGAGACATCGGCTTCGTCAGCGATTCAATGCCAAAAATTCATGCGGCTCAAGCTGCTGGGTCCGCACCAGTTATTCGAGCACTGCATGAAGGTCTCGAATATCCTGAGCCAGTCAAGCCAAAAACGATCGCGAAGTCAATTGCTATTGGAAATCCGGCTGATGGATTTCAAGTCCTACAGGTGGTGCGTGAAACTGGCGGTTGGGGTGCGATGGTGAGTGACAGTCAAATCCTTGCGGCAATGAAACTACTCGCCGAAACCGAGGGTATTTTCACGGAGCCTGCTGGAGGTACTACGTTGGCTGTGACGCTAGCGCTTGTCGAGGAAGGAAAAATTCCGCGTGATGAATCAGTGGTGGTGTCCATTACCGGTAACGGCTATAAAACGACTGAGGCGATTAGCGGTCAATTGAAACCCGTCGTGCAACTTGGACGCTCCCTGAAAGAGTTCGAGACTTTTCTAGCTGATCGGTAGGTTGACGGATAATCGTTCTTAGATGATCAGGTGTGAGGCAGGCAATGAATGAGATGCATGAATGGAGTGAGATCGTCGAAGCCGAAGGTCATTTAATTGATTCTGAGGTGTTAACGACCATCTTTGACAAGGTTATCGAGCAGGGCGCCAAGTTCGAAGTTGAACATTTTGATATTGGTAAGACAAACGAGGATTCGTCCAGACTCTGCTTGAAAGTCACGGCTTCCAGTGAAGCTGCATTGCAACGGTTGCTAGAAGATCTAGTGCCACTGGGCTGTCATCAAGGTCCAGAGCGTGATGCGAAATTAGAGTCGGTGCCATCGGAGGGTTGTGCCCCAGAGGGGTTCTATTCAACAACGAACCAGCGTACGCGAATAAGGCATGGCGGTTCTTGGATTGATGTTAAGCATCAGCGCATGGATGCTGTGATTGTAGTGGAGGCTGGGGAGGCAACTTGTCGGATACTTCGAGATCTGAAGGTCGGAGAGTTAGTGGTTTGCGAAGCTGATGGGGTTCGGGTAAGCCCCGAGTTCCGTGAACGCGATCGATTAGGGTTCGCATTCATGACGAATGATATTTCGTCCGAACGGCGTGTTGAAGTTGGCGTGGTCCGTGTTGCTGGCATGATGGATGAAGTCCGAAAGGCAGGTGGTCGCATTGTTTTCGTAGCCGGTCCATTAATCGTGCACACAGGAGGCGCTCCTTATTTCGCTGAACTTATTAGGCTAGGTTATGTCGATGCGTTGTTGGCTGGCAATGCTCTAGCTGTACACGACATCGAGCTGGCCCTATTTGGAACTTCTTTGGGAGTTAACCTCGAGTCGGGGATGGCTGTTGAGCACGGCCATCAAAATCACATGCGGGCGATCAATACCATCAATACAGCAGGAGGAATTAGTCAGGCTGTTCAGACCGATGTGTTACATGCTGGCGTGATGTACGAGTGCGTCCAAAAAGGTGTGGAGTACGTACTCGCTGGAAGCATTCGTGACGATGGTCCTCTACGAGACACCATTATGGATTTGGTTGAGGCGCAAGAGCAGTACGCAAAAATCTTGAAAGACGCGTCGCTAGTCGTGATGCTTTCGTCGATGCTTCACAGCATCGGTGTTGGTAATATGTTGCCATCGTGGGTAAGAGTTGTTTGTGTGGACATAAATCCTGCTGTTGTAACGAAGCTGGCTGACCGTGGATCGTCGCAAACAGCTGGCATTGTTACTGATGTTGGCCTATTTCTTGAGCGGTTGGTTCGGCAGATGCGACCTGGTTCTAAGAATTAGACAAGGGGTTCGTGCTTTGAATATTACGCCGGTGGCAGAAGTAGTGGTAAGGAAATACGGCGGTAGTTCGATCGCTACTCCTGAAAAGGTGATCGCGATCGCAGATCGAATCGCTGCTACTCGAAGTGCTCTGCCGAAGTTAGTCGTCGTGGTGTCAGCAATGGGAAGGACTACTGACGACTTAGTTGCCTTGGCGCATAAGGTGACACGACGGCCAAAAGGTCGAGAAATGGATTTATTGCTTGCTTCAGGAGAGCAGATATCAGTCTCACTGCTTGGGCTTGCGTTACAAGACCGGGACGTGCCAGCCGTCTCCCTTACCGCTACACAGTGTGGTATCCGTACTGACGAAATGTTTAATGTCGCACGAATTCGATCGATCGATACACAACGAATACTGGATGAGCTTCGCGACGATCGGGTAGTAATTATTACCGGATTTCAAGGGGTGACCGATTCACATGAGATTACGACACTCGGTCGAGGGGGCAGCGACGTCACGGGTGCCGCTGTGGCTGCAGCACTCGATGCACAGGTATGTGAAATTTGTACGGATGTTGACGGAGTGCTTTCCGCCGATCCGTCGATCGCATCGAATACAAGATTATGGTCGAAGCTTAGTTATGAAGAGGCTATTGAAATGGCTTCGAGTGGAGCTAAGGTGCTCCATCCTCGCGCTGCGGAAATTTGCATGAATTATGGAATTCCAATTCACGTCCGATCGAGTTTTCATAATCGCGAAGGGACCTGGATTCGTTCAAGAGAGGATGTTATGGAAACGGCTGAAGTCGTTGGCGTCAGCAGTGACAAGAACGTAGCGAAATTGACATTACTAAATGTGGAGGATCGCCCTGGTGTTGCTGCGAAGGTCTTTGAAGAATTGGCTGCAGAAGGTATTAGTATTCGATTGATCATCCAAAGTGCGAGTTCTGAAGATCGGGCGCGAATTACCTTTATTGTTGACGAAGAATATGTGGACGCGGCTACTGAGGTGTTTCGCCGCTGGAAAGAAGAAGAATTGGCATCGGACGTGCTGGTTGACAGAGATGTTGCCAAGATCTCGATAGTTGGTTCGCGAATTGCCTCCACGCCCAATTTAGCCGCAAGAATGTTTGTTGCCTTAGCTCGTGAGAATATCAACATCGATTGTATAAGTTCCTCTGAAATGAAGGTCGCATGCGTGATTGCATCTAAGCATCTCAATAAAGCTGTGCAAGTAGTCCACGATGAATTCTTTGCACTGGAGTTGAAGGCCGATGGGTAACCGAAAACGGATTCAGGTGGGAATCCTGGGATCTACTGGCATGGTAGGCCAGCAGCTTATACAAGAACTCACGGATCATCCGTGGTTCGAATTGACTTGGCTAGGTGCAAGTGAACGTTCAGCCGGACGGCAATATACGGATGTGACCGACTGGCGTCTACCAACTCCACTCTCTTCCAGTCTTGGGAATTTGATAGTTCAGAGTTCAGATCCGACTGGTGCGCCTCATCTTATGTTTTCCGGTGTGGACGCATCGGCTGCTGGTCAGATTGAATCCGCGTTTGCGAACGCCGGTCATATGATTGTAAGTAATGCCCGTAATCATCGTATGGATGAGTGCGTACCACTGTTGATACCAGAAGTAAACCCAGACCACTTAAGGCTTTTAGGCCAGCAGAAAAAAAGAAAAGGATGGGCGGGTGGTGTTGTTACTAACCCAAACTGCTCGACTATTGTATTGGCAATGGCCTTGGCGCCATTGAAAGTATTCGGTATTCGTTCAGTGATTGCCACTACTCTTCAGGCCATATCTGGTGCAGGATATCCTGGATTGGCTTCGTACGACATTATTGGCAATGTAATACCGGTCGTGTTTGGTGAAGAAGAAAAATTGGAACATGAAACACAGAAAATTCTTGGTACATTTATTGAAGACCATATTGAATTACATCCAATGACTGTCAGTGCCCACACGACTCGCGTGCCGGTGATCGATGGTCATACTGTAACGGTGTCAGTTAAATTTGAGAAAGCGCCGACATTGGATGAGCTGCGCGCGGCATTCGAGGAATTTACAGGTGCTCCGCAAGAGCAAGAATTGCCAAGCGCGCCAAAAAGTCCAATCGTGTACTTAAACGCCGAAGACCGACCCCAGCCTCGACTTGATGCTCAACGCGGACACGGGATGACGGTATCAATAGGTCGCCTAAGAGAATGTAAGGTGCTCGATATTAGATTCGTAGCGCTTGGCCACAACACTGTGCGTGGTGCTGCGGGCGCCGCGGTGCTCAATGCCGAATTAATGTACTCGCAAGGCTTGCTAAACTAAATCCATTCACAGTTGGCTGCTAGTTGCGTTGCTAGAAAAAATCATTTTAGGATTCTTTCGCCATCAAATAAATCGCAACAGCTGTCATGCACATGGCGATTATCTGGTAGTCATAAGGTACGCGTTGGTAAATCCACAGTGAAAGAATGATCGTGATGACCGGTGCCAATGCGGTCATTGGGACGACGATTATGGCCTTTCCGTATCGAAGTGCGTAGACGTAACAAAGGGCGCCGACAGAATTTAACACGTGAATCATGGCTGCCAGATAAGGTCCGTTTACTCCCCAGTTAATCGTCTGGCTGAAATCGGTCATGCCTAAGGCCACCGGAATCAACAGAACACCGCTGAGCATCATATAGAAGAAAATGCTTTCCGCCGCGATTGTGTCGGTTGCGAATTTCATAATGTAGGCCTGCACCCCCCACATGATGAGTACGCTAATCGCGAGGAGAAACCATCGATACCCTTGCACGAGCGTGTCGTCGGGTTCTACATATGAAAGAAGTACGATAGCAGGCAGGGCGAAGGTGATGCCTATCCAGTTCTTTAGACTTGCGCGTTCGCGAAGAAGCCAGACAGAGAAGACGATGGTGATCACTGGATATAACGAAACGATCGGAAAGACGATAAAGGCCGGTCCTGATCGGAGTGCCTCAAAAAGCATCAATTGACCACCGGCACCCGTGAATCCAATAAGACTTCCAAGTAACACTGCCCGTGGGCTGGTTGCAAGGGGGAGAGGGTCTAGCCGTCGCGCAGCTATTGCGCAGGGAATCATGGTTAGAGCCCAAACTGAATAGCCAAGAGTTGCTGGAAAGCCTTGTTGCTCAGGAATTTCAATTAAGGCCCCCCAAATACCCCAAGTACCAGTTGTGAGGATTGCGTATGTTAACCAGTGACGGGACCAAGAAGATGAAGTATGGCGCATTGAATATTGGGAAAGCCTTGAATAGTCTGCGTGCTCATGCGTTTATAATCAATCGTGAAACACTAAGTAAATCGACAGCTATGAGTTTATAACGAGAATGAGCGATCTACTGAGGGAACTATCGACACAAGGTTCATCATTTGCAGCTCTCGTGAAAGCATCCGAGAGTGAACAGCGTAAACTCGGATATTTTCATACGCTGCACGAGATTTTCGAACAACCAGAGTGCTGGGTCCAAACAGCGCATGCGCTGGCGGCTCATGCGACTCAACTGTCAGATTGGCTGGATGCGGGTGACAAGAGTAGCGGTTTACTGTTAACCGGTTCTGGTAGTTCGTATTACATCGGGGCGAGTCTTGCGCCGACCTTGCAAGCCAGTCTGGATATTCCTGTGAGGGCCGTCCCGAGTGGTTGGCTCTTACTCAACCTTGATGAACATATCACACGGCATGCTGTTCCTGGCGTCGTATCGTTCGGTCGATCGGGTAATAGCCCAGAAAGTACAGTAGCCGTTAATCTCGTGCTGCAAGAACGACCGGAGTGTCGACATTTAATAGTGACATGTAATTCTGAAGGAAAGTTGGCTACTCAATATCCTGACCAGACACAAATCGTGCTCGATGAAAGAGTCCACGACAAAAGCTTGGTGATGACGAATAGCTTTACGAATATGTGGCTAGCGGGCCGTTTTCTTGGGTACCTTCGAAACACAGATCTCTATGACAGCCTAATGAATGACATCGCCACCACTGGACGTCGACTGCTAACCAATGGTTCCGAGCGACTTTTCACAATCGCAACGGGCTCGTACAAATCGGTGTTGTTTTTAGGAAGCGGCGCTCGATTTGGAGCGGCGCAAGAGGCTAGCCTGAAGATGCTTGAAATGTCATCTGGTCGCATTGCGACTAGAGCCGATACCTACCTAGGTGTTCGACACGGACCGTTGTCCTTTGTGCAACCAGACACGTTAATCGTGTGTTTCATTTCTTCGGATGAAAGGTTGCGCGCTTACGAACTCGACCTCGTCGGAGAATTAATTGCAAAGGGTCTGGGAAGTTCTCTGGTGTTGGTTGGAGTGAAAATACCAAGGGAAATGTTAAGAGATGACGCAATCTCCTTTAGTTACGAACTTGTCGAGACGTTGACCGATAATGAGCTAAGTATTCTCGATGTTGTTGTCGGTCAACTACTTGGCTTCTTTCGATGTCTGCATGAAGGGCTCAAACCTGACAAGCCCTCGCCTGATAATGTGATTACTCGGGTTGTGCGACCTTTTGTAATCCATGCAAAGTAAGGCAGCTATGACTCGAGTACTTGTTATTGGTGAGATCAATGTTGATTTAATTTTGGGAGGTTGTGAGAAGTTTCCATCGTATGGAACCGAGGTGTTAGCAAGGGATGGTTTCCTGACGTTGGGAAGCGCCTCTGCTATTACTGCGGTAGGGCTTGCGCGCCTCGGCACTCCAGTCTCTTTTCTAGGCAAGGTTGGTGCTGATCCGAACGGCGCTGTTTGCCTTAATGCGATGGAGTCCGCCGGTGTTGATGTCACCCGTGTTGAGCGCAGCAAAAACGTGCAGACTGGTATCACCGTATCGATTGTAGGCTCTGATGATCGAGCTCTTGTTACGTTTCCAGGTTCGATTACGGCATTAAAAGGTGCTGATGTTCCCGATTCATTGCTAGAGCAATTTGGGCATCTACACGTATCATCGTACTTCCTACAATCCAATTTAACTCCTGCGCTCCCTAACATTTTTCAACGAGCTCAAACCTTGGGTCTCACTGTGTCGGTCGATCCAGGATTCGATCCTGCTGAGGAGTGGGATGCTGGATTGCTTGAAGCGTTAGTTTATGTCGATCTGTTTTTCCCAAATGAAATGGAACTGTCTGGGCTAACCAGCATGCTTACTCCGGGGGAGGCCGTCAGGACTCTTGATAATGGTCGGACGATTATCGTCGCTAAGCTCGGGCGTTCTGGTTGTCTGGTGCGAAATGACGGCGTCTCAATTGCTGCACCAGCGATTGAAGTGTCACCTGTAGATTCGACTGGCGCAGGGGATTCTTTTAATGCGGGATTTCTGAACGCATGGTTGGAGGGTGAGCCCATTAGGGAGTGTATGCGGTCCGGTAATATATGTGGTGGATTGGCGACACGGCGTGCTGGAGGCACTCCTGGGCAACCAGACCGAAGTGAATTGAACGCGGCGTTGAAAGCAAAAAAATAGCGGTTGGAAGTGGTAAATATCAAGATTGTTTCAAAATGATTAGAATTGCCGGATTTAACACCTCACTCGATCGGTTTGTTGAGCTGGATCGGCTACAGGTCGGCGAAGTGCAGCGGATTAAGCGGGTCGAAGTGAATCCTGGAGGTAAAGGCCTGCATGTAGCAGTCTTATGCGGTGCTTTTAGCGAGCCGGTCAAGCTTGTTGGCATTACAGACGCACGCCATCGTGAACTGATTGGTAAATTTCTTCGATCACGAGACGTGACGTTTGAAGCAGTGGAGATATCCGGTGATGTCAGGACCTGCTTGGCCATTCGTGAGACAAATGGCGTTATCACAGAACTACTAGAACCTGGACCGGAGTTGAAACCCTCAGAATGCGATCAATTAGTATTAGCAATGACTTCCGAGATTGATTCTGACGACATTGCAGTACTGTCTGGTAGTCTTCCTCGAGGATTTGAGGCGGCCGCCTATGTTGAGGTTCTTTCTGGGTTAAAAAATCTGGGCATCCGGACCTGTGTTGATGCGAGCGGGGATTTACTGAAAGACCTGTTACAGTGTCGTCCCTATCTGGTGAAGTTAAATCGTGATGAGGCGAGTGAAACACTAGGTCGTAGAATTCGCACGGTTACCGACGCTGTGGCAGCGGCACGATCTGTGAAGCATCCGGACATTGCATGTGTAGTGATATCGCTGGGAAGTGAAGGCTTGGTCGCTTTACACGAGGACCAAATCTGCCATTTTAGTACGCCAAATGAAGAAAGTCGTAACGCCGTAGGTGCAGGAGACTGCTTGCTGGGCGGAATTGCTGTAGCCTTGGCACGTGGTGCCACGATGGAAAATGCGTTAAAGCTGGGAACTGCTTGTGGTGCGACAAAAATTCGATCGTCTGAGACTGGGTTCTTACGGGCCAAAGAAGTTGAATCTGTCCTACCGACAGTCAGAATGCAGACGCTTGTTTAGATTCTTATCATAGTTGTTGAATGGATATGTTGGAGGTTTGAAATGACGAAGGCTCTAGATCGACGGCAATTTGTTTTTGGGAGTGTGGCGGCGGGGATGGCGATGTCGTCGGAGGCGGCGTTTGGTAGAGCCCCTGCGATTAAGCAACCCGGTCGCGTCAGACCTGTCGTGATTTCTGATAAAAGTGGTTACGTTAATCGTAATGGTGGATCACAGAATTGCCTTGAAAAAGCTTTTGAATTGATCACACGTGGTGAAGATGTGCTCGACGCGATTTTGGCGGGTATCAATATTGTCGAATTGGATCCGCTTGAATCTGGGGTGGGCTATGGTGGGACACCGAATGCGGATGGGATTGTTCAACTTGACTCCTGTTGCATGCATGGCCCAAAAAAACGAGCCGGCGGAGTGGCAGCGCTCGAGGGTGTCCGAACGCCTTCTTTGGTAGCAAAGGCTGTGATGGATCACACCGACCACCACCTTCTCGCCGGTCAAGGTGCCCAGGATTTTGCTAGAAATCTTGGCTTTACGATTGAAGATGATCTGAATACCAAGCGAACGCGCGAGAGATGGTTAGAATGGAAGCGCCGCATTGATCCGGGGCATTACCTGGACCCAGCAAGACGCCTAGAGTTTGAACGAGAGATTGCACGACAAATGCTGGATGAAGGACTGGTTGAAGAGAATCATTTTTGGGGCACAGTCACTTGTAATGCGATTAGTCCAGACGGTGAAATTTGCGGTGTCACTTCAACTAGTGGTTTGGCCTGGAAGATTCCAGGTCGAACAGGAGACTCTCCAATTCTGGGGGCCGGGCTCTACGTCGATGGGGACGTAGGGGCTGCGGGTTCAACCGGACGAGGCGAGGCGAACCTATACAATCTGACATCGTTTTTGATCGTTGAAAACATGCGTCAGGGCATGCACCCAAAGGATGCTGGGCTTGCTGGTCTATCACGCATTAAGTCGAATACGGTCGAGCAACGATTGCTACGGGACGACGGTAATCCCGCATTTAACATAAGATTTTTTGCACTAAATGCGAAAGGCGAGTATGCGGGTGTGTCCATGTACCCGGCGGGAGAACTCACTTACGGTGTGTGTACGGAAAATGGAGCTGAGGAAGCACCACTTGAGGCATTGTTGTCGGGATCGCCAAACGACTGATGTTTTGAAAATTTGAAGCCACTAGAAGTTGAATTCGATCTGGATGTAGAGGTGAAACATGAAGCGAATAGGGATGGGCCTTGTCGGAGCGGGATTAATAGGCCCACAACACATTGACGCTGTGAGGCGACTGGGCTTTGTCGATGTTGTAGCGGTCGCTGGTAGTAGTGAGAAGTCGGCCAAAGAGAAAGCAGAGATGCTGGGAATTCCAAAAGCGTACGGAGGATATCAGGCGCTCATTGATGATCCGGATGTTGAGGTGGTGCACAACTGCACCCCAAACTTCTTGCACCTACCGGTGAACAGTGCGGTGATTGCTAAGAAGAAGCACGTTGTATCCGATAAACCGCTCGCTATGAATGCGAGTGAAGCGAAGCAGCTTCTAACTGCCGTTCAGCAAGCGGGTGTTGTACACGCAGTCACCTTTAATTATCGCGGTAACCCACTTGTGCAGCAGGCGAGGGCAATGATTGCAAATGGGGAGATCGGCCAGCCACATTTTATCCACGGACATTATTTACAGGATTGGCTGATTAAGGAGACGGATTTTTCTTGGAGAATCGAACCCGAGAAGGGTGGGCCATCGTCAGCTATGGGAGATATTGGATCGCACTGGTGCGATTTGGTACAGCATGTTAGTGGGTTACGAATTGAATCAGTCCTTGCTGATCTCACTACCGTGATTCCAACACGAACAAAACCTAAAGTTGCTCGAGAGTCTTTTGCAGGAGCAGGCGCCGCTGACACAGGAGAAACGTTTACAGTAGAGGTAGAGGATTTAGGGTCGGTACTTGTTCGATTCGAGAATGGCTGTAAGGGTGTGTTTTCGGTGGGACAAGTATGCGCAGGTCATAAGAACAACCTTGTGTTCGAAATCGATGGAATGGGTGGTTCCGTGCGGTGGCATCAAGAAAGGCAAAATGAGTTGTGGGTGGGACGTCGAGACGGTGGAAATATTGACATGGCGAAAGATCCTGGAATGATGGATGAGTCCATACAACATTACACCCACTTACCTGGTGGGCACCAAGAAGGATTTGCGACCGCCTTTCACAATGTCATCAGAGATATCTATGGTGTCATCTTGGAAGAAGGGGCCCGAAATGATATCCGACCTCCAGCTTTTGCAACTTTTGAGGATGGGTATCGTGCGAATTGTATTGTGGATGCCGTTCTTGCAAGTTCTGCTGCGGGTGGAGTCTGGACTCAGGTGCAGTACTAAACACTAGGCGTGGGTATTACGAATTAGAGAAGGGTCGCTTACGCGGTTTTAGTCGTAGGTAATAGGAGGCTTTAATGTCTATTTCACGTCGTGACTTTGTTCGAGCGTTAGGTTTGAGTGGTGTGGCCCTACACTCGAGCTCCAAGGCAGGGGATTCGATGGAGTTGATGAGTCCACGAATGCCTAGCAGTAATCAGCCGTTTAATCGGTTATACGATGCCGGATTCATTAATCTCAGTTCGAACACAAGTCCTCGAGGTCCCAGCGATGCTGTGCTTGAGGTTTTAAGAGGTCGTATCTCACCTAGCCTCGGACGATATCCTGAAAATACTGGTTTATTAATTGAGGCGATTGCTGAAAAAGAGAAGTCCTGCCCTGATCAAGTGTTGCTCAGCACGGGGTCTGGTGAGGTCTTGGTTGGCGCTGTTCATGCCTTTGTAACAGCAACACGACCACTTGTTATTGGCATTCCATCATACGAGACACCAGTGGCAACTGCTGAATTACTGGACCTGCCAGTTAAATCGGTGCCGGTCGATGAACGATTACAACTTGACCTCGACGCGATGGCCGAGGCTGCTGTTGGGGCGGGACTTGTTTATCTTTGTAATCCCAACAACCCGACTGGGGTAGCGCATTCGGCTTCTTCCATCAAGAAGTTCGTGGAACAAGTGCAGAATACATCTCCCGAAACAGCGATTTTGATCGATGAAGCCTATATAGAATTTGCGAACGATCCGACAGTGAGTACTGCGTTGCCGCTGGCATTGGCCTCTCCAAACATCATGATTACCAGGACCTTTTCGAAGATTTATGCGATGGCTGGTTTACGCATCGGATATGCACTTGGGCAAACTGAAACTCTTGAGCGTATGAGAAGGACGGCTCGATTTGGCAGCGTGACTGTACTTAGTGCGGCTGCAGGCTTGGCAGCATTACAAGATTCTGCCCATAGAAGCTGGGAAATTGAAGAGAATCGAAAAGTGCGAGAATTTACCTTGAATGCATTTCGTCAAATTGGTCGTGAGGTAACGAATTCACAAACTAATTTCGTGTGGGCGAACGTTGGACAAACCTCCAAGTCGTTCCGCGACGCCTGTTTCGAGTTGGACGTCTTGGTGGGGAGAGATTTTAGACCCATAGGTAATCACTACTCCAGGATTTCACTGGGGACCATGGACGAAATGCGCCAAGCTGTTCAAGTGTTCGAAACTGTACTGACAGAAAACGAGTGATGACTGAATGTCCGTACCTGATTGAAAAGCGCAACCAGTTATCAGAACGCACTGGTGTTTTTAGCACATTGGAGATGTTGTGACCCTACCACGAGATGGCTTTTTAACTCTTAAGCAGCTCACTGCGTTGGTGAACAGTGACGAGATCGATACAGTTCTTGTTGGTTTTCCAGATCTCTACGGTCGGTTGATGGGCAAGCGGTTTGATGCAACATTTTTCCTGGAGACCGCTGAGCGTCAGGGCACGCACTGTTGTGATTATCTGCTGACTGTTGATATGGAGATGACCCCCGTTGCTGGGTACGAGCTCGCAAACTGGGAGAGCGGGTACGGCGATTTTCACATGATGCCTGATCTCTCAAGCTTACGGGTCGCGAGTTGGCTTGAAAAGACGGCACTGGTGATTTGCGATCTTCATAATGGGGCAACCGCAGCACCGATCGATGAGTCACCGAGGGCTATTTTGAATAGGCAGGTGGCTGCTGCGTCGAAAGCGGGGTTTGATGCCTTGGGTGCATCCGAACTTGAGTATTACATGTTTGAGGACAGTTATCGCGAGGCGCACACACAGCACTATGATGGCCTACAACCAACTGGGTGGTACCTCGAGGATTACGACGCGTTGCAGGGCACCCGTGTCGAACGTTTTAATCAGCCAGCACGACGGCATCTTGCGAGGTCTGGGGTGCCGGTCGAGACTTCAAAGGGAGAGTGGGGTCTAGGTCAGCATGAATTGAATATTCGTTACGCAAATGTGCTTGAGATGGCGGATCGCCACATCATTTTCAAACAGTGTCTGAAAGAAATAGCTGATTCATTAGGTATCAGTGTCAGCTTTATGGCGAAGTACGCCAAAGATCAGGCAGGGTCGAGTTGTCACGTGCACTTGAGTTTACGGGCAGATGGACGAACGGCGTTCACTGGTGACCAAACCCTTGGTCCAATTCGTTGCTCGAATATATTCAAGTGGTTTTTGGGTGGATGGATCGCTCATGTGCCAGACGTCATGGTGTTTTACGCGCCAAATGTAAATTCCTATAGACGATATCAAGAGAAGTCGTGGGCTCCAACACGGTTGGCTTGGAGTCACGACAATCGAACTGCTGGCTTTCGAGTGGTTGGCAGTGGTGAGAGTTTACGGATCGAATGTCGGTTGCCAGGTGCTGATTGCAATCCTTACCTTGTCTTTGCCGGGTCCTTAGCGTCTGGGTTGGACGGTGTGGCAAATAAAATTGAACCGCCACCACATTTTTCTGGGAATTTGTATGCTGCGACTGAGCAACCGAGTGTCCCGAGCTCTCTTGAGGAGGCCACCAACCTTTTTGAGACAAGCTCTTTCGCACGTTCTGTGTTTGGAGACAGAGTCGTTCAGCATTATGCTCATTTTTTTAAGACGGAAGCTTCGGCCTACGATGTATCCGTTGGAAATTGGGAACGAAAGCGCTATTTCGAGCGCATCTAGCCAGCGGCAATGACACGTCCCACAATCGGCCTGTCCATGTATGGTAGAGATGACCGAGGACACTTCTATTTACCCTCCGAGTATGTCGATGCGGTGCGCAGAGCCGGTGCGAGTGCAGTTCTCTTACCTCCTGGCGAGCAAGATCTTGATGCCTGGCTCGAGCGTGTTGATGGCTTAATCTTTTGCGGTGGAGGTGATATCGATCATGGGGCTTACGGTGGACGACCGCACTCAAGCTTTTATATGGTTGACGCAGAGCGGGACAAAACAGAATTCGCACTTGCGCATCGTGTGTTAGAGCGAAGTATTCCCACGTTAGCTATCTGCCGTGGTGTTCAGGTATTTAACGTGGTCATGGGTGGCACGCTTCACGAACATCTGCCAGATGTTGTTGGAAACACGGTGGCCCATCGAGCACCGCCGAAAGAACCCACGCTGCACACTGTCATTTTGAAGGCAGACTCAAAGGTTTCCAAAATTCTTGGAACGTGCGAATGCGATACGATGTCATGGCATCATCAGGCAATAAATAAAGTTGCTTCAACGTTAACGGTGGTGGGGCATGCACCTGACGGCACAATCGAGGCTGTAGAAAAGGATGACCATCCTTGGTTGGTGGCTGTGCAATGGCACCCTGAGTTGACAGCTGACGAAGATGCTAGGCAACAGCGATTATTTGACTCCCTTGTAACCGTGGCGGGTGACATGTCTGTTGCCAATAAACGTTCATAATGCATTAGTGGTTCTGTGTGACGTTTTCGAGGAAGAGTGAATGAGACTTAACGACAAGGTGGCAGTGGTCACTGGCGGCGCCAGTGGAATTGGGCGAGCCACCACTCTTTTGTTTGCTGCTGAGGGAGCGAAAGTTGTCGTGGTTGACCTCAACGAGAAGGCTGGACTGGAGACGGTCAGGTTGACTGAGGAGAAGGATGGAGTTGCAACGTTTTGTAATGCTGATGTTTCTACCGCATCAGGATGCGAATCGATGGTAAAGATTGCAGAGCAGTCCTATGGACGGCTCGACGTACTTTTTAATAATGCGGGCATTATGCATAAGGACGATCATGATGCGATTCAAACAGACGAAGCTGTTTGGGACCTCACCATGAATGTGAACTTGAAGAGTGTATTCTTGGGATGCAAGTTTGGCATTCCCGCACTACGACGATCTGGAGGCGGTTCTATTATTAATACCGCCTCTTTTGTTGCATTGATGGGCGCGGCAACGCCCCAGTTGGCCTATACGGCTAGTAAGGGTGGAGTGCTTGCTCTTAGTCGAGAGTTGGCTATCGTTCATGCCCGTGAGCATATACGGGTCAACGCCTTATGTCCTGGGCCATTGCGCACCGAATTATTGATGAAAGCACTTGATACAGAAGAAAAAAGACAACGCCGGCTCGTCCATATTCCTATTGGCCGATTTGGAGAAGCTGAGGAGATTGCGCAGGCGGTCCTCTATCTTGCATCGGATGAATCATCATTTGTGACTGGATCCAGTTTTGTGGTCGATGGCGGCATTACGAGTGCATATGTAACACCCGAGTGATGGGAATGCCGCTCGAGATCATAAATCCCTACGATCAATCACTTGTCTGCCGCGTTCAAAATGACGAGGGCGAGAGACTTGAGAAGAAGATTGCGGGTGCCCACGCAGCGTTCCAACATTGGCGCCAGGTACCGATTGGTGAGCGAATTGTACAAGTCCAAGCCGGACTTAAACGCTTTCAGCAAAACTCTACAGTAATTGCTCGAGATGTAACACGACAAATGGGCAAGCCGATTGTGCAAGCTCAGCGTGAAGTTGACACGGTTTTTGAGCGTGCTGAATACATGATATCGATCGCTGAAGAGAGCCTAACGCCAGATATTCTACCGGAATTAGAAGGCTTCGAGCGCCGTATCGAACACGTCCCACTTGGCGTGGTTTTGAATGTCGCGGCTTGGAATTATCCACTCCTTATTCCTATTAATGTAGTGGTTCCAGCACTTCTTGCAGGCAATACGGTGCTATTAAAGCATTCAGCCAAAACGCCACTTTCAGGTCAAGCCTTTGCTGAAGCGTTTGGAGACTTGGAGGTTACAGGTCTGGTCACAAGTCTTGTTTTGAGTCACGAAACAACAGCCGCTGTTATCGCAGATCCCCGTGTGGCTCATGTCTCATTCACCGGGTCCGTGACAGGAGGCTCAGCAGTCTATCAGCAAGCTGCAAAGCGGTTCATTGATGTGGGACTTGAGCTTGGCGGCAAGGACCCTGCCTACGTTGCCGAAGATGCTGACGTGAAGTTTGCAGTGGCTAATACTGTCGACGGTGCATGTTACAACGCTGGGCAATCCTGTTGCGCCGTGGAGCGGGTATATGTCCATCGGCACCATCTTGAAGAGTACCTTGACCGTGCCCAACAGGTCATTGAAGCGTATAGGACGGGTGATCCGCTAGAGGAAGCCACGACCTTGGGTCCCTTGGTGAGCCGGTTGGCTTTGGAAGAGGTTGAGCGGCAAGTGAGTGACGCAATTGACCGTGGCGCACGCCTATTGACAGGAGGCCGCCGAGTGCCAGGACATCGTGGAAATGTGTTTCCAGGCACCCTGATTTCTAATGTGCCGAATGAGGCTTCAGTGATGCAAGACGAGAGCTTTGGACCGATCGTACCCGTACGGGGAGTTGAGAATGATGAAGAAGCACTTCGGTGCATGAGAGAAACTCGCTTCGGATTGACAGCTTCGGTCTGGACGACTGATCGCAATCGTGCTGAGCGATTCGGTCGGTTGCTAGAAAGCGGTACTATTTTTCAGAACCGATGCGACTATTTGGATCCAGCGCTGCCTTGGACTGGCTATGGAGATTCTGGAAAGGGCTCAACGATGTCTCGGTACGGATTCTATCATCTTACTCGTCGTAAGAGTATTCACTTTAAAACCAAGATATAATAATTTCCCTGCGGAAGATGGCTGGCAGACTTCTCGTCACGGCCACATCCGGATCTGTGACCAGTGACACATGACTAGTCTTACTCTCCCACCCCTACGTCTATCGCCTGTCATTCTCGTCTTTTGGCTGCTTGGATTATTCGTCGTCTCGTCAGTTGCTGCGCACCAACAGGGCGATACTAATACAAAGCGTTCCTTTCAAGCGTTACGACTCGAGCCAGGTGAAAATATAACAGTTGATGGAGTGTTAGCAGAAGCTGCGTGGGATCGCGCAGAACCGGCAGGTGAGTTCGTACAACAGGAACCCTCTGAAGGTGGTGCACCGACAGAACGAACCGATGTATTTGTCGTCTATAGCCAAGATTACCTTTATATCGGCGCCATGTTATACGACAGTGAACCAGACGGTATTCTTGGTCATCAGAAACAACGAGACCGGGGTCTTGGTGGTGATGATCGCTTCATGTGGATGTTCGACACCTTTCTGGATGGTCGCACGGGCTATTTTTTTGAAACGAACCCGGCTGGATTATTGGGTGACGGTTTAATGCGTGCAAGCAGTGGAAGGCGGGGCTTGTCGAAGGAATGGGACGGCATCTGGAATGTGAAAGCCGTCCAAAGTGAGATGGGCTGGTCGGTTGAAATTGAGATTCCGTTTCGAACACTGAACTTCGATGAGTCGCTTGATACTTGGGGTATTAATTTTCAGCGCACCATTCGTCGGAAACAAGAAGAACTGCTATGGTCTGGTCATCGTCGGAATCAAGGCATGTTTCAAGCAGTTCACGCGGGGCTTCTTACCGGACTGTACGACATTTCGCAGGGACTTGGTCTTGAGGTGAAGCCTTACGGCACCGCGGCCTGGCGGGATGTGAGTGGTGAAGTCACCACGCCATCTGATTTGGGATTCGATCTGAATTACAATCTCACCCCTAGTCTAAAAGCGGCGTTCAGTATTAATACTGACTTTGCTGAAACAGAAGTGGATCGCCGAAGAGTCAACCTTACGAGATTTCCACTGTACTATCCAGAGCAACGAGATTTCTTTCTCGAAAACGCGAGTGTCTTTGATATTTCGTCGTCGAGTTTAGGGAGTTCCGTCTTCTTTAGTCGCAATATTGGTTTGGCTGGTGGAAAAGAAGTGCCTATTGTATTCGGTAGTCGACTAACCGGACAGGCGGGCGCATACGACCTTGGGTTTATTCAGGTGAGAACTGCTCGCAGTGACAAGCTAGGAGCTGAGGACTTTACTGTTGGCCGGGTAAAGCGGAATTTCTGGCGTCAGTCAACCGTCGGAATGCTGTATACAAGACGGGCGACTGGCACCCTAAACAAGGATCTTGCTCCACTTGATCGCCATACAATTGCTGCAGATCTGAACCTGATGACGTCTAGTTTTCTTAGCGACAAAAATCTGCAGTTCGAGGCATTTTATGTTGTGCACAATGATCCCAAGCGAGAGGGAACAGCGAATGCTGGGGACCGATCAGCTCGAGGAATTCGACTGAATTACCCCAATGATATTTGGCGTGCGCACGTTTCTTATCGCGAGTTCGGAGACGACTATAGCCCTGCTGTTGGTTTTACACCACGCAATGGGTTTAGACGGCTCCAACCATCATTTAGTTGGAATCCACGACCGGCGAGGTGGGGACAGGTCCGTCAGATAGAGAATGAGATTCGCTACGAACATCTTCTTACACTCGATAATGTTTTACAGACGCAGAAGGTGCAGCTCACCTTGTTCCAACTGGAGTTTGAAAGCGGTGACCGGCTAGGTATTCGAGCGAGTAACAGTTTTGAACGCCTCGACAAGAGTTTCGAGATCAGCGATGGCGTAGTCTTGGCGACTGGGGATTATCGCTACAATGATTTTCGGATAGATGCTCGCACAGCTAGTCAGCGAGTCGTTTCCGGCAACGTCGGGTTTAGCGCTGGAGAGTTTTGGTCTGGCCGCCGAACCTCAACGAACCTCAATCTCAGTGTTCGTCCCTATCAAGGAATTACGCTCTCGTCGAATTATCGTCACGACAACGTGAATCTCCCGGAAGGAAAGTTTTCAACTGACCTTGTGCGTATGTCAGGCGAATGGCACGTTAGCCCTTGGACGTCTGTCACGAGTAACGTTCAGTATGACTCTGTGAGCGACGTGGTCGGCTTGTTTGGCCGTCTACGCTGGATTGTGACACCAGGCAGTGATTTTTTCCTGGTCTACGCTCATAACTGGCAATACGACCCGAACTGGCAGGCTGACCCAATGAACGTTCGTAATCGTTTCGTGACGCTTTCACGGGGTGCGGCAACGAAGATTAACTACACGCACCGCTTCTGAATCGACTGTGTTCTTGATGTGTGTCGAGGCATGGCGCTTTATTCGTTGTCGAGGTGGGATGGTGCTTTAGGATAAACACCTTCGGCTGCCTCGGTGATGATCTTCTTAACCTTGGCTGGAAAATCTTTTTTTATGATGAAGTTGAAATATCCTTTATCTTTTTTCTGAACCTCTTGTAGTGTTTGGCCCCTATACTGACCGAAATTAAGTCTTGCTGCGCCTTCCCGCCAGATGATCTTCCCATCCGGGTCCAGCCAATCACGTGGCTGTGTGATGTGGTGTAGATCTTGAACGGAGAGCGGAAGCTTGTTTGTACGAAGTTGTCCGACAAATGCCCTTGCTGTGGAGTCCACGTCCACATCTGCGCGGTGAGCGTTTTTCGGTTTTGCTCCATAGAAGTGTTCAACCGCATCAGAGAGTGTGCGTGTTTCGAGATGTTGCCATAGTCGAAATGGGTCAATGACCGCCGTGTCCACAAAAGGAGATGGAATCTTGGCTCGTTCAAACTCAGCGTTCAACATCCCTTGATCGAATCGGAAGTTGTAGCCGATAAAGTCATGTCCATGTAATGATTCCGCGAGAGACTTTGCAATGTGCTGAAAAGTGGGTTCATCTGCGACATCCGCATCTGTAATGCCGTGAATCGCCGTCGCCGCCTCTGGAATTGGCATCTCCGGGTTAATCAGACGAGTTCGAGTCGAGACCTCCTTAGAGGGTGTTACGGTCGAAAAACTTACTTGGATAATTCGATCTGTCTTGAATGAGAGTCCGGTGGTTTCAACATCCAGAACTGTTAAAGGTCTGGTAATTTTGAGCGTTTCGGCAATTTCTTGCAAAATCGTTTTCAACGAAACAGTGTCGTTCATAGCAGTTGTTCCTGACCTTTTGTGAGCCGCTTTGCGAGTTCGGATTATTGTAGGCGCTTGAGCGAATGAGAACAATGCATCAAGGTTATAGAAGGTTGCCGATTTTGGATGCTTCATGGTCTGAGTTATGATGCTTTGGGTGAGTCAGAGACGAATCAAGGAGGCATGACGTGACAAATTTTATTGGCAGAATGACCGGAGCAGCGAAGCTTAATGTCGAGATTTACGAGGAAGTAGAGGCTGATACGAGTGCCACCGGACAGGCGATGGCTGTTGTATGTCTGTCGGCTCTCGCTATGGGTATTGGTTACACGAGCGCTCTAGGATCCCCAAGTGTGGGTGATATTCTGATCATGGTGATCCTGGCCTTAAGTTCTTGGTTCGTTTGGGCTTTTATAAACTACTTCATTGGTGCTCGCTTATTCCCAGAGCCTCAAACACGCGCTGACCATGGGGAGCTCTTACGGACGATGGGATTTGCGCAATCCCCACGTCTACTTCTTCTTATAGGAATCTTTCCTGGTTTTGGCGTTAATGAGACGCTTGGCAAAGTTCTAGTGTTTGCAATTTCTGTCTGGATGCTAATCACGATGATTGTAGCCGTTCGACAGGCACTCGATTATAAGAGCACCTTTCGTGCCGGGGCAGTGTGTTTTGTGGGATTGGTGGTCTCAGGAGCCCTATTGAACTTATGTCTAGGACTCCTTGTGGGCCTCGGACTTCTTGGCTAAAGATTCTGGGTTTCTTCGTTCGAGACTGTTTAGCGAGGCATGATGATAAATCGCCGTGAATTTCTTGAAACTGCATCAGCAGGTTTGACGGTAACCGCGTTAGGACAAGGTGTGCAGGCTCAAGACGGCAGTGACCCACTTGGGGTACGAGATGATTTCCCAGTAGTGGAAACTGGCACATATTTGAATGCGCCTTACATTACACCGAGCCCACGTACGGCGACTGAAGCCGTCAGTCAATTCAACCACGCGAAGGCGCGCCAGCCGGTTCCACTTGGGGCGATGCTCGAACAAAAGGAATCCGTCAGAAATCGATTTGCCAAACTTGTCAACGCCAGTCCTCAGGAGATTGGGTTTTTGTCGGCAACCAGTGATGGTGAAAACACCATCGCCCACGCGCTCGACCTCAAGGCGGGCGACAATGTTGTCCTGGATGAGTTGCATTTTTCCACGTCATACATTCTTTACCGTCATCTGGAGCAAGAGCTTGGCATTGAGTTGCGGATCGCCAAGGCCGTAGCTGGTGCTGTCCCTGTTACGGCATTTGAGCCTCTCGTGGATGATCGCACTCGACTAATTTCGGTGGCTTGGGTCGCGCATCAAAATGGGTTTCTGCATGACGTGGACGGCTTAGCGGATCTGGCTCATTCAAAAGGGGCGTACCTGTATGCTGATGCGATACAGGCTGCTGGGATGGTGCCAATCGATGTGCAGCAGACACCAATCGACTGTTTTGCAAGCGGTACGTATAAATGGTTGCTCGGCGGGTATGGAATAGCTCCGTGCTTTGTGCGGGAATCGATTCTCGACCGGGTTCCTCCTGATCGCCGTGGATTTCTGCAGGTCAAAAGAGAACTCCCAAATTATCAGTACGAATTTCATACAGGAGCAAGGAAATTAGAGTATGCGACGCCGGCGTTTGCGGCATTCTATGAACTCGGTGCAGGTCTAGAGTATTTAGAACGGATTGGCATAGACCGCATTCATGCACACGGTGTTGCATTGGCTCAACGGGTTCGACAGGGTTTGGTTGAGTTAGGGCTTCGGCCTGTCACCCCGGAGGGTAATCAGACAGCAATCGTTGCGTTTGAGAACCCAATTGATTCCGAAGTGGCCACACAATTGTTTGACGAAGCCAATATTCAATTGACCTTTCGGGAAGGGGGCCGGCAGATTCGTGTTGGGGCAGCCTTGTTCAATACGGAGTCTGATATCGACATCTTCCTCGAAACTGCGGCTCGGTTGGTATAAAACCACAACTTTCATATCAGGGAATTCCCTATGAGAATCATTCTGACAAGCTGTGCACTCGTGCTGTTCAGCAGTTTTGCCACCAGTGTTACAACACAGACGCGGTTGTTAGAAATCGACGACTTGTTTGAGTTGCGCACCGTTGGGACGCCGAGGGTCAGTCCTGACGGTGACTGGGTCGCCTATACGGTGTCTCAGCTCGATATTGACGCAGATCGAAGTGATACAGACATCTTCATGTCGTCTCTCAGCGATCCGGCAGAGGATGCCATTCGTTTGACGACGAGCGATCGTTCGGAGACAGCCCCACGATGGAGTCCAGATGGTCGATATCTCGGATTCTTGTCTTCACGAGACGACGAAGGGACAGAAGTCTGGATTTTGGATCGTCGAGGTGGTGAGGCGACTCGTCTGACGAACTATGAAGGTAATGTCTCAGTGTTTAGCTGGTCGCCAGATGCAACAAAATTAGTTGTGGTGGTTCGAGATCCTAAACCGGATGTATCAAAAGAAGACGACACACCCCAACCGATCGTCGTGACTCGTCTCCAAATAAAACGCGATGGGCAAGGGTATCTTACCAACCAATATCGACACCTCCATTTGTTTGACGTAAGGACGAAGGAAAGCATTCAGATAACCGATGGACCGTATGATGATGTTTCTCCTGCCTGGTCTCCAGATGGCGCACGATTGGTGTTTGTCAGTAATCGGACGGAAGTTCCAGACTCGAATGCAAATACTGATATTTTTCTTATGGAAGCTGGAGCGGATGCACCGCTTCATCAGTTGACCGATTCACAGGGGAGTGACAATTCTCCAACGTTTAGTCCGGAAGGTAACTTCGTTGCCTATGTGGCTGGAGGAGATCCGGCTGATATCTGGTACGCACCACGGTATATCGCGGTGATTCCCACGACTGGCGGGTCGCCTCAGTTTCTCGGATCAGACTTGGATCGTAATGGTGGATCACCACAGATAACGAATGATGGCCAGCACGTGCTGTTTCTGCTTGAGGATGAAGGGAATCGTCATCTTGCGAAGGTCCCCGTTAATGGTGGTGACGTTGAACGGATTGTTACCGGTGAACGCAATATTTCAAGATTTCATCTTGGGTTTAGTAATCGCTTGGTTGTTCTTGAAAGTCAGCCAACCTATCCGGCTGAAATTTCACGTGTGGACGATTTAGGTCTGACTCGAATTTCGCATGTGAATGACGCACACCTAGCAGGTATCATGCTCGCACCCGTGGAAAGATTTACGGCGAGTAGCGCTGACGGTACCCCTATTGGCGGATTTCTGACGCGGCCACCTGACCAGCTTAATGGGACCAGCTTACCGACATTGCTTCGCATACATGGTGGACCGGTCAGTCAGTACTCGACTGCATTTCGTTTTGAGTGGCAGTTATTTGCGGCGAGAGGTTACGCGGTTGTGGCAGCAAATCCAAGGGGTTCCTCTGGATATGGCTTTGCGTTCTCTCGCGCGATTTGGGCCGATTGGGGGAATAAAGATTTTGAGGATGTCATGGCAGCGGTTGATTACGTGATTGAAAGCAATGTTGCCGATCCTAATCGCCTTGGTGTTGGAGGCTGGAGTTACGGCGGAATTCTCACAAATTATGTAATCACTAAGACTGGTCGTTTTCAGGCTGCGATTACCGGAGCGAGTGAGGTTAATTACTTATCCAATTATGGAACGGATCATTACCAACGACAGTGGGAGGCCGAACTGGGACTTCCGTGGCAAAACACGGAGCTGTGGATCCATCTGTCGCCGTTTTTTCAGGTCGAAAAGATAACCACTCCGACACTTGTTATGGTCGGCGAGGAGGATTGGAATGTACCAGCGCTGAATTCAGAGCAACTCTATCAGGCATTGCGACGCCTTGGCCGTGACACGGAACTAGTGATTTATCCAGGGCAGAGTCACGGAATTCGACGCCCGACCTACCAACGTGATCGGTACGAGCGATATCTAGATTGGTACGATCGTTACGTCAAGTAATAGAGTGGATGATCGCTTGATTTCCTTTTTGAGTCCTCACCTTAAATAACATGGTCAAAGTGTTCCTGCTGCTACGTTCCCCGAAACGGGCAGTCCCGTTAGTGAACGTGCTCCTGTCCGTCATGTGTACATCTGGACAGCCACCAGCCGAAGAAACCCACTTGAATGCCGTACGACCGAACATAATTTACATATTGGTAGACGATCTTGGTTATGGCGATCTCGGTGTTTATGGGCAGGAGGTAATCAGCACGCCGCGTCTTGATCAATTAGCAACAGAAGGAATGGTGTTTACCCAGCATTATGCGGGGGCCCCTGTGTGTGCGCCATCTCGGGCGTCATTGATGGCTGGCTTACACACTGGACACACCACCATTCGTGGGAATCTAGAAATTGAACCCGAAGGACAACAACCAATTCCTGATAGTCGAATCACACTTGCAGAACGTTTGCGTGACGTTGGATACGAGACTGCAGCGATTGGTAAATGGGGTCTTGGAGCTCCGGACACCGAAGGTGTGCCGACACGTCAGGGCTTTGACTATTTTTTTGGATATAACTGTCAACGCGAGGCACATTCCTACTACCCAGACCACCTATGGCGTAATGAAGAAATTGTGCATCTAGCAGCAAACCAAGACGAAGCTCGTGGCCTGTATAGTCACGACTTGCTGATTGACGAGACACTTCGCTTTATTGAGCAGACGCGAGATGGGCCTTTTTTCCTGTATGTGCCGTTCACGATTCCACATGCAGGCCTCGACGTGCCTGAAGAATCGATGGAACCTTATCGCGGTCGCTTTAAAGAGCATCCTTCGGAGAGGCAAGGGCGGTATATCAGCCAACCAACTCCACGGGCCGCTTTTGCAGGAATGGTTTCAAGGCTCGATCGGGACGTTGGTCGCATTGTCGATCTTGTAGACGGATTGGGACTGTCGGAGCAAACACTAATTATCTTTAGCAGTGATAATGGACCACATCAAGAAGGAGGAGCTGATCCAGAGTTCTTTAATAGTGGTGGCGGACTACGTGGATTCAAGCTTGATTTGTATGAAGGTGGTATTCGGGTCCCGATGATTGCCCGATGGACAGGAGTTGTAGGTGCTGGAACGGTGAGTGAGCATGTATCAGCATTCTGGGATGTTACGCCAACACTTTTGGATTTGGCGGGTGTGATGTTGCCTGAAGATCTCGATGGGATATCGTTCATGCCAACGTTACAAGGAGATCCTCAAGAGCAACACGAGTATCTCTATTGGGAATTTCACCCGTCTGTATATCACGAGCAGATCTGGAAACAAGCTGTCAGAATGGGCGATTGGAAAGGGTTACGTTTTAGCCGAAAAGGAAAGGGTGACGACCGAATTGAACTTTACAATTTAGTCCTTGATCCCAGTGAAACACGTAACGTTGCCAGCGAACACCGCAATATTGTTGAGGAGATGGCCACGCACATGAATGCGGCACATGTTCCCTCAACATTGTTCCCATATCCAGAAGAGTCAAGATAACGGATTTGCGTGGTTTAAAAAAGGGGAGTTAATGTCAAAGTGGTTGCCATGCTGAAAGTACGATGGAGATCATTTGTAGCATTTGCATTCCTCATGACTTGCGTGTTGCTTGGGTCTCTCTACATTGCTCGTGTGCCGGTGCTCTCGTGGCTAGGCTCACTCATGATCGTAGTAGATCCTATTCAGGCTTCAGATGCGATTGTGATTTTGAACGGCAGTTATTTTGGGGAACGCGAAATAGTTGCGACAGATCTTTACAAGGATGGATATGCTCCACGAGTTGCTGTGACTCTTGGCTATGAACCTCAGTCCAGCGAGATTCTGCGGCAGCGAAGTGTGAGTCCTGCGAGTCCGAAGGAATTCAAGTTGTTACTATTGCGTGCATTGGGTGTGCCGGATGATGCCATTGTTGTCCTAGAAGAAGGTGTTGAGTCTACTTTCGACGAAGCCAATTTAATTGCAGATTGGGTGGACGATGCAAACATCGGAAGTCTTATTCTTGTAACAACAAGATTTCATTCTGCGCGCGCCTTGTACATTTTTCAGCGTGTATTTGGTGACCGAAACGTTAGGTTGACGATGTATCCCACCTCAGTAGACTACTTTAATCCAGAGACCTGGTGGCGGAACCGCACGACCTTACGCATCGGCTTGTTCGAATTGCAAAAACTATTGTTTTATAGACTGGTTTACTAAAAAAGCAGGTTTGATATGGCAGGAAGGCTGTTACGCAGCTTTCTCAAGGCGTGTCATTTTTAGAACCAGCTTTAGCACGAACCCGAAAACGTGCTACTTGCGATGCAATGTAAGCGCGTGTTGTATCAATGTCCGCCTTTAGATAAGCTCCGTCATCGATTGCCACACGTGGCGCTACCAGACGTCCTTCCATGTATGCACTCTCTCGAAGTTCAGCAAGAACTTCAGCTGTGATGTGTCCACTAACTCTGCCAAGAACCTTAATCGATTGAGCAAATATCTTGCCATGCACCTGACCATCAATTCCCACTGCAACTCCATGTTCAGGCAAGTTCACGGTCCCTTCAACATGACCATTTATAATTAGGTGCTCTTCGGCGTAGATTTCACCTGTAATGGTGATTCCAGCTCCTAGTAATGTAATGGACTCCGGCGGGCTCTCTTTTTCGGTTTGACCTCTTGCTTGAGACGTAAGCGATGTAAAAGTCCGGTCGATGTTGTGATTCGTTAATTTATTCATGTGCTGAGCACGTGTAACGTTTTATTAGGTGGTTTTAATTACGAGTTGAGGTATTTCCTCAATAGTGCCTCATTTCCAATAGTCTGGCAACAATCGACAACTCCTTTTGGTTCGTGCTCGGAAAATGGAGCGGGAGACGGGGATCGAACCCGCGACCAACGGCTTGGGAAGCCGTGACTCTACCGCTGAGTTACTCCCGCATTGGACGGCTGTGCCATATTATCAAACATTCTTAGTCTTAACGATTCCATTTACGGTTATCAATCTTCACTTCGTATGAGAGCGATTATTTCATCGCGACGGGCTGCCATGATTGACGGAGTATTGCCTTCAAGATTTAGTCGAATCAAAGGTTCGGTATTTGAAGGGCGAACATTGCAATGCCAAGTATCGTATTCGATGGACACTCCATCCATGCAATCAATAGTCCCATCAGCATAATGAGTTTTTAGTTTCTCTAACATCTGTGGAATCTCACTCATTGAGTTAACGGCAGAGTTGATTTCGCCAGAGATAAAATACTGTTTCCGCAACGGTGCCAGTAATTCCCGTAGTGTCTGATTTTTCTTGGACATTAATTCAAGAATCAAAAGCGCTGGGATGAATCCATTGTCTGCATAAAAGTTCTCTCGAAAGTAATAGTGCCCCGTTACTTCTCCACCGAAGACAGCGTCTTCTTCACGCATTCGCTTTTTAAAGAAAGCATGACCGACGCGATTCATTAGCGCACTACCATTATGGCGAGCAACGAGATCTTTAACCGCATGACTGGCGCGAACATCATAAATAATTTTTGATCTAGGATGCTTAAGTAAAAACGCTTCCGCCAACAGGGCTGTCACGAAATCACCAGAAATAAACTCGCCAGTTCCATCCACGAAAAAACAGCGATCCGCGTCACCATCCCAGGCAATTCCAGCGTCTGCACCGGAACTAATCACAGCGTTAACTAGATCCTGTCTATTTTGTTTGATTAGTGGGTTTGCTTCATGGTTTGGAAATGTGCCGTCTACTTCAAAACAAAGTCGAGTTGTCTGACATGGCAACCGATCAAACAACAATGGCGCGACAAGTCCTCCGATACCACTTCCAGCATCAAGGACCAGATGAAATGGCTTAATGGATGATATGTCAATGAATGAAAGAACGTGATTCACGTATTCGTTGAAACGGTTTGCCTTACTGTATGAACCTTTTGATTTGTGTGTGGATAGATCTAATTGTTCTGAAAGAATGTCTCGAATGTCTGATATTCCGGAATCGCCACTTAGTGGAATTGCATTCTGGGCCACAAGTTTGACGCCATTGTAAGCTTGCGGATTATGAGACGCTGTAATTTCGGCTCCGCCATCGTGCTGGTCCTTCACAGTCACGTAGTACAACATGTCCGTGCCGATAAGGCCGTAATCTACAACATCGGCACCTTGACTTCGGGCCCCTTCAACAAACGCTGATGCCAGACTTGGTGACGACAATCGCATATCTTGACCGACGGCAATACGTTTAGCCTGCAGGAGGGAAACAAAAGCTTGCCCAATGTCTCGAAATGCTTCTTCATTTACCTCGCTTGGATATAAGCCTCGAATATCGTAAGCCTTAAAAATTGTAGGGTTAATTTTTGACATCGAATTTAAACTCTACTCAAAACGTTATAGCAGGTCCGCCAATACTGGATTCGTCCTCGATGATGGTGCCCTTTATAGGCTCGATGTCGTTTCCAATTTTACAGGCGTGACCAACAATCAGATGGCGAAGGACGGTGCGGCTTCCAATTGTGGTATGAGGCCAGATGATCGAGTGTTCAAGCACGGCGCCTTCATGTATCTTGCAGTTACGATTAATCACTGCGTATGGTCCAATTTTAGCACCAGACTCAACGGTAACGTTTTCACCGATAAAGCAGGGCCCAATGAATTGAGCTGTTTCCGATATGTTCGCGCTAGGACTCAGAACGACTTGGTCAGCTTCTGAAGAGCGAAAGGGCTGGACATCGAATTGGTGGTCCATGATATCCCAGTGTATTTGTCGGTATTTTTCTGGAGTTCCGATGTCAATCCAGTAACCGTGAGAAATGTAAGCTTGGAATTTCTCTTTATTTTTAATTAAGGACGGGAAAAAGCTGCGTTCCAGCGACCAATTGGTATTTTCTGGAATGCGGTCCAAAGTGTCTGACTCAAGAACGTATATTCCAGCATTGATTGTGTTACTAGCAATATGGCCAGGTTCTGGTTTCTCAAGGAAACACTTTACATTGCCTTCAAGGTCAGTCTCGACGAGACCATAGGCTGCTGGATCGTCAATCTGTGTTAAGACGATAGTCGCTCGCGCGTCTTGTTGACGATGCTTATCCAGCACATCAGCAAGATCGAGTTGAGCTAATACATCTCCGTTAAAAACTAAAATGCTGTCGTCGATGTATTGTTTCGCATACCTGACTGCCCCTGCAGTTCCCAGAGGTGCTGGTTCTACAACGTAGCGGATCTTAAACGGAAATGATTCATCGGCTTTCAGCGAGTCTTCGATGCGATCTGGTTGGTAGTTCAGACTGAGTATTACTTCGTCAATCTCTGATATTTGAGCGAGTGCTTCCAGCTGGTAAGCCAGGAACGGCCTATCAAAAATTGGAACGACTGGCTTGGGGGTCTTTAAGGTAAGTGGGCGTAACCGGGTTCCCTTACCACCTACAAGCAGGATAGCTTTCATATTTAGCCTCGCACATTACCTGAATGCTTGGTTATGATGATTTGTCAGGCTACAATTGTTCCTCTACATGCTGGTAAAGGCAATATGCGTCGAATAAATTTACCCAACTCTTTAACTCTCGCCAGAATATTTCTGATTCCTCTGCTTGTGGTTGTGTTGCTTACAAATTTTGAGGGGCGACTCATTTTCGGTGTCCGCAAAGAATTAATTGGCGTGATTATTTTTGGTGTCGCGGCTTTTACTGACTGGCTTGATGGATATTTGGCCAGACGTCGCCATCAAGTGACGACTCTTGGTCAGTTAATGGATCCTCTCGCAGACAAGCTTCTCATAACTGCTGCTTTTATTTCTCTCGTGCAAATGGATTTAGCGCCAGCATGGATGGTGGCGATTATCCTCGGGCGCGAAATTGGTATTACCGTGCTCAGAAGCATTGCTTATTCCCGTGGTATTACGATTGAGGCTTCTGTATTAGGAAAAATTAAAATGGTGGCGCAGGTTGCAGCCATCGTGTTGTTAATTTTGGGAAGAGATTATCTGCAGGAATTTTTTATCTTTGGGGAAATAGCCCTGTGGGTTGTCCTTCTAACGGCTCTTGGTTCTGCGTTTGATTATTATCGAAAATACCATCATGCTGTCAGCCTAAGATGAGCAGGGTTTTATCCATAATAAATCGTGTGTAAGTCTGTTTTGGGCGTTACGGTGACGACTTTTTTAACTCTGCGATTCTTACGGTCGCAGCTGTAGTCCACTCACTACTAGCAAATTCATCTATAAGTCGTTCGAAGTAGGGTAATGCTTCAGCTTCTGAGTTCATTCTCACGAGGGATTCGGCCAGATAATAATAGGCGTGGTCTAGGTCGCTGAATTCTGGGTCGTCTTTTAAAAGCTGACGGAGGCGCTGTATGGCACCGGGCCACCAGCGGTGGTCAAAGTAGAAACGGGCGACGCGTAGTTCTGATATTCCTTGGAGGTCTTTAACCTCTCGAAGTGCTGTTAGTGTTTCGTCGCGGTATTGACTCTCTGGATAAGTGTCGAGAAAAAGATTAAACGATTCAATTGCACCTTGCGTTTGTGTTTGATCGCGGTCTGGGCCAAGTGTCGCTTCAAAATAGGTCATTCCGATCATGTATTGTGCATAATCGGCTTGAGCATTGGTTGGGAAAAAACGGATAAACTCCTGAAATTCGCTTCTTGCTTCGATAAGTGAAATGAGTCCACCTTGAAAAAAATGGGATCTGCCAAGTCCGATTTTTGCGTCGAAACGATATGAACTTTGTGGGAAGGTATCAACGATTCGTCGGAAGAGTGCACGTGCACGAAGCCACTTCCTCTCTTCCATTGCGGCTTGTCCGGTTTCGTATAAATACGTGTCGGGTTCAGGATGACCTTCAGGTATATTGTCGTACACGGTAGGTGCGCAGTTCACACTGGAGATCAATATGATGGCTGCAAGAAACTGAATACAAGGCAGCGATCTTCCGTAGGCACCTAGACGCATTACGAGACCACCTTAGTGCTCGATATCCACTGGTATTCTGCCTGAATCCCATCTGCTAGGGAAACTGAAGGTTCATAGTTCAAATCCTGACGGGCTCGTGTTATATCAGCGTAAGTATCGCGCATATCACCGCGCTGACTTGTTTCATATTTAATGTCTAGCGATCGACCTATGCACGAGGAAATTAGATCGAGTGATTGAGAGAGTGTGACGGGAGACCCACCGCCTATGTTGTATATATTGCCTGACCGACCAATCTTTGATGCAGCGATCGTTGCATCAACGACATCTTGGACAAACGTAAAATCTCTGGTTTGTTGACCATCACCGTATAGAGTGATCGAAGATCCGCTTATCGCTGCAGTCAAGAATCTATGAAATGCCATATCAGGGCGTTGACGCGGTCCGTAAACTGTAAAATATCGAAGAGAAACGGTCGGAAGTCCGTAACTTCTATGGTACAGCATGCAAAGATGTTCCGCCGCTAGTTTTGTTAATCCGTAGGGTGAGATAGGTAGCGGCAACGCATCTTCACGCATCGGCAATGGAGCTTTCTCTCCGTACACAGAGGAGCTTGATGCATAGACAAAGCGCTCAATCCTACTTTTTAGACAAGCTTCCAATAGGGTCTGTGTAGCATTAATGTTAAGAGTTGTGTACACGCTAAAATTCATGCCCCAGCTCGTGCGGACCCCAGCCTGTGCTGCTAAATGAAATACATGTGTACAATCACGAAGGTAGGTTGAAAGATCCATCGCTTCTATAGATCCCTCGACGAGTTGAAATCGTGAGCTAGCGCTCAATTTCTCGAGATTGGCGATCTTAATCTCCCGAGCATAATAGTCGGTGAATGAGTCGACACCAATTACATCCGCGCCCTCTTGAATCAATGATTCTGCAAGTTGGGATCCGATGAATCCTGCGACTCCAGTGACAAGCGCCTTCATTGAAGACCTACACAAATTCGATCTGGAAGTCGGCAAGGTCGGCCTTGATTGTTGACAGCGGCATGAACAGTGCGACCTGAGACATTTATTGCCTTGTCTGACCGTCGTACAATTTCATAATCGAACGCGATCCTTACGGCGGACAAGAGAGTGCCTTTGGTGCCAATCTCAAGCTCGTCGTCATAATGCGCGGACTGGCGATATTGGCATTGCGCTTCAATGACGGGAAGAGCAATACCCGAATCTTCCATCTCTCGATAACTCCAGCCTAGACTGCGCAGTAATTCGGTTCGGCCAATTTCGAACCAAACAAAGTAGTTCGCGTAGTACACAACGCCCATTTTGTCAGTTTCGGCGTACCTGACTCGCACAAGCGAAGAGGATGATGTGCTCACGTCTTTTTTCGTCCCCTTTGAAGTAGTCCGGCGCTTCCCGCCATCCGAAGTATTTCAATTGCTTGAGAAGGATCTGGTGAACCGAATATAGCTGAACCCGCTACCAGCATATCTGCACCGGCCGCTACAACATCTCCGGCATTTGACTGACTAATACCACCGTCCACTTCGATAGGCGCCTCATTCTTAGCTTTTTCAAGAATCTCTTGGATCGCAACAATTTTCGTCAAGGTTCGAGGAATGAATTTCTGTCCTCCAAAACCTGGATTTACAGACATTACCAAGATGAAGTCCACCTCTGTGGCGATTTCGTTAAGAACGCTCTCCGGGGTCGATGGGTTCAGCGCGACACCGGCTTGGACGCCCAGTTTCTTGATCTCAGTTAGTGTTTTGTGAAGATGTGGTGTGGCTTCTACGTGGACTGACAAGAAGTCCGCGCCAGCATCAGCAAAGGTAGTCAGATATCTCGCAGGATCGGCAATCATTAGATGGACGTCAAGGGGAAGGGAAGTAACACGCTTGATCGCTCGAACCACAGGTGGACCGATTGTAATGTTTGGCACAAAATGTCCATCCATTACATCGACATGGATAAGGTCCGCTCCTCCTCGTTCCGCCGTTGCGATCTCCTCACCCAAGGCAGAGAAATCGGCTGCAAGAATTGAAGGCGCGATACGGACCGTCAACGGCTCACCTCAAGTGAAATCGGTTCACCTGGAGAGATTTGAAAACCGGCCTGTGGGTATTGTCGCAGAACGATACCTGGTGGAATATTGGGATACGAATGGTCGCTTGTGACAGTTACACGAAACCCTTGACTGCGAAGAGCGGCTGTAGCTGCATCTACTTCGGCTCCAATCAGATCAGACATTACATAGGTTGAAGTGCGTTCACCTTGGTTAATCAGGATCGAGACTGTCGAGCTAGTAGTTGCAGGTGGTGGATCTTGTGCAACCACCGCACCATCAGGGTATCGATTTGATCTCATTCTGGCGATTCGAAGAAGTTCAATCCTGTCCTCTCGTAGGCGGAGTTGGGTTGTACCTTCAGTTTCACCAATCAGGCTAGGTAGCTGGCTCGGGCTAGCGCCAGCACTAACCCACACCTTAATTGTACGTTGTCGGCGCGTGGCTACTCCGGCTTTTGGATCTTGCAGCATGATCGCTCCAGCTGGAATTGTGGGATGCAATCGACGGCTTGTGTCGATACGTATGCGAAGACCAAGGTCCTCTGTTGCTGTCTTACCCTCGTCAAGAGGTTTCCCCATCAGGTCAGGGACTGTAACCTCAAGTGACTTAAGAGAAATTCGCATTCCTGCAAATGCGAAAAGCAAGAAAGTGGCACCTAATGCCGCAATCCAGATCAGCGTTTTTGCAAGAGACCATAGTTTCTCTGGTAGAGCCATCAAATATAAAATTTACAACATGTCATTGCTGTACACAATGCTCAGATCGCTAGTCAGAAACCAGAACAGTAGCAAAGAAAGCGTCAAGGCCGTGCAAAAATGGATAGGTTCGGAGGTGCCCAGACGAGTTAATGGCGGATGTTAACGTTACACTCAAGCTGTCTCTGAGTGATTTAGCATCAAGAATTGAAAATTTGGGATGCAATTTAAGGAATGAAACGATCACTTCCTCATTTTCTTCAGGTTCACTTGAGCAGGTCGAATAGAGAAGTCTACCGCCGCTTTTAACAGCCTGCGAAGCCTGTTCAAGAATTGAGAGCTGTATTTCAGCCATTTTCGAAAAGTCATTCGGTTGGCATCGCCATCGAATATCGGGGTCGGTTCGGATCGTGCCAAGTCCTGTGCAAGGCGCATCAACAACAACGCAGTCAAATGAGTGTGAGAATGGGGAGCCAGCTACGAAGTCAGCTTGGGCGATACGTATGTTTGTCGCACCACTATGCCTAATGGTTTTCGCAAGTAATGCTATGCGAGACTTTCGAACATCCGTGGCCACCAGAAAACCACTGTTGTTCATATCGGCTGCAAGAGCTGTGGTCTTTCCTCCAGGGGCAGCGCACGTGTCAAGAACCTGTTGTCCTGATTGGACATTAGCTAGGCATGAAATTAATTGTGATGCTTCACTTTGAAAAAAAAATTTTCCGGATTGAGCAAGAGGTGTATGTAGAGGATTACCCTCTAGAACGATCAATCCATCAGGTGCATGCCTAGCTTGTGTGACGTGAACGGCATGTTGTTCTAATTCTTTTATTAATGTGTCTCGGTCGGTTTTGATGCGATTGGTTCTTAGAGTAAGAGGTGCAGGAGTGTTATTGAAATGCGCCCAAGCTAGGGTGGAGGAGTATCCATAACGGATAATCCAACGCTCGACGAGCCAACGCGGGTGTGATTCTGTCGTGCTTAAATAATCTAGAGTGGCATCCTGCAGCGGCTGCGGCCAATCTTCGAAGGATGTGTTCTCATGGGCAGCAAGTTCTTCCGGATCTGGTTGAGCTGGCAGTGGAGGTTCGTGTCGAACCCTTGTCATAGATCGCAGTACGGCATTGACAAATCCTGCCGCGTGAGCGCGTCCTATTTCGCGAGTGAGATTGACAGCGTCGTTTACTATAGCTGCGATTGGTACACGATCTTGCCGAAATATTTGATATGCGCTGATACGCAATAAATCCAATATTCGAGGGTCCAGCTTGCTATTTGGTCGATGTGCACATTCTTGAATCACATGATCTAGCATGCCTTGCCACCGTAGCGTTCCTGTAACGATGTCTGCAGCTAACGAGCGGTCGCGCTTATCTGATAAATCTTGACGCGTCTTGTTCAGAGCTTGAGGCAGGCTCGCTCTCTTCTGTGTCACACTCCAGAACGCATAGAATGCTGCGCTACGAGCTGGACTAGTCATACCTGAGCCAGTGACTGAAACTTCGCATCTGGAGTTATGTGGTAGCCAGATACGAAGTCCCGAATGGACATAGGACGCCGACCTTCAGGTTGAATTTTCAGAATGGATAAACCAACTGAATCGCCGGTGCCAATCACTAGAGCCTTTGAGTTAACAGCTACGATCTGTCCTGGAGATTGTTTAGCCTGTTTCTCAAAAGGATGCAACGGTGGAGCACTTTCTAGTATTAGGTATCGATTTCGATCCCAATATGTAAATGCATGAGGCCAAGGATGGAGGGCCCGGATCTTGTTGTGAACAGACATTGCAGGTGTTTCCCAATCGATTAATCCATCAGTCTTCTTAAGACGATGCGCGTAACTTGCAGCATTATGATCCTGTGGTTGTTCCCTTAACTGATCAGCAAGAACTTGATCGACGGTTTCAGTTAAAAGTTTGGCCCCAATGACCGCTAACGCTTGCTCCACCTCTAATGCATTTTCGGTGAGTGCAATTGGTCGACTGTTAGTTGCTAGTATTGGTCCTGCATCGAGGTTAGAGACGACACGCATAATTGTGATTCCGGTCTCTAATCGTCCATCTAGAATCGCCCGCTGGATTGGTGCTGCACCACGATAATCTGGTAGCAGTGATGCGTGTACGTTAATGAAGCCGTAAGGAGGCAGTTTCAATAGTTCGTCAGGTAAAATTTGTCCATAGGCGGCAATCACGCCGAGATCTGGTTTGGTGTCTGAGAGTAACTGTCGAAATTTAGCGTCTTGAACTTGTGTAGGGTTAAACACCTTCAGTTGATGTTCAAGCGCAAACGTTTTGATGGGTGAAGTGCGGGTTTTCTGCCCGCGGTCACGCCGGCGATCAGGTTGGGTCACCACTGCGACTACAGAATGAGACGATTCTACAAGTCGACAGAGCGTTGGAAGAGCGAATTCTGGTGTTCCAAAAAATGCGATCCTCACCATTGGTCCTGACGTTTAAGTTTATCCATGCGTCGGATTATCAGACTTCGTTTGATGCCTTTTAGTCGATCGACAAACAGTCGTCCGTCAAGATGATCTATTTCATGTTGAAAAGCTCTGGCCAACAAGTCACCACCTTCAATCTGTAACTCTTTACCTTGGCGGTCAAGTCCGGCTACAAGTATTCGTGAGGGTCGAGGAACGGTTGCCGTGAACCCGGGTAAACTAAGACAACCTTCCTCCTCTAATTGTGTGCCGTCGTATTCGATCACTCTGGGATTAATGACCACGTAGACTTCAGAAGATTGTTCTCCTCCAGACAAATCGATCACAAAAATCCTGAGCCCAACTCCAATTTGAGGCGCAGCCAGCCCTATCCCTTGAGCTGCATACATCGATTCAATCATGTCGTCGATAAGGGATTGAATATCAGAAGTTAAATGTTCAACAAGTTCTGCAGGCTGATGGAGCGTGACGTTACCGTGTTTGACGATAGGCCGAAGCATCTTAGGTTACCAGCCTATGAACTAGTTCATTGATTCGTCTCGTCCAGTCACCACTTCGACGAAGGAATCTGTATTTCCAAAATGCTTAGATAGCTCGGCAATAGAGTCACCACCGAATTTTTCCATGAAAGCGTCAGCCAAAACCAAGCAAACTACAGCTTCAGCGACTACAGCTGCTGCTGGTACAGCACAAACATCGCTTCGTTCAACAGTAGCTTCTGCCTCAGTCATGGTCGAGAGGTCTACGGACCTGAGAGGCTTCATTAATGTTGAGATAGGTTTCATGCAGGCTGAGAGGCGGATTTCTTCACCATTGCTGACTCCTCCTTCGAGCCCTCCCGCGTTATTGGTTGGACGACTGATTCCCAAAGGCTGTTTGCTGCTAGCTTTTGTAGTAGAACTCAGTACTATTTCGTCGTGGACTTGCGATCCCAATAACTCCGCTACTGCAGGACCTCGGCCGATACCGACTGATTTGATTGCAGGGATAGACATTAAAGCTTGGGCAAAACGTCCATCTAGTTTTCGATCCCATTGCACATAGCTGCCGAGTCCAACTGGGACTCCATGAACGATTACCTCGAACGTGCCTCCCAAGGTGTCTCCCGCCGCCCGGGCCTTATCAATAGCGGCAGTCATCTGTTTTTCCAGCTCGCGATCGACGCATCGAAGAGGTGAGTCAGCCGGTATTGCCTGTGCCTTTTTGAAAGTTACGGCCAAAGGATCGTTTAGAGATAAGCCGCCTATCCTAGTAACGTGACTGATAATTTCGATTCCGAAATGTTGCAGAAGTTGTCGAGCTATCGCCCCTGCTGCAACCCTTGCCGCTGTTTCCCGTGCGCTTGCTCTTTCGAGAACATCTCGAATATCTTGCCTGGCGTATTTCAAGCTTCCTGCAAGGTCCGCATGGCCAGGTCGAGGTTTCGAAACGACTGGTCTTGAGCGTGACTTTTCATCAGGCTCATGGTTGTCAGGCGCTTCAACCCTCATGGTGCTTTCCCAGTTAATCCAGTCCTTGTTTTCAATAAGCATGGAAATAGGACCGCCGATCGTCTGTCCAGCTCGGACTCCAGATAAGATCTGGGCGCGATCGGATTCGATTTTCATACGATTTCCACGGCCGTATCCACCTTGGCGACGACGAAGATCATTCGTAATGGCGTCGAAATCTAGTGTTAGGCCAGCGGGAATTCCTTCAAGAATAACCACCAAGCTCTGACCATGAGATTCACCTGCTGTTAAGAAACGCAACATATACAGTTATTTTACACGAAGTTATGGAAGCCTTTTACCAGAGTGTCAGACTGTCCGTTTCCTGCCGACCGAGCGGTTTCGATGATTCGTAGTGAATCGCCAGGGTGTAGAAGTTATCCGAATAGGAGATTAACAATGAATACTGCTGCCAAAATTCCTGCGACGTCAGCCATCAGACACGAAATGACCGCGTGTCGAGCTTTAACGATACCGATAGCCCCAAAATATACGGCCAAGGTGTAGAAAGTTGTCTCAGTGCTACCCTGAAAAGTGCTGACCATGTATCCAATCAAGGAATCGGGGCCATGAGCGTTCATGATCTCAGCCATGATGCCAAATGCTCCAGATCCTGAAAGCGGCCGGAGGAGTGCCATTGGCAGTGCTTCCGGTGGCATCTGGATTAAGGTGGTAATCGGTCCAACCATGATGCCCATTAAATCAATTCCACCGGAGGCTCGAAACATTGCAATCGCAACGATGATGGCAACCAAATACGGAATAATCCGGAGTGCGACTTCGAATCCCTGCTTCGCACCTGTAATCAATGATTCATAAACTCGAACTCCACGTGCCCATCCATATAATATGAGGCTCGCGATGATTACCGGCAGACTCCAGTTGGACATAATGCTGCGAGCAAGGTCGTCGACGGAGGAATCGGTTGGCATTGTTAGTATGTGACGAATAAAAAGACCGATAAAGGTAATCCAAAAAGCGAGAACAACCCACCGGCGTTTTGATATTTCTCTAGATGGATTTCCTTCTAAGCCTGTGTCCTCAATACTCGTAACCTCTTGTGACTTGGAGGCGTTGTCCTTTAGTTCTTGTTTAGCCGGTAACCCGGGAGGTTCGGATACTCGGTAATATGGTAATCGTGAGAGCAATGTAGCCGCCAGAACGCCAACGATTGTTGCGCAGCCACTCGCAAACCATGTGGGTAGTAATATTCCTGCTGCGTCTGCAGACCCAAGCGATGCCCGAAGACCAATTACACCTGACGGCAACACGGCCAAGCCAGCCGTATTAATGGCTAGAAAAAGCACCATAGCATTGCTAGCGGTTCCTTTACGGCTGTTTAACTTATCCAGTTCTTCCATCGCTCGAATGCCAAATGGAGTTGCTGCATTTCCCAGTCCGAGCATATTACTTGAGATGTTCAGTATCATGGCGCTCATTGCAGGATGGTCGCTTGGTACACTTGGGAAAAGTAAGCGCATCACGGGTCCAATGGCTCGAGCCACGCGCCGCAAAAGCCCCGCATCTTCTGCGACCCGCATTAGACCAAGAAAGAAGGCCATTACTCCAACGAGTCCAATGGCAAGTGTCACTGCATCACCCGCAGATGACAAGACGGCCTGACTAACTTGCTCCATGCGATCCGTTAAGGCAGCGAGCAATATTGAGCCGACGATTACAAATACGAATAATCCATTTAACATATGGTTGCTCGCATGATAATCGCAATGATCATGGTTTGTGTGAGGGGAAATGTTACGGCACAGTACTTAGCCATTTTACGTTAGCCGTGCCAGTATTGTTCATGGCGTCCGTGGCTCGGACTACGATTTCAGCTATTGACGACTGTGGCGTAATTGTTATTTCAAATTCTTCGCGCTGTGAATCGAAAATTCCGTCGCTTGGATGTGCTGCTACCCAAGAACTAGCGTCCAAAGAGTACTCGACCTGCTCAATCGAAGACCCTACATCCTGCACCACGAACGATAGGGACAGGTCCGCCTGTTCTTGACGAATCGGCATCAATTCGATATTGGGAGCGGTGTTGTCGATAGTGAAAACAGTGCTTTCACGCTGAGCGGTCAGGCTTGCACTAGGCAGATTGGCGAGAGCATCGGATGCTGTGATGGCGATGACATAATCACCGTCAGGAACTGATGTAGTGTCCCAGACAAAAATTGGTTGCCATAAATTCTCGATCAAGATATTCCACGACATGTTTCCTTCATTACGATAGTGGACCTGATAGAGAAGGCGATTATCATCAGGATCGGTTGCTGCCCATTCGAAGGTTTGCAGCCCCTTGCGATAAGCTCGACGTCCCGTTAAAGGGGTAGTCGCTTGTCTTGTCGCTTGAGCTTCAAGGGTGATCTCCTGCTTAGTATTCAAGGCGCTGTTATCGTAGCCAGCGATTTCAAAATCTCCATTTGAAAATGCTTTTTGAAAAACAGTTCCGGCTGGATGCGCCGTAACAGAGGAGAGTATCGGCTTCAGATTTCTTGGAAGATAGGAAACAGTAACCGAAGTGAGCATAGGTGAACTGTTCTGTTCACCTTTGTAGAGCACTGCCTTCCATTGGAAGTACCGCGCCTTTGGGCTTTCGATATGGCTTCCAGTCGGATGTTCATAAGCTTCGGACCAGGCGCTCCAGTTTTTGCCAGGGTTTCTGGTATTTCCAGAACGAGTAAAAATATCTATGCGACTGTCACTTGGTGTAGAAGCCCGCCATTTGACTGTGCTCCACGTCGATATATTGGTTGCGTCTTTGACCTCTGAAAAGTAGGTGCCTTCGAAGGCTAGTGTATTGGTAATCCCAAAAACTTTTCCGGGATTAGCAGTCGCAAAATGGGTGACACCTTTCGATGATTGCATGAAAGCGGTCACCTGTTGCGCCGGCGTAGTGGCAAGGAGCGTGGCCCTAACGGGATTACCAGAGAGACGAAGGATTCTACCTTCCTGACCTGTTGCTATAAGCAGACTTCCATCACTATCAATGAGTAGATCGTAGGGAACCTCGCTAGTTGAGGACCAGTAGATATCCCACATACCGTCTGGGAGAATGTGGTACACGGCGCCCGTGGCATCTTCCAAATTCGAGCTATAAGTTTGCGTTGAACGTGTGCTGACATTCACAGCGGTTGAGATATCAGCTTCCGGCAAGCCGGTAGTAATTGCTGTATTTTGCATCGAGTCGACGGCCGAATCACGCAGTGCTGCGACATAGAAAGATCCATCTGGAGCATGGGTTATGGCTCGGACTTCGGTGAATGGTGATTCGAGAAGTAAAAATCCGTTTCCTGCCACATCGATTCGAATGACTTGTCCTGGCGATTCTGTGGTAGCAATCAAATTACCCTGTGGATCAAATCCAAGCGCAATGATATGGGTTGCTGTTGCGTCGTAAAAGATTTCTCCCTCACCGTTTGGGGTAATTTTGTAAATCGCTCCGCTTCGGCCTGTAGCCGCATATAAGGTGCCACTGGGATCGACAGTGAGCGCCCAGATGTATGTTTCCTCAGGATCATAGATTGGTTCTGCACTACCGTCAGGTGCGAGGCGGTAAATTTTTCCGTTTGGATTCGTTCCTGCATAAACGGAACCGTCGGACCCAGAAGCAAGGGCATGAACTTCAAGTTCTTCTACCTCAAAGGTTTGGTGAGTTGGTTGGCTTTCGCTAAATCGATAAATATGACCATTACTACTCGTGCCTAACCAGAGGGCTCCGTCAGTTGCTTCTTGAAGTGCCCAAATTATTGGCGTGTTGGGATTGTGCAACTCATTAATTTGCGGTGCCAACATTAATTGGCCGCTTTCATGAACCGCTAAGTTTTCTAGTTCTCCGCTTAAAAGCTGATCGCGACTCGAAACGTGCCATGTAATTGGCACAGCTGCTAGTCCCTGGGTTATTTGCCACGCAATAAGGAAGAGTAAGCAAAGAATTAATTGAAAGCGCATATCGATTCCATGTTGTCTTGAAAAAAACCGGTCATTGTGCAGCGATTTCTAAATGCAGCAAGTGGAGGCCTTCTACTGCATAGTCGCTTAAGATGTCTGTCTCATAGAAAGTAGCTTTTGTCAGTGGAGTCGTTGTGCCACTGCTGCCGTCAGAGCGATAAATATTTAACATTGAAGGTGGAAGAGAGGTGAAGTGCTCTCCTCGAACCACCGCGCCATAATCATCACCAAACAGACGAACGTAGATACGATTGTTTTGCCGCGCATTGTTTAGCAACCTAATCAAGTGAGGCATATTACGCGGTTTTACTGGAGGACGAACTTCTTGTTGTTCCCACAGGGTGAATTGTGGTCCTCCGGAGACCAGTAAAGATAAATTGGCTGGAGCATTGGTTGGGATTTCGATCGGAAGGGTTCGAAGAGTTTCACTTCCTCGGTAGTTCCGCGTCGTAATGTTGAGGTCTATCACTTGACCCGGGTAAAGTCGAACTTGATCTAACCAAACGCGTTCGATTGTTTCAGTCTTAACTTCTTCTACAGCAGTGATTATGAGTGAAAGTTTCTCAATGCGTGCCTCCTCATAATTGTTATTTAGCAACATTGCGAGCGGTCCAGCTACTGACGTGGCAGCGCTTATTGCGGATGACGGCCCTGTATAGATGTTGTCGAAGAGCACATCGTTTTGATTAGTAATTTTTGTTCTTCCACTCAGAGTGTAGGTAGCAGTTCCGATTTCTCGTCCGTATGCTGTCAAAGTGCTCAAAACCGAGACATATGCGAGAAGTGGCGTCATGAGTTGATCGTGTGCCATATCGAATTTCATCAGTCGTTGTTCGACACTCGAATGTGGAGCGGTGAGAGACACGGTAACAGGAATTACTCTTGCGGCCACACCGAGGGTGCCAGCGATTGCGGTGGGCTGGTCTTGCTGGAACACTCCAATAGGCTCACCAACGACTGCAATTCGTGTGGAGGATAGAAGGCTTGGGAGTACAATCTGCACCTCCGCGCGGTGCATTCTAAAATCCGTTGGACCTAGATTTTGGAAGCGATGACCAAATGCATAAACACGATTACCGTCAACCAGTGTGGTCGTACCTGTTCCAGCGATAAACAAGTCTCCACTGATCAGGCTGATCGCGATAGGATCGCCGGCACGAAGAGGGATAGAAACGTTTCTCTCTTGCTCATCCTGAACAGTTCCAACACCAAAGACTGGAGAAATACTGTTACTTGAAAATGAATCACTCAGGAATTGAAGAGAATCGTCTGTGAATCCACCAAAGATAAGAGGAGTGTCAATCGGTCGGAGGAGTGCGGCGAGTCGGTTTGCGCTCTCTTGAGACAAACCTCTACCGATCACATTGCCAAGACTTGAACCAGAAGAGTTATTCTGTAGTAACGAGTGCTTGAAAGCGCCAAGAAAACTCTCATTCGTAATCGGAAGAGTGAGGTTGACCTGACGTGACGGTGGTCTCAGGTTCGGTTGAGAAACCGCTTCTATCATATCGGCAATGGGCGTGATACCTGCAATTGGCTCTTGCACGAACTGTCCCAATGCGTGTGACACAGCTCCAACGAGTCTATTGTTAATATAGACAGGGCTTCCACTCATGCCCTGGATTACTCCGGTCTCAGCTAATGGACCTCCTGCGAGCCGAGCAAGAATAAGACTTCTTTGTGGGCCATTAATATTCTTGAGAATGCCGAGGATCTGAACAGTGAATTCTTCTCGTTTACTGCCCTCAAATACAGTAATACCGACACCGGTCATGCCAGCCTTAACTTCTTGAAGGGGCATAAAATCGGTTGATGCCAGCAACCAATTGGGACTGGTTAGAATTAATGCGCCAGTAATTAAGGTGCGTCTTAGCATAAAGTTCAAGTTAGGAGCTGAGGACGTTATAGTCAACTAAGTGTTTATGGGTCAAGGAGAAAACTGCCAGATTCGGTTCAGTTTTACCCCATGATTGACAGCCTTGGCACCCCTTTGATAGTCTCATTTTATTGGAATCAAGACGTATTTCGACACGGATATATTTATGATTTCATCGCTGACCACGAAGCTGACGTTGATTGACCCCCTGGCCGTAGGTTTTTGTCGAACCTGGTGGCGATTTTTCTATTTTACCATTGGTTCTGGAGGGGTGACTGTGCCAGTCTGACCGTCGAAAAAGATCTAGCACAACAAGTTCAACACCTCTTCAGCTTATTTGCTGCAGAGGTTTTTTTTGTTTTAGACGAATGCATAGAGCCCAGATTTGCCTTACCGTTATGGCCGACAACATGGCCGAACTTAGAAAACGTCGAGATGAGGCAAGTGACGTGGATTTAGTTGAATTGCGTCTGGATTCGGTTTCAGACCCAGACGTGCAAGCAGCCCTAAATGGACGTCGATGTCCAGTTATTATCACTTGTCGATCAATTCGTGATGGCGGTCTGTTTAAAGGTTCAGAAGAGGAACGTCGTCGGCTACTTTTTGAGGCGGTTGATTCGGGCGCTGATTATGTGGACATGGAATGGAATCGAGGCTTTGAGAGCGCTATAAAAAAACGGGGTGGACGAAACATTGTACTCTCGATGCACGACTTTCAAGGAGTACCTCACGATCTGCGTAATCAATATCGGACAATGCAAGCAATGGGCGCTGCCGTTGTTAAGGTTGCTGTTACGGCCACACGATTGTGCGATTTACTTCCACTGCTTGAGATTGGTCAAACAACTACCGACCAAGATCGTGCTGTAGTCATCGGTATGGGAGTACCTGGATTGGCCTCTCGAATTCTTGCATCTCGCTTTGGATCCTGCTGGACCTATGTAGGCAACGCAGCGCCAGGGCAAGTGGATGTTGATCAGATGCTCGAACATTTTCGATATAGACATATCACATCCAAGACGGAGGTGTTTGGTGTTGTTGGAAATCCAATTTCCCATTCAATTTCACCAGCACTACACAATGCTAGTTTTGCAGATCAACAGCGAGACGCGGTGTACTTACCACTTGAAGCGTATGATGTAGCCGACTTCCTACGTTTTGCAAAAGCGCTTTCAATTAAAGGTGCGAGCATTACCGCGCCGTTCAAGCAGACTATGCTTACGCAAGTCAAAAAGACTGACTCCGCTGCCAGGCTTATTGGTGCGGTAAACACTGTCCGTAGTGAGCCTGATTGCTGGTCTGGAATCAACACGGATGCAGAAGGATTTCTCGCGCCTCTTAAACAGCGAATCCAGTTGCAAGGTCTTCGTGCGTCTGTATTAGGGGCTGGGGGTGCAGCGAGAGCGGTGACAGTTGGATTGAGTCAGGCGGGTGCAATCGTGAGTGTTCATGCAAGACGCCTTGACAATGCGAAAGCAGTCGCTTCTCTTGGAAAAGCTGTGGCACGGACGTGGCCACCGTTACCTAAGACTTGGGATTTATTGGTGAACGCAACTCCAGTTGGAACATTTCCTAATGTTGATAAGACTCCGATGAAACCAGATTGTTTGGATGGTCGCTTGGTTTACGACTTGGTCTATAACCCAACGCAGACCCAGCTCATGAAAGATGCTTCGCAGCAAGGTTGTGACGTATTAGGGGGATTGGAAATGTTGGTTGCTCAAGCACAAGCCCAGGCTGAATGGTGGACTGGTGCTAAGCCAAACCCAATCGTTATGGAACAAGCAGCCATGAAGGCATTGGAATGGACGGCGAGAGACTCATGAAGCAGACAAGTTTGGAAGAGTTTGTCGATTTGGCGTCGCACGGAACCTTTGTTCCAGTCTGTAAAGAAATCATGGCTGATTTGCTGACTCCTGTCTCGGCATTTCTAAAAATTGCGGAGCATTCAGATAACGCATTTCTTTTAGAAAGTGTTGATGGTGGTGAACAGGTCGCACGGTATTCATTTCTCGGGAAAGATCCCTTTCTAATTGTGCGATCGCGAAAAGGACAAACCATCGTCGAGCACGCTGGTGTCATATCTAAACGACCCGAGTCCTTTATGAGCACGCTTCGACAATTAATGACGAAATACCGTTCTCCAGTGATGGCAGAGTTGCCGCGGTTTACTGGTGGTGCAGTTGGTTATCTTGGTTACGATTCGGTCCCATGGTTTGAAGCATCACTGCAGGAAGCTTGGACTCGCCAGGGTTCTTTGGATAATGAATCCGATGGCGACGATGAAGCAGCCTTCATGCTCTTTGACACGGTGCTCGCTTTCGATCATGTTGCACATCGCATTCTGATTATAGCGAACGCACGTGTATCGAAAGGTGATGATCTTCCGGCGCTTTATCAATTCGCGTGCGCGAAGATGACATTCTTGGAGAGAGAATTAGAGCGAACACTGTCACGATCAGAACCATTGAAGAAAGCTGAACTCGAGATAACTTCAAATCTCTCCCAAAAATCATTTGAGTCCTCTGTTAAGACTGCACAGTCTCACATTTTTGAAGGAGAAATATTTCAGGTCGTACTTTCTCGGCGTTTTCAGACTGAACTTGCGGCCGATCCATTCACTGTCTATCGGGCACTTCGACACATTAATCCGTCTCCCTACATGTATTTTATGCGGATGGGTCGAACGGTTATCGTTGGGGCATCTCCAGAAATGTTGGTTAGAGTTGAAAATAAGAAGGTTGAGACGCATCCGATTGCAGGAACACGACCGCGTGGCATGGACGTATGGGAGGATGAACGCCTTGGAGAAGAACTAAAAGCAGATGAGAAGGAACGGGCCGAACATGTGATGCTCGTCGATCTAGGACGTAACGATCTTGGACGAGTGTGCGAGTACGGAACTGTGAGGGTCCCTCAATTTATGCGGCTTGAGCGCTACTCTCATGTGATGCATTTGGTGTCGAAGGTAGAAGGCCGGCTTGCCGATGGCAAGGACCAACTGGATGCTTTGGCTGCGTGTTTTCCAGCAGGTACAGTTTCAGGGGCGCCAAAAGTTAGAGCGATGGAACTAATTACACAATTAGAGCCTACGCACCGTGGGATCTATGCTGGCGCTATTGGCTATCTAGATTTCGCGGGTAATTTGGATTGCTGTATCGGGATTCGAACGATCACGATTAGAGATGGTCGCGCCTCGATACAGTCTGGTGCTGGCATTGTTGCTGATTCGGTGCCTGAGTCAGAATTTAAAGAAACTGAAGATAAGGCAAAAGCGATGTTGCAAGCAATCGAGATGGCCCATCGAGAATTAATATGACCCTAGTGATCGACAATTACGATTCGTTCACCTACAACCTTGTTCAGTATATGGGGCAACTGGGTGAAGAGATTATGGTTCGCCGTAACGATGAGGTAACCGTTGACGAGGTTGAAGCGATGAATCCAGCTCGCCTAGTTATCTCTCCGGGTCCTGGTCGTCCAGAAAAGGCTGGCATTTCGGTTGAGGCTGTTCGTCGATTTGGTTCACGTGTGCCTATTTTGGGTGTGTGCCTTGGCCATCAGGCAATTGGTGTGGCCTTTGGAGGTATGGTAGTTCGGAATCGGCAATTACGTCATGGAAAATGTTCGACAATTAATCATGATGGTCGCGGAATCTTTCGCGACCTGACGGGCGGATTTTCTGCGACACGCTACCATTCACTTGTAGTCTCTGACGAAAATCTTCCGGAGTCTCTTGAGGTGGCAGCTCGAGCGACTGATGACGGTTCAATAATGGCCGTAAGACATATTTCTTGGCCTATACACGGTGTTCAATTTCATCCGGAATCGATTCTCACAACAATGGGACTTCGAATCGTACAAAGCTTTCTGGAATTGTAATGTTTGCAAACATATTGGAGAAGTTGAACCGCAGGTGTGACCTGACCGCAGACGAAGCGGCTTCTGTCATGGCGCAGATAATGAATGGTAATGCAACTGCAGCACAAATCGGCGGCTTACTAGTTGGGTTAGCCATGAAGGGTGAGCGTCCAAACGAGATTGTGGGACTTGCTCGCACAATGCGCACACACACAGTGAAGCTTCAAGAAACCTATACAGGCTCGTTTGATACGTGCGGCACAGGAGGTGATAGATCAAACACCTTTAACGTATCTTCTGTAGCCGCACTTGTGTTAGCTGCATGTGGCGTAACTGTGGCCAAGCATGGCAATAGATCGGTTTCAAGTAAATGTGGTAGCGCTGATTTGTTCGAAGAAATGGGCGTCAATATTGATGCCCATCCACTTCAAGTCGAACAATGCTTGCGTGAAGTCGGGATAGCCTTCTTTTTTGCACCAAAGTTTCATCCCTCTATGCGACACGCGGCGCAGGCGAGAAAGGATCTGGGAATAAGAACCGCGTTCAATCTGCTGGGACCTCTCACCAATCCCGCAGGAGCGCGCCGTCAACTGGTCGGCGTATCACGTCCTGAGCATACAGAGTTACTAGCGCACTCATTAGCATTACTTGGCTCAGAGCGTGCTTGGGTCGTACATGGAGCTGATGGCCTTGATGAAATCTCGACTACAGGTTACACCAAGGTTTCGGAATGCAGGGAAGGGGTAGTGAATACATTTTACCTCCACCCTGATGATTTCGGTTGCTCAAAGGTGAATCTTTTATCTCTTAAAGGTGGAGATGCGGAGAGAAACAGTTTGATTGCGGAGAGAGTGCTAGCGGGAGAGAAGAGCGCAGCTAGAGATATCGTGCTGCTAAATGCCAGTGCAGCTTTGTTAATCGCTGGCGAAGTATCTTCATTGAAGCATGGTTTTGAACGCGCGGCGGAGGCGATCGACAATGGGGCCGCAAAAAAAACTCTGCATAAGCTGGCTACGATATCGCGGCTGGCTTCACATAGTTAGCAGGGATGACTTCATTGGTAGCATCGGATTTGTTGGCCTCGATTATATCTGCGACACGAAAGTCGAAATCTGTTCGAGAAGAACAGCACTCGATTGAGGAATTGGAATCGTTAGCCGCAAGTAGATCCCCAAAAGGAAAAATGTTCTGGGAGAGACTGTCTCGAACAGAAACTATTAATGTAATTGCGGAATGCAAACGAAGGTCGCCATCAAAAGGCTTGTTAACTACTAGTTATGATCCTGTAGGTCTTGCCACTGAATATGAGGATCACGGTGCGGCAGCTGTGTCTGTTTTGACCGAGCCGACGTTTTTTGATGGTTCAATCGAGCATTTACGTGCCGTAAGCGTATCCGTCGACATTCCGGTTCTGTGTAAGGATTTTATTATTTCGGAATATCAAGTGCTTGAAGCCTGCATAGCAGGAGCAGACGCAGTATTGCTGATAGTTGCCGCGCTTGATCAACAGATGTTGTTGCAGCTTCTGCGAAGTGTTGAGTTGCTTGGAATGGCTGCGCTTGTAGAAGTTCATGATCTTGGTGAGCTAGAGCGGGCAGTTCGAGCAGAAGCCAGCATCGTCGGGGTCAATAATCGAAATTTACGAACGTTAGAGGTTGCTGTTGAAACCTCTGAGAGCCTTATTAGGCACGTACCGAATACGATTGTCTCCGTTGCTGAAAGCGGCCTCGGCGATCAGGCTAGTGTGTTGGCATTGCGAGACGCTGGCTACAAAGGCTTCTTAATTGGTGAAGCATTAATGTCCTCCGCGAGTCCAGGTTTAGCGCTATCTGAATTCGTGCAGGGAACAACTTAAAGGTAAGTCTGTTTATGGTCTACGCGAAAGTATGTGGAATTACCAACGTGGAAGATGCGCAACTGGCTGTAGAATTTGGGGCGTCAGCGATTGGAATGGTGTTTTGGCCTGAAAGTCCGCGATTTGTGGATCCCAAGAAAGCAGCGATGGTGAGAAGTGTACTCCCACCTTCGGTTATCCCGGTAGGTGTATTTGTTGATCAATCGGTTTCCTACGTTCGTCGTGTGGCTGAGATTGTTCACCTTGGCGCTATTCAACTTCATGGTTGTGAGAGTTACGTGTACTGTCAATCGATCGGACTTCCAATTATCAGGGCTGTCAGCGTTGAAAATGGAAAAATGATGACAGCGCTGAGTGATGTTCCAGAAACAGCGACTGTGCTTTTAGACGCGCATGATCCTGTTAAAAAGGGTGGAACGGGTAAGTCAATAGATTGGGAATTTGCAAGGAGCGTCGCAAGAAGTCGAAAGATAATCTTGTCGGGTGGGTTGCGCCCTGAAACAGTGGCTTTGGGAGTTAAGACTGTTCATCCGTTTGGTGTCGATGTGTCATCTGGAGTAGAACAATATCCTGGTCGAAAAGACCCAGCACGCTTGAGAAGCTTTTTTAAAGCCCTAGCTTCGGTAGAAGCAGGACCTCCAGAAGGCTCAGCAAAGTAATGACAACTAAACCGATAGTCCTTTCGGAGCCATTGTTTGGAGAACGGGACCCCGATGAACGTGGTTACTACGGGGTCTATGGCGGAAGCTATGTGCCCGAAACGTTAGTAGCGCCGCTTGAGGAACTTGTTGCTTCCTACGAGGAAGCCCGTAAAGATCCAACATTTATTTCTCGATTGCAAATCTTACTAACGGAGTACGTCGGTCGTCCAACTCCGTTGACTGAAGCGAAACGCTTGACTGCCTCTGTAGGGGGCGCACGAATTTTTTTGAAACGGGAAGATCTTGCACATACCGGTGCTCATAAGATTAACAATGCATTAGGTCAAGCACTGCTGGCCTTGAGAATGGGTAAAGGTCGCGTTGTTGCCGAAACGGGCGCGGGCCAGCACGGCGTGGCGACTGCCGCAGCGTGTGCATTGTTGGGATTAAGGTGTGACATCTATATGGGCGCAGAAGATATGGTGCGCCAAGCACTGAATGTGGAGAGGATACGTTTATTGGGTGCATCGGTTAAGGAGGTAGATAGTGGTAGCCGAACTCTGAAAGATGCGATTAATGAAGCTATGCGTGATTGGGTTTCTAATGTCCACGACACGTATTATTTGTTAGGTTCGGTTTTAGGCCCGCATCCATATCCCTTGATGGTACGTGAGTTTCAATCTGTTATTGGACAAGAAGCACGGGTCCAGTTCGAAGCATTGACAGGGCGGTTGCCCGACACAGTGGTTGCTTGCGTTGGAGGAGGAAGTAACGCTTTAGGCATTTTTGACGGATTCATAAAGGATAGTGGTGTTGAACTAGTCGGCGTCGAAGCAGGAGGCGCGGAAATTGCTCCAGGGCGTCATGCAGCACGTTTTGCAGGAGGCAGTACAGGCGTTTTGCAAGGAACTCGGAGTTATGTGTTGCAGGATTGCAACGGAAATATAGAGGCAACACATTCAATAGCCGCCGGGCTTGATTATGCAGCTGTTGGACCAGAACACGCTTGGTTAAGAGAGACAGGACGAGCGGAGTATAAATGGGCTTCTGATGAAGCCGCCTTGAATGCATTTTGCACTTTCAGTCGCCTTGAAGGGATTCTTCCCGCGCTTGAGTCATCTCATGCCCTTGCCTACGCAATGGAGGTCGCTAGCACCTGGGATGCCGATCGAATGTTACTTGTGAATTTGTCTGGTCGAGGAGATAAGGATGTTGACACAGTAGCACAGCAGCTAAAGAAGGAGAGTAAGAACGAAAGTGTAGGAGGGCGAAATGTCACGCCTTAACAAGACTTTCAAAACTCTCCGTCGAGAGGAAAGAACGGGATTGGTAACTTATGTGACTGCTGGCGATCCCACTGTGGCGCGAACCGAATCCATATTACGCACCTTGGACGCATCAGGGGCAGATGTGTTGGAGATTGGGGTTCCATTTTCTGACCCACTGGCCGACGGTCCTGTTATTCAGCGGGCGTCAGAACGGGCTTTAGCCGCCGGTTCCACTCTTACGTCAACGCTGACCACTTTGGAGAAAATGCGATCATCCCTTGAGGCGCCGATTGTGATTTTTACTTATGTGAATCCAATATTATCGTTAGGCCTTGATGAATTTGGAGCACGAGCTGCAGCAGCTGGGATTGATGGTGTGCTTGTTCTCGATCTACCGGTTGAAGAGGGAAAGAGTTTTTTTGACACTATGTCTAAAGTCGAGATAGACACGATTGGGTTGATTAGTCCGACGACTACTACAATTAGAATGAAAGAAACCGTTAAGTGTAGTCGAGGCTTTCTATACGGAATTTCTAGGCTTGGTGTGACTGGAGTTAGAACAGAGCTTTCGCAGGATGCAGAGGCTCTTGTGCAGCGCATCCGCACCGTGTCAGACATGCCAGTCGCCCTTGGTTTTGGCATCTCGAGTCCTGAACATATTCGAGAGGTTGGTCGATGGGCTGATGCCGCGGTGGTGGGTAGCGGCTTAGTCAGTGTTATTGCAGAGTTTGGGGAAAGCGATGACTTAGAAGACCGTGTTGGGAGTTATATTTCCTGGTTGATCTCCGATGGATTGCCGGAAGGACCCTGAAGGTGAGCATGACTGACAAGAAAAAACTGCGAGACGGCCTCTTTATAGAGTTAGATGCTGGGCAGATCGAGAAATTTCGCGATCGAATTGATCGCATCGATGAGGAACTAGTTCGACTATTGAACGAGCGAGCAGGGTGCGCACTCGAGATCGGTCAAATAAAACACTCAAGCGGTCTTGAGGTCTACCAGCCAACTCGAGAACGAGAGGTCATTGATCATGTTCACGCCGTGAGTAGGGGACCGCTATCCAGAGTGGGTATGACGCGTTTATTTAAACAAATCATCGACGAAACCAGACGTATGGAAGATGATAGGAACAGCTCTGGGATGGATGAAGAGGAAATAAAGTGAGGAGATTGAGGCCATGATGATTGTTATGGAAGAAGAGGCGGCCGAGAATCAAATTGAAGAGGTCGTTGCGAAGCTGGACGATCTCGGATTTGACGTACATCGCTCGACTGGTTCGCTACGGACCGTCCTTGGAGCAGTGGGAGGGAATCGTGAATTTGATCCTCGTTTATTGGAGGTCCTGGACGGCGTACACGAAGTCATTCGAATTACCGAGCCATACAAACTCGCGAGTCGGACATTCCAGCGAACAAACACCGTTGTTGAGATTGGCGACGTTCGCATAGGTGGCGATGAGGTAATTGTTATGGCCGGACCATGTTCGGCGGAGAGCGAAGAACAAGTAGAAACAACTGCGGCCGCTGTGAAGGCGTCCGGCGCAAAGATTCTGCGTGGCGGGGCTTTCAAGCCGAGGAGTTCTCCCTATAGTTTTCAAGGGCTTGGTGAAGAAGGGCTTCAAATGCTTCGCAAAGCAGCCGATCGGCATGACCTGAAACTGGTGTCAGAAGTGATGGACATCAACCAAATTGATCTTGTAAGTAAATACGCGGATTTACTTCAAGTAGGCGCTAGAAATATGCAGAACTATACACTTTTGAGAGAACTGGGTCGAAGACGCCATCCGGTGCTTCTTAAGCGAGGACTTTCCGCAACAATCGAAGAGTGGTTAATGTCAGCAGAATATATTTTAGCGGGCGGGAATTCGGCTGTGGTCTTGTGTGAACGTGGAATTCGGACGTTTGAAAATTACACTCGTAACACATTGGATATTTCTGCGATTCCAGTTGTTCATCAGCTGAGTCATTTGCCGATTATTTCTGATCCCAGTCACGGTATTGGCATAAGGGACAAAGTGGCCCCGATGGCAAGAGCTTCGATTGCCGCAGGCGCGGACGGGTTAATCATTGAAGTTCATTGTGATCCAGACAATGCAAAAAGTGACGGGGCTCAATCCATGTATCCAGAGCAATTCGATCGATTGATGGCAGAGCTACGGATTATTGCTCCAGCGATTGAACGTAGTCTTTGTCTGGAACAATTTATCCGGTAAGACGTGGGAACAATAAGTAAGAGGCACACTTGGTGACTCCCGAAGGGGGACGGCTTCTACCGATGGCGTCACCATCGGCTTCCGAAAGTCAGCCGATATTTGACCGGATCGGAATCGTTGGAATTCGTCTCATAGGCGGCTCCATTGCTCTTGCGGTAAGACAGCGTTGGCCAGCTTGTCTTGTTATTGGTGTGGATGACAAAAGCGTGCTTGAAGTGGCACAACGGATGCACGCAGTCGATGTTTCAGCCGATGACCTCACGATGCTCTCTGGTGCTCAACTGATCGTCTTGGCTGGATCGATTCAGGATAATTTAAGTGTATTAAAGCTGTTGGACGAGCATGTGAATGAAACCGCTTTGATTACTACTGTAACTTCTTCACCCGGTATTGATGTTAGCCTGGCTGCAGGGCTTCCCCATCGCTTTAGCTATATTTCAGGAAAACTCTCGGTTGATGAAGTGAACGGGGGCATCGTGCAGGCACGAGCAGACCTGTTTTCTGGCAGAGAGTGGTTTCTAACGCCAGGGCGTGTCAACTCTAATGAGGTTATCGATAAAATGTCTAAATTTGTTAGTGAACTTGGAGCCATTCCGACAATTGTTGACAGCTTATCGGACAAAAAAGAGAAGGTTTAGCTACTGTGAAATCGTCACCGGTTGATGCGGTTGTGATGCCAGAGTCTATTGGACGAGGTCTTTTGACTCACGCACGGAACGAGGCTCCTCTGGAATGCTGTGGATTATTAATCGGCACGAAAGAGCAGGTTGTGCGATCTGCACGGGCCCAAAACCTTTGCCAGAGTCCAACGCGTTATCGTGTGGACCCAGTCGACCACTTCGAGGCGATTCGAACTGCACGTAACGAAGGGCTTGAAGTGGTTGGAGCTTACCACTCACATCCGGTCTCATTGCCTCAGCCTTCTGAAACTGATTTGAGTCAGGCGAACTATCCACACTTTGTTTACGTAATCGTGTCGTTAGTTTCTAAAGAAACTGAAGCGATTAAAGGATACCGCTTGCGTTCAGGGCAAGCGACCCAAGTTGAGTTGCTCTCTCATGAGGACTCTCGGCGTACAGTCAATACTAGAGGAGATGGAAACCGGTGAAAGAGTTGCAATCAGTGATCAAGGCTGCGAAATTACCTTTAGAAAAAGTTGACACCGACCTACTGGTGGTTCCGATTAGTTTGTCTGATGGGTCGAGTGAACTGTCAGATCTTGATGGTGCTACTGGAGGTGAACTAGGAAGAGCACTTAGTCGAGGAGAGTGCACTGGAAAGAAGTATGAAAACTTTATCGTTAAAACGATTGATGATTCATGGAGTGCGGACCGTTTAATGTTGATCGGCATGGGGGAAGAGAGGCCTTATTCCCTGAGCCGCTTGCGCCAGGTAGCCACGGCAGCAGCGTTAGTTGGACGCCGATGCCGAATAAACGATATAGCTTTTGCTGTTCCAGAGAGCATTAAAACTGTTATCGGAGTTCAGGCGGTGGCAGAAGGCTTAACGCTAGGAGAATTTAGCCCGGATCTGTACAAGGCGGAAAGCGATCAAGATCTGTCCTCATTGCGATCGTTACAAGTTGTTTTTACTCACGACGAATCAGAATTGATCGAAAATGCAGTTTTGCGAGGACGGTTACTCGGTGAATGTAGTAACTTGGCCAGAAGGCTAGCTAATGAACCAAGTAATCAATTGTCGCCATCGATCCTCGCAGAACAGGCTTTAGAGATTTTAAAGGGCACCTCGTTAGAAATTGATGTCCTCGATGAAGAATCTATTCGCGAGCTTGGAATGGGCTTGCTTCTTGGAGTTGCTCAGGGCAGCGTTGAGGCGCCACGTGTCATTGTAATGCGCCACGAGCCTTCTGGAGTAACGGAGGGGCCAGTACTTGCCCTGATTGGTAAGGGTGTCACTTTTGATAGTGGAGGGATCTCCCTCAAGCCGGCTGAATCCATGGAGCGAATGAAGGAGGATATGTCTGGTGGTGCTGCTGTGATTTGCGCCATGCGCGCCATTAGTCAATTGAATCCATCGATTCGAGTGATTGGCATAGTGCCGACGACAGAAAATATGCCAGGCGGTCGTGCGGTAAAACCTGGAGATGTGCTTTATGGAGCCAGTGGCACAACTGTGGAAGTTATTAATACTGACGCCGAGGGACGTCTTATTCTAGCGGATGCTTTGTGGTATGCGATGGAATTGGGAGCGACTCATTTGGTAGATGTTGCCACCTTGACCGGTGGTTGCGTAGTTGCACTGGGAAACACTACTTCCGGATTATTTGGTGCTCCGGATTCTTGGGTCAACACTGTGCAGGATATAGCTAATCAGGCTGGAGACAGGGTCTGGACGATGCCAGTGTTTGATGATTACTCGGAACAGCTTCGAAGCGACATTGCCGATGTAGCAAACGTCGGAGGTCGCCCTGCGTCTGCGATAACCGCAGCAATGTTTTTAAAGCGATTTACCGGTGGTCGACCATGGGCACACATGGATATTGCTGGAACGGCTTGGTGTGAGGAGAATTCCGCATATCAAAAAAAAGGTCCGACTGGCGTAGCAGTTCGAACCTTGGTGGAGCTAGCCTGTGCGAGTGAGCGATGGAACAAGATTAAATAAACAAAAAGAGCTGGCCACTTGATGCATATACAGCCAACGACTCCGATCATTATTCAAATTCCAGATGAATTGACACCTGAAACGACTGTCGCTGATGTTCTGCTTCAATCGATAGGCATTACAGGAGTCTTTGTTGTCAGTGCCCTTATGGCTGGCTTAGTGATCGGCGGAATTCTTATATGGTTGAAACATTTTAGAAGTGCAACTTGACCTGCTTAAAGTGAAGGTCAAGGTCTC
>CAJXDY010000002.1:0-99444 GCA_913052135.1 uncultured Acidobacteriota bacterium
AACACTTATGGCCCCGGCAGTTTCGTGCTGATGAACATGGGAGCACTGCGACCGCCGGTCCAGCCCGGTCTGTTGACGACCATCTGTTGCGATGAGTCTGGCCAGCCGGCCTACGCGCTCGAAGGATCGATTTTTGTCGCGGGCGCCGCCATTCAGTGGTTGCGGGACGAGTTGGGTTTGATCGTGAAGGCTTCTGACACCGAATCAATTGCTCGAAGCGTGCCGGATACACTTGGCGTCCACGTTGTGCCAGCATTTACCGGACTTGGAGCTCCTCATTGGGACATGGAGGCGCGTGGTGCAATTCTTGGTCTGACACGTGGTGCTGGTCGAGCCCACATCGTCCGAGCAACCCTTGAAAGCTTGGCGTACCAGACTTGTGATGTGGTCGATGCCATGACCGCCTGCGGTGCCGACATTCGTGAACTGCGGGTCGATGGTGGTGCAGCAGCAAATGAGTTTCTGATGCAGTTTCAAGCTGACTTACTTGGCGTGCCAGTTGATCGTCCGACGATTTTGGAAACCACGGCTTCAGGGGTCGCCTTTCTCGCCGGACTTTCCACAGGTTTTTGGAGCAGTCCGGAGGAAATTCAGTCAGTGAGACGTCGTGATCGCTTATTTGAACCGATGTTGGGTAGCGCTGAACGAGAGCAAATGCTTGCAGGTTGGAAGCAGGCGCTGTCTCGGGTTCGCACAAATTAATCTGGATTATAGAGCGACCTGAATCATTTCGCGTATGGTGATACAGCAGAAAAATTTATATTTCCGTAAAAAAACGATGGAGCACGAGTTTAGGTGTTGAGGCCGTGATTGGCGTCAACCCGACGATCAAAAGAAGACTGAGCGCCATTCCTGGCACAATTGGATGAACGGCAACCGCCCAAGACACTCCGGCTAGTGTGAGCCCAACCCAAATCGCTGTAATTAAAAAACCACCAATGGCTGACGCCGTGGCTGCTATAGGAGTTGTTCGAGAAGAGGTTAAACCGAACAATAAGGGAAAAAAGAACGTGGCTCCAACCATGGCGACTGCGTACGAAACAATCGCAAGAATCAACGCGGGTGTTTTTAGGGCTAACAGTAGTGCAATGATTCCTATACCGATGATCGTCAACCGTGACACACGTAAGTAGTAGCTTTCGCTTTTAACAATGCCTCTCGGTTCATGATACGACTTACGTAAGAAATCGTGTGCGACTGCGGCTCCTGACAACAACAGGAGTGAATCGGTCGTTGACATCGCTGCGCTCGCGATGCCAGTCAACGTGATGGATGACGCGAATGGTCCGAGTACGGCAGCTGATAGCGCGGGAAATGCTTGGTCAGGCGTTTGGATTCCGTCCCAAACTAGAATGCGTGCTGCACCACCGAGATAAAGGTTGCCGTACAGTAGAAAAATACAAATCAGCAGGCAAGAGGTAGGAAGCGCATAACGGGCGACCTTCGCGTCACGCGCTACGAATACCTTAGTTAGTAATTCAAGGCGTGTTGAGTACGCTACAAACCAAACAAGCCACCACGACAGTAAATAGCCCCAATTCCAAGTAGTGCCGGTAAGCGAGGTCCAGCCAGGTGCCACAGCCTCTACCTGATGCATTACGCTCGTGAAACCCCCAACAGCATTGTAAACGGCTGGCATCAAGATGATGAGGCCGATCCACATTAAAACGAATTGAAAAACGTTGGTCCAAATGATAGCGAGCATACCTCCAAGGGCTACATAGAATATGAAAAGTCCGGTTCCGAGAACCATTGCTAGCACGAATGGGATGTTGAGTAATTGCTCTAAGATCAGTCCGATTCCTCGGATTTGTGCAATCAGGTACACGATGCTCGAAGTTGCAACCACGAATGCGCTAAATGTACGAAGAGTGTGACTATCGAAACGGTCGCCCATAAAATCAGGCAAGGTAAAGACGTTAATTTGTCTCAGCTTTCGCGCGAAGAAAACTAGAATAAAAAGAAAGCCAAACGCAAAACTCATCAGTGGAAGAATCGCTACTCCTCCGAAACTTCCTGCGAAAGCAACGCCACTCAGTATTGCGCCCCCATGCATAACCGCGGCCATTATGCCCAGTGTCATCACAAGAGTTCCAAATCGTCGACCGGCGACCCATAGGTCAGCCTCGCTCCGTTGCTGCCGACCAGAGGCGACACCAATCGCAATTACGACAACGAGGTAAGCACCAAAGATCAAGAGTCCTAAAGTTGAGGCGGTCATAAGATCGACCAAGAATTATTGGCGACGGTTCCTTTTTATCTGCCAACAGATGTAGTACTGGTAGGCGATCACGGCGAGCGGGATCACGATCAATACGAAAAAGCTTGGCCACGGTAGACCTAACAGGTGCATCACCTATAAGGATACAGGAGTCGACACGAAACACGGAAGAAGGCGCCTTAAAGAGGCTAGTTTAGGGGGCAGTAGCTCCTCAAGACGAGCATGAAAGTAGTTACAGAAGTTTAAAAAGGCGCGCACGTGAATTTCTAGCTTCGAGTATGATTAGCCTGTTTCTACTTGAAAGGAGCGCTGTCATGCGCAAGGTGCTTGGTTTCATTGTGATGGTTGTTTTTACTGGGCTATTCGTGGCTTGTACTCCTGCTCAAATATCGGAACCTGTTCCAGAGCCAGAGCCCATCGCGACTCTTATCGATGGTCTAAGCTCGGGTAAGGTAACAGTGGTTGATCTGACTCAACCACTCAATGCAGAGACGCCTATTATTCAACTGCCGCCACCATTGGCTAATACGCCAGGGTTCACGTCGCATTTGATTTCCAACTTTGACGATGATGGACCGGCATGGTACTGGAACTGGATTGAGGTTGGGGAGCATGTGGGAACACATTTTGATGCACCGTGTCATTGGATTTCTGGTCGTGATTTACCGTGTGTCGATGATCTAGAAGCTAGCGAATTCATCGGACCTGCGGTTGTCATTGACGTGACTGCTGAGGTCGAAGCAAACCCAGACTTCGTTGCCACGAAGGAAACTATTGAGAATTGGGAGGCCGAACACGGACAAATCCCGTCTAATGCATGGGTCATCCTGCACACAGGCTGGGCCTCTCGGGGACAGGATGCCGCAGCATACTTCAACGCTGATTCAAGTGGAGTACCACACTATCCAGGTTTTGGATTAGAGTCTGCAACTTTCCTTGCGACTGAGCGTGACATCCTTGGTGTTGGCACTGAAGCAGTCGGCACGGATGCCGCGGTTGGTGCGACCTCAGATCCGCCGTTTCCAAACCATTTTACGATGCATGGCGCTGGCAAGTATGGTCTGACCCAACTAACAAACGTCAATCTGCTGCCCACGACCGGCGCAGTTGTAATTGCCACACCGCTCAAGATTGAACGGGGCTCCGGTAGTCCGGTTCGAGTCATTGCGCTGGTGCCAACTAGCTAAGGTCTCAATGCTAGGCCTTCGAGAAAAAGTGTAACTCTTGGTTAGTTCAGGGCTGCGCAGGAGTTAAGGGTGAAGTAGTGTGTAACCATCCAGTTAATAGTGTGATGGGTGTCTGGAATTTTCGGAATAGGGTAATGAATTGTGGCTAATTCCTTCTATCGAGTGAACGTTCGTGTGCATTGGGCTGACACCGACGCTGCGGGAGTCGTCTGGTTCGGTAATTTTTTTAAATTTTTTGAGGAAGCCGAAGATGAGTTGTTCCGAAGTCTTGGCCGGACTCGCATGGAACTGATTGAGGATTTCGATCTGCTCATGCCAAGAGTCGATACTTCGTGTCGATTTCGATCACCTGCTCGTGCCGAGGATGTACTGGAAATCGGTATCGCTGTGGAATCCATCACCGCACGACGTATCAACTACGGATTTGAAATACGGGAATCTGTCACCCGTCGACTCGTTGCCGCAGGTGGTTACCAGGTGGCTTGCGTCAATCGGGGAACTTTTAAAGCCATTGAATTTCCTGCGGAGTTGCGGGACCTGTTTAAACGCATGGATGAAGTAATTCGTGAACAGCGACGAGATGGAGGACAACGTAGTGCGGGTTGGACATGAGATTAGCTCGCGGGCAGTACAGTATTAGCGAAGTACAATTAGCTAGAATTCTAGAATCAACCAATGCAACCAGTGAATCCTACTGGGGACGGTGTTTGAATATGGAGAACATAGATAAGCTGGTGGAGCACTCCTGATGCATGGAGGGGGTATTACGATCCTTCGGCTCGTCCTTGGCGTAGTTTTTTTGGCTCATGGATTACCGAAACTTCTCCCAGTTTTTGGCGGAAGTCCGGCAGAGACTGCGGCCATGTTTGAAGCATCCGGTTTGCAACCGGCACTCCTCTTGGTCCTGACCGTCGGAGTGATCGAACTTTTTGGAGGTGCGGCTATTATTCTCGGGGTGTGGACGCGTTTTGCGGCCATCTTGCTTGCCATCAACATGGGTGTTGCTATTTGGAAGATTCATCTGCCCCATGGATTTTTTCTCAATTTAAGTCTTGAGCCTGGTGTGGGGCATGGTTACGAATTTGCCATGGTTTTGCTTGGGGGACTGGTTTGCCTGTTACTAAATGGTCCAGGGGCAGTGTCGATTGACGGGTATCGCGCTAGAACTGGTGCAACTAGGTCTCGTAGAATCTCCCAACCGCAACCAAAAAATTGATTACGCTATTCCTTGACCACTAAAACTAGCAATCCTTATTTTTACATTAGTTATGCAGTTGAAAGATAGTGTGGTGCTCATTACTGGAGGTCGTCGAATTGGTGGCGTTGTAGCCACTGCAGTCGCGGCCGCTGGAGCCGATGTGGCACTGTCCTACCATCGGTCTCAAGAAGCTGTCGAGGAGACGGCTAACGCAATTCGCAAACTTGGCCGTCGAACCTTTGTGTCGCATGCTGATTTAACGGTTGAGGAGGATTGCAATTCACTTGTGGCTGCGACTGTGCAAAATCTGGGTCGCTTGGATGTACTTGTGAATATGGCTTCGGTCTACAAGCGTACTTCTTATGACGACTTAACCGGGCAGGATTGGGACTTGGGGCTAGCTGTGGATCTAAAAGCTGCATTTCTTTGTGCCCGTGCGGCTACGCCACACATGAGCGCAGTTGGTGGTGGTCGCATCATTAATGTATCAGACTGGACTGCGAAGAGTGGCCGCCCAACTTATCTTGGCTACCTTCCTTACTATGTTGCTAAAGTCGGTGTCATCGGCCTCACTGAAGCATTAGCACTTGAGTTGGCGGACTCAGGAATTCTTGTTAATGCGATTGCTCCCGGACCAATTCGGCCTCCGGAGGGTCTTCCTGATGCGGACCGGCGGGCAGTGGAAAAGGCAACCCCTGCTGGTCGTTGGGGCGGGGACGAAGAAATCGTTAAGGCAGTACGAGCGCTTATCGAGACTGACTTTATAACGGGTGAGACGGTGCGTGTGGATGGCGGTCGGCATCTCCTCTAGTGTTGATTTAGTGAGTTGCACTGAACAAGCGCTGCATCGCATCAAGTGCTCCTGTCAATTCGGCTCTGTTGCGCGCAAAACAGAACCGCACGTAGCCTTCACCATGAGGGCCGAAGTCAACCCCCGGGACGCAACCGATTCTAGCCTGTCGGATAAGATGCTCAACGAATGCCCAAGACTGCGAGTCTGCTTTTGATAGGCGAGACTCGGGTTTCCAGGTTGGGTTAATGCGAAGAAAGGCATAAAAAGCACCAGTTGGGGGCTCGCCGTTAAGTACTGCACCTCCGAGGTTACGAATACCGTTATAGAAAAGATCACGGCGGGCCTGTAGTTCTATTCGAAATTCTTCAATTCGTGCTTGCGCGTTTTCCAGACCGCCCACACCGGCAAACTGCACCACACTGCAAACATTACTGCAGCTGTAGTAGAGCACTTTCTTGACTCGGTCACGGACAGCGGGATCCTTAATCGAGAGATATCCAAGACGCAGTCCAGTCATTGCATACGATTTACTGAATGTGTAAATCGGAATTGTTCGTTCATACATCTCTGGTAGCGATGCGATGCTGATGTGTTGTTCCCCATCGAACAGAATATCCTCATAAGCTTCGTCTGAAACGATCCAGAGATCCCGTTCTTTTGCAAGGTTCGCTATGTGTTCTAGATCGGACCGGGTTAATACGCCTCCTGTTGGGTTGTGCGGAGAATTTATAAGAATGACCCGAGTCCGCGATGTGATCTTTGATTCAAGTTCAACCAAATCAGGTCGCCATCGATTCGACTCGTACAATGGGCAACTGATCGGAACACCATGAGCAGATAAAATACTACCGCGCGTGGATGGCCACATCGGATCTGTGCAGATCACTTCATCATCAGGTTCCAGTAGACCCATAAATGCGATGTACAAGGCATGCATACCGCCATTGGTTACGATGATGTCATCAACTGACTCGACCGGAGTGTTGTTCTTGTCACGAAGCTTTTCAAGAATCAACTCGCGTAGACGAGGAATACCTACCGTTTGTACGTAATGCGTTTGGTTCGCAGTGATTGCCTTCGTCATACCGGCTTTGACGGCATCGGGAGCATCGAAACCAACGTCACCTTGATCGAGACGAAACGGTTTATCAATACCGAACATCATGTCGCGTATGCGCATGATCCCTGAAAATGGAATCGAATCGAGGTAACTACCCATGCAGACTCCCTAGTGAACGACTTTGTGTCATGATGGTCTTAATTTTCACATCCCCGCATGAGTCAACCTTGCCTCAACTTGACTCATGCGCGAAGTATACTCGACCCATTAGTTAACATGTTTGTAATCTTGATGTGGTGTTCGAAGTGAGGTTGTGACTGACTATGAAGCAGGCTGTCAACACGGATCCAATAAACACTCTAGATAGTATTCCTGCATTGAATCTTGGCTACTATCCGACACCGATTGAAGAGTTGCGTGGTCTACGTGACCATCTCGGTGGAGGACCACGTCTATTCGTGAAACGAGACGACGCTATCACTTTTGGCTTTGGTGGGAATAAAGTCCGAAAGATGGAGTTGGAAGCCAAACAAGCTATCACGAAAGGTGCTGACACTTTAATCACAGCAGGTGCTGTGCAGTCGAATCATGCACGAGTGACCGCAGCGACCGCTGCACGTTACGGACTATCCTGTTTGTTAGTCGTTAATGGTGAGCGGCCATCAAAAGTGACAGCTAATGCACTCCTCGACAAGTTATACGGCGCTACTGTGGAATATGTTCCAACTCGTGAGGCTCGCATGCCCGCCATGTTGGCTGCTGCGGAACGATTGCGTGAAGAGGGACGACGTCCTTATGTTATTCCAGTTGGTGCCTCGACACCGCTTGGCGCAATTGGTTTTGTGAGAGCCGTACGAGAAATGGTGGCGCAAATACCAGTTCCTGATGTTATTGTTCACGCCACATCATCTGGTGGTACACAGGCAGGACTTGTTGCCGGTTGCCACTTGTTCGCGCCACACACTCAGGTGCTTGGTGTTAGCGCTGGAGAATCGTCCAGTAATGTGATCTCCACGGTTACAAATCTAGTATCAAAAATCGAGGTTAAGCTGAACATGACTAATGGTTCAGTCTCGAACCACTGTGAAGTAACGGTAGATGATCGGTTTGTTGGAAATGGTTACGGTATACCCACCGTAGCTTCGAAGGAAGCCATTGCCTTGCTAGCACGTTGCGAAGCGCTATTGCTCGGTCCGACGTACACTGCGAAGGCCATGGCCGGTTTGATCGAGTATGTACGAAAGGAAAAATTTTCTGAATCTCAGACAGTGTTATTTTGGCACACCGGTGGACAGGTTGCATTGTTCGCCTGATTTCCTGCGACCACTACTAGAAATGTTAAATTAATACTGACCTTGTGATTCGGTGTGATTTCTGTTGATCAGCATTCTGAAACTGCGGAACATCATGATCTGGACGTCAGTGCTCATATTTTTAATCTGTGCAGTTGCAGGGGTCGGCACACAGGAGTTAACCCTTAGTGAGTTATTGTTTCGTGCGAATGAGTCCGTTATTGACTACGAGCAGAGATTCTCAAATGCGGTTGCTGAGGAAAATTATACACAGTGGATTATTCGCGCTGACGGATCGATTGCAGAAGAACGTCAACTGCGTTCGGACATACTTCTCATTTTACTGCCCGGGGCTGATTCTTGGTTGGGCTTTCGAGATGTATTTGAGGTTAACGGTAGGCCGGTTCGTGACAGAGATCTCCGGTTGCAGGCACTCTTTTTGGACGAAGTGAGGCTTGCAGTTGATCAGGCTCTTGAGATTTCACAAGAGAGTGCACGCTACAATATTGGGCGAGTTAAGCGGACGGTTAATCTACCGACGATAGCGTTAAGTTTCTTGCACCCACTAAATCAACATCGCTTCGCGTTCGAAAAGATTGGCGAATTATCGATCGATAAACGTCAAACTTGGGCGATACGGTACCATGAACGAGTGCAGCCTACCATTGTGCAAACGCAATCTGGTGACTTGTTTGCACACGGCACTCTTTGGCTCGATGTTCAGAACGGTAAAGCGCTTCGCACTCATCTTGTGCTAGGTGATGCTATGAGTGATGTGCGGACTACGATCAAAGTGAACTATTGGCACAATGAAGATATTGGAACTTTGGTGCCAGCAGTGATGGATGAACTCTACGAGAATCCAAAAGATGCGAGTGCCAACCGCATTGAAGCCACAGCGGTCTATTCGAACTTTAGGAAATTCGATGTAAGTACGGATGTCAGTGTCATCCAGGAATGAAACTTTCGCCAATGGCGAAAAACGTGAACCATGGTAGTAGTTGAGTATGTTCCGGTTAAGAGTTGGACACGTCTCAGTTGGTGACTAAAAATTCATTGGTTGCTAATGCAACCTCGAAAAACCATAAGGTGAATCGACCGTACTTGCTAGAGCAAGTGGGCGAAGCGGCTGTGGTTCAACTGTACGCTGATGGTTTTACCACTTTGTCTCTTCGAGAGAAGACGCTTATCTACCATCTGTACTGCGCGGCATTAGCCGGGCGTGACATTTATTATGACCAACGATATGTTCACAATTTGGAAATGCGTGAGGTGCTTGAGCAAATTCTAATACATGCCGACAATGTAAAGGTGTCTACCTTGGAGGAAATCCGGCGCTATACAAAACTCTTCTGGATTAATAGTGGCCCTTATAACAATTTAACGGCACGCAAATTTGTTTTAAATTGCACACCGGAAGAATTCTCAATAGCTGTTGTAGCTGCAGGCAAAGCTGGCGCCAATTTTCCGAGGCGTGAAGGGGAAACACTTAAGGATATGCTTGCTCGTCTTGAGTCGCTGTTCTTTGACGCTTCAGTTGATCCAGTTGTGACCAATAAAACGCCTGGTAAGGGTGAAGACATTCTGTCTTCCAGTGCGAATAACCTATATGTTGACGTCACAGCTTCTGACGCGCAAGATTTTACTGAGCACTATCCACTTAATTCGAGATTAACTAAATCTGGTGGTCGACTAGTAGAGGAGGTGTATCGGATTGATGGAAAGTACGGGAAGGAGATCACTAATATAGTGCGTCACCTTGAGGCTGCGATTCCATTCGCGACCGACGAAATGGCCAAAGCATTAAATGCTCTCATAACTTTTTATCGGACCGGAACATCGCTCGACCGCGAGGCCTACGACATCGCATGGGTCCAAGATGATGCTTCGCCCGTCGATACGATCAATGGATTTGTCGAAGTGTATATGGATGCTCGAGGTACTAAAGGTGCGTGGGAGGCGCTCGTCTTTTATATCAACCAGGGTAAAACTTCTGAAATTCGCACCCTCGCTGCAGCTGCGCAGTGGTTTGAGGACCACATGCCTTGGGAGGCAAAGTATCGCAAGCTAGGCGTACAAGGCATTACCGCTAATGCCATCGACGTGGTTGTCGAATCTGGTGATTCAGGGCCAATCACACCTATTGGTATCAACCTTCCTAACGATCAGATCATTCGAGAAAAGCATGGTAGTAAATCTGTATTGTTATCAAATGTAATCGAAGCCCACGATCGATCAATGCCTAGAGAGTTGCGGACAGAGTTCGCATGGACTACGGAGGAAATTTCACGCGCTGAACGATGGGGTAGTTTCGCAGGCGAACTGACTACGAATATGCACGAAGTGATTGGTCATGGGTCAGGCAAAATTGCAGACCATCTTAATGGTCAACCTCAAGCATTCCTGAAAGAGCATTACTCGGCACTTGAAGAAAGTAGAGCAGATTTAGTCGCGCTCTATTTTGTGGCAGATCCCAAGCTCGTTGAATTAGGCTTGGTCGCTGTTGATGATCATGATGACATTGTGCTGACAGAGTATGAAGGATACGCCAGGAATGCACTGGTACAGTTGCGCCGCGTTCGCGAAGGGACACAACTGGAAGAAGACCACATGCGTAACCGTCAGATGATTGTTCATTGGCTCATGGAGAATACCGCTGCTGTTGAATCACGCCAGCGCGATGGTAAAACTTTTTACCTTATGAGTGATTGGCAGGCATTTCGTGACGGTGTTGGAGAATTGCTCGCGGAAGTGCAGAGGATAAAGTCAGAGGGGGATTACGAGGCAGCTGTGCAACTTTTTGATCAGTACGGTATTCACTTCGATCCCGTGCTACGTGATGAGGTCGTCGCTCGCGTCGATGCTCTTAATTTGCCGTCTTATACGGGTTTCGTGCAGCCTCGTCTTGAGGCCATGACTAATAGCGACGGGAAGATTACCGACGTTCTCATTTCGTATCCCCAAGATTTGACTAAGCAAATGCTCGAATATTCTGGACATGCGAATTGTGACGAAAGCTAATTTAGTTTTCTAGGTAAGACGGTTGAACCTCTCGACTTGTGAGGTGGATATCAATTCTATGAATCGTCAAGGCGCTCCTGCTTTACTTGTCCTATCGATTATTTTTTTAGTTTTTGGAACACCTTCAAGTGTTCTAGCACAGTCGATTAAGAACGCGATGAATGCCAATACAATCTTTAGGCAATTTCTTTTTGAAGCTGAAGATTCTCGGGCCGTAGATCCAAAGGCATTCGCAACATTACGGGCTGGCCTGGAAAGCGCTGACGACGAGTTGCGGTTAATAGCGATTCGGGCATTTGGCAGACTTGAACGGTCAGATTCCGTAAGATGGCTTATTAACTCAATTGCAGATGAATCTGCAGAAATTCGCGCAGAAGTAGCCAACGCACTGGGCCAGAGCGTTGAATCAATAAGTGAACCGACTGGAGGTGAGCGTACAGAGTTATCAGTTATTGCAACGGTGCATGCCGCATTAACCTCCCGACTATATAAAGAGACCGATTCAAAGGTACGTGCAGTCCTTGCCCAAACACTAGGCCGTCTCTCCTTTCGAAACACTCAATCCATCGCAGCAGCTGAGCAACCCCTTTCTGCACTTCTCGACATGCGAGACGTAGAAAGTTTGCATGCCTTGTTAGGGGTTGTCGACGGACTTGAATCGCTGACGCGTCAAAACGCCGGACGCCATTCTTTGATGAGTGAAACTGTCGAGGGACTGCGTAACATCGTAATTGGCCCGATGCCAGTGGTGGAGAACACTCAAGACCAAGATACTTTGGCTCGTGTACGTCGACTGGCCATGTCAGCGTTAGCGATCAACGGGACAGTGGATAGGACGATGGTGGAAATCGCCCTATCAGACATTGATCCACAAGTACGGCGTTTGGCAGCAACTGCGTTAGGTGCAGCTGACGCGCTCAATGATCGTGCTGCACTTATTATGGCGGCGTTAAATGACTCAGTGGCAATGGTTCGTTACGAAGCTCTCCGAGCTTACGGAGGCAGGTTGCAGAGCAACGGTTGTCAGCCAATAATCGATATCCTGAATACGGACGATGGCAATAAGCATCTTTCATTGCTGGCTCTCGATCTTCTAGCGAATGAATGTCCATCTGATCAGTCAGTCGATCTTATCCTCGCAAGTGTTGCTGGCGAGTTAACTAGCAACCAGACTTTTTTCAATTGGCACCGTCCTGCGCATGCGCTGGTTTCACTGGCGTCAGTTGCACCGGATCGGGCTAAGAATCTGTTACCTCAATTTTCCAAACATCAGATTTGGCAGGTGCGGAGTTATGCAGCTCGTGCTGCCGTAATATTAGCTGCAAACGATTGGCTGTTAGTGCTAGCTGATGATAGTCATCCTAATGTACGTACATTAGCGGTTAGGGGTTTAGCACAGCTTGAAGGACATACGGCAGATGAAGTGTATCTCGAAGCTCTTGAGAGTTCGGACTATCAACTGATTCTTACTGCAGCGCGAGCGTTGGAAGGTAGTCCGGACAGACGTGTCACTCAGACACTGATGACTACGCTTGCCAGGTTGACTGCGGAAAATTCAGACACATCGCGTGATCCTCGTGTAGCGCTTCTGGAGCGCTTGCACGAGCTCGGCTCAAGAAGAAATGCTGGTGTGTTACGACCCTATCTTGAGGATTTTGATACACGGGTCTCAAATTTAGCGGCTGAAGTGTTAACCGAATGGACAGGTCAGCTTCACGAACCAGCATCCGTGCAGATGAGAACGACTGACACACCGTTGCTTGAGCCAACTTATCGTATCCAACACGCACGGATCGAGATGAGTAATGGCGGGGTGTTCCACTTAACCATGCACCCGAGGGAAGCCCCGGCTACTGTGGCAAGATTTGCACGACTGAGCCGGGAGGGATACTACGACGGTCTCATGTTTCATCGCGTCGTTCCGAATTTTGTAATTCAAGGTGGTAGTCCAGGTGCTAATGAATTTGCAGGTGACGACATGTACCTGCGCGACGAAGTAGGCTTACGTCCACATGTACGTGGAGCAGTTGGTATCTCGACGCGGGGACGAGACACTGGTGATGCGCAAATCTTTATTAACCTAGTGGATAATCCACGCTTAGATCACAACTACACGGTGTTTGCGACTGTTACCAGTGGAATGGATGTTGTCGATCAGATCATGGAAGGTGATGTGATGCAACGGATTACAATTTCTGAACAGTGATCAAGAATTGCGGCACCGCACTTTGGCTAATCTGGTTGTTTTAGAACAAGCCTACACCATTGAGACACGTTGTCTCCCGGCCTATTTCGCGTCAGCGTGCGAGTGTCCGACGTGGCGATCGAGATGACAGGAGACCGATGAAGTAACGTGTAGAATGTTTCTAGCATGCAAAAAACTCGTTATGGCATTTCTCACTGGCTTGATCGCTATTCCGAGGCCCGCAAGGTCAGAAACGCTAGATTTCCACGCCATAAAGGGAATTTGGATTTAGACGTTGCAATTATTGGAGGCGGCTTAACTGGATGTGCGACAGCGCAGGCATTTGCGGCGTCCGGTGTACGTGTTGGCCTCGTTGAGTCCGATCGGATTGGTCAAGGAGCGAGCGCAAACAGCACAGCCTTCGTAATGCAGGAGCCAGATATTGATTTTCAAGATCTCGTTGCCTCTTTCGGATTACGCGCCGCACGTACGATTTGGGAAATGCCCCGCCGTGCCGCATTGGATCTACCTCGGGTTATTCGCCATCTTAAGATTAAGTGTGAACTTGAGTCGCAAGATTCAGTTTACTTAGCATCCGACAAGGCCGCGGTAAAGCGGTTACGTCAGGAATTCGATGCCCGCCGGAAAGCTGGATTTCAAGTTCGTTGGTTGACCGCGGATCGTGTTGCGCGTGAGACGAACCTACGTGCAGAGGGTGCAATTCGTGTGTCTGGGAATACAGAAGTCGATCCCTATAGGCTCTGTCTTGGGCTAGCCAGGTCGGCTGCAGCGCGCGGCGCTACAATTTTTGAACAATCTCCTGTAAAACGGGTTCGCCGCTTTCGCAACCATGTCCAGTTATTTACGGAACGCGGTCGGATCACTGCAGGTCATGTAGTTGTGGCGCTTGGTGATCCAACAGGATTGTTTAAGCCTTTAAGGCGGCATTTTCGACATACTCATACTTATGTCGTCGTTACGCCACCTCTGGGAGCGAAGGTGCGTCGGGAGCTAGGGCGGCGTAACACCATGATCTGGGATACCCAAGAGCCTTATCATTACCTCAGGTGGACACGGGATGATCGCATCGTTTTTGGAGGGGCTGATCAAGCTCCTACAAATCCAAGGCGACGCAAGAAGGTGCTAATTCAGCGTGCGGGACAACTTATGTACGAACTTTCAACTCATTACCCGGTTATTTCAGGAATTCAACCTGAGTACGCTTGGGATGGTCCGATTGTTAACACTCCCGACGGGCTACCCTACATAGGGCCGCACCGAAATTTCCCTCGCCACTTATTTGCGCTTGGTTTTGGTGGAAATGGGTTGGCGTTAGGATTTTTGTCATCACGCATTCTTCTTCGTCACTACTTGGACGAGCCTGTCAAGGGCGACGATTTATTTGCGTTCTCTCGGTAGAGATATAGAAATAGCTGTTATAAAATTTCTTTGAGACTAAGCTAACCGTTGCTATGCCCACAAGAGCCATTATCTTCATGTTAATCGTATGCGCACCTGTCTGGATTACTCCAGAAGTGCATGGGCAAATGCGTACGCAACCGGTTGCTGAGCTTGATGGCCAAGTTGGGCTAGGTTTAATGTTGCGAAAACTCAATATGGTCGGCTCGTTTATGATGATGACCGCGCATCCTGACGATGAGAACAATGCGATTCTCGCGATGTTAAGCCACGGTCAGGGCGTTCGCACCGCTTTGGTTTCAGCTACCAGAGGTGACGGCGGTCAGAACGAAATCGGCGCGGAACTCTTTGACGCGTTGGCGGTGCTGCGCACCGAAGAACTTTTAGCGGCTCATCGATTCGACGGAGCTGAGCAATATTTTACCCGCGCAGTCGATTTTGGGTATTCGTTTAGCATCGAGGAAACTTTCGAGAAATGGGGCCAGGAAGAAATTCTTGGTGATTTTGTTCGTATGATTCGTGTGCTTCGGCCCGATGTCATCGTGGGCATGCGACCCACAGGTGCTGGCGGTGGGCAGCACCACCAAGCCTCTGCGCTGCTTGCACAAGAAGCGTTTCGAGCGGCCGCAGACGCAACCCGTTTTTCTGATCAGTTACAAGAAGGACTTCGTCCTTGGCAAGCACGCAAGTTCTATTTCCGTGTCAGTTCGCCATTTCAAGCGAGACTAGGGCCGCCGCAAGGTGACGATATTGTCGCTGTAGATACCGGCGGGTACGATTCACTATTAGGTCGCACCTATGCCCAAATTGGTAGCGAAGCGCGTAGCATGCACAAGTGCCAAGGGATGCCCCAAGTGTTAGAGGTTCCAGGACAAAGCAACAAGGCCTACTATCGCCTAGCCGAATCGACCGTCGACCATCAAACAGCCTCGGACGATTTTTTCAGTGGAATCGGTACAACGATTCTTCAACTTCGACAGTATGCTGGATTTAGCCCGCCATCCGAATTAACAATTCAGCTAACGAGTATTGAAACGCATGCAGCGAATGCGTTGCAGGTGTTTGAGAGCGAAGGTGTCGAAGCCACACGTCAACCAATTCGTTCAGGTCTTTCGGCCGTAAGGAAATTGCGTGATCAGCTCAGCCTGATGAATTTGTCGGATGAAGCACAGTATGAAATTGATTTCAGGCTTGCGCAGAAAGAAGCTCAGTTTGAGCGGGCATTGCTTTTAGCGTACGAAATCAAACTAGAAGCGTTAGCCGACGATGGCGTGGTGACTGCAGGTCAACTTGTTCAGGTCTCGACGTTTGTGGCAAATCGAGGTAATGCGGACATTAGCGCGCGTGGGGTGACTTTTAATGGCTTTGATAATAGCGGTGTTGGTTGTGGAACTGACGTCGTAGATGCTGAATCTGTGTATTCCTGCGACTCGCAGTTAAGAATACCGGCCGATGCTGCAAACACTACACCATATTTCGAAAGACTCCCTGACGTCGCCCGATATGTTTTCAAGTCAGACGTCCCGTTCGGTGCAGCATTTAAACCTTCACCGTTCTCCGTGACATTTTCTATTAAGTTTGACAGTGAGAAAATTGACGTCACCTTACCTATTCAACATCGCTACGAGGAGAATATCTTCAGCGGTGAACGAAGAATGGAACTTCACGTCGTTCCTCAGTTAGCGGTTAAGATTTCACCAGATATTGTCATTGTCCCACTTCGTGGAGAACCACGTGACCGAGAAATGCGTGTCAGCGTTACTAATCTCGGAACCGGCGGTATTGAAGGAAAAGTCGCACTCCAGGCGCCGCCTGGATGGATAGTGACACCGCCAAGTACCCAGGTGACTTTTACGCGGCAGGACGAAGAATGGATAGCGCGTTTTGTCGTTACGCCAGCGGCCGATGTTAAGCCTGGTGAGTTTGAAATGCTAGCGTCTGTTCAGACTGCCGATGCTACCTTTGGTGAAGATGTTCAAGTTATTGAGTATCCTCACATCCAGCGAAGGCATCTCGTCGGAATTGCGGAGGCAAGACTGAAGGTAATCGACGTGCGTGTTGCTCCCGATCTAAATGTTGGTTACGTGATGGGTGCTGGTGATCAGATGCCGGTAGCGATCGAACAACTGGGCGCTAAATTGGATCGCCTTGACGCGGACACCCTAGCTTGGGGCGACCTTTATAATTACGACGTGATTATTACTGGCGTACGAGCCTACGAATTGAACCGTCATCTCAGTGCGTATAACGATCGCTTGATCGAGTACGTCAAGGGTGGTGGCACGGTGATCGTTCAGTACAACAAGCTGGGCTTCAATGCAGTGCAGTATGGGCCATATCCAGCGCAAATCAGTCGTAATCGAGTGACCGATGAACACGCGCCGGTTGAGGTTCTCGTGCCAGAACATCCAGTGTTCACGACACCTAATCAAATCACTGAAAATACTTGGAACGGTTGGATACAGGAGCGCGGCTTATACTTTCTTGGCGATCGTGATCCAAAGTATGTCGACCTTGTCCAAATTGAAGACTCGTTTAAGTTTAATGATGGACCTAAGCGCGGTGCCTTGGTTGAAGCTCGGGTGGGCGCTGGTCGCTGGATATACGTTGGCCTAGGGCTTTGGCGCCAATTGCCTGCTGGTACTACCGGCGCATATCAGCTCCTCGCCAATCTGATCAGTCTCGGTAAAGCCACTAATCACTAATCGTGAATTTCTATAAACCTGTGACCAAAGATCTCAGGTGTCCAGTCTTAGTGTTTCGAGTCGACGTATTTTTCTGAGAACCAGTACTCGCCCGGCACCGAACCCATGACGCCTTCATAGAAAATCGTCACTGGCTCTGCATAGTCGATCACACCTTTGAATAGCAGAAGCGCTTCTCCGCTTAGTGATGGCCCATTCTGAATCAAACCGGTTGGGAGATTGAGATCAAGGCGACGCATCACGTCGAGCCGTTGATCGCCCTGGATCATATAGAAGCGCTCTGTGCGAAACAGATCTAACAGGTCACCTTCTAGACCGACCCAGAACAGGTGTTGCGTGCTTGGATCCGTTAGTAGGCTTTCACGAACTTCGTTGTAGGGCTCGTGTCCAAGCGTACATCTTCCTAATATCGGTGGGTTAACATAAACGAACCACATGCGCAGCCCGGCCATGCTGGGATCGCTAATGGTTAACTCGATAAGACTGTCATCCATATAAAGCTCGTCCCAAGTTGGGCACTCTGTAAATACAACCCGACCGGTGAACAGCACGATAACAGTTACGAGACTCAGAAAAATTTGTTTTGAAGTGTTAATCATGATCTAGCAATAGGTTTTAATGTGCGTCACCATTAGTTTCCGCAAGAAACGCTGAGGCAATGCGGCGTGCACTTTTACGAATAGCGCGAGTTGCACTGGAGACGGTGATAGTTGCGGTCGTGATGCCGTCAACATCCTCGCCCACACGAAAACGATCCAAGATACTCTTGTTTAGGAATTGCTCTGTGAATTCTGGAAGATCAATTGAGAAATACCCGTAGGGTTCTCGATGTTTGATGATCTCGACGCCAGTGAGCTTGCCGTTTACATCTAGGCCAACCAATATTTCGATTGGTCCTTCATAGCCACGCTCAAGTGGTTCTATGTCTAGGGTTAAGAACGCGAAGCCTAGTAATTCCTCGCTGTCATTTGTGATCCGGAACGCTTGAATGTGCGGCGAACTCCCTGTGTTTTCTGTAAATCGAGTAGCCTCAGGAAACATTACAGCAAGATATGTTTCAAGTCCTGTTAGGGCCGATTGCCGATCCGCGTTCACTTGGACGACTGCAGTTAGCATCAGCGTAGCGATACCCATGATCGCAGTTCGTAAAAATAGCTTGGTGCGGCGAGTCATTCCTTTATCATCTTTACCCATGTAGTCACACGATCAATACGGGTAAAACCAGAGAAAGTTTTGTCGAATTGTAGGCATACGAAGAATTTAACATCTTACCTGCTCTTGTTGGGTTATTTGGTAACTTTTGTTGTTTCTTTACATATAATCACTTTTCTAATGACTGTTAGGGGTCCGGCAAGGAAATCGTGATTGCTGCATTAATAGCATTTCTCTCGGCTACAATTGCGTTGGTTGGAGACGGTAAGGCCTTTGTGAGCAAGGCATAAGCTTTTTGCCATTTTTCAGATCGGAGCGATCATGCGATTGCGTTGGCTTGTCTTTACGCTTGTCGTTGTTGTACTAACCTCAGTAAGTGTTCATGCCCAGCAGACGGGTCAACCCGCAAGCGACGTGCTCCTCCAGTTTGATCCATGGGGCAATCCAACTCCTCGAGGAGGCGTCACAAACAATGGACCAAATTCCCATAGCGTGTGGTGACCAGGTTCTGTGGCGCTGGACCGCGTCAATCACCGTATGTTCGTACCAGAACCAGGCAACATTCGAATACTCGTATATCAGTTAGACGAGAATGGCCAGCATGTCCGTCATACAGCAGATCATGTAATCGGTCATAGAAGTGTGGTCGGTCGCCGACGACAGTCTGTAACTAATCGTACCGACGGCGCGGGTGGCGCTGAAACTGGTCTTGCGGTTGACAATATCTATCAACGATTGTTTGTGCGAGACCGTAACCGCATTCTCGTCTTCAACGTCCATCCTGATGACATGCAAGATTATCCGGAAGCGACCCACGTAATTGGTCAGCCGGACTTCGAGACCATGACATCTGGTACTGGGCAGAGACAATTCGCTGGTGCTGAGATCATCGTGGACGAAGATACACAGCGACTCTTTGTGGAAGATGGCTCGCGCATTCTGATATTTGATATCGATCCAACAAGACTTGAGAATTACCCGAATGCGAAAATTGTAATTGGACAGCCTGACTTTAAAAGCCGCGAACAGGGACTTGGACCGAATCGACTCACACGCGCACACGGGATTGCATTAGATCCAGATGAGCAGCGGTTGTTTGTTTCGGATCAGAACAATAATAGAATCTTAGTTTTTGATATACATCCTGATCGACTGTCCAACGATCCACACGCTGTTGCTGTGCTTGGTCAGCCTGATTTCTACACGAACACGCCACGTTTCTCTGGCGCTCGCGCGAGGCCGGCAAATCGATTTGGTGTGAGATCGATCACGCCTGGTGGCCTAGATTATGATCGGTTGCATAAGCGCTTGTTCGTCAGCCAATTGCCAGATAATAGAATTCTGGTGTTCGAAGCGGCGCCGGACAAGCTGCAGGATAATCTAGAGGCCTTCGTTGTTGTGGGTCAGCCGGATTTCACGACATTCGATCCAGTCATTTCACAAACACGGTTCGCTTTTCCCAAGGACCCATCGGTCGATTCTGAGAAGCAAATACTTTATGTCTCTGAGGGTTTTCCTGGTGGAAACCGTGTTATGGCCTTTGACATCAGGCCGGACGTGCTTCGCAATGGACTCGCGGCACTCGATGTGATCGGCCACGTAGATGATGCAGGGCATGATGACTTTAATCGTCGGATGGCCAATGACAGATTGGATGCTCGGACAACGACGATGGCACGTGCCGTGGCGCTCGACGCAGTAGACCACCGGCTCTGGGTTGCTGACGAATATAACAACCGGGTCCTTGGTTTTCGTCTCGATCGCCACAATCGGTTGTTGGAGTATGAAGCGCGTTGGGTTTTTGGCCAGCCGGACTTCCAGACGGCAAAGGCAGCCAGGTCAGCAACGGGTATCAACGTGCCTCTTGCGCTGGCCTATGACGTTTTGGATAAGCGTCTGTATGTGGGCGACGGATGGAACGATCGCGTCCTGATTTACGAAGCCAATCCCGAGACGTTATCTTCGGGCGGAGGTCATGCGGCTGTGGCGGTTCTAGGACAACCTGACTTCGAAACCCAGGAACCGCAAACAGCTCGCAACCGTTTCGATTTCGCCGTCGATATCGGTCGGGGCATTGCATCGAATATGTTGCCTGTGGGTATTGCGATTGACCACAAGCATCGTCGAGCTTTTGTTGCTGACGGTGGGAATCATCGGGTGCTCGTGTTCGACATTGACCGGGATCGGCTGATCAGTGGTTCTGATGCGATCAATGTACTTGGCCAGCCAGATTTCACGTCAGGTAAGCCTGGGTTGGCGGCCCACAGCTTGAGTTCACCTGGACATCTAGCGTACGACGCTGATAACGACCGCCTCTTCGTTGTAGATAATAGGAACCACCGCTTGCTTGTTTTTGCTGTGGCACCAGACGTAATACAAGATGGAATGGCTGCGATCTCAGTTCTCGGGCAACCGGATTTTTCCAGTACGACGCCGGCAACTCAATTACGAGGTCCAGGCAAAGTGATCACGGGAAAAAGTCTAGCTTCACCGAATGGTGTAGCGTATGACCATGTAAAGCAACGGCTGTATGTTGCTGACCAAGGTGCGGACCGTGTGCTCGTATTCGATGTCACAGCGAATCGAATGAAAAACAATCCGACTGCTTTGGCTGTCCTGGGCCAGCGCGACGAGACGAGTCAATCTGGACAAGTGTTGAGGGATGTGTCCGCACAGGACCAATTGTACGATCCACGCGGGTTGGCATTCGACAGTATCAATCAACAGCTGTACGTGATGGATTCGCACTGGGCTCGGATGCTTATATTTAGAGATCCTTCTAGTCGCCACCGTATCGAGGTACCACCGAATGGCGTGGCCCGTTTCAGCTCGTTGGACCCTATCCTTGCATTAACGGAACCAGAACTCATTCTGGGTCAGGGAAAACTCCAAGTGGATGCTGGAGTTGCAGGTCTGTGGATGAAAACTCGCACCAAGGTCCTGATGGACACGCAAACTGAACAACAAAGTCGTCTTCTCCTTAATCAAGTAGCAGGGCGACTTGAAGCTCCTACGATGCATGCGTTGGTTCTGGCCGATGGACGTGATGGCGCGAAGACTGTCATCAATGTCTCCAATGGAACAGAGTCGTCCCAAGCGGTGCGTTTCACGCTGCGTTACGGAAATACCATAAGTTCGACTATGGAGACGTTGGCTTTGGGTGCCTCAATGACCGTTGATGTGGCAGAACTGCTGGATGGGTCCTTCGACATTGGAGCACTCGAAGTGACTTCGGATGCTCCAGTATCAGTAGTGGCTTGGCATGTCCTAGAAAACAAGTATGGTGAAGAAATAATTTCCATGGCTCCAGTGGTGCGTGGTTTGTCGCCGAAACCCGTGACCGTTCTACCGCATGTAATGATTGGTGGAGGATACGAAACCGACATAGTGTTGTTGAATGTAGAGAATGAGGTGGTGCAAGGAGAGATAGCTCTTGTCGATGATGCAGGTCATGAAATCGAGTATCAACGCTACGAAGTGTTACCGCACGAAGCGTTCATCTGGCAACCATCAACCGGTAGTTTGATTCCACGCCGTACGTATGCGGTTGTGCATCCGACCTCCTCATTTACACCGTTGATTTCTGCATTGGTGTCACGGTCGGATGCCGGACTGATTACTAGGATCGGTCTTGAGCCAGTCGCGAATGTAATGTATGCCAGGATTCCAATCCAGTCCATGCCAGATCTAATTCGCCACGGTCAGATGACACGGCTCGATTTAGTGATTGCAAATCCTGCTGAACACGCTGCCTCGGTGCGGTTCGTGCTGAGGGATCTAGATGGTCAAGAGGTGGACCGTGATGAGCGTCTTATCTTGCCAGGAGTTCAGAATACATTCACTCTCGGTAGTTTGTTTAATCGTGTGCAGTTCGCGGGTTCTTTAAGTATTGCATCGGACGTCCCAATTGCTTGGTCGGCGCGTCAAGTGACGACGAATCTCAGAGGTGATGAGATCTTGACTGAGATTCCTGTTCTGACGGATAGTTCAGCGTCAGGTAAACTGGTATTTCCGTATAATGACGGGCAGGGGAACTCGACTCAGCTTTTTATGATTGCTGGAGCAACTGGTCGGTTAGAATCACACGTTGAGTTCGTCGATATGGGCGGGCAGTTAATCGATGTTATCGCTCGGTGAAAAACATTATGACTAAAGAATGGCCAATTATTGTCGCATCATTTCTTACGATTGTTTTCACCTTCGGTATACCTACGATGGTAATGCCAGTCATCTACTCACCAATCATCGACGAATTCGGATGGGGTCGTGCGCAAGTGACGTTTGTTGCAACACTCAAATTCGGCGCTGGCGCTGTCTTTGGTATTTTCTTTGGCGTAATTGTCGACAAATTTAGCATTCGAAAAATCGTGGCCGTTGCTTCCTGCGTGTCGATCATTGCGATGCTAGGATTTCTCTGGGTGCAATCCCTCTGGCAGTTTTATCTCGTCGGCCTTGTGCTGGGAATGGGTTCAATTTCCTGCATGATTGCCATCAAGGTACTGGTTTCGCAGCGTTTCATGCACCAGCAAGGTCTTGCGATTGGTGCTGCGTTACTTGGTACCAGTGTCGCGGGGATTTTTACCCCACCATTAGCGACATGGCTGATTGGCATCTATGGCTGGCGGATGACGGTAGCACTGCTAAGCATTGGCATTTGGACAGTTGCGCTCCCAGTTTTCTTGCGGATCGTTAAAGAATCTCAAGATGCTGAAATCGAAGGCGCAGGACCTGCAGATAGTTCATCGCAAACCAAACGCGAGGAGAGCGCTGCCGCCGCGATAGATTTTTCAGATGTGCTGAGAAGCCGCTCGTTCTGGATGATTGGGCTGGCTGTGAGCTTGATTGGATTTGTGGATCAGTCGATGGGACAACATCTTATGCTGTATCTCATTGAGGACGTTAAATTCAGCCGTGAGGACGCAGCTTGGGTGTTGAGTGCTGTGTTCGGCGTTAGTATTGCGGGTAAGCTTGGCTTTGGATGGCTATACGACAAGCTTTCGGTGAAAGGCGTCATGCTGTGTTATTTCCTGATGTCTGTGGCCGTGTTACTGATGTTTCCTATTTCAATTTTGTCTGCGCTGGTTGCATTTATCATTACGCGTGGTTTAGCCCACGGCGGTTCGATTGTAGACATCCCGGTCTTATCGAAGCACTGTTTTGGGCCTAAGGTGCTAGGGAAGACAATAGGGATTCTGACTGCGTGCGTGACCATTGGGTTCGCTATCGGGCCGCCGCTTGTTGGCTATATGTACGACACACAGGGTAGTTACAGGAATGCTTTTATCATGCTCGCCGTTGCGTCGATTGCGGCCGGCTTATCTTTATTGGGTGTGAAAACTACTTATCGAGATCGAATAATCGCCCTGGAGCAGTCTCGGGTACAAGCCTCAGAAACGTCTGCGTGAGAGTTTTCAAAATTAGTACTGCGTGAGTTGTGGGGCAATCATAAACATCTCATTGGAGATCATGCGCTATGTACAATGCCTACGAACACCCTCATGAAGATCTCCGGGAATTACTAAAACGTGCGGCTGATGTCGGTGAACTGCTGACAGTGGATGGCGTAGATTGTAATTTGGAAATGGGTGCGTTTACTGAAATTGTCCACCATACGCATGCCAACCCACCAGCCATTTTGTTTCAAAAGATTCCAGGATTCCCAGATGGATTTCGTGTTGTATCTGGGACCATGAATTCGCGCAAGCGTTTAGCAATCGCTCTTGGATTTCCAGTACCAGAAACTCCCATGGATGTCGTCCGTTCGTACCGTGACCGAATGCAATTACATAAGTCACTTGCACCTGAAACTGTGGAGACCGGACCGATTCTTCAGAATATTGATCGTGATGACGATGTTGACTTAAATAAATTTCCTGCACCATTTCTTCACGAACAAGATGGTGGACGATACATTGGTACTGATGATCTTGTGATTATGTACGACCCAGACGATGACTGGGTTAATGTTGGCACCTACCGGGCGATGCTCCATGATCAACGAACAGTTGGACTATGGATGTCACCTGGAAAACAAGGTCGGCAGATTCGAGAAAAATATTTTCGTCGAGGACAACCGTGCCCCGTACTTATCAGCTGCGGACATGACCCACTTTTATTCCTTGGGGCGGGGAACGAATTACGATTTGGACTTTCGGAATTCGCGTGGGCGGGTGGACATCGTGGCCGGCCGTTTGAAACGATTCGATCTGAACGCTATGGCCTCCCGATGCCGGCCCACAGTGAGATTATTTTGGAAGGTGCTATGCATGCCGGTGACGTGCTGCCTGAGGGTCCGTTTGGGGAATTTACTGGCTACTATGCGAGCGCTGTAAGCGATGAGCCAGTTGTCCGGATTGAACGGATTTACTATCGCGACGATCCCATTCTCACCATGGCGAGCCCGATGCAACCACCATCGGACTTCTCTTTTAGCAAGTGTGTTATGAAATCTGGCATGATTTGGGACGAGGTAGAGAGGGCGGGATTAAATGGTGTCCAGGGTGTATGGTGCCATGAAGCTGGCGGGCCTCGACTTTTTAACGTTATATCAATTAAACAGGCGTACGCTGGCCATGCGAAACAGGCGGGATTGCTCACAGCTGGTTGCCAATCTGGTAATTACCTCGGGCGCTATGTTGTGGTAGTGGATGAAGATATCGATCCAACAAACACTTTTGAGGTTATTTGGGCCTTGTCTACCAGAAGTAATCCAGCTGAAGACATTGACATCATTCGCCGAGCATGGAGCGGTCCACTTGATCCCATGTTGCGACCTGGCGAGCGCCTGAATTCACGCGCAATTATTGATGCCTGCCGCCCATTCGAATGGAAAGACAAATTTCCACCGGTGGCTAAGGCAAGTGATATTCTGAGAGAAAAAGTAGCAGAAAAATACAAGGCAATCCTAGCAGGTATTGATACCTGACATCCGTTCCAGGACCTATATCGTGCCGAAGATTATGAGGCTTATCTAATGAGTGAGACGACTGCAGGTATAGACCGTACGGTAACGCCGTACCAAGCGTCCGAGGGCAAAGGTGCTCTAGATGGCAGGCGATACTTAGAGAGCCTGCGCGACGGACGTGAGGTGTGGTACCGAGGGCAACGCATTGAGGATGTAACGACACATCCTGTATTTTCGGCAATGGCGAAAAACGTTGCCAGGATTTACGACATGCAGCACGCTCCCGAAACCTCAGAAATAATGACCTATGAGCAGAAAAACGGGCGTCGGGCATCATACTCTTACTACCTACCAACCGCGCCAGAAGACTTATTGCTCCGACGTGCCAATACCGAGATCTGGGTCCGGGAAGTATTTGGGATGTGTGGCCGATTACCAGATTTTTGTGCGTCGATGGTAGTTGGTTACTACGATATCCATGACCAATTAGCGGAACTTAACCCAGATTTAGCACGTAATACCAAGACCTATCTTGACTATGCGCGTAATCACGATTTGTGTCTATCGCATGGATTGCACGATCCAACCATGGATAAGTCACTCCGCCCTTCTGAAGATCCTGACAGGTGCTTGAGGGTAGTCAAGGAGCGTGATGATGGGGTCGTCGTACGCGGTGCCAGGTTTAACACATTTGGAATATTCTCGAATGAGATCCTGGTTTCACCGACGTACCAATTTAACGAAGATGAAAAGGACTTTGCGATCTGGTTCACTATTCCATGCAACGCCCCTGGTTTAAAGCAAGTTGCTCGAGAAGCTTTTTCTGGCCGCAATCCACTAGACCATCCAGTCTCTGCTGGTTTTGACGAAATTGACTCGCTCGCAATTTTTGACGATGTGTTTGTACCTTGGGAACGTATCTTTTTGTATCGAGAACCACTGGGGGCGAATCGATTGTTTCGCGGGAACGTGATGTCGTGGGCGAGTTATGCGGGTTCGGTCTTGACGCAAATGCGAATGGAGATTCTCGTTGCGGTTGCTTATCTACTGGCTACGACGTCTGGAGTCGACCAGCGGCCGAATGTGGCGGGTATTCTCGGTGAGATGTGCACCTATCTCGAATTGTGTCGGACAAATCTTCGAGCTGGAGAAATTGATTGTGTGCGATCACAAGGAGGCCTGTATCGTCCCAAGCCTTCGCCTGAACGTCGGGCTCTAGTGACGATGGTCTCAGAGCGATTTATTGAACTTGTCGAACACATTGGTACAAGCTCGCTCATTTTCTTGCCAACTGCTGAAGACTGGGAGGTTCCAGAATTAAGGAAACACTTGGACATTTACATGCGTGGTAAAGGAACATCGCCGATCGATCGTCATAAACTCTGCAAGCTGGCTTGGGATTTGACGGGTGATTCTTACGGTAGTCGACAGCAACTTTATGAACGGTTACACTCAGGGGATCCAAACATGGTTGTGGCAAATGCTTACCGGCGTTCTGATTTGTCTAATGGTATTGACTTGGTCACGAAATTTTTAGACTTGGAGCAGCCCGTTACTGGTTCAAAAAAAGGATAGAAAGGGGCGGCAGCGCTGCACTCCATGGGTAAATTTATTATTGCTCCACACATGCGGCTTCAAGAATGGGTCGCTCATGAAAAGGACTACTTTTCGGACGCGGGTTTAGACTACGAATTTCGCAGTGGAAAACGTAGCGTCAGCAGTATCAAGACGGCCGAAGAGATTTCTCCTGATCTCCGAAGCGGTGCCTATCAAAGTTTTGAAGGGCAAGGTCGCGGATGTTCAATTAGTTCTGCCTGTCATTGGACGGTTAATATGGCGGCATCAGCGGGCCACGGGCGGGTTTGGGGTGAGGCCTACTCGGTAAGTCCGTCTGGTATTTATGTTCCACCGGATTCGTCTATCAAGCGACCAGAAGATCTAGCTAATGTTCCGATCACTGTCGGCTATCAATCAGGTAGTCACTACTCAACGATCCAGGCGCTTGAGGCGTTTCTTCCACGTGACCAGATTAAGTTGCATTTTGGCGGGATGCTCTTTCAGCGGCTTGAGTTATTGGTGGACGGAGAAGTGCCAGCGGGAAACGCGTTCGGCGGTCCGTTATACCTGCTCGAACAATTAGGGTTCCGGAAGATTATCGACACCACGTTTATGGTCGCCGCACTGGTGGAGGAGGATGTGGATCCTGCCGACGTTCGGAAGTGTTATCGTGCACTGAAGCGTGCACAAGCGGATATCGATCTACGTCCTGAGTTATACACGCATTACTACAAGAATATATTTCCTGACCGGTTCCACGAGATCATGGATACTCGCACCTTTGGCCCCGGCGAGAGAATAGTGTTCCAACCGTACTCGAAAGAAATGTTCGAAGTGACCCACAAGTGGGTAGAGGACTGGGAAATTTTTCCAGAAGGCAAGGGTGGCACGGCCGCGTACGAGGAATCGGTTGTAGTGTCAGACCTGTAACGAAGGGAAATATGGCTAATATTGTTTTTGGACTTGGTTCGTCGCACGGCCCACTTTTGTCGACACCTCCAGATAAATGGACGGGACGGGTTGAAGCGGACAAAAAAGCTCCAGGCCATCCGTTTCGTGGTGGTACTTACAAGTTTGACGAATTGGTGGAAGTGCGAGCGAAAGAAAATTTGGCCGAACAATGCACGCTTGAAATGAGAACAAAGAGACATGCAGCCTGCCAGCGTGCTATTGAACAACTTGCGGAGAGATTTGCAAAGGCATCACTTGATGCCCTTGTAATAGTTGGCAACGACCAACGTGAGATTTTTACTGAGGCTCTCACGCCACCTTTTAGCGTTTTTTATGGCGAATCTGTGGATAACATCCCTCCATCCAAGGAACGGTTGGCCAAGCTGCCACCTGGTTTAGGTGCGTCTCACTGGGCCAACTCGCCGGCAGAGGCAACGACCTATCCTTGCGTGCCAGAGCTCGGGGAACATATCCTCCGGTCGGCCATGGAAGAGGGTTTTGATGCTGCGGCAATGAAGGTATTACCGGAAGGACCGAATGGCCGTAAGGGCTTGCCACACGCCTATGGATTCATTTATCGACGGATCATGAATGATATAGCGATTCCGGCTGTTCCAATTGTGCTTAATACGTTCTTTCCACCGAATCAACCGACGGTTGGTCGCTGCTTCGATTTTGGCCGAGCGATCTGCCGAGCTGTGACGTCGTGGGATAGTAAAGCCCGAGTGGGAGTGATTGCTTCCGGTGGCTTGAGCCATTTCGTTATTGATGAAGAATTTGACAACATGCTCCTTGAAGGAATGAAGTCAGGAGACCGTTCACAATTAGTGAATATTCCCGCAGACCGATTTCGATCTGGTACATCAGAGACGAAGAATTGGATTACGACGGCCGGCGCTCTTACAGATACTGAATTGAGCATGACAGTCGTTGACTATGTGCCATGCTATCGATCGGACGCAGGTACTGGGAATGCGATGGGTTTTGTAACCTGGGATTAAGCAGGCCCTGACAGCGGTTGGCGTCGCAACGATCTATATATTTGTTTCTCTTGCGATCATCACTTCCGTCGATTTCATAATTGCTACGGCAGTATCGCCACGTTTCAGGTTAAGTTCTGCGACTGCGTCTCGCGTGATGACGGCAGTGAGCACTTGGTCGCCGACGCGCAAGTAGATCTGCGATAGCAATCCGTCCGACCGGACTTCCTCTACAATTCCGTGCAGCTGATTTCGACCGCTAATTGCCAGGCTCGCCTCACCACGAGCCCGCTTTACTCGGTGGGCTTCGGTGTGTTTATCGCCATGCCGGTCAAGTAATCGTTCGATTTCGAGTTCGGTCAGCCGGTGGTGTCCACCATCGGTCTTAGTTGTTCGCACGCTGCCCTTATAAATCCACTGTTTAAGGGTGGAGTAGCTAACACCAAGACGCCTAGCTGCTTCACGAACGGTTAAAAGTGACATAAATCGAATAAAATCGTTTGAAGAATCGTATAAAATCATACTAAACTGATTTATTGATTATGGCAAGCAATCTTATCTTCATTGTTCATTCCCCTTGGGACGCCTTGATTGCATCTAAAGTGACGGCTGACAAGATGGTGACGATAGCGGCCTTAGGGTTATTCAGCAAATTTGTCAGAATTCATCCGTTTCCATCATTGTGAAATTAGTGGAGAAGCATGCCTGTTGAGATTTGGCAAATCTCGTGGTTCACGATTCTGGTCGCTGGCTTGGCGACCTTAATCATGATGCCGTTTGGGATTGCGGTCGCTTGGTTGTTGGCGCGCTGTACCTTTACCGGAAAAACAGCGTTGGAGACTTTCGTCTCTCTGCCACTGGTACTGCCACCTGTAGCGACTGGCTTAATCCTGTTGCGACTTTTGGCACGTCGTGGGCCGGTTGGTCGTCTGTTGGACAATGCTGGGATTGAATTTCTCTTTACATGGAAAGCAGTCGTGCTTGCAATGGCAGTGCTCGGATTTCCGTTGTTAGTTCGCACGGCACGTGCGGGATTTGAGCAAGTAAATCAGCGTTATGAGCTAGTCGCACAAACTCTCGGCGCTAGTCGCCTTCGTGTTTTTTTTACGGTGAGTCTTCCGCTGGCTTCACGTGCAGTGGTCGCAGGAATTCTACTCGCTTTTTCACGTTCGTTAGGGGAGTTCGGTGCGACAGTAATGGTTGCCGGTAGCATTCCTGGTGGCACGCGAACGTTAGCATCTGGTATTTACAATTATGTCGAAATAGGCCAGGACGTTAACGCAAACAGCCTATTAATGGTTTCGATTATCCTAGCGTTTGGCGCAGTCTGGCTATCGAACCACATTGCGCGTAGTGCAAATCATTGAGGTTGCACGATCACCTCTTGGCCCGTTACTGATTATTCTAATAACAAAATGCGCACTTCTATCGTTCTCGATATTGTGGTTCAACTTGATGCTTTTAATCTCGAAGTGCATGAACATTTAGATTGTGAGGTGGTGGCGCTCTTTGGCCCGACAGGTTCTGGGAAAACGACGATGCTGGAGACGATTGCCGGCCTGCAACACGCACTGCAAGGAGAAATTAGGGTAGGTTCGCATTTGTTGTTTTCGTCACGTGCCGGAGTTGACGTGCCAGTGTGGCAACGTCGTGTAGGTTACGTACCACAAGACGTAGCACTGTTCCCACATATGGATGTAAGGCGGAATATTACCTATGGCCACTCGCCTAGTTCGGTGCTGTCTTTCGACAGGGTTGTTGATTTGTTAGACATAGAACCACTTTTCCCGAGACCGATTGCTGTGCTGTCTGGTGGTGAGCGCCAGCGCGTTGCCATTGCTAGAGCGCTCCTGTCCTCACCGAATATACTGCTACTCGACGAACCACTGACTGGTTTTGATAATGCTTTTAGGCAAGAGGCCTTAAGATATTTAGGTCGTCTACGAAACGAACTCGACATTCCAATGTTTTATGTCTCCCATGATAAAAATGAGATTCTGGAAATTGCCGATTGGGTGATTGTGATAGAACAGGGACAGGTAGAACGTACTGGAGAACCTTGCTCAGTGCTTAGCGGGCATGCGTAATTAACCAGCCCAATCTGATGCGAAGGGCGAACCGTCCAATTTTGGTCAGCATTTTAGTTGTGACGTAACTAATAATGAATAACTTTTCCAATCCATTGCTTCACGAGAGCAGAGTTCCACGCTTTGATGCCATTCGGCCAGAACACGTAGAACTTGGCATTAAAGAATTGTTATCTCAATTGGGCGCTAAGTTTGAGCAGCTAGAGCGTGATGGAAAGCCGACGTGGCTTGAGCTAATCGAGCCGCTTGAGCGAATCGACGACGAACTAGGTTACCGGTGGGGAATCGTGAGTCACTTGACGTCCGTATCTAGCAATGATGCATTACGGGAAGCATACGAACGAGTGGAACCGGATCTCGTGCGATTCAGTATGCGGATTGCTCAAAATCGTCCTGTGTACGATCTGATGTGTGCACTGCGCGACGGGTCTGAGTGGCGTCGGCTTAATGCAAGCCAACAGAGGATCGTGACGTTGTTGATTCGTGACGCAAAACTCGCCGGTGTTGGTCTCGATGGCCCTAACCGCGAACGCTTTCGAAAGATTCAGACCGAACTAGCAGAACTTTCGACGCGTTTTTCGAATAACGTTCTCGACGCGACCAAGGCATTCGGCATGACACTGCGGGATCGCAGCGAAGTCGACGGGTTACCGATGAGTGCTTTACAACTTGCAGCGCAGGCTGCCCGGCTTTCTGGAGAGCCAAACGCAACAACTGAGAGTGGGCCTTGGCATATCACTCTGGATCACCCAAGCTTTGGACCATTTATGCAACATAGTCGTCGGCGTGAACTACGGGAACGGCTGTACCGCGCGTACATCGCAAGAGCATCGAGCGGTGACTTTGACAATACACCTCTGATTACCCAGATCCTAAAGCTTCGTCAAGAGATGGCTCGACTATTGGAATACCCGAATTACGCTGATCTCAGCTTGTCCACGAAAATGGCATCCGGAGTACAAGCAGTCGCAACGTTACATGAAAAACTACGCGTGGCATCTTTTGATCGAGCACATAAAGAATTCCAAGAACTAAAAGAGTTTTCTAGGACACATACTGGATTACAGATTGAGACTAATACAGAGACAATGGAATTGCAGCACTGGGACGTTTCATTCTGGGCCGAGCGGCTCCGAGAAGATCGGTACGATTTTTCCGAAGAGGAATTACGCCCTTACTTTCCGCTACCGCGTGTCCTCGAGGGATTGTTTGCCTTAGCGGAGCGCCTCTTTGGAGTAAGAATCTGTTCCGCAGATGGTGAGGTTCCAGTTTGGCATGAAGATGTCAGATTTTTTCGTGTTACAGAAGAGGACGAAACTCCTCTCGCGGCGTTTTACCTAGATCCGTACAGTCGTCCCCAGGAGAAACGTGGTGGCGCTTGGATGGATGAGTGCACTGGGCGGAGTCGTTTGTTTGGTGATGTGACCGCTGGCCAGAGATTACCCGTTGCGTACCTAGTGTGCAATCAGAGTCCTCCAGTGGATGGACAACCATCGTTGATGCGATTTCGAGAAGTCGAAACGTTGTTTCATGAGTTTGGTCACGGCCTTCAGCACATGTTAACCAGTGTTGACTATGGTTTTGCAGCAGGAATTAATGGTGTGGAGCACGATGCTATTGAATTGGCAAGTCAATTTATGGAGAACTGGTGCTACCATCGCGACACCCTTCTTGCCATGGGTTGCCACTACGAAACCAACGAGTCTCTGCCGACAACTTTCTACGATAAGATCTGTGCAGCGCGTACTTTTCGTGCCGGCGAACAGATGGTTCATCAATTATTGTTTGGTCTAACGGATATGATGTTGCACGACGGGTACGATCCTGACGGAGATGTAACACCGTTTGACGTTCAACGTGCTGTTGCAGAAACGACGAGTACATTACCGCTTCTTGCTGACGATCGTTTTTTGTGTAGTTTTTCACACATATTTGCTGGTGGGTACGCAGCGGGCTACTATGCTTACAAATGGGCTGAGGTGCTCAGTGCTGATGCCTTCGCAATGTTCGAAGAAACGGGACTCGAAGATCCAGAGGCTGTTGCCACAGTCGGTCGTCGTTTTCGAGACACCGTACTTGCTATGGGTGGTAGTCGACCGGCGATGGATGTTTTCATGGCCTTTCGTGGTCGCGAACCAGATCCAGCGCCACTTCTTCGACACTCCGGCCTTGCAGATTAAGTGTTATGTTCGTTCCTGAGGTGAGCAAGTGAATCAAACGGTCTATTTGGTTCATCATGGTGAGGCGCTCGAATCAGACGTGAATGCTCAACGGCCACTGTCCCATAAGGGTCAGAAGCGGGTTGAGCATCTTGCGGATCTAACTGCTGCCAAACAGGTTAGGCCTGACGCGATTTGGCATAGTGGCAAGCTCAGAACTCGCCAGACAGCTGAAGCGTTTTGGCGCGCATGCAACCCATTGTCAGAATTGTCGATGGTGCGGGGGCTGCGACCAACTGACCCGGCCGAGTGGATTCTGGATCGAGTGAACGCCGACACTCGATCGATTTTGCTCGTCGGACATAAACCTAACCTCGATTGGATGCTTAGCCTAATCCTGAATATACCCAGCACCTTTCCGCCACACGGAATCGTTGGATTAGGGCGTGGACCTGCTAAGTGGTTTGAACTATGGCGCTTGTCACCGCTCTAGTTGAGAGACCTACTATTTGTGTGGAAGGTGTATTCTTCTAACCAGTTCACGCAAGCCATCAATTACGTGGAAAATGAAGTTCTGGTGGTAAACACGACAACTGCTTTACACGATCAACTTCTGATCGCGCTACTCCGAAATTAACTGGTGAAGGTGCTGTTGTAGTAATTCCCATACACGTGTCACGTGTCGCTCTTGAGTTTTGATGTTGCCGATGGCAAGCCGAATGGCATACCGGCCGTCTGGTTTGGCATGGGAAAGGTAGCATTCTCCAGAGTGATTCAGTGCATCGAGTAAGTTGGCATTCAACCGTTCCAATGCGGCTTCACTCTGGTCATGCGATTTTGGCTTAGCGCGGAAGCAAACCACGCTGAAAGGCACAGGAGCGAGGCGCTCGAACGTTTCACTGGCGTCGACCCAGTCCGCGAATAAGCGTGCGAGGCGCATATGTTCAACTAAACGCTGCCGAATACCATCCGCACCGAAGTGTCGAAGAATCATCCAGAGTTTTAGTGCACGAAACCGCCGTCCAAGTTGAATGCCGGTGTCCATCAGATTGGTGACACCTGCCGTTTCACTCGTTTTAAGGTACTCTGGGGTGAGTGTGAAGGCTGCGCGAATCATATCCATTCGTCGACAGTACAAGGCACTCAAGTCAAATGGCGTGAATAGCCATTTATGTGGATTGACAACCACCGAGTCGGCTTGTGCGCAACCATCGAGTACGTGTTCGTATCCTGGCACCATTGCGGTTACGCCTGCTATGGCAGCATCGACATGCAACCAAACGCGTTCAGTCTCGCAAATTTTTGCAATGGCTGGTACGGGATCGATGCTTGTAGTGGCCGTGGTTCCGACGGTGGCGATCACTGCCAAGGGGAGCAGCCCCTTCGCACGGTCGTTTTGAATAGCGCGATTGAGTGCATCTGGTCGCATTCTGAACGAAGAATCGACAGGAATCTTTTGGAGGTTCTGTTGGCCAAAACCAAGCAAAAGCACTGCTTTATCGATCGATGAATGGGCCTGTTCTGAACAGTAGATTCGTAACGCGGGAAGATCGGTTCGACCTGCCAAGCCTTGTTCCCGCACTTTCGGCACTGCTGCCTCGCGTGCTGCTGCCAACGCATGGAGCGTTGACACAGATGCTGTGTCATAGATGACACCATCAAAACCATCCGGTAAGCCGATCAGCCGCCTGAGCCAGGCCAGCGTTACTTCTTCCAGTTCAGTTCCTGCAGGAGAAGCTTGCCATAACATTGCATTGACGTTGAGTGCCGCTGCCAGAAACTCTGCGAGCACTCCAGGTGCGCTACCGCTGATCGGGAAATACGCCATGAAGCCTGGATGATTCCAGTGCGTCAGCCCTGGGACGATGATGCGCTCGAAATCATCCAGAATGGTGTCGAAGGATTCGCCTGAATCTGGTGCGGATGTTGGAATCGCATCCCGAATATCCCCGGGCGCAACGCTCGGCAGCACTGGGTACTTCTCGGGGTTTTGAAGATACTTGGTGACCCACTCAAGGACGCGCTGGCCGTAGCGTCGAAACGCTTCCGAATCCATATCGCCGAGGTGTTGGTTCACATCATCCGAAACAGTATGTTTCGATTCGTGTGTGTCGGTGGACATAATGAGATCAGATTATACCGAACAGACTTCGTTTAGCTAGCGCACGTAATCCAGCGCAAATTTCTTAAGCGTCGGACTTCGCAAGCCGATTGTTTCCGCTTCGGCCGTGGCGGCTTCGACGTCCCAATGGTCAAGTTTGACACGCTTAATCAACCACATCGCTCCGACGCGGTTTGCGGAAGCGCAGTGAATAAAGACCGGTTGGTTTGCCGGATCGGCCACGACTTCGAGGAACTCGTCGGTCGTCTCTTTAGTCGGCGTTCGGAACGGTATGTGAAAGTATTTTAAGTCAGCAGCGAGAGCCGCTTGTGCTCCAGCTTCCACAGTAGCACCGTCTTCACTTTCTGTTCTGAAGTTGATGATTGATGTGAATCCACGTCGCTTTAGTTCGGTGATAGCGTCAGGCGAGGTTGCACCGGCACAGGCGGTTGTGGCATCAACTTGAGTAAAGTTTCGAATACCCGGTACTTCTTCCTTGTTTGGCTGTTGTCCTACAAGAATGGCTGCAAACAGAATGATGTAAGTTGCAACAGTGAACGCAATCTTAAATGTTTGCATATTAAAGCATTAAACCTTTCCAGAAAAGAGTGAGTTTCAGCAACTCAACAGGATTTGTGCGCGATACTGGTTTTCATGATTTATGATGGAGCAGTTCTTACCACCTAACATATTAACACGTGCTGTTTGCGTTACTAGTAGGAGCTATCCCTAACATGAGTGACTTACTTTCCGATGCGATAGTTGATGAACAACTCAAGGAATTACCCGGCTGGGAACGTGTCAGAGATTCACTACAGAAGGAATTTACCTTCGACTCGTTTCCTAGTGCGATTGCGTTCGCGGTACGACTTGCTTTCGAGTCTGAGACCGTCGATCATCATCCTGACATCATGATCCAGTACAAGCGAGTTAAACTGACGTACTCAACACATTCAGCTGGCGGTCTTACTCAAAAAGATATTGATGGAGCGCGAATTGCAAATCAGGTGATGTCGTAGTATCGAATCAGTGTCTTGGCTCGAGTATGCTGACCTAGTCCATTTTGTTCGGGAGTTAGCGTGAGCAGCGTCAAACTTAAGAAAAATTATAGCTCTCGCGAAGTAGCCTCTCTCACTGGGTTGTCTGCCAGACAACTGCAGTGGTGGGATGCGCGGAAACTGTTTTCGCCAACGGTCGCCTCACACCCTACACAAGCCGGAGGTTTTACTGAACGCAGGTATTCGCCGGTTGAGTTGTACGAGCTACTGGTTCTTGCGGACCTCCGCCGCCGCGGATTTTCTATTACCAAGATCCGCGCTCTGCTGGATATTCTCAAAAGCCGATTCGGTGTTCGACTTTACGATGCGATTGGCGACGGTGATAAGGTGACGCTGCTTACCGACGGGCGTGACATCTATGCGAGAACTACTTCGGGAGATTTTTATAATCTGCTTGCTGAACCTAACCAGCCACTTCTTGTGCTCGGCAAAGAGGATACGTTGAAAGCGCTCTCCACTCGTATTAGTCGGCGCCGTAGAAAGAGCAAGTCCAAGCGGGCCAAACAAGGCAAGAAACCAGTTGTGAGTCGTTAGGACTAGGTAACTTTTCCTCTGGCCGTGATCGGAATGCTCTGAACGACAGTCAAATCGTCCACGAGAAACACGGTGTCAACTAGATTTGATACGACACAAGAGTGGTTGGGCAGGATTCTCACACGGTCGCCAGGCTCAAGCCGACTTGAGCCATTCTGGGCTATTACCACAGCATGTTCCTCTGACAAGCGATCGATAAACAAGGTGTCATCAGGAGTGGTCGTTTCCAGTTTTGTGAAAACTGCACCGTAACCTTTCGGCTGTACCTTGCCTCGTCCTGTGTCTGAGGTGAGTATCTTGCTTCCACAGTCAAGAATTAATCGATCTTCAGCCGGTTTTGAAACAACGGTCGCCAAGACCGATAAGGCACAATCCTGAAGCGTGGCTGAACCGATCGCGACTTGACTCCGGTCGTAGTAGACGTAGTTTCCTGGGCGTAATTCAGTTAATCCAGGTTCTGTAGCACTAATAAGTGCAGTTGCGGTTGCCCCAACACTAATTTCGTCGATCGCGACACCAACACGGCGAGACTCGTTCGCTAAATTTCGAAGCATGGCTGCTTCGTCTCTAGCGATTGCTACTCGTTCGTCGTCCGACTTCACGTCGTAGCTATGTCCTGCGTGACTGAGCAATCCGCGAAGACGAAGACCTTGAAGTGCTACCGTTTGTTGGAGAAACTTGACCGCAGTTTGCAGATCAGGGTCTATGCCGCATCGATGATAGCCAACGTCGACCTTAACTAGCACATCGAGCTGTTTCCCATGTTCCACCATAAACCGTGACCAGTTCTCAGCGACACGTAGGTGATCGATAGCGATTGATACATGTACACGATCCATTAGTGCAGCCAAACGGGTCGCGTTTGATGGATTTATTGGGTAGGGAAGACGAATGTCACTACAACCAGCATCTGCAAAAACTTCAGCCTCGCCAATTTTAGCGCAGCAGATACCTTGGGCGCCGTGGTCGAGTTGCCAGCGGGCAATAAGGGGACTCTTGTGTGTTTTAGTGTGAGGTCGTAGCGCTATCCCTCCGTCCGTCGCGGCACGTTGCATCCGACCGATGTTAGCTACAAGTCTTTTACGTTCAATGAGGACTTGCGGAGTCGGCACAGCACTCAATTGCACAGGTTTTTCCTTTTCAATGGCGTATCAAAAGATCCGCACGCGACTCTGCTCACGTAGAAATTGTTGGACGTAGTAGGCGCCCCCGGCACCGCGACCCGAAGATCCACTACCTTTCCAACCACCAAATGGATTGATGCCGGGCCAAGCTCCAGTGGTTGCGCCAGCTTGTCGATTGGCATACACAACACCCGCTTGGATCCGATCAAAGAACTGGGCAATTTCTGATTCATCCTCTGTAAAGATTCCTGCTGTCAAGCCGTACTCGGTTTGGTTAGACAGTTCGAGTGCTTCATCGAGTGACGCGATGCTACCGACAACAGTGAGTGGCACGAATAACTCATCGACGAATAGTCGATGATCCAACGGGAGTCCGTCTATCACAGTGGGTTCAAGGAAATATCCATGCCGCAATAGGTCCTCCGTGATGCGTCTACCTCCCGTAAGAATCCGTCCACCGTCTTGCCCGGCTTCCTCAATGGCGCGTTCGTACGTTTTGATCGCTTGTTCGTTGATCACTGGACCAAGCCATTTATTCCGGTCCATTGGATCGCCAACAGTGATTTGTTTTGTTTTTTCGACCAAGAGCTCAACGAAACGATCTTTTACCTCCGCTGCGACATACACGCGAGAGCATGCAGAACACTTCTGTCCCTGGGCGCCAAAGGCCGACCGCCAAACACCCTCGCTAGCCTTTTCGAGGTTAGCGGAGTTCATCACGATTGCTGGATTCTTGCCTCCCATTTCTGTGATCACTGGGCGTGGTGTCTGTCGTCTACCGTTTTCACTTGCCAGCAACATGCCGACTTCCTTTGAACCGGTAAAGACAATACCGTTGATGCCTGGGTTAGCACTGATTTCCTGTCCAACCGTGGAACCAGGACCAGTGACAACATTGAGTACCCCCGGTGGTAATCCGGCTGCCGTCGCAATTTCGTACAGCTTGATGCCGAGTAATGGCGTGTCGGTTGCTGGTTTCAATACTACAGTGTTACCTGTTACCAAGGCAGCACCGACAGGCCCGGCTGCTAGGGCCATGGGGAAGTTGAATGGTGCAATTACTCCCCAGACTCCATACGGTCGAAGGACACTTGTGTTTTCCTCGCCTGGTCCCAGTGCGTCCATTTTCAGCGCGAAGCCAGCGTTGGCTTCCATCTGGCTGCAGTAATACGCCATGAAGTCGGCTGACTCTTCGATATCACCAACGCATTCAAGCCGGTTCTTACCAGTTTCGTATCCCATCCATGCTGATAAGTCCCATCGGTTTTTACGAATGCCTTCAGAAATGTTGCGCACCACGGCCACACGTTCTTCCCAAGGTTTGGCGCTCCATGACTTTGCCGCAGCATTTGCAGCACGTACGGCGTCACGAACATGATCCGCAGTGCCAGTCTGAAAGCGTGCCAGTACTTGTCGGGTGTCTATCGGACTGACATCATCGAACTGTTCAGCTGATTCGATGGCTTGTCCATCAATATACATGGGGTGTGTCTGGCCGAACTTCGGGGTGATTCGTTCGATGGCTCGGTCAATGCCGTTATGCAGATCATTCATCTGGTCTGCGCTCATTGTCGCGTAGGTGATCTTCTGGTCTTGGGTCGGTTCTACCATTGCCACTACCTTTCCTCTCGATAAATGTTCTTCATTGTAGCCTTAGCCTCTTAAGTAGCATCAGACTTTAGGATCTTTTTCGACGGTCTTTTAAGACTTCCCGACTTGCATTCATGCCGCAGGCTCCCGTCACACCTCCACCAGGATGTGTACCTGCTCCACAGAGGTATAGTTGGCGCATGGGTGTACGGTACTGTGACAAGCTAGGGAGTGGTCGCAGGTTGAACAACTGGTCGAGCGCATGTTCTCCATGAAAAATATGACCGCCAGTCATTCCATAAGTTGATTCAAAATCGAACGGTGTCAAAACCTGCTGGCCGACGATGTGCTGGTCGAGTGTTGGTACGTAATGCCGAAGTTCAGCGAGAACAGCGTCTTTAAACGGGTCACGCGATTGATCCCAATTACTGTCACGAAGCTGATACGGTGCAAATTGGGCACAAATAGACAACACATGGTGTCCAGTTGGCGCAAGTGTGGGATCGGTGAGTGTCGGAATAGTAATGTCCATGTACGGATGATCTGAATATCGACCGTACTTCGATGCATCAAACGCTCGCTCAAGATAATCCAGGTCTGGACCAATGTGTATCCGGCCTGATAATGCTGAGGCGGCCTCGGTTTTCGTTGCTGTGTTTAACGCCGTGAATACAGGCAGTGCATCTAACGCCAAATTGATTTTCGCCATGACGCCGCGAGTCCGAATATTCTGTAATTTAGTGACGAAGTTCGGGTCAAGATTGGCTGGATCGACAAGGTGTAGCAATGTGCGTTTTGGATCAACATTTGAAATCACAGTCGAGGCTGTAATTTCTTCTCCGTCATCAAGAACAACACCAACTGCTTGACCGGACTTCACCGTGATTCGTGTGACCTCAACGTTATTACGAATTGTCGCACCGGCGGCCTCGGCTGCTGCTGCCATTCCTTGAGTGAGGGCTCCAAGACCACCTTGGAATCCATGGATTGCCCCGACTGGATGATCGCTAAGCGCTGCTTGCAGTAGCAACGCTGCACCAGATCCAACTGACCGGGGACCACGGAAATCGCCATAGATACCACGTGCCGCGAGGAGGGACTTTAGTATGTCCGTTTCAAACCATTCGGCGAGGAGGTCAGCCACAGGCATGGGTAGCCAGCGCAGGAGACGGAATCCGTTAGTTCGACCGAGGGCGCGAAATTTACGGCTTGTTTTAAGGAATTGCCAAGCGTCGGCTAACGTTGGCGTTTCGATTGACGGTGGTGTACGCCAAAGGACATCCCTCAGCAAGTCACTTATTTGGTGAATGCTTTGATTGAATTCTTGGTAACGCTCGCCATCTTTCCTGGATAATTTCGAAATTTCCTCCACTGTGCGGTCTGCGTCAACATATGCGACAAGTCGCTGCCCGTCCAAAAGGGGTGCGAAGGCGCAAGTTTCTGGCTCCAATCGTTTCACACCAAATTGATGCAATTTCATATCGCGGATAATGTTTGGATGAACCGGTCCAGCGGAGTGTGCGAGTGTGGAGCAGCGGAAACCAGGACACAACTCTGACGTAATTGCTGCGCCACCGACCATGCTTCGACGTTCTAACACCAACGGCTTCAATCCCGCTTTAGCAAGATAAAAAGCTGCGACCAGTCCGTTGTGTCCTCCACCTATGATAACGGTGTCGACAGCGTGGTTACGTGTCACGTTCATATGGTTCCTATCGAATGAGGCACATCAGCAGGCTCCATCGAATTTTGAGTTACCCAATATACGTTGAGCAGCGTTTCGTCCTGGAGCTCCCATAATGCCGCCTCCAGGATGAGCTCCAGACCCGCACATATAAAGGTTTTTGATGGGGGTTTGGTAGTTTGCCCAGCCTGGCGCTGGGCGCAGGAAGAACAATTGTTCAAGTGAAAGCTCACCTTGGAAAATATTCCCTTCGGTCAATCCAAACTCCCGCTCCAGATCGAGAGGTGTCAGCACCTGACGATGCAACACAATGTTTTTCAGGTTTGGCGCATACTCTGCGAGTGTGTCAATAACACAGTCGCCAAAATGTTCCCGCTCACTATCCCAATCTCCTTGCTTTAGGTGGTATGGCGCGTACTGCACGAAACACGACATTACGTGTTTGCCAGGTGGAGCGACAGTCGGATCTGTTAGGCTTGGAATAACGATATCTATATAAGGTCGTTCAGAGTATTGCCCATATTTCGCATCGTCGTATGCACGTTCGATGTAATCGATGCTCGGAGAAATCGAGATTGCACCTCGTAGGTGAGAGCCCGCACCAGGTAGACATGTAAAATCCGGTAGCGTGTCTAATGCAAGGTTGACTTTACCTGATGATCCACGAAACTTATATCGACGGATGTCATCAGAAAACTCGTCTGGTAAATGTTCGCTTCCCACCATCTTTAGAAAAGTCAAACGTGGATCAACACTTGACGCTATAACATCGGCATACACACAGTCACCGTTCTCAAGCACGACGCCAGTGGCACGTCCGCGTTTGACCAAAATTTTTGAAACGCTAGCCTCCGTTTCAATTTCCGCACCGGCTTCCCTTGCGGCTTTAGCGATTGCATTGGAGATTGCCCCTGTACCACCACGTGGTAATCCCCAAGATCGGAAAGCCCCATCAATTTCACCCATATAGTGATGTAGCAGCACAAACGCGGTGCCTGGGGAACGCACGCCCAGAAACGTACCTATAATTCCAGACGCTGCCATTGTTGCCTTCAGTACATCAGTTTCAAACCACTGATTCAGGAGATCGACTGCGCTCATGGTCATGAGTTGAATTTGTTTATGCTGGTTGTCAGATGACAAATTCCTAAAGCGCTTGCCAATTGACATAAGTTGCATAAGGGCACGCGGGTTGAAAGACATTGGATCAGGTGGTGTCATGCTCAGCAGCGGCTTGACGAACCGACCCATCTCGAACATCGTTCTGCCGTAGTCTTCATAGGCCTCGGCATCAAGTCGGGAATGTCTAGCGATTTCCCGTCGAGTTGTCGCATGGTCGTTCACCCGCCAGAGATAGTCACCGTCAGGCATCGGTGTAAAGGTGCCGTCCAGCGGCAAAATTTCGAGACCATGCTTCGGGAGATTAAGATCGCGAATAATCTCAGGTCGAAGGAGAGACACGACGTAAGAACAGACAGAGAAGGTGAAGCCAGGGAAGACTTCTTCACTAACGGCGGCGCCGCCCAATACATGACGACGTTCGAGCACCAATGTTTTCTTGCCGGCGCGCGCAAGGTACGCCGCTGTTACTAAACCATTGTGCCCACCACCAATGATGACAGCATCATACTTACCGGTCGTCATGTCGCTATTTGTCCAATGATTGCAAGAGTTAATGTTTGAATGTGGAGATCGACGTGTTTCGTTCCATGCTCCAATCTGACATTGTATGCGATCGACTGGCCTTGTCGGAATCGCCTTCCACTCTCTATAATCCGATAAGGACGTCAGAACAAGACTTCGGAGATAGGAGTAATAGTGCCAATTGGATCGGCCGTGCACGCGCGAACCTTGCAGTTATGCGAAAGTCTTAATTATCGTGACTGGTCTGGATATTATGCAGTTAGTGCGTATGAAAGTCACCACGACTACGAGTACAGTGCTATTCGCACAGGCGCTGCTTTAATTGACATCTCTCCACTGTACAAATATCTCATCAAGGGGCCTGATGCGGAGCGCTTGGTTAACCGCGTGATTACGCGAGATGTGACGAAGTTAAAAGTTGGCCAGGTTACTTACACGACTTGGTGTGATGAATTTGGAAAAGTCATTGATGATGGCACGGTGTCGAAGTTGGCAGAAGATCGCTATCGCTGGACTGCGGCCGACCCAAACCTGCTCTGGTTTCAGCGCAATGCCCGTGGTTTAAACGTGTCCATCGAAGATATATCACAAGAAATGGCGGCTTTGGCTATCCAGGGTCCCATGTCGGCTAAAGTGCTTGGTCGACTTTCTGATTGCGATCTACAGAACCTGAAGTACTTTCGGGTTTTGAGTACTACTTTAGCCAACCTCTCCGTAGACGTGTCACGTACTGGGTACACAGGTGATCTCGGTTATGAGTTATGGATGAAATGGCAGGATGCGGTCAAAGTATGGGATGCGGTTATCGGCCTTAAGTCGTTATTTGGTGTGCGACCGGTGGGCATGTTGGCGCTAGATGTTGCTCGCATCGAAGCTGGTTTGCTACTAACCGACGTGGATTTTGTTAGTAGCCGTAAGGCGCTGACTTCGTCACAATCCTATTCGCCGTTCGAAATGGGATTAGGGCGGCTGGTTAGTCTCGACAAAGAATGTTTTGTCGGCCAAACGGCTCTTCAGAATGAGTATCGTAGAGGATCGACTCGTCAAATTGTTGGGCTTGAGGTTGACTGGGCTCAAATCGAACGTTTGTATGATCGAGCGCAACTGCCCGCTGAACCTCCAATGGTCGCGTCCCGAGAAGCTGTACCGATTTACAACAATAATGTTCAGATTGGCAAGGTAACATCAATGACTTGGTCACCCGCACTGAAGAAGTTGATCGCCCTTGGTACTTTAGCGAAAAATAGTTGCGAACAGGGCAATCACGTCCAAGTCGAGTACACCATCGACGCGGTCCGGTACAAAGTAAATGCCACGGTGGCTAAGACACCATTCTTTAATCCCCCGCGTAAGGTTTCGACCTCGCCAATTGAAGATCCAAATTAGTAATTACGATTTTTTCGAAGCTTCTAAAGTGCGCAACTAAGTCCCAGAGTCTCGTATATGTATATAATGTGATGTTCATCTAGTTACAATCTTGTCTTCAAGGAGGACTCCAATGTCGCAAGCGCAACCACAAAATTACGGCAACCACTCGCGTATGGTTGCACCATTCCATTATGTTGCATTGCCACTTCTTCTAATCAATTTTGGTTGGTCAATTTATCGAGCCATTACGGCGATGTCCACGGAGACCATAATTGGGGCATTAACTGCTCTTGCTCTGATCATTATTGGTTTATTTTCAAGAATACATGCTCTTTGGGCGCAGGATCGTGTCATTAGACTCGAAATGCGCTTAAAACTAATTGACATTCTTCCAGACGACCTTAAATCGCGGTTTGACGATCTTTCAACGGCCCACCTTGTTGCCTTACGTTTTGCTAGTGATGCTGAGCTTCCTGGACTAGTTCGCAGGGTGCTCGATGGCAGTTTGACCGAACAGAAGGCGATTAAACAGGCGATTGTGAATTGGCAGGCAGACTATCAGCGTGTCTGAATCCAATGGCGCACACGAAGGAGTGGTGTAAATGGTTCAGGTGAGTATCCCAGTGCCAGCACGCCGGTTCGGGGAGACTTTTAGGAGTGACGCCTGGTGGCTACAACCTTTGGTTGTCGCGTTCGGGCTTGGCCTGTTTGTTGTTTATTCGACTTGGGCGGCGTTTCAGGGCGAGTATTATCACGCTGGGCCTTACCTGTCGCCGTTCTACTCGCCCGAGCTATTCGGTGCATCGTCACACGCTTGGCTCGGTACAAAACCAACGGCATGGCCTGTTTGGTTACCGTGGTCACCGGCGTTTCTTATTCTTGGTATCCCAGTTGGGTTTCGATTGACCTGCTACTACTACCGCGGCGCTTACTATAAGGCTTTCTGGGCAGATCCTCCTAATTGTGCCGTTGGCGAGCTTCGAGAGTCTTACCTCGGTGAGCGCTCGTTTCCACTCATTATCCAGAATGTACACCGGTATTTTCTCTATCTCGCCTTGGTGTTCATCATGATCCTTGCCTACGACGCTTGGAAGGGATTGTGGTTCCCTGATCCAGTCACGGGTATTACAAGTTTTGGTATCGGAGTGGGTAGTCTTGTACTAATCCTGAACGTTACTCTCCTCGGTGGTTATACCTTCGGTTGTCACTCGTTGCGTCATCTGGCAGGTGGTCGCGTCGATAAACTCTCACACATGAATCGATTACGCCAGTCGACATATGACTGTGTGAGTTGTCTCAACCAACGACACATGCTCTGGGCGTGGATGAGCTTGGTGTGGGTTGGCTTCACTGATTTTTATATTCGGATGTGTGCAATGGGTACTTGGACAGATTTTCGGTTGTTGTGATGGGCATTTGAAGCCTTGACGACGACTTACGAGTTATGGACTATCAAATCTACGAACACGATGTGTTAGTTATCGGTGCGGGCGGGGCCGGCCTTCGAGCCGCGATCGAAGCGTCGGCTTCCGGGGTCTCTGTTGGCCTGGTGTGTAAGTCACTCTTAGGTAAAGCACACACCGTCATGGCAGAGGGTGGCGTGGCTGCAGCTCTGGGCAACGTGGATGACCGCGATGCGTGGAGTGTGCATTTTGCCGATACGATGCGTGGCGGTCAGTACATGAACAATGCTCGGATGGCTGAGCTTCATGCCAAGGAGGCCCCAGAACGAGTACGTGAACTTGAAGGTTGGGGCGCACTGTTTGATCGCACGACTGATGGACGGATCTTGCAACGTAATTTCGGTGGGCACAAATATGCTCGACTTGCCCATGTAGGTGACCGAACTGGGCTCGAAATGATTCGTACACTGCAGGATCACGGGATACATCAAGGACTTGACGTGCACATGGAGTGCACGATTCTAGAGTTGCTTAAGGATGGAAATCGCGTTGTTGGTGCCTTTGGCTACGACCGCGAGCGCGGACGCTTCCGTGTATTCCGTGCGCGTTCTGTAGTGCTGGCCACCGGTGGTATTGGTAAGGCCTATAGGATTACGAGTAATTCTTGGGAATATACCGGCGATGGACATTCACTCGCGTACGAAGCTGGCGCGGATCTTATTGACATGGAATTCGTTCAGTTTCATCCAACTGGTATGGTCTGGCCACCAAGTGTGCGAGGGATTCTTGTTACCGAGGGTGTACGTGGTGAGGGTGGACTCCTAAAGAACAAGGACGGCCACCGGTTTATGTTCGATGATATTCCTGATCTTTATAAGCATCAGACTGCCGACAACGTCGAGGAGGGTTGGCGATATACCCAAGGTGATAAAGATGCGCGACGACCGCCAGAATTATTAACCCGCGATCACGTTGCACGATGTATTGTCCGGGAGATTAAGGAAGGTCGAGGTTCCGAACACGGTGGTGTCTATCTTGATATCGCTTGGATTAAAGAACGACTGTCGAACGGATCTGAACATATCAAGAAGAAACTACCAAGTATGTACCACCAATTTAAGCAACTTGCTGGAATCGACATCACTAAGGAGTCCATGGAGGTTGGTCCGACGACACACTATGTAATGGGTGGTGTTCGTGTTGATCCTGAGACTCAGATGTCCCGTGTGCCTGGATTGTTTGCAGCTGGAGAGTGCGCAGGCGGTCTGCATGGGGCAAACAGACTCGGCGGTAACTCCCTGTCGGATCTGCTGGTTTTTGGTAAACGTGCAGGCGAATCCGCAGCAGTGTTCGCGAAGGAGCACGATGCCGGGGTGGTTGACACTGACCAGGTCGGCGAAATTGCGCAACGGGCACTTCAGCCGTTTTCTCGTGACGGCGAAGGGCCTTACGCTATTCAGCAAGACCTTCAAGTCATGATGCAAGGATTAGTTGGTATCGTGCGGCAGGATCCGGAAATGCAACGGGCCTTGGATGGACTTGTGCAGCTAAACGATCGAGCCAATCAGGTAAGTGTTGTTGGACATCGTGAATACAATAATGGTTGGCATACAGCGCTTGATCTGCGGAATTTGTTAACCGTGTCTGAGGCGGTGGCTCGAGCAGCGATTATGCGTCAAGAAAGCCGAGGAGCTCACTTCCGTGAAGATTACCTCGCCAAGGATGATGCATGGGGAAAACAAAACATCATCATTCGAAAAGCACCTGACGGCATGATGCAAGTGGATTGCGAGCCAATCCCTCAGTTGCGAACTGACTTAGTTCAGATTATTCAAGATAATAAGTAGGTTAAGGAGTTCGCGGAGAAAATATGAGCACAGCGACACTTAAGATCTGGCGTGGTAATAGAGACAGTGGTGCATTTCAGCAATATTCCACTGAGATTGATGAAGGCATGGTTGTGCTCGATGCCGTATTGGGAATTCAAGCAGAGCAGGCCCACGACTTGGCTGTTCGCTGGAACTGTAAAGCGGGGAAATGCGGGTCATGTTCAGCAGAGATCAATGGCAATCCCAGATTGATGTGTATGACACGGATGGACACAATTCCAATTGATCGCCCCATAACGGTTGAGCCGATGCAGGCGTTTCCGTTGATTAAGGACTTGGTAACGGATGTGTCTTGGAATTTTAAGGTAAAACAGGAGATTACCCCATTTACGCCGAAACCAGCAGATGGTGACGATGGTACCTGGCGGATGCAGCAGCGTGATGTCAACCGGGTTCAAGAATTCCGTAAGTGCATTGAGTGCTATCTATGTCAGGATGTCTGCCATGTTCTCCGAGACCATCGGAAGCACGACGAGTTTATAGGACCACGTTTTCTGGTCTACGCTGCTGCTCTTGAGATGCACCCGCTCGATATTGCCGATCGGGTCGATGAACTTTCCTCAACTGGTGGTATTGGCTACTGCAACATTACGAAATGTTGCACGAAAGTATGTCCCGAAGAGATCACTATCACTGACAATGCAATTATTCCGCTAAAGGAACGTGTCGTCGATAAGTTCTACGATCCACTGACTAAGTTGTTTAGGATTTTCCAGTAAGTTGAGTTTTCGTTAGATGTATCTTGTTGCAATCTTCCGGAGTTAATTAGTGCATCCATGGGTTGCGATCTTTTTCCCATGTTTCGGCTTCCTCTTCATCCCAGTGTCGACGCTGGGCTTTCCTCTTCTGGCGATGTCGCCAGATGGCGATAAGCGCAAGTAATGTTACAACCGACCAAAGAGTCGATGGGCTTGAGACAAATCCAACCCATAATTCCCAAACCGCTGGCCGTTGCCAATAAACGGTTTCAGTATGCTGTGCCAACGAATCTGCTGTAGCGAAGAGACTAAGCACGTCAACTCTCGAAAACCTTCGCAATTTCGTCTCGGTCTGGAGGAATCAGAGGTAACGTAGCATCACCACTCTCGATTTGCATTCCATCATTGACGGGCACAACTTCTGCAATTTCTTTGACTGGAATTCCCTCCCTTTCCAGAGCTGCTACGACTTTTTCTACCGTTTTGTCTGATGCACCTATTAATAAAGCACCCGACGCAATTAAACGTAGTGGATCAATTTGCAAGCAGTGACATATCGCACGTGTTTCGGGAAAGATTGGCACGCGATCAGCGAAGACTCGTAACCCTTTACCAGAAGCTACGGCCAATTCGTGCAAACCAGCGACCAAGCCACCCTCTGTTGGATCGTGCATGCTGTGAATATCACCGCTACTAGTAGCTATTCGTGCCGCTTTCACAACACTGATTCCAGGATTGAAAAGAAATTGTTCAGCTTGATCGATTTGATCTGCTGACAGGTGGTTCTGTAGCAACTCACGTTTTTCCCGAGCTAACAGAGCCGTTCCTTCGATAGCAAGGCCTTGTGTAAGAAGAATCTTGTCGCCTACTTGTAAACTTGATTTTCTAATCAAATCCTTTTTGTCGACCTCTCCGATCATTTGTCCAACGATGATAGGTCGTTGGAGACCAGTTGTTATCTCGGTGTGGCCACCAGAGACAGTAATTCCAAACTCATCACAGGTTTGCCGAATCTCCGTCATTATGGAATCAACCATTGCAAACGTGGTTTCCTGCTCAGGCAAGAGCAAGGCTGTAAAAAACCAACGCGGGGTAGCACCCATAACAGCGATGTCGTTTGCGTTAACGTGTACGACATACCAACCGATTCTATCGGTAGCAAACGTGACAGGGTCAGTGGTGACAACAAGGTATTTGCTACCAAAGTCGAGGACAGTGGCATCTTCGCCTAACTGTGGACCTATGACGACACGCGGATCGACTCGTTGCAGCGGCGTAAGAAGTTCACGTAGTTGCTCCGCCGAAAGTTTTCCGGCTTGCAGCAAATCTAGTCTCTGCTCTTGTGACACTGAAGTCTAAACCTCCAGGAGGGCCAGTCAAGCTGCGATCTACATTCATACATATTAAAGTGGCGCGAGCGTACCATGGCAATCCAAGGACGGTCAATTACGTTCAATCCCAGTTTATGTTGATCTCTCGTATAATTAAGTGTGACTACAAATCTGTGAAAATCGTCATGATTCGAAGAGCGGTTACATCACGTCTACCGACTGATTACGGGGAATTTCAACTGCACGCTTATCTTGAGGAGCGGGATAGCAATCAGGACCGTGTGCATCTGGCCCTTGTGAAAGGTGTTGTTGAAACAGGTCCACCTCCACTTGTCCGCGTTCATTCCGAGTGTTTTACTGGTGAGGTGCTGTTCTCAAGTCGCTGCGACTGTGGTAAGCAGCTTGATAGGGCACTCTCAGCCATTGGTAGATCCTCGTCAGGAATTTTAATCTACCTTCGTCAAGAGGGGCGCGGGATAGGCCTACTGAACAAATTAGAGGCTTACAACCTTCAAGACAAGGGTTTCGATACCGTTGACGCCAATCTTCATCTGGGTTTTGAGCCTGATCAGCGAGAATATTCAGTTGCTGTGAATGTTTTGGAAGACCTTCGAGTGCGCGAGGTCCGCTTACTGACTAACAACCCCGACAAAGTAACGGCTTTCAGCCAGTCGAACGTAAAGGTCATCGAAAGAATACCACTCGTGATTAATTCGACTCCTGAAAGCGAAGGGTACCTTGAAACCAAACGTAAACGGCTTGGTCACTTCTGATCACTAAGATGACGTCGTCTCGCTATTTTAATAACCCTGGAAGTCGAAGAACGACAACTCGGCCGGTTGTAATTAATCCAGAAGAGTTTGACCGTGTAGCGACTTTCTATCGTCGACAACCCCAAAACGATCCCACGCCGCTTTATCGATTGCCAGGATTGGCATCGGTGACTGGGCTAGGAGAAATCTGGTTAAAGGATGAATCGCAACGTTTCGACTTGCCCGCTTTCAAGATTCTGGGAGTGCTCTACGCTTTCGAACGCATTCTTGAGGCACAGCCGAAAAACTCTAAGCTGGTAGTTGCCTGTGCGTCAGCCGGCAACCATGGCCGAGCTGTTGCACGCGCAGCTCGAATGCACGGATTATCGGCCAAGATTTACCTGCCGGTTAGCGTCGCACCTGCTCGGATTGATGCCATTGCTAGTGAAGGAGCTGAGGTGGTGGTGACTGATCAAGGTTACGAAGGCTCTATCCGTCTAGTTAACACCGAGGCCAAACGCAGGGGTTGGCAGGTGGTGTCGGATACTGCATGGGACGGGTACGAAACAATTCCACGTTGGATCATGGCTGGCTACAGTTGGTTGATGGAGGAGGCATCTCTGCAGTGGGCATCGGACAAACCACCTGATGCGGTGTTCGTTCAGGCTGGAGTCGGTGGCCTCGCCTGTGCAGTTCTGACTTGGTTGGATTGGAAATATGGTTCTGGGCGTCCGCCTGTCATCACTTGTGAGCCAAGTGCAGCACCCTGCTTGTTGGAATCAGCTCGTGCCGGTCAACCTGTGGCCGTCGCCGATCGGGATACAATGATGGCCTGTCTCCGATGTGCTGAGATTTCGCCAGTGGTTTGGCCAGTGATTGAGAATGGATTTGATGCGTTTGTAGCAGTTGACGATAAGTGTGTCGCCGACACTATCCGTCAGCTTGCATATCCGAATGCCGGTGATCCAACGGTTGTTGCAGGTGCATGTGGGGCATGTGGTCTTGCCGCGCTTTTGGCGGTCATGAATGACTCTACACTAAGATCTGTGCGTGAGACTGCTAAGATCGGTCCTGATTCACGGGTGCTTGTTATTAACAGTGAAGGCGCAACTGATCCGGAGATCTATCGCTCAATCGTCAATTAACAACACGACCGGTGACTTTCGGCTATTAAGGAAACCACATGGAAACGGTTTTTGCGAAGTTATCATCAAAGGTCACCCTCAGAAGAATTTTGGGTCGTTGGGATTTGACCGCAATAGGTATTAATCAAGTCATTGGCAGTGGAATTTTTTTACTGCCGTCATTGATTACAGCGCAGGTCGGGGCTTGGAGCGTCATGGCATTTGTTTTGGCTGGACTGGCTTCCATGCTTGTGGCCCTTTGCTTCGCTGAAGTCGGTAGCCGATTCAAGGAAACTGGTGGTCCGTATTTGTACACCCGCGTAGCCTTTGGTCGATTTGTCGGATTCGAAGTTGGCTGGATGCAATGGATTACACGGGTGACGAGTTGGGCAAGTGTTGCCAATGGAATTCCACTAGCGCTTAGCTTCTATGTTCCAGCAGTGACTGCTGGCGTATATCGAACAGTATTCATTGTTGCACTGTTCTTAATACTGGCAGCCATCAACTATCGAGGAATCCAACAAGCCGCTTGGACAGTTAATCTTTTCACTATTAGCAAATTAGTACCGCTGATCGTCTTTATTGCAGTAGGCGTCTTTTTTATTCAAGCCGAACCATTTACAAGGCTCACGCCGATATCCTGGTCGCAGGGCTCTACTGCCGCCCTATTACTGATCTTCGCATTTGGTGGATTCGATGTAATTCCGGTTCCAAGTGGTGAGTCTTCCAATCCACGCGACCAAGTGCCTTTTGCGATGATATCAGCTGTATCTGGTGTCACTTTGGTAATGTTATTAGCTCACGTTGTTGCTCTGGGCACTCTTCCAGGGCTCGCACAATCGGCGACTCCACTAGCTGATTCGGCGTTCTTATTCATGGGCACGTCGGGCGCGATCATTATCGGTGTTGGGGCAGTGATTTCGATGATTGGCAACAATGCAGGACAAGTGCTGACAGGTTCCCGAATGCTATTTGCACTTTCGGAGAACGGCGACTTACCGCATGTGTTGGGACGCATACACCCTCGTTTTCAAACTCCGTCGACGTCAATTCTCGTTACGACGGGACTTTCTTTAGGGCTTGCGCTATCCGGCTCTTTTGTTGTCCTTGCAACGGCTAGTGCTGTCGCCCGTTTAGTGGTCTACGCAGGAGTGGGTGCTGCGACGTTGCAGCTTCGTAAATCCAGATTCGCAGGTGTCCTGCCGACGGCGAATTTTCGCACACCGTTTGGTGCCATTGTGCCAATCTTAGCAATTGGAGTTTCAATGATTATTCTTTTTGGGGCATCCCGTGAGCAGCTCATTGCTGGCTTCGGTGCGTTGCTGATTGGTGCCGTGGTATTTGTGTTAAATAATCGGCTAGCCATTAGCGCATCTCGCTAGCAGAAATTGGCTTCCGATTGTGACAACTGCTGGTAATAAAAGGAAAAGGTTCTCATGACGAGACATAGTTTTACTTGCAGAATACGTCATTACGTTGGAGTGATGTTTTTTCTCGGACTCATGACTGTGCCAATTGAGGCACAAAAAACCATTATTATTGTGAGGCACGCCGAGAAAGTTGATGACTCACATAATCCCCAACTATCTCCAAAAGGTAAGATGCGGGCCCAGGCACTAGCACGTCATCTCCAAGATGTCGGAATTAATGCCGTGTACTCGACTGGGTATATTAGAACGATTGATACAGTCTCACCACTTGCGAAGACTTTGGGGCTCAGCGTATCGTTGGAACCCATTCACGATATCAATGCTTTCTCAGACAACGCGATCACCCGCTATCACGAAGCGCTTGTGACACAACTGCAGCGTATGCACCAGGATGACGTTGTTTTAATTGTGGGACATTCGAACTCATTACCGAGTTTACTTCAAACACTTGGCCACCCCGAACCGATTGCTATTGCTAGTGAAGAGTATGACAACCTGTTTGTCGTGATTCCAAGACTGGGAGGGCCACCAAGTGTCTTAAGGTTTCGGTTCTAATGTTTTATTTAGTTTTTAATTACGAGAACTTCATTGGACGTCACAGATCCGCCTACGTCGATCACGTAAAAGTAACGAAATCATCGAGCGGTTTCTTGGTGATGTTTGGAACTGTCGTACCTTCGGCAGGATAACCTACCACAAGCAAGAGGAACGGACGTTCATGTATTGGTCGTTTCAAAATCTTGTTCAGAAACTTCATTGGACTTGGTGTGTGTGTTAGTGAGACCAGACCCGCATGATGAATAGCAGTGATCAGCAGGCCCGTGGCAATACCTACAGATTCTTGCACGTAGTAATGTTTTACATTCCGTCCGTCTGGCAGTAGACCGTGGGTTTCTGCGAAAATCGCGATTAAGCAGGGAGCTGTTTCTAGGAAAGGCTTATGCTCGTTGGTTCCAAGTGGTGCGAGTGCATCCAGCCACTCACGAGGTGCTCGACCACTGTAGAATGTTCGCTCCTCTTCCTCTGCACCTTCACGAATCTGTGCCTTCATAGTGGGATCTGTCACAACAACAAAATGCCATGGTTGGAGATTTGCACCGCTCGGTGCGGTACCTGCGGCTCGAAGACAATGCTTAATAACACTGTGCGGTACTGGTTGGCTTGAGAAGTCACGCACAGTTCGGCGTCCGCTTATTTCTTCATAGAAAGTTTTAGCACGACGGCGCATTATGTGTTCCGGGTACTGTTTGTAATTGGCAAGGGGAAGGAATTGATGTGTCGACATGTAAAGATCCTCCAAAGTTACATTGTTGTTTTGATAGCGGGTCGACTAATTTTCCTAGCAGACCAGTTGGCGATCAATGTCTCACAACTTAAAAATTAATCCCTACCATCACTTTTATTCACAGTTGCAGACCACAACTTTTATCGTCAGTGCTTGAAATTAAGAGACTAGAGTAATCGGTGAGAAATTGGAAATGTGAGGATATCCTACGGTTAGGTATGTGAGGACGTAATCGCCCCTTTTATTCGATATTTCTAACCCATGTCTGTGGGAGCTCGACGTTATGATAAGTGCTCATTAGTCAGCTAGTTACGAGTTTGTTGCGATTTCTTGATTGTGGAGAGTGAACATGTTGGATCAAGTTGGGTTGTCATTAATTTTTGGATTTCACTTTTAAAGTATGTCTTACTGCAGAATTATCGAACTCTTGGATTGCGCACCGCGAATGTCGGGGAGTGTTTGAAAAACAAGAACGAGATAGGTTATTGCTTGCTCTAGACTGGAATCAAGCGTAGACGAAATATCGTAATGACATCTTTAAGTATTGCAATTTTAGGCTCCGGTGCAGTTGGTGGTTATTACGGAGCAAAACTAGCAAACGCAGGCCACAAAGTAACGTTTCTGGCTAGAGGGCCGCACTTGCAGGCTATTCGTAATAACGGATTAATGATCCGGAGTGTGCTCGGCGACTTGACTGTAAGAGCTAATGCGACTGATGACGCCTCTGAGGTTGGGCACGTTGACTTTGTCTTAGTCACTGTTAAGACCTATGACAACAAGAGTGCGTTACCAATGTTAAAGGCAATGGTCGGATCGAATACGGTTGTTTTAACTCTGCAGAACGGAGTCGATAGTGTAAATGAGATTGCTGATGTTATTGGTGAGGCACCAGTCCTTGGGGGTGCAACGTACATTGCAACAGCGGTAGTAAGCCCTGGTCTAATTGAACAGACGGGAACCCATCGGCAGATTGTCTTCGGTGAAGTCTTCGGGGAACGTAACAATTTATCTAAGCGGGTTGAAAATCTTTCCAGACTTCTTATAGAAGCGGAAATAGAAGTGGAAGCGGTCAAAGATGCGCGTGTACAATTGTGGGAAAAGCTGATTTACCTCTCGCCGTTTGCAGGTTTTACCGGAGCGAGCAGGTTGCCCACCGGACCAGTGTGGACTGATCCGGAAATCCGAGGGCTTTTCATGGACGCTGTCGGGGAGGTAGAGCAAGTCGCCCGCGCTCATGACATACCAGTCAGCGACATTATTCGGCAGAAGATTGTTGATTACATGGATAGTATTCCTGGTGCGACCCGTTCTTCACTCCTTATTGACCTTTCACAAGGCAAGCGTCTTGAAGTTGATGCGTTGCTCGGTTCAGTGATGCGTCGTGGCCGCAAGGTTGGCGTAGCGACTCCGGTCACGTCGGCCCTGTACGCTGTACTCAAGCCGCACGCTGGAGGTCGGGACTAGGGTAACTTCTTGTTCGATTTCAATATTCTCATCATTACAGTTACCGGAGCTGTGGCTGGCTGTCTCGGCTCGTTGTTGGGGATCAGTGGCGGGATCTTCCTCGTGCCCTTCTTGATCCTTGCTCTTGAACTTCCAGTAAGGACAGCTGTTGCTATAAGTTTGATGACCGTCATTGCTACGTCTAGCGTGGCGTCAGCAAACGAAGCTAGTCAGCGTCTACTGAATCTCCGACTTGGTATGTTGCTTCAACTTACTTCCACGGTTGGTGTATTAACAGGTGGTCTGACCGCGATGGTGATATCAGAGCAGGCAGTGCTCAGGTTGTTCGCCATCATTTCTGTTGTCAGTGCCATCATTATTTTTAGTAGGCTTGGTCGGCGTAACGTCACACTCGATCCGGATGCGGATCCTGGACGCCTTGGGGGTCGGTTCTTTGAACAAGAAAGCGGTGGAGTGGTTACCTATCGGGTGCGACGTGTTTGGCTTGGATTAGGGGTGTCTTTTATCGCAGGGAATTTAGCAAGCGTACTTGGTATTGGGGGTGGAATTATTACAGTGCCAGTTCTCAATGTCTGGTGCGGAGTGCCGATGCGCGTTGCGGCGGCAACGAGTGCTTTCCTCATTGGTATTACGGCGGTTGCTGCGATTCCAGCCTACTACGTAAGCGGCGACATTGTAGGATATTTATCGGCAGCTGCCGTCTTAGGAGTTCTCTTTGGTGCGCGAGTAGGTTTTTGGGTGGGCTCATGGAGCCGAGCTAAGTGGCTCAAGTTACTGTTGGGAGTCACATTACTCGCGGTTTCAGCGTTCTTATTTGCAAGACTGTGATGTCTAAGATTAACGATACAAATCGGTTTGAAACCATTGTTAGTGCGGTTCTTTGGAACGGCATGAGCGTGGCCACGGCGTCCCTAGTGATCGGCCTTTTGTTTTGGATGTTCGGACTGTTCAACGTGGTGAGTGCAGGCCTGTTGCATGCTGGTTTGATCATTGTGGTGGGAATGCCGACCCTTCGAGCCTTATTGGCGTTCAGTCGATTCCTGCGGGCCGGCGAATGGTCGTTTGTTGCCATTACTGCCGGTGTTTTTGCGATGCTCGTAACGTCGCTAGTGCTTGCGTTTTGAGATTGGAAGCCTACTCTGTGCCAGATGGGTGCAAAATGACGACAGTCGCACCCAGATGTGATTCAGGGGCGTCGTGGAAGGATCGGACGTAGGTGTTACGATCCAATACGGCTTGGACAATTCCTCGTTGTACGCCAATGCCACGACCATGGATGAGACGAATCTCCACAAAACCCGCTGCTTGAGCCTCTTTTAGGTACTCTCTGACGACGGAACGAATATCACTTGGAGCAAACATGTGCAAATCCAAGGTCCCATCAATTGGCACCTGATGAGGCCGCGCTTTCCTTGTTTCTGCATCTGCCATCTGTGTTCCTAAGGGTAATTATCGGTTCGCAGGATGTCGGTTACTAGCCGTCCAGCCCGCTTTGGGCTACATATCGCGCACTTACCGACGTGGTCAGACCACCACGGACTGAGAACTCACCGATAACAACCATGCGGCGAGGCTGGCAGGCTGCCACAAGATCGTCCAAGATTTGGTTAGTGGCGGCTTCATAAAAAATTCCACGGTTCCGGTACTCGATGAGGTAGTATTTCAACGCCTTCAGTTCTATGCAGCGTTGGTCAGGGCTGTAGGTAATGGTAATTTCGCCGAAATCCGGAAGTCCGGTCTTTGGACAGACGGATGTAAACTCAGGGCACCGGATAACAATTTCATAATCACGCTCCGGCCTGGGGTTGGAGAAGGTCTCAATAGGTGAATCCGGCATAATAGAGATTTTATCATTGTCTTGGGATAACGTATGAAGAGCTCGGATGCGTATTGTTGACAGACGAACGTCTACGATCTAGCATACGGGCGTTTTTGATTGGTTCCGCAACTGCCGCCGGCGCGCGCGGTGGTGACCGGATGTAACAGGCGCGCTTGAAGTCAGGGAGGATGCCGATGGCCGAGGGCAAGAGAATGAGCAAGTCTGAACTGTTCTCACATTTTGCTGAGAAGTTTGATATGAAACGTTCTCAAGCGCGAGAATTTTTTGACGAGTTAAACGACTTGGCAGAGAAGGAACTGAAGCGCGTGGGTGAGTTTGTTTTGCCCGGAATGGGAAAATTTGTTAAACAGAATCGTAAAGCTCGCCAGGGTCGTAATCCGGCCACCGGTGAGACAATTCAGATTCCAGCGAAGACCGTTGTTAAGGCGAGGATTGCCAAGGCGTTGAAGGACGCGGTTCTACCTAATTAAATTAGGGTAAACCGGTATTTCAGATAGTTTCACTGCACAGACGCCTTGAGGCGTCTGTGTCGTGGCTGGAAAAATGACTTCCGGTGGCGGTCGGCTGGGGGTTAGTGCCTGGCGCCTTGAGGTTCTTATTGGCAGGCATCTGGATTCGCTAGCCTGATTTGTTCGCCTTGTAGTTCGAGTCATTTGCTCAGGCCTTCGAAGAGTTGTTGAGTGTGTCTGGCTGCCAGTTACCTGCTCTGTAGCCAGCACATTTGCTCTCGCATCCAGTCGGTTAGCCTTGGTTATTTTCAAGGGACTAAACGTCGGATTATCTAACCACCAACACGCTCCAGTCTAATCGTGCCATTACAATCAAAACTGTATTCCAGATTTTCTGGTGAGGATTCTGTGTGACGTCTGAATATGATGTTGTGATCGTCGGGGCCGGAACTGGCGGTTATGTTGCGGCCATTCGAGCCGCACAGCTGGGTCAGCGGACTGCTGTCGTCGAGCAACATGGTGCTTTAGGTGGCACATGTTTGCATCGGGGATGCATTCCTACCAAAGCGCTTCTCGAGCATGCTCATGCCTTTAAGATTGTGCAGGATGCTAAGACGTGGGGTATTACCTTGGGAGAGGCGGCCGTCAGCATCGACATGAAACAGGTTCAGGCGAGGAAAAACCGAATTATTAAGAATTTAAGTAAAGGGCTTGAATTCTTATTCAAGAAGAACAAAATCGAGTGGATTCGAGGTTGTGGTCGACTTCTCGCGCCAGGTCGATTGGAAGTAAATGACAACGGGACATTTAAGACCATCTCTGCTCGTGAAATTGTGCTTGCCACGGGTTCAACCCCACGTACGGTTCCGGGCATTGAGATTGATCGCCAGCGGATTATCACAAGTGATCAAGCGATGATGCTCGATCATGCGCCACCATCAATGATTATTCTTGGTAGTGGGGCTGTCGGTGTGGAATTCGCTTCAATTTTTCAACGGTTTGGAGTCGACGTGACGTTAATCGAGATTATGGATCGACTCGTGCCACTCGAAGACGTGGCGGTCTCAAAGGAATTAGAGCGATCGTTTCGTAAGCAGGGTATTCGCATACTTACTGATACCAAAGTGACAGCAGCTATGTCTGAGGCTGACCACGTTAGAGTGGAAGCTACTGGACCAAAGGGGGAAATTGAGCACTTTGAGGCCGCTTACTTACTCGTGGCAACCGGTCGTGGGCCTGTAACAAACAACCTTGTGGCCGATGATGTCGATCTAAAGCTTGAGCACGGTTTCATTCGTGTAGACGAATTGTACCGAACATCCGTGCAGGGTGTGTCTGCGGTGGGAGATGTGATCACTCTCGGTTGGCCTGGCCATCCGCAACTGGCGCATCTGTCATCAGCGGAGGGTATCTTAGTGGCGGAACGGATTGCTGGTCGCAAGGTCACTCCGTTGAACTACGGTCACGTACCATCTTGTGTATATTGCGAGCCAGAAATCGGCAGCGTAGGGTTAACAGAAGAAGCGGCCATCCAACGTGGTCACCGTGTTCGGGTTGGTACCTTCCCGTTCGGAGTGCTAGGACGAGCCAAGATCTCAGGCGATACAGATGGGTTTGTAAAGATTGTGTCGGATGAGCAAGACGATAAGATTTTAGGTCTCCACATGATCGGACCCCGCGCCACCGAACTAATCGCAGAGGCAGCACTGGCGTTACGTATGGAGTGCACGAGTTTAGACCTTGGCCGTACAATTCACGCGCATCCAACGTTATCAGAAGCAATTGCTGAAGCAGCACACGCGACCCACGGCGACGCAATTCATGCTTAGTAGCATCAATTTAGTTACCTGTATTAATGATTGAGGTTTGAGTATTCGGCTCAATATAGTGATACCGCAGATGGGTGAATTAATTGTCTAAGAGCCCGCATGCAGTATTGGTAGAGGGAACTGGGACACTTGAGGTGCGTCGACTTGGTTGTGTTTCGTACAACGAAGCGCTTCTTTTGCAGCAACAATTCGTGAAAGCTCGCCGTGCTGGAGAAGTTCCAGATTTGCTTCTTCTTTTGCAGCATCCTCATGTGCTTACGGTTGGTGCTGGTGCCCGTCACAGTCACGGAAATATTGTGGCGGACTCGGCTACCTTGCAGGCTAAAGGTATACAAGTGGTCGAAGTGGGCCGAGGAGGCGATGTTACTTATCATGGCCCAGGGCAGTTAGTCGGTTACCCAATCGTTGACCTTCGGCCAGACCGATGCGACGTGCGTCGATACATGCGGGATCTTGAGGAAGTCATGATTCGGACAGCTGGAACGTTTGGGGTTACGGCCGAACGAGTTAGTGGTCTTACTGGTGTGTGGGTCGGCAATGCGAAACTAGGGGCTATAGGAGTCCGGATCTCAAAATGGATTACAAGTCATGGGTTCGCCTTCAACGTTATGACAGATCTTGAGTATTTCAATTTAATCGTGCCATGTGGCATCAAAGATCGTCCAGCGACTTCCTTGTCGGCATTACTTGGACGCATGGTTTCGGTAACCGAGGTTGAACAGGTTCTAACGGAACATTTTTCTGTTGTCTTCGACCGTTCAGTTATCTAACCGCTACTGAATGACAGTTATATTCTGGTTAAGTCTAGCTGCCCTTAAGGTGCAATCTAGGGAATAAAGATATCTGCTACGCTTTATTCAAGGCAGTCTCCAGTTGGACTTGCTCGATAGGGGACAGCACTGGTTCCACTATCTCGCGAATACCGCCTTGCCCCAAACGGACCGCAGCAGTGACAATACCAGCCTTACTCGTCTTGTCTGCGGCAGCAAAGCACGTGAGTGCGAGCTTGCAAGAATCAGTGGCGATTGCTTCGCAGACTAAACTTCCTGCAGAAGCTAATGCGTACGGTCCTGGCGGCCAAAGGTTGGCGATACGTGCACGTACACGGACTAAGGCTGGCGGATTGAACACGTTCTCTATCGGCCGACCATCAATAGTTGCACTACTCCAGGCCACTACCACGTGTTCCGGTGGAACACCATGAATTGAGATACTTACGTTGCTTGGAGAGCACCCAGCCTCCGCAGCTATGATGACACGGAGCGCCGAAACAAGAGCCCCAGGAGCAGACCCAATCAGTTTCTCGCGTGCCACACCTGCTTCGTTGAGGCCTCGTGCAATCAAAATTCTATGATCAGCTTCGGCACAAACGATCGTCGCATGCGGGTTGTATTTCACAAGCTGGCATACGGTTACCAATTCCTCGTCACAGCTCCCCTGGTCTTTTGATGGTTTGGCTGGATGGGTCAAGACGATAACGTCGGCACCGACTACTTCCGACAAATTTCCAGTAGCTTTTATGGCCGTGCGGAAACCTTCGATTGGACCAGCTTGACTGATATCGAGCGCCTGTCCAGCAGCGATTCCTTCGCTCGAATCAATCAACTTGATTGAATCGATGTGGTTACGCCGCGCGAGCGTGAAAGCTAACGTGCTGCCTAACTCGCCGGCTCCGATAATTGCTATTGTTGACATGCGATCGGCTACAGTTATCTCGGCCGGATGATACTGGATCTGTTATGCCACAAACCTTACAGGACACGATATTCTAATAACATGAATAACATACCTCAACTCGAAGGAAAAGTTGCCATTGTCACTGGTGGTTCAAGTGGAATTGGCTTGGCCATTGCGAAGCGGTTACTTGCTTGTGGTGCCAGTGTGACTATCAGCGGACGCGACGCGCTGCGTTTAGAACATGCTGCTCAGCAACTACCAAACGATAATGGACGTCTTTGCCCTGTCAGGGCAGATGTTCGCGACCCGGCGCAAGTTAAGACGCTCTTCGACCGCACTGTAAAACAGTTCGGCGCAGTAGATATTCTTATTAACAACGCGGGGATAGGGGTATTTGCCAAAGTGGCTGATCTTACACTTGACCAGTGGCATGCAATCATTGAAACAAACTTGAACGCCGTTTTCTATTGTTGTCGAGAGGCGATCCCATATCTACGACAACGTAATGGAGGTTGGCTGATTAATATAAGTAGTCTCGCCGGAAAAAACTCGTTTCCTGGTGGCGGCGCGTACTGCGCATCGAAGGCTGCCCTAAATGCTTTCAGTGAGGTGCTTATGCAGGAAGTCCGACATGAAGATATTCGGGTCAGTTACATCATGCCGGGCTCGGTAGCGACATCGTTTAATGATGGTAAGTCTCAGGAGGGTGCTGACTGGAAAATAGCTGCAGACGATGTCGCCCAGGTAGTGCTGGATGTACTGTCACTGAACCAGCGTTCCCTAGTTAGCCGCGTAGAGGTAAGACCTTCCAAGCCGAAAAAGTAGTTGCACCTAATTGTTATCTCACACATTGGTTCCGCGTTTACCCTGCGTCTTATGTCGAGGGTAGAACTTCTATTAGACGCTCAAAATCAATGTTTGCACCAGACACGACAGGAACGATGTTGCGTCCCGAAGCCTTTATGACACCATTGAGCACAGCGGCAACTGCTGCTGCACCAGCTCCCTCAACAATGAGTTTTTCGTTAGCAGCTAACCCGCGGATTGCATCGCGCACTGCAGTTTCACCGATGACTATCATGTCGTCGACAAGTTCTTTAACGATATCAAACGTAATGGACTCAGGGTCAAGGTTGCCTGTTAATCCATCAGCGATTGTGTCACCGACCTCGATCTGAGTAATGCGACCTGCCGCGAGACTTTTTTGAAATGCTTGCGAGGCATTAACTTCCACACCAATGATAGTGGTTTGTGGTGCGGCGGTTTTGACCGCGATGGCGATACCACTCAAAAGCCCGCCTCCACCGACTGGTACCACCAAAAGATCTGTGTTGGGCGATTCTTCGAGAATCTCAAGTCCTATTGTGCCAGCTCCAGCGATGACATCGTGATCGTTATAGGCTGAAATAAACGTTGCCTGCGTTTCTAAGGCGAACGCTTTCGCCTGTTGCTCGGCTTCATCGTAGTCGATGGCAGAGTCGCGCAGGTTGGCACCGTGATAACGAATCGCATCTCGTTTGGTTCGCGGAGCATTCTTTGACGTAAAAACAGTCAATCGTGTTTCAAGCTGTTCGGCAGCCCACGCCATGGCACGACCATGATTTCCGGCAGAAGCTGTAACGACATGCGGGACGGCATCCGTCGAACGCTCAACGAGTGCGCTGATTGCATTTACTGCTCCCCGCAACTTAAAGGAATTTGTAATTTGCAGGGATTCGAGTTTTAGTTGAACATTGCCACCACTAATCCCTGACAGCCAGGATGAAGGCGCTAGCGGTGTTCGCCTGACGTAATCCGCTATGCGTGCATGAGCGGTGATGACATCCTCGTACGTGATCGACATGACTATGTAGGCATTTTATACTTGTACCACCTCATTGTGAGGGGATCTGTATGTTTCTTAAATCTTATGCTGTCGAACCCTTCTTTAAGAACGGGTTTGTTCTTGGCTGCGAAAAGAGTTTGGAAGGTGTTGTCATTGATCCGGGTGACGAAGTTAGTGACTTGTTAACCGTGATTGAACGAGAGCACTTAACGATTAGATATATCTTGCTGACGCATGCCCATGTCGACCATATAACTGGTGTAGCCAAGGCGAAGGATGCTTTAGGGGCGCCGATCTTATTGCATTCCGATGACCTTTTTCTTTATAAAGATGCTGTGCAACATGGCGCACACTTTGATTTACATGTGGATGAGCTACCACCCGTCGATCGTTTCTATAGCTCTCCTGAATCACTAAGCTTCGGTGAGTACGAAGTGGTCGTTCACCATACACCTGGGCATTGTCCGGGAGGCGTGTGTCTTCAAGTGGGAAAGACGGACACGCTAGGCTGCATGCTGTTTGTGGGTGATACGCTTTTTGCAGGTTCGATTGGGCGCACTGATCTCCCAGGCGGTGATCACGCGACACTCATTAACTCGATTAAAGAAGTGCTGTTTGCTTTCGAAGACGAAGTTGAAGTTTATCCCGGACACGGTCCGAAGACTACGATAGGTCACGAACGTCAAACAAATCCTTTTTTAGTCTGAATCCTATGCGTGACGATTTCTGTTGGTTGATGTCCGTACATTAGATGCTGTTAGTCTGAGATCGGCTCGTTCGACGCGACGAGTTCAACTTGGCCAATGCGGAGTTTGTCGCCGGCGGTCAGTCGCGCGCGTTGAATCTTCTGGTTGTTGACATAAGTACCGTTAGCACTGTCGAGATCCTCGACTTCTAAGTGCCCGTCTTGATTGGTAAGGCGACAGTGGATGCGGGACACAAGCGTGTGTTCTATCACAAAATCCGCATTGCGCATCCGGCCAATAGTCTTCATGCTGCCTGGCATGATGCGGAAGGTCAGTGGTTGACACGCATTATCAACGCTCTCTTCACGTAATACCCACATGCCTTACATGTCCTTGATTGCAGCAGTAAGATCGAGAATGGCTTTCTTAGCATCTGAAAACAGCATTAACGTGTTGTCAGCAACGAATAGAGGGTTCGGAATCCCCGCAAAGCCTGGACTTAGGCTACGCTTGATGACAACCACCGTACGTGCGTTACTGACTTCGAGAATCGGCATACCAGCTATCGGACTGGACGGATCCGTTTGAGCGACTGGATTGACCACGTCGTTCGCACCAATGACGAGCGCCACATCAGTTTGCGGAAATGTCGGATTGATGTCTTCCATCTCACGTAGTTTGTCGTAGTTAACATCAGCTTCAGCTAGTAACACATTCATGTGCCCAGGCATTCTTCCAGCAACCGGGTGAATCGCAAAATCGACTTCAGTGTTTTTTGATTCCAGTAAGGTAGCTAGGTCGCGAACAGCGTGTTGCGCCTGAGAGACGGCAAGTCCATAGCCGGGCACAATGACAACACGTCGCGCGGCATCAAATAGCATTGCCACCTCTTCAGCTCCCGCTGATTTGACTCGGCCGGCGTATACCTCATCAGCCGAGAACTCTCCAGCCACGTTCGGACTGATCGCACCTGTGAGTACGTTTCCTAATGATCGGTTCATAGCCTTACACATGATCCGCGTGAGAATCAGACCAGATGCTCCGACCAAAGATCCGGTAATGATCAAAACGTTGTTTTCAAGAACAAATCCTGTAGAGGCAGCGGCAAGGCCAGAATAGGAGTTCAGCAACGCGATTGCGACAGGCATATCGGCGCCACCGATTGGAATCGTAAGCAGCACACCGCTAACTGAAGCGATAATGACCAACACCCAGTAAAGATGCGTCGCTGTTGGATCCATAACGATCATCGCGCCTACTCCGACAGCTGTTACGGCCAATAAAAGGTTGATAATTTGTTGACCGGGAAAATGAATCGGCCTACCTGGGAGTATCAATTCCTGCAATTTGTCAAATGCGATGAGGCTGCCGAAAAAAGTAACACCACCAATCATGCCAGACATGACAGCGGCAATAGTCATTTGTGCGGTTGGTTGACTGGCATCAAATAGTGCCGCACCGGCGACTAATGTCGACGCACCACCACCGAAGCCGTTAAGGAGCGCGACCATTTGAGGTATCGCGGTCATCTGAATTTTCAGTGCTAGCGTTGTGCCAAGGCCGCCGCCTATCAGTACGCCAACCAAGATGACTGTCAGGCCTTCAAGCCCTGCACCAAATACTTGCCGATCGGCCAACGTTGTAATCACCGCAAGCAACATGCCCGAGGCCCCAATCAAATTGCCTCGTGCTGCAGTTCGCGGGTTTGTTAAGCCTTTGATCCCGAGGATGAACAATATTGATGCGACAAGGTACGAAAAATTAATAAGAGCTGAATTCATCGATAAAGCTCAATCCTTCCTTTTAAACATACTGAGCATTCGATGAGTCACAAGAAAACCACCGATTACGTTTGTTGAGGCTAGCACCAACGCAAGAAAACCGAGCACAGTGGTTAGTGTATTTGGTGTGGTTGCCGCCAACATCGCTCCGATAATTGTGATGCCAGAAATCGCGTTCGATCCGGACATTAATGGCGTATGTAAGAGTGGTGGTACTTTTGTAATGATCTCAAAACCCACAAAAACTGCGAGCATCAAAATTGTTAGTAGTGGAATGAATGTATCCATTAATTCGAGATCCTCTCTGTACCGCTTGGAGGCTGATTCAGAAGTTCGCAGACCCGGGCGTGAACGACTGCACCATCTTTCGAAACTAGTGTTTCGTTGGTGATTTGATCGTTCAGGTCGAATTCTGGTTGCCCTTCTTTAACGAGGTGCAGCAGGAACGTCGTGATGTTCTTGGCGTACATTTGGCTTGCGTGGTATGGAACGGTTGCTGGCAAATTGGTCGGGCCGAGCAGCGTCACTCCCTTGTGCTTTGTAGTTTGGTTGGGCTTAGTCAACTCACAGTTACCACCTTTTTCGGCTGCCATGTCGACGATTACTGATCCTGGTTCCATTCCATCGACCATGGCTTCGGTAATAAGTATTGGAGCTTTTTTACCCGGTACTAGTGCAGTGGTTATGACGACATTTGCATTGGCTACAACCTTTGCCATGGCTTCCTGTTGGCGCTGATAAAATGAGTCATCCTGCGTCTTGGCATAGCCGCTCTTGTCTTCAGCTCCCTCAGTTTCAAGCTGAAGACTAATAAATGTGGCTCCCAGACTTTCAACCTGTTGCTTAACAGCGGGTCGTACATCATAGGCATCAACTCTTGCACCAAGCCGGCGTGCTGTGGCAATTGCCTGAAGTCCCGCGACACCAGCGCCAATAATGAGTACCCGCGCTGGAGTTACGGTTCCAGCCGCAGTCATTAACATTGGAAACATGCGGGGAAGAGTCTCTGCAGCCAGAAGGACGGCCTTGTAGCCAGCGACAGTAGCCATTGACGACAGCACGTCCATACTTTGGGCTCGAGTGATTCGAGGCATTAATTCCAGTGAGCAGACTGTTACACCGCATTCAGCAAGCTCACGCGCCGCGTTTGGTTCACTGAGAGGTTCAGAGAGTCCAATCACAATCTGTTTGGGTCGCAGAAGTTCGAGGTCTGCACGTCCAGCTTCGACGTTGGCGCCGAATGTGCGAACTTGTAAGATCACGTCCGCGCGACCGAAGATCTCCGCTCGCGATTCAGTGATACGCGCTCCACTTGCATTGTAGGCAGTATCAGGAAACCCAGCCGCTTCTCCAGCACCTGCTTGTATCAAAATCTCAAGTCGAGCCGTTATTAGAGATTGGATGACCGAAGGGACGACCGCGACACGACGCTCGCTTGGAAATGTTTCTGAAGGAATTCCGACGATCATGAGGTGACGCACCCAATCATAAGGGCGATGGCCTTCCTAAATCCATTATATGCGAACCTGCTAGGCTTTGATGCCACGTTCATCATCGGAAAAATTCATGAAGTTCAGCAGCAAGAGCTAAAATCAGCTCTCGACTTATCGTTCGTTCTACCAAGTCATCATATTCTTCAATATGGCCAGTGATAGCTGGTAGCAGTAGATGGTTAACATTGTCGAGTCGAATCTGTTTGACTTGCGCACGTTGGCTCCGTGCAAGCGCGAATTGCCTTAGTCGATCGGCATGTTCTGGGATAACTTGGTGGTCCAATGTACCGTGCGCGATGACGACAGGCTGGCGAGTTTCTCTGAGGACACTCCACGGGTCAAACGTTAAATAACTCCTGAACCAGGCAGTATCAGCTGATTGCCGCATCGCAAGTGGAATACCATCCCAGCCATTGCCTGAAATAGTTGCGGCATGAATGTCTTGTTGTAATGCAATTTTCGCTTGCCGTTCGGCATCTGTAAGGGACATGCGCTGCAGCATTTGCTGTTGCTGCTCGAGTACGAACTCAGCACCAGATTTTGATGGAGCAGCAATTAATCCAAGTGCTGTTATACGTCTTTCTTTGGAGGCTGCCAGCATGGCGATCCATGCTCCGTCAGCATGCCCAACCACTGCGATATGTCGGTCATTGACATCGTCTCTTCGACGGAGGTATTGGACCACGTCACGCACGTCTCCCGCGTAATCATTCAATGTGGCAGTTTCGCTTCGGCCGCCACTTTGCCCAAATCCGCGTTTATCGTACCGGACAACGAGAAACCCTGCATCGGCCAATCCGGCAGCGAGTTGACCGAGAATAGGCACGCCAGACACCATTCCATCCCTATCCATGGGCACGGACCCAGGAACCAGGATCACGGCCGGCCATTTCGAATTGTTAGTTGACTGGGTGTCCTTTGGATAGGTCAGCGTTGCGCCAAGATTAAACCCTGTCGCTGGAATGTGTACATCCTCGTCGTTTTCATTGTCGACAGTCTGGGGGCGAGCCGTTACTGCCGCAATATCGGATCGAATGATTTCGAGACCCACCGTTGGCATACTGATGCGCAAAAGACGTTGGTGCTTGTCAGTCCAAATTTCAGCATCGAAAGGATTATTGGGATTCAGAATTGTCACATAATGGCGACGGGCATCTAAGGTCTTGCTAGCCGTAGTAATCCGTTGGTCCGATACTCGATTAAGTGAGATAGATATTTCAGCCTGTGGGGCGTAGTAGGTTGGGATGATTGTGTTTGGACTTGATACTGCCAAGCGAGCTGCAAGTGCTTCATACGCGCCGAAGATATTTGCAGGTAACACGACCGTTTGTTCTGAAACAGGATCCTTTTTTGTTTCAGAGTTGCCATTCTCCATGACTTCACTTGTGGCCACGGTCTCGGTGAAAGAGGTTCGGACCATATATGGTTCCCCAGCCACTACTGAATCAATCATCAGATCGACCGGTTTCCACAAACTGTCGTAGCGCATTTCAAACTGTCGAATAATGAGGTCTAACGCTCCAGAAACCCGCCCCGTTGAACTCACTATCCACTCGCCGTCAGCGCGTGAGAGCGACACATTCTCTGTGCCTACTGGTTGCGCATATACAAAGATGTTAAAGACAGCCTCACCCGCTTCAGGTGCTGGCATTGACTGGGTGGTCATGGAAAACAGAGGTGCTGGAGGTGCAAGCAGTGCGACGATACAATAGATCCAAAGACGCATCGGGTACCAGCATATCATTCCGCCTTCGGAAATCGGGAGCTCCAATGCGGATATCAGTTCCGAGTGAATTTTTCTGATGACGAAGACTGACGATTACGATCTCTTGCATTGTTCCGCTGGCCATTTCGTTCGTTCGACGCGTGGCACCGTGGGCGTTTCTGGTAACGACCGAGCGTCGTTTTTGCAGGGACTGCTCACCAATGATATTGAGGCCTTGTCATCAGGTCGAGGATGTTACGCGACCTATCTCACGCCTCAGGGCCGAATAATTACAGATATGAATGTACTCGACACTGGAAATAGCATTCTTCTCGACGTTGATATTGGGACTACCCACCACCTGGTTGAGCGCTTTAATAAGCTTATCTTCAGCGAAGATGTACAGATATCGGATCTGTCGAATACTTGGACGCAAATTGGCGTGCGTGGTCCGCATGCGGCGACAGCACTGGCGACAGTGCTAGCTGAGACGGATTTAGAGGCAGTGTCACTTCACGCCAGTAAATTTCTTGAATATGACGACTTTCAAACAGGGCGGGTATCGTATCTCGATGAGCACGTGCTGATTTCGAGAAATGATGATGTGGGTGTTGTGGGTTTTGATGTCAGGGTACCTACTACGCTTGATACTGCCCTGCGAGAGCGATTGGCTGCGACTGGTGCGGTGTCTGTAGATGAAAGGGTGCTTGAGATTCTCCGCGTTGAAGCGGGTCGGCCACTGTTTCCCGTGGATTTGGATGAGAGAACAATACCTCTTGAAGCCGGCATTGAAGACCGCGCCATTAGCTTGACGAAAGGATGTTACGTCGGGCAAGAGGTCATCATCAGGATTCTTCACCGGGGGCAAGGAAAGGTCGCTAGAAAACTCGTCGGTTTGACGGTTATGGAAGCTGCGTCAACAGTGCCGATGCGGAACGCGAAATTATTTGATAATGAAAAAGAAGTTGGGCATATTACCAGCGCCGTCCAATCACCCGCGCTCGGTTGTCCAATCGCGCTTGGTTATGTTCATCGTGACTATGCAGCGCCTGGCATGCAGGTGCAAATTCAGGACCAATCGCACGGGCAAACGGGAACAGTTACGAAACTGCCGTTCACAACCCCTTAGTCCCTAAGATCTCAATGAGTTTGACGTCCGCGGGTGGAAAAGTTAGGTCTTTCAGTTCTTCCTGTGTCACCCATTGGATTGCCTGACCGAGACATGGACGTGGAGTTCCATGAATTTGACACTGGTAGAAATGCAAGAGGAGTCTACTGTCAGGATAGTCATGCTGGACCATGTGAATCTTTTTACCTACAGAAATATCAACGTCAAGTTCTTCACGAAGTTCACGACGTAGCGCGTTGCGAAGTGTTTCCCTGGGTTTACATTTGCCGCCCGGAAACTCCCAGCACCAGGCTAGGGGTCCCTCACCTTGACGTTGTGTTACAAGAAATTTGCCATCACGTTGAACAACAGCAGCTACGACAGGTATTGGTTTAGACATTCGAAATTTGAGATTCACCGGACTTGCATTATGAGGTTAATTTCACGATGGTTTAACCCTTGAGGTTAATTGCGGTGCCGAGACGCAGAAAAGTTTCATGGGGCATTGGAGGCAACGCGGATTACGAGCCGTACAGACTGTAGCCCCTAGATCCATGAGGCCCTGGTTGAAGTCGTAGACATGACGCCGTGGCAACAGGATTGCAGACAGTTGCCATAAATACCGACGCAGTGCGTTGCGCCGGTAATCACCACGACCCACGAAGACTCTAAACAATACTCGGGCAACATTGGTATCGAGGATTGCTGCACGCTGTCCGAAAGCGAAACTTAGGATTGCTCCAACAGTGTAAGCGCCGATACCCTCAAATGATCTTAGTGTAACTTCATCCGAGGGCAGTTGACCGCCGTGCGATGAGACAACCTTACGTGCAATAGTAAGCAGCCGTTTTGGTCTAATGTTGTAGCCCAAAGGGTACCAGGCGCGGAGGACGTCTCGAAGTCGAGCCTTGGACAGCGTTTCGAACGTTGGATAGCGTCTGATCCAAAATTCATACTTAGGAATTACGCGATCGACTTGAGTCTGTTGGAGCATAATTTCAGAGACTAGAACGCGGTACGGATCAGTAGTATGGCGCCAAGGGAGATCTCGTCCGTAACGGCGATACCAACTAAGTAACCGTCGTCGAAAGCCTTGACGCTGCGCTGGATCAGGCAGTTTGTGTCGGTAGCGGTACTTTTTGGTTTTACGTTTAGCCATTCATCTCCAAGGAAGGGTACTATAGATGTGCCATGAAGCTTTATACACGCACGGGCGATGCAGGTGAAACTGGATTTCTCGACGGATCTCGGGTAGCAAAATCCGACCCCCGAGTAGAGGCCTACGGCGCTCTTGACGAACTTAACGCGATTCTCGGAGTTGCGTGCACGCAGACACAGGAAGCGGACATCCTCGAAATTTTGGTTGCAGTGCAAAAAGATTTAATGGCCTTAGGCACCCAGCTCGCCGATCCAAACACCCACACTGCCAGTGGCATTCAGAAGGCACTATTAGATGATACTGATGTGCAACGTCTTGAATCTTGGATCGATGTGTTGACAACTGAGACGCCACCCCTTCGTCGATTTATTTTACCCGGCGGCTCATCATCTGCAGCTGCATTGCATCTAGCTAGAACGGTCTGTCGGAGGGCTGAACGACGGATGGTTGCACTTGGTGCCGGTCAGGTGAAAGGCCTATTGCTGCGTTACATTAATCGGCTGTCTGATTTGTTGTTTGCTGCCGCCCGAGTTCTAAATCTCCGGGCTGGTGTCTCAGAACCTGAATGGTAAACCTTAAGTTTTTGTGATTTATCATGAAACATCTCGGCAAACCTACTTTTGCTTGTCGCGTTTCCTGATACTGCTCTTTATGGCGTCGAATATTTTTTTTGCCAACTCCTGAGAAACTCGTTCCCGAATCGAGCCACATTCAATCAGTATTACGTCCGAGGTTGTCTCGACAACCACGTCCCACCGATCGTGCGCAATACCTTCAGGATGGTCTTTCACACTTGCAGGTATTGCGTTGGTGTCTGTTAGAAATTCCTTCGATGTATGTGCGGCGATGGTTGAACCATTGATTAGTAATTTCACGGCTTTTATCGACGCCTTGTCTATCGATTGATTGCCACGTAAAAAATGGGTGACGTTTTCACTGAACAACGTCATGTTCGCACCCATTGGTATCTCTGCAATTACGGAGTGTCCTCGCGCGACCAATTGGTCGCGCTTTGACTCCCAACGTTTGCGATAGAACACCAGCGTAGTTATTAGGCTACCTGCGACCATTAGTAGAAAAAGCGCCACGACACCGGCTATGACATCTCGCATTTTGTGATGCTATCAGTATTAATCAGTAACGATACAAGGGTCTCAATTCGGAAGTTTAAGAAAACTTGCTGAGTGTTTTTAGAGCAACATCACGTGCTAGAGACTCCTTCTCGGTAGTTGTCAAGCGATGTTGTTCGGTCATGAGGTCGTAAGAGCAGGCAATAATTTTTGCGATTGTTTCTGAATAAATACGGATGATTAACTCCAATACGAACAAGCGATCAGGGCTCAGTCGATTCTGAAGTGTACCAGCAACAACTTTGCCCTCTTCTAGCATTATCTGTGCGCGATCCACGAGGTCACGTACCAGATCTTTGAGGGGTTGACTTGCGCGACCGGCTGCCAAATCGGTTGCGAGCAACTGTTCGTTTACACCACGGTGCGCCATGTCGTCACCTGCTAAGTACAGCAAGCCGGTTTTACCAGTCTTGAGGTCTCGCCGGAGGTCTCGCAAAACGTGGACAATATAAGCGAATAAACCTAATTTCTGACCACAAGAGTCAAGCATGAAGTCAGATGCAACCCGAAATACCTCATCGTTATCACTCCGTTCAGAAGCGATGAGATATAGATAGACTGTGGTCGGTGCAACTGTTGCGCCTTGCGCGTACCGTACGAAGTCGCTGTATGTTGCAAATCTTGTTCTTTGAAGATCTTCTCCCATGGCATCGAAGAAGTTGTCCCAAAGCTGGCGCTTTACAGGAAATTGTTTATAAGCACGTGAGAAAGCATCAAATAATTCTGGAGCACGGGGATCGCGACACATCTCTAGATCGTGCGGGTTAGGACTTTTGTGACTAAGTGTCGCTTCAACAAGGCGCCGCCATGCATCCAAAACCGTGCGTTCAAGGATGGCTTCTTCTTTGGGACACCCTTGGGCGAGGACTTCATCAACGCGGTCGTCGACGACTCGCATGATTGCGTAAAGCGCACAGAACGCTCGATAACGTTCCGGATCAACAAAATAGCAACTTGTTCTGTAGAGGTTATTAAAATCTTTTGCTGCGATAGCCTCAGCGGTACCATCAGCACCAGTAAGTGATCCTGGACACCAGATTGGGCTAAAATTGTGGTTCATCCTGCGGGTCAGTTTATACGTTGTTGGTCCGCACCGCGCTTGCTTAATTGACTTCGGATGATTTTGGTGAAAAGACCAGGCCGCATAACGTTACTTCGAGGTAGGGCATGTCCAATGATGCTCATCACCTCGTCCGCCCAAAGATGATTATGGGCTGCATGAAGCATGATTTTATCCAAAAGCCTTTGGTCGCGATGTAATCGCTGAAGTAACCGCCCCAACACGAAATCCAGCCCAAAAGCTTTCCGCCAAGCTTTCTCATAGCTCCGGAGTGGCGTCTGGTGATGAAGAAACATGCCTGATAGCAGGGCCTGGTGACTCGCGGTACTAGCCAGAAGGCCACTACTGACAGCTGTATGTATTCCATGACCTGTAAATGGATCTACGAATCCGGCGGCATCACCCACCAATAAAAGGCCATCCGTCACAGTTCGCCGAGTTAGGTGTGGACCGGGCAGCAACCAACCTGCCATTGGGGCACAACCATCCAAATTGACACGTTGTCCGATTCTCTTGCGAAATATACTTTCGAGGTTGGTTCGTGTCGGCCTGGTCGGTGAATCAAAAGTACCAATACCGACATTTGCCATTCCATGCGGGCCAGGCACCAGCCAGCAGCAACCCCTTTTCAGATTAGCATCTGCGAATACCTCAAAAATTCGTTCTTGTTGCGGATATTGCACATAAGTTCGAAGTGCAACGCTATAGCCCCGATTAGAATTTCTCGGTTGGTGAAGTCCGCTGCGCTGTCCAAAACGGCTAAATGCGCCGTTGGCAGCGATGACCAAGGGTGCATGATAGTTTTTTACACTCGACCTATTTCGAACTTTGACGATATTAACTTGTTTCTGTTGATCCCAAGTGACTTCCTCAACGGAGTGGCGTTCACGCAAGTCGGCACCACATCCCTCAGCATGGCGTGCCAGGCGTTCATCGAATAATACTCGAGGTAAGATTCGCCACGGTTGATGGTTACCTTGTCGATCACGGAATGTTCCGGTTGCATGAATATTTGTCGCCGTAGTGAATCCGCACCCATGAATCGTAGCCGCATCGCCGGCCAGAATATCGAGGCTGGTTCCAATGGCACTTAAGGGTTTCTGGAGAGATGGTAAAAGTACGTCACCACAAACCTTATCGCGTGGAAAACTTTCGCGTTCGAGCAGTAAGACACGATGACCGCGTCGGGCAAGGTCGGCAGCCGCTGAGCTGCCGGCCGGACCTGCCCCGACGACAATAACATCGGCATCCCAAGATTGTCGTAACATGTGAGCAGGTAGGAGTCTCCCACGGATCCTGCGGGAATAGCAATGATCGCTAGAGCTACGATCTGTTGCTTTACGTCGTTTGACAGGCATACTTCTAGTTCATTGATTGTGTGTCAAGCCTTGGTTGATAAACTATGACCGAAGTTATACCTGAGGGATATTAATCAGCGATGCAGTCGATTGTCGTTCACTACCAAGAACTTGTACTGAAGGGCAAAAACAGGCCTTGGTTTATCGCTCGCCTTGTCAGAAATCTCAAAGAAGCGACGGCTGACCTTCATGTGATTTCAGTACGGGCACTCCCGGGTCGTATTGAAATGGTGTTGGGTGTAGAGACTGAATGGCCGCTTGTTCGAGAACGGGTCACTAAGATTTTTGGCGTGGCTAATTTTGCGTTGGCTCGACGCGTAACTGGTGACCTTGATGCTGTCGCGGGTTCTATTTTGGACGATCTTGCCGATACTCAAACTAGTAGTTTTCGCGTCAAAACACGTCGCACTGACAAACGATATCCATTGACTTCGCCTCAAATTGATCGAGAGATAGGCGGACGTATCAAGAGGGTAAAGGGATGGCCTGTAAATCTCTCACTTCCGGACCTGACTATTTATGTTGAGATGCTTACCGATAGCACATTCTATTATTTCGACAAGATTCCGGGGCCAGGTGGACTACCTAGCGGAGTGAGTGGTCGAGTGCTGTGCCTCCAATCGGGCGGCATTGATTCACCTGTTGCGGCCTACCGGATGATGAAGCGTGGATGCCGCGTGCAATTCATTCATTTTCATAGCTATCCAATTCTTTCAAAAGCTTCTCAGGACAAAGTTCGGGAAATAGTGATGCTGCTGACAAAGCACCAGTTGCACTCTCGTCTATTTATGGTGGCGTTTGGAGAAATTCAGCAACAGGTTGTCTTACGAGTGCCGCCTCCCCTGCGCGTCGTTGTGTACCGACGTCTAATGCTGCGCATAGCCGACCACTTTGCGCGTCAACAGAAGGCGAAAGCCCTCGTTACCGGAGAGGCCATGGGGCAGGTTGCATCGCAAACTCTCGACAATATTGCGACCATTAATGCCGTTACTAACCTGCCCATCTTTCGACCTTTAATCGGTCTTGACAAGGAAGAGATCACAATCGAGGCGCGTAAGATCGAAACATACCCTATTTCGATTATTCCCGACCAGGATTGTTGCCAACTCTTTATACCTAAGCATCCTTCAACCAAGGCCAAATTGCAGGCAGTACAAGAAGCCGAGAGTGAATTACCGGTTGACGATTTGGTCCATCAAGCCGTAGTTGAGGTAGTTCGTGAAGACATGACCTTTCCAGGTCACAGTCAAGTTACGGACTAGTCAAAACTATTGCTTACACTGTAATTGGGCGTTACCTGTTTAACGGATGGAGAATGCCATCCAAATAGTCATGCAGAGCATCTTGAGTGCTACGAAAAGCCAGTTCTTCCCAGGGAATCGCACTGACTTCAAATAGCCTGATTTCCAGAGATTCGTCGTCGGTGCAGAGTTCACCACCTGTTGCGGTTGCAGCGTACACCACAATGATGGGCGTCCGACCTCGATAGGAATAGATGTTAATCAGGCCGTCAATCCGAACTTGAAGACCTGATTCTTCAAGTGCTTCTCTTTGAGCGGCACCCACGATCTCTTCGCCTCGGTCAACGTAACCCCCAGGAAACACCCACTTGCCGTATCCGGGTTCGATCCCGCGTCGGACAAACACAATCCGTCCGTCAGTTGCTTTAATAATTGTTCCCACGGCAAGTTTAGGATCAAGATAGAAGATATAGCCGCACACGCTGCAAAGAAGTCTTTTGGGTTCCCCTTCTTTTAACAGCCGGTGTTCGAGTTTAGCGCTGCAGACTGGGCAGAAGCGGTATTCTGGGGAATGCTGGCTATCTATCATCTGGTGCCACAGTCGTGTCAGATGTGCCGAAAAAAGCGTGGCCAACGTACCGTATAATCGCGAAGATGTCTATTCTGAAGATTGCACGCATGGGTCATCCTATCTTGCGGCGTCGAGCACGCCCAGTGGATTTACTAGAGCTGACCACTGCACCGATACAAAAGCTGATCGACGACATGATTACAACAATGAAAGAGTATCAGGGAATTGGTCTAGCTGGTCCTCAGGTACACGAAGATCTGCGGCTGTTCGTGGTAGGTGTTGAGAACGGTGACGATCCAATGCCGCTCACGGTCATTGTCAATCCCGAGCTGACTCTCCTGGAAGATACATCAGTCGATGATTGGGAAGGATGCTTGAGTATTCCAGACGTACGGGGTCGTGTACCACGGGCGCCAGAAATTAATGTCCGCGGTTTTGATCGGCAGGGAAAGCCTCTCCAATTCACTGCGCGTGGTATGGCTGCTCGCGTGATCCAGCATGAAACTGACCATCTTGATGGCATTCTTTTTCTAGATCGGATGAAAACATTCGAATCACTGGCCTTTATGGAGGAGTACAGTCGTTTCTTGGCTGAATAGCCTTTTACGACTTATGTAGCTTGACGCCGTTTTTCACTAGCGCGTTCCGCCTTCAATCGTTCCAAATCAATCTCGCTATGATCGGCGAATTTCATAGCCGCAGCGACTGCCTGATGTCCAGCTTGTTCCCCAATGAGTTTATGCATTTTTTGGCTCACGCGTCGATAGGCAGGATGTCCTTGGGGAGCGCTACGAAGTTCGATAAGGTGCATTGCCTCGCGCGCATTCATCTGCATATAGAAACGAACTCGATAGGCCATTGAAATGGCATACGATGCAATTCGTTCCAGGCCGCGAGTAATTAAGGTGTCGTAAAGATCGGCTGTTGTTGTCATAACCTTCTGCCAGTCGTTGAGCGCACCCACTTCTTCAATTGCGGCGGGTTCCGTGAAGCCATGGGCAGGTGTGAGGTTTTGCCACTCAAGAGTAAGGAGGCGATGTCGCTGCAAATCTCTGAAAGCCCCGTAGTCAGATAGCACATCGAATCGGTACGTCGCTCGTTCAAAGGCACGTCCAGGCTTGTGGCGGCGATTGGTTCTGTTACCCACATAGGCCTGAAGGACAGATACACGTTCCTCTGTGGACATCGACCGGGCTATCGAGAGTAGCTGATCGTCTGGCAGTCGTGACACGGCGTAGAGAGCCCCAGCCACAATTTTAATTTCACCATCGGGGTCGTAATCAGTCAGCACAACTTCGTCTTGAGGTTCCGGCTTGATTTGTTCTAGGACGGTCGCTGACAAGCGTTGCATATCGGTTTGGTTTTCCGCCAGGTACTTACTCCAGCGTTCACCGCGATCTGGTCGGTCGACTCGGGTTAAGAATGCGGGAATCACCTTACGTAGTTCTGTGAGCATTGCGGCAGCGTACTGCTGAGCCTCAGCCAGCGGGTTTGCACGCATCTGTAGAAGCAAGGCCTCGTACGCCTGTCCCGAGCCGTAGATACCAACGTTCGACTGGGTTGCTGCCGGTAACAGGCCACGAAGTGTATCGAGTGCTTTAGCTCTGATTGCTGCTCGGTAAACACCATCGGAATCGCTTGTCGCCTTCGGAAATCGTTTTCGATAATGAGCCTGCATAGGTTCTAGCCAGTGTGCATAGGTTGCGAAAGCAGCATCGAGCGTTTCGGTATAGTGCTTCCAGAGCACTGGATCTTTAATTTCCTCAGGAATCAGGTATTTCCAGCGACCGTTCGACTGATCAGTGTATGGCACGTAACGTGTCGATTGCTCTAGGTACGACATGAGTCGCCCGCGTTCGAGAATCTTAGTTAAAATATTAGAAGCACCTTCACAGGCGATGTGGGCACCACCCAGTTGTGCCACTGAATCATCCCCGTAATCAGAGAACACCCGCGTATAGAGTTTCTCAGCACGTTCGACACCAACTTCTGAAGTTGTTACGGCAGTCGCTGCCATGTCGCTAGAGAACTCGTCCAAAAAAAGACGGCGCAGGGATTTTGCGGACCGTGAATATCGCGCGAAAAGGGCACCCTTTACTACCTCAGGTAGATTCGTGATAGCAAAGACTGGGCTATCGAGATTGGTGAAATATGGCGTTAGAGTTAGGCGTTCATTGGCCGTAAATTCTTCGTGGCCAGAAAGTACGTTAGGCACAGAGATATAATAAACTCGGTACCCCGCGTATGGTCAATTGTTCTGCTTCAATCGTGCTAACCTACGCTCGATTACAGTGTGTCTGGATACATCGACCGAATGTCCTATGAGTGTTACTTTTTGTTACAAGATCGAGGTGCGTTTTCGCGATTGCGATGAATTTGGTCATGTGAATAACGCCGTATATTTCACATATCTTGAAGAAACCCGCCATGTCTACCTCAGACATCTAGCTAGTCAAGGTGTATCCAGTAACGCCGCTGATGAAAAACTGCCGCACGGGTTTGTGCTCGTCCGGACCGAATGCGATTTTCTCTCCGAGGCATTACCAGGCGACTGGCTTGAGATTCAGTTGCGTGTATCGAAAATCGGTCGGTCAAGCTTCGGATACGAATACGAAATAATGAATACTTCCAAGAGTCAGTTGGTAGCACGGGCGAAATCAGTTCACGTAGCTTACGATCGCATAAAGAAACGGTCGCAACCGATCCCCGAAGAGTTCCGTGCGGTCCTTGAACGTGCGATGCAAGGATTATCTGAAACATCGATTGATGTTGTTTCGGACTGACAAATTTCCATTGCACAAGGAGACAGCAGGCATGATTTACATATTTGGCAAGGATACGTGACCGTACACAGTAGCTGCCCGTGAAAATTACGAAAGGCAGCAGATTGCTGTTGATTACATCAACGTAAAGCAGGATCCTGCGGGTCTAGAACGTATGCTCAAGTATAGCAATGGTCGTCGCGATGTTCCTGTAATTGTAGACGACGGCACGGTGACGATTGGATACGGTGGAAGCTGAAAGGTTTAATTGTGATCTGCCGGTCGGCAGAACTAGTCAAGTTGGTAAAGTGGTTTCATGCGTGCATTGTTTAGTAAGGCAAGGCGTCGAAAGTCTTGCCCTCATTTGACTGAATTGCGGTCGTGTTATTCGGTAGACATGGTTGGTGATGCGGCATGAGTTAATTTTCGTCGGCAATCCGGGGCCGCTTACAGGAGCTGGTAACAATACTTATTTGCTGCCAGGTCTGGAACCAACCCTGATTGATGCCGGAACAGGGCAAGACACGCATCTTCTTGCGCTTGCAGCCAAGTTAGACGAGTCGAATGCGAGATTATCCCAAAAAAAAGACTTACTCGCCAAGGTCCTAGTTACCCATTGCCATTCTGACCACGTATCTGGGGTTCCCGCAATTGCGGAACGATGGCCATTAGCTGTTTTTGCCAAAATGCCATGGAAGGATCAGGATGAGCAGTACCGTGTTTCTTGGAAGGCTTTGGAAGACGGCGATCTTATTCCAGCTGGTGATTCCACACTCCAGGTTGTCCACACGCCAGGTCACTCGCCGGATCACCTATGTTTCTTTGATCGCGAATCAGGGACGTTGTTCTCAGGCGATCTCGTTATCGCGGGAAGTAGTGTAGTGATTCCAGCTAGCGCTGGTGGAGATCTGGTGGCGTACCTGAATTCCTTGCGCTTAGTTTTATCGATGAAACCAGCTTGTCTGCTTCCAGCACATGGTTGCTCCATCGACGAACCAAATACGGTCATTCAAGCGTATCTAGATCATCGTCAGCAACGTGAAGATCAAGTTATTGCAGCACTTCGACAAGGCGCGAAAACGATCGATGACATTATCAGCAATGTGTACGAACCATTGGACTCTGGGTTAATCCGTGCGGCTCAGGAGAACGTACTGGCTCATTTGACGAAGCTCGTGTCTGAAGGTCGAGCTGCACATGATGGTACGGTATGGTGGATGTCATGAGATGGTTTTGCTTGGATTCAAGTCTTCTGTCCTCACTGACTTTAGTAAAGACACTAGGTAGGTTCACAAATGAATGATGTGATTGATTTCATCAACATGAATCGTGACCGGTTCGTTGATGAATTGAAAGAATATCTGGCCATTCCCAGTATCAGTGCACTGCCGGCACATGTCGGGGATGTTCGGCGATGTGCTGAGTGGACTGCTGACGAGATGCGTCGAATCGGGGTTCCAGAGGTAGAACTGATCGAGACGCCTGGGCATCCGATTGTCTATGGTCAGTGGCTTGGTGCGGAAGGCGCTCCGACGGTTCTCTTTTATGGGCATTATGATGTTCAACCTGTGGATCCATTGGACTTATGGGAATCGCCGCCGTTCGAAGCCACAATCCGGAACGGAGAGATCTACGCACGCGGTGCAGCCGATGATAAGGGGCAAGTGTTTATGCACCTGAAAGCCATGGAAGCCTGTCTGTCGCGAGGCGAGCGTTTACCCGTGAATATTAAAGTCGTCCTTGAAGGAGAAGAAGAGATCGGCAGCGTTCATTTAGATAGTTTCATTCGTGAACAGAAGGAACGACTTGCAGCTGATGTGCTTGTGATTTCTGATTCACCGATGTTTGATCGCGGTGTTCCGTCAATCTGCTACGCGCTGCGCGGGTTGACATACTACCAAATCGATTTACAAGGTACGACTCAAGATCTGCATTCGGGTTCGTTTGGTGGTGCAGTTGCAAACCCAGCATTCGTTCTTGCACAGGTTCTGTCACAGATGAAAGACCGGAGCGGGCGTGTCAAAGTACCAGGCTTTTATGATGATGTTCGTGTGCTTAGCGATGACGAACGAGTTGAATTTAAAAAATTACCTTTCAATGAAAAACACTATCGTCAGGAAATTGGCGCACCTCGCTTGTTTGGCGAAAAAGGTTACTCGACACTTGAACGTGTTTCAGCGCGCCCTACGTTTGAGGTCAACGGACTGTCGTCTGGATTTATCGGTGAAGGCGCGAAAACCGTAATACCTGCTCTAGCAATGGCGAAGGTCAGTATGCGCTTGGTTCCAGACCAACGGCCTGACAAAATTACGAAGTTGTTTGAGGATTACCTTAAGAAGGTCACTCCCAAGACTGTTGCACTAAAGATTACGAGGATGAGTGGAGGGTTGCCCTGGATCACGGAATTTAGCCACCCCTTTGTTCAGGCTACGGCGCGTGCGATTGAACGCGGATTCGGTCGGCGACCAATCTTTACTCGAGAAGGTGGTTCGATTCCGGTCGTCTCAACATTTCAAGAAGTACTCGGCCTTCCAGCGGTACTGTTTGGTGTTGGACTGCCTGATGAGAACGCTCATGCTCCGAATGAACGCCTCGATTTAGGTAATTTTCACAATGGGGTTATTTCATCGGCTTGTTTGTATGACGAGATCTCACGGGTGGGACGACTACACTGACCATGTGGTGGAGGTTTGTCAGGATGTTCTCTCGCTGGTGGAGTTCAGCGTCTGCTCAGGTTCGGGTTTTTCTTGAAGGGTGTTTAGTTGATTAATACAAGTTCTTAATTCCTCGGAAGCCGTTCTCCAGCTCGAACGGGTGTGCTTAGTTGGTTTTCAGGTGGTGGATATGGACAATCGTAACGTTCATCGTAATAACAGAACGGGTGGTAGGCGAGATTAAAGTCCAGATCGTAAATCCCACTTGAAGTGAGACTTAGATCTAAATAGCGACCAGCCGGGTAAGTTTCAGTCCCATTTGTTAAATCCCCAAAGGGAACAAATAAGTTTTCTCGGTCGTTGCTACTAGCTTCAACGAAAGCAGAAAGATTTGAAGGGTTGCCCTTTAATGTGAACTCCAAGATGCCCACCCGACGCATAGTTCTTCTTTTACCTGTCGACGTCGGAATTTCAAATTCTACTTGGTTATTGTCGATTTGAAGCGATGCTGGCACGCGGTATCCTAACGCCGGAGGAAAGTAGCTTAAAGGGAGTAAAGTCTCTCGCCGCGATAACGGAACTGGTGAATCTGAGCTGTTCTGGAATTCCGTATCCTTAAATGCACGAGCGGCTGTTAATTGTTCTGGGTAGGAGGCCTGAGATGGGGGTGCAGGCGCGCTGCATCCTCCCAAAACAAGGATTAGATACCCTATCACCTGCCGTAAAGTGTGCCACTTTAGGCAAGGAGTGTTGCTGAAGAGAACCTTGATCATCTACAAAATAATAACCGGTTCTAGTCAATAACGTATCAATGAACTGTTTTTGGATTAAACCAAGGCTGATTGACTTGTTGAGACATCCGCCGCAAGGTCCGCCCAGAACAAAAAGATCGAAATCTGAATTAATTTCTTGGCATAAACGGACGTAATTTAGAAATCGTGGGTTGCAACGAATGGTTCGACTATTTCTGCGAAGTCTTCAGGACGGCTAATAAGGCCAATGTGTCCAGTTCTACCCAATGTCGCACTGACTGCGTGAGGTATCAGGCGAAGAAATTCTTTTGTGCTGTTAACTGGGACAACTCTATCCAGACGCGATTCCCCAGTGATAACCAGTGTTGGTGCAGTCACCTTTATGCAATCCGTTTCAAAATTAATTCCTTTGAGCAGTCGTATTCGTTTAGCCATCTGCGTTGGTGAACAGGGTGCAGTTACAACTCGAAATGTGTGCTTAAGTGAGAAAGCGATGCATGCGGGCAAGGTATCGTGCGCCCTCGCTATTTCATGCCATAGACGGGATGAGCCTCGGGCCACGAAGGCCGGAAACAGTAAACGCGGCAATCGTAGATATCTTTCGATTTGATAGTTAGGTTTCCAACTAGGGCTAGGAGTTGATACCAGAATTAAAGAAGAAACGCGATTTGTGTGACGTGCCGCGTAATGAAGTGCAATTAAACCACCGTATGAAACACCGCAGATTGTAGCCTGCTCCAGTTCAGCGGTATTTAATATTTGGTCCAGTTGTTCTACGAAGTGATCGAACCCATTACCGTTACCGTCTAACTTAGTTCGGCTGAGCGAGTAGGTAAGAACTCGGTGCCGGCGCGAAAGCGTCACGATCGCCGGATGCATCCACTCCCACCGCCCTTCGATTCCAGGGACTACTACGATCGGAGATCCGGTTCCAGTGTCGATCATTACAGGGTGAAGCGATTACTCGAATACTGCAAAATCCTATGGTGATTGTATGACTTGCTCAAGAAGTAATTTCGCTTCGGCACTTTCAGTCGAATTGGGTTCAGAGGTAATTGCCATTTCTAGGAACATGCGAGCCGACTCGCGATTTTCAGTGGCCAATGCCACCTGTCCAAGTTTTAAAAGCGGCTTGCTCCAGGCTAGGTCTGTATTATGAGCTTTCCAGTACCAGCCCTGCGCTTCGTCGGTCATACCAGCAGCGAGACGAATGTCGCCAAAGTTGCAGTAAACCTCACGAGCAATTGATGAATCGAGGTCATTTTCAAGAATCATTTGGTACGCTATTTGTGCTTCTTCGTAACTTTCATTCTGGAAATATGCGTGTCCTAATTTCAGGTTGACCAATGTTAATGCAGGGGCTATCTCGATAATCTCTTGATAAAGGTGAATGGCATCTTCATAACGATGCTCCACTTCTGCCGATTCTGCGGCCTGCAACTTCTCTTGCACGTCGCCGATTTCCAGTCCGGTTAGTGCACCGATACCGAAGCCTGCAGCACCACGTGCAAGCATGAATTTAAGTGGCCGGTTACGAACGTATTCTCGAACCCGAACTAATTGCTGTGAAGGGATAAAACCAGGCGACTGAACCGTGAATGCCCATGGTCCACCGTTTAGTGTAATGAATCCGAAGAACCCTTTTTCGTCGGTTGTTGACGTGAAGGATTTAGCCGTGTTTTCGGCTGTGACCGTTGCGCCTTGAATTGGCTCCTCGGTTTCATTTAATACCGTTCCCACAATTCTTGCCTGAGCTAGTGTCGATATAGTGAGAACGCTATACCACAGCGTAATAACCAAGAATTTCAGCGGCACCCGTAATGCTTGTTGCATAAAATTGCTAGAGATGACGAATAGTTGCCTTAATCGAATCCCTTACCGGTATGCAATCATCGATTATTCTGCAAGTATAATCCAGAAGCTTAGCTACGGCTTGTGGAACTAGTCGGAACGGACACGATATGCCTACGACATCAAATCACTCATTGCGACCCCGACTTACGTCGCTGGTTCTGCTCATTGGATTCATCTTTTTACTGACCGGCGGTTCGACGGTCTTGGCGCAGGAAGCGACACCGCCATTCGATACAGAAAAACTATTCAGTGTGGATCGATTAATCACGCAGGCGATTGATGACGGGGAATTGCCTGGTGCGGTCGTCGTCGTGGGTTACGGTGACGAGATTGTGTATCAAAAGGCTTTTGGAAGTCGTGTCGTGAGTCAAGGTCAAGGTCTTGAGGAGATGACCGTCGATACCATTTTTGACCTAGCGTCCTTAACCAAGGTGGTTGCAACTACTACAAGCATCATGATGCTAGTTGAGATGGGCGAGATCAGGCTCCGCGATAGGGTAGCCACTTTTATTCCAGAGTTTGCTCGATATGGAAAAGAAAACGTTACGATTCATCACCTGCTGACCCATATGTCTGGATTACGTCCCGACCTCGATCTAAATCGTTCGTGGAAGGGCTCTGATGTCGCCATTCAGTTGGCGACTGAAGAGATTCTTTTGGCATCACCAGGTACCAAATTTATTTATAGTGACATCAATTTCTTTTTGCTGGGTGAGATTGTACGGCGAGTCAGCGAGATGGCTCTCGATGAATTCGCACAAACGAAAGTGTTTGAACCGCTGGGGATGTCCGACACGATGTTTCGACCACCTCGGTCGATGCAGCCACGTATTGCTCCCACGGAGTCTTGTACGATGTACGGCTGGCCGTGCGGTGGTGACGGAGCAACAATGTTACGCGGTGTCGTACATGACCCAACTTCGCGGCGTATGGGTGGGGTGGCCGGACATGCTGGGTTGTTCAGCACGGTGTCGGACTTGGTGCGGTTTTGTCGCATGCTGCTCGCAGGTGGCGTAATCGAGGGGGTTCGTATTTTCTCGCCACTAACCGTTGCAACCATGACATCAGTTGCAACACCGGCGACTGAACCAAATCGACGTGGTCTAGGATGGGACATTGACTCAGTATTTTCGTCAAATCGAGGCGAATTCTTTTCAATCGGGTCGTTTGGTCACACTGGATTTACTGGCACTTCACTTTGGATCGATCCCCGCACCAAAACCTTCGTAGTGTTTCTATCGAGCCGGCTCCATCCGGATGGTACAGGTAACGTCGTTGCTCTGAGAGCTAAGGTGGCGACAGCTGTAGCGGCTGCGATCACCGATATTCCTGAGCTTGACGTTAAAGTTACCGAATTGATTGGTACGGACTTCGGTCCTGTCGGCGAAATTCCCAGGTTTTCCCGGTCACCGGTACTAAATGGTGTTGATGTGCTTCGTGCGAGTGACTTTGACCAATTAAAGGACAAGCGAGTCGGATTACTGACGAACCATACTGGCTTAGCCCATGATGGTACTCCCACAGCTGACTTGTTATGGCAAGCGGAAGGCGTTGAACTGGTGTCACTTTTTAGCCCCGAACACGGTATCCGCGGTGTGAAGGACTCCGCTGTGCCTTCAAGTCGTGACGAAGCGACAGGTATACCCATTTATTCACTCTACGGTGACACTCGACGGCCAACCTTAGAAATGCTTGATGGTCTCGACGTCCTGGTCGTTGATCTTCAGGATGTTGGTGTTCGCTTTTACACCTATATGTCAACGATGGCCTATGTAATGGAAGCTGGCGCAAAGCACGGCGTATCTGTCATGGTGCTTGATCGCCCAAATCCCATTAACGGCACACAAATTGAAGGCCCGATCCAAGATCAAGAGGCACGGGGCTTTACCGGTTATTTTCCAATGCCGATTCGCCACGGTTTGACGCTTGGAGAACTTGCGCAATTGTTCAATGTCGAATTATCGATCGGTGCCGACCTAACAGTGGTGGCCATGAAAGGTTGGCAGAGAGATGCTTGGTTCGAGGCCACCGCACAACGATGGGTTAACCCTTCACCTAATATGCGAAATCTCATTCAGGCATCGCTCTATGCTGGAATTGGTGCGATTGAAGGTACGAACATTTCTGTTGGACGTGGCACGGACACGCCCTTTGAACAGATCGGCGCACCCTGGATTGATGGTCTAGCGCTGGCCAAACGAATGAATGAACGTATGCTGCCTGGTGTTGGGTTTTATCCGGTATCGTTTGTACCAAATGGCAGTAAATATGTCGGCGAGCGATGTGAAGGTGTTTTTATCTTAGTGCTTGATCGCCAGTTGCTTAGACCAGTTCGGGTTGGGCTGGAATTGGCCTCTGCGCTGCAGGAGTTGTACGGCTCGCAATTTGATCTAGATGCTGCTGCACGTCTCTTCGGGTCCCGCGACGTACTTGCCCGAATTAAGGCGGGTGAGGATCCTGGCACCATTACCGCCCAGTGGGCGCCTGATGAGGATCGTTGGCGACTTCTCCGCGCTCCTTACCTGCTCTATTACTAGTTTTAAAGTTGATAGAGCATCAGGTAAACAATGACCCCAGTGACTGATACATACAACCAGATAGGAAGCGTCCACCGCGCAATTGCTACATGACGTTCGTCCTGTTTCCGAAGTCCTCGGGTCACAGTGATTAACGCCAGTGGGAGAACGGTGACTGCCAAAATGACGTGTGAAATAAGGATCGAAAAATACACAAAGCGAAGAAAACCCACACCCTGAAACGGTTGTGAGCCTATGTTGAAGTGGTAGACGAGGTATGAAGTTAAGAACAGGGTGGAGGTAAAACACGCTAGTCCCATGCAGAACTTATGACGCGTGATCTGTCGTTGCCGAATCATGGCATAACCTGTGACCAGTAATATAGTGGAAAGACCGTTAAGTGATGCATTGATGGCTGGCAAGTCTGAAATTTCAAGCATGGGAACACCTTCACCGATTAAAAAAACTGATGGTTAGAAGTCGTGTGTCCTAATTTAATTTCTTAGTGTGTACTGAAACTGCACCAGCTATAAGCATCGCAATGCCAAAAGCTGTGAGCACTAATAGTGACGTTGCTAGTGATGGCCCTGTTCCACTGGCGCCCTCAGCTAACACGGACCGGACTGCTGAGACGCCATAGGTCATTGGATTGACCAACATAATATTCTGAATCCACTTGGAGGCGCCGTATGCTGGAAACACCGCGCCGGATAGAAGCCACATTGGGACGAGTAGTAAATTCATGACCGCGTGAAAACCTTGCGTCGAATCTAGCCACCAGGCCAGGACGAAGCCTAGGCCAGTCAGCCCAAAGGCAAACACGCTGAGCACCAGGACAAGTGTCGGTAGTGTGTTCCAGGAAGGACTTGCATTGGCTAATGGTGCCAGCAGTAGAAACAGGCCTGCTTGCCCACACGCGAGCGTCGTTCCACCCAGAGTCTTACCAATCACAATCGAGATCCGAGGTATCGGCGCGACTAGGACTCCTTGTAAAAAACCTGTCTGCCGATCCTCGATAACGGAAATAGTCGAGAAGATAGCCGTGAACAAGATGATAAGCACAAGCGTGCCAGGATAGAAGTACTCTAGATAATCTACCTGTGCGTTTGTGTCGGCGCGGAATGATGATCGGAGTCCTGAGCCTAGCAATATCCAGAAAACAACAGGCGTCCCCAATGCTCCAATGATGCGGCTGCGCTGGCGGCAAAAGCGCACAATGTCACGGATCCAAAGTGTATAGATTGCGACTAGCATTTAGTGCAACGCCTGTCCGGTGTGATGCATAAAGACGTCTTCGAGCGTTGGTTTTCCGAACGTGATAGCGTCAATTTCACCAGGAAATGCCTCAACCAGTCCTGGGATAAATTCATGGGCGCGAGGCTGCTGCAGCCGAAGACGGTTTTCGACAATATCTACGTGTGTGTCGAAACGGGCTTTGATACGGGATGCTAGCACTTCCAAATTTTGAGAGGACACGAAGATGATGTCATCTCCAAGATTAGCCGTAAGTGATGCCGGCGGCCCACAAGCGACCAGGCGACCTTTATGTAAGATGCCAACCACGTCGCATTCCGAGGCTTCTTCCATTAAATGAGTGTTTACGACGATTGTGGTGCCTTTCGTTCGACGAAGCATCTGCAGGTGTTTCCAGACATCCCGACGCGCACCCGGGTCGATTCCTGTGCTCGGTTCATCTAGCAATAAAACGGTTGGTGCTGGGAGCAGCGCTTTGGCGAGTTCTACACGTCGTTGCAGTCCACCCGACAGCGTGCCGACCAACGCATTAGCGCGATCGTCGACATGGATGAGATGTAGTAATTCGGCGATTCGTGTTGACAGAGTGTGTCCTGAGATTCCGTACAGACGACCGTGATGCTGGAGATTCTCTTTCACTGAGAGGAGGCTGTCGAGCGCTGGAGACTGAAACATTACACCGAGGTTACGGCGAACACGGTTGGCACTACCTTGAACATCTTCTCCACACACGCGCACTGTCCCGCTAGTTGGCCGAAGCAATGTTGAGGCTATTCGAAACAATGTTGTCTTCCCACTACCATTCGGACCCAGTAATGCGAATGAGGTGCCCATATCCACACGAAAGCTGACTGACTTAAGTGCTTCGTTTTCACCGTAGCGATGTACGAGTTCTGAGACGTCGAGCGCTGAAACGTTTAGGTGACGCCCGGTCGATGACGTTTCTGATAGTTTAGGCATCGTTGACTTGAGTAAGTATTAATAGTCCAAACAGTAATGGGAGATAGATGATTGAGCCAATGAATAACCACCGCGCGTTGGTCACCGTACGGGCGATTGCAAAACGGACCGCCAGCATTAAAAAACCTATTCCCAGTATTACTGAGCCAGGGACATACGAAAAACCTGCCAGTCCAATCCATGTGGGGGTAACACTGACCGGTATCAAAAGTGCAATAAACGCGATCATGTGCCGGGTCGTGCGATCACCTAAAGGGTCGAGAACCGGTAGAAACAAAAATTCTGCACGCTTAAAATCCTCACGATACATCCAGGCAATCGCGAGGAAGTGAGGAATTTGCCACAGAAACACGATTCCGAACAATATCCAACCTTCAATGCTGACCGTGCCGCGAGCGGCCGCCCATCCTAACGCTGCCGGAAGAGCGCCTGGTATTGCCCCGATGGCAATTGCCCAGGAAGTGCGTTGTTTGAGCGGTGTGTAAATCGCCACATAGATCAGTAGGGTGGCCAAGGCTAGAACGGTGGCCACTAAGGGCGTACCAAGAAGCAGGATCAGTAACCCAGATCCCGCAAGGCCTATACCTAATAAACGACCTTCTCGCGATTCTAAACGCCTATCAGGTATTGGCCGCAAACGCGTTCGTTCCATGAGGCCGTCTGGCTCACACTCGGCGACTTGATTGAGGGCTGCCGCGCCACCGGCTACTAGGGCCGTTCCTAGTAGAGTATTAACAAAGGTAATCAATTCAAATGTTCCACGAGAACCTAGATAGTAGCCTACCCCCGTCGTCATGATAACGAGCGAATTGAGCCGAGGTTTTGTCAGCGCGATGTAGTCCATGAAACGACTGCGTGGCGCTGCTAGTATGACCACACCAGTCTTCATGGATTAGTTCCTAGTGACGAGTGGGATGACGCCGTTGTTGAGGCAGCGAACCTGGTAGTTTCCGGTGTCGAAGTCATGGTTAGCCGAGTATGGTTGACGCGTAGTGTTAGGACTACGCTCGTAACGAATAGTAGCGCTCCGACACCGAGGTGGCTCGTGTTGATCCCCACATGTTTTCCGCTCAATACAGTGAGAGCCCCTAACGTGAACTGTACAATAACTAAGAGAATGAGGAATCCTGCTGGTTGGATCAACTCCTTCTTGGTTCGATGATGCACTAAGACATGCAAAGCGGTAGCCAAAACTGCGAAGACTACGAAGAGAGCACCTACGCGATGAGTGAAATGAACCCCAATCTTCCAACTCCAGCTCGGTGGAATTAGATGCCCGAAGGCTAGTGGAAAATCTGGGATAGCCAGTCCTGCGTCGGTATGACGCATTGCAGCTCCGACAAGAATTTGCAGATAGATGAGTGCCGTCGTGGTCACCGTAAGGCGACTCAAGGCCAAATCTTTATGCGCTACGGAGTGTTGACGACCAGTGTCTGAGTACCCAGCCAGCCACCCTGATGAGGTGAACAGCGCTATGGATACCGTTAGACAGAAGAAGATTTCGGCAAGCCCGGCGTGGGCGATCGAGATTGGCGCGGGAAGATAATAGAGCACTGTAATACCGCCAAGAGTTCCCTGCATAATAACTGTAACAAGCGCGATGACTCCGAGTCGACGCATCCATCGACGTGGGTCCACGAGCCAGATCCAGCCGGCCAAAATAATTGTCAAGAAACCGACCATACTGGCGATGAGGCGATGTCCATGCTCGTAGAAAATTCCCCCTACCATTTGTGAGAGAGGGAAGCTAAACATGAAGTATCCGTATGTGTTTGGCCAGTCAGGCACGGCGAGGCCTGATTCCGTGCTTGTAACTAAACCGCCGACCACTAGCAGGAGTAGTGTTGAACTAGCAAGAATGAGGGTAAAGCGATGGAGCCAAATCATGCGGCCGGATGAATTGTGATGTTGCGGATGGGCAGGCATGCTAGCCGCCCATCCGCAAGAATTGTGCTGTTGCTAGCTGACCGTGAAGGTGAAACTAATTTCTGACGTTTCACTTTCAGTAATCGTTACGTTCTGGGTTTGCGTGCCGAGCATCTCGTGCCAGGCTTCGATTACGTAGTCACCGGGTGGCAGTGTATTAATGTTAAACGCTCCTCCGTCTGCACTCACGGAGTAGTACGGGTGATCGAGTACGCCGACGTAGGCGTTCATCCAGCCATGCACGTCACACTTGAAGGGCACCATCACCTCGACTTCGGTAAATTCAGTTTCAAACGTCATACCCTCGATCGGTTGACCAGTGTTGAATTCCTGATTCGTCATGGGTGTGGCGTGAATATTGTGCAATGTTGGATCGCTGTTTACGACTTGCAATGCCTGATCCACTTGGATACCAAACACGTGCGGCAGGTATGTACAGCCGTCCTGGTTCAGGATGACTGGTTCACTCGGAGTTGGAAAGGAATGACCTTCCAGTCCTGCCTTCACATACACAAACACGTTGTGCAGTGAACCATCATCACCGACCACATAGTACTCTGTCCTCGGGTTGTCCGGTCGTTCGCCCGCGCACACGGGGTCCGAGTTCATGCGAATAACTTCCGCTTCAGGAGCCGTGCCTTCGAGATTAATAGTGCCTGTGATATTACCAGCCGTGGCCGGATCGACAGCCATAGCAGCTGGTGCTTCGGGTTCCGTTGCAGGCGCTACATCCGTGTCGCCACCATTGCCACCACATGCTCCTGCCAGAACTACTACCATCATCGAGGCCATCGTCCACATCTTTCGTGCTTCCATCGATATCTCCTGCTGCGAGTAAAGGAAAGTAAAGTTATTACAACTAATCAATTTATCTGTTTGGAACTGCCCAGAACGTTAAAAATATCACAGCAGGCAGAGATCGTAAACACTGGTTCGCGTGACAACCGAAATTTAGACGTCCTCGGGTGTGAAGTTTATTGTTTTTCCTTATTCATTTGTCGTCTATTAGGAATTATTATTATCTAGATGAGTGGCGGTATCGTCTAGGGGTTAGGATACGTGGTTCTCAGCCACGTGACCGGGGTTCGAATCCCCGTACCGCTACCAAACATTAGTTAACCGATATGCGACTACTCGCTCTGGCCGTCCTCATCACTATTCTTCCGACCTCACATCTCGACACTGTTCTAGAGCGGGGTGAAATTCTCGTCGGTACTACCGGCGACTATCGCCCGTTTAGCTATCGGCGCCCGGATGGAGAATTCGAAGGTTTCGACATCGACGCTGCGCGTCAATTGGGTGTGTCTTTAGGAGTTGAAGTTCGCTTCGTTCAGACGAGTTGGCCTGGACTTGAGCAAGGGCTTCTTGAACGACGCTATGACATCGCCATGTCGGGAATCACGCGTACCCTGGACCGCCAGAAAGTCGCTTCTTTATCTGATCCCTATCTTTCGATCGGGAAGTGTCCTCTTATCAGGAGGGCAGACAGAGAGCGTTTTACTGACCTCGATGCCATCGACCGCGCCGGCGTTCGTATTGGGGTCAACCCCGGTGGAACGAATGAAAGTTTCGTGAGAAGTCATATTCACGCAGCTGAGATCGTTGTTATTGAAGATAATCTGTCCATTCCCGATGCTGTCGCTACAGGACGAGTCGACGTGATGCTGACCGACAACGTTGAAGCTGTGCTAGTTGCGAATCAAGACTCACGGCTTTTTGCTGTTTTACCAGACTCTCCGTTGAGTCATGATGAGCTCAGCTACATGCTTCCGCCACACGACTCTATCTTTTTGAATTGGGTAAACCTTTGGCTCCACCAATTGAGGCTCACCGGTGAGCTTGATCGCCTCCGAGAACGGTGGATTAGCGGCGCTCCTTCTTCTCAAAGCGAGCACCACCACGATTCTTCAGAGCTTTCCGTTCCACAGCTTCTTCAGTCCTTAACGGCGATGCCAGCTGTTACTCAGCGAGTCTTTAAAGGTCTTCAGAAGTGATGGCTTAGGACCGAGGAAAGCTTCAGACGAGGACCTTTTGTCCGCTACCGTCAAGCAGAGCTCGGCTATAGGCTAGTTGTGCTGCAGCCATGTCTTCAGCCGCCATACCGAGCGACTTGAAGATCGTGATCTGGGTTTCGGATGTTCGTCCTGGTAAGTGTCCCGCTATAACCTCTCCGATTTCGCCAGCTACATGAGATTCATCGAATTTTCCCTCAGCAAGTCCGAGCACAATGTCGCCAGACTCTGCGAATGCCCCGGCACGTGAATCGACAATTAATCGGCTTCGCGTCACAAGGGCAGGGTCCATTTCTCGAAGATGTGGTTCCGGCGCTCCAACCGAAGTCACGTGAGCACCCGCCGCGACCCAAGAATCTTGAATTACTGGTTCGGTCGATGAAGTTGCGAGAACCACTAAATCGGCTTCTCGGACGGCAGCTTCTGCGTCTGCCACGGCCTGCACGGTTTGTTTCGTCTGTAAGGTCATCTGAGATGCGAATTGCTCACGGTGTGCTGTGGAGGGACTCCAGATGTGCACCTTGCCAATCGAAAGCGTTTCAGTGAAGGCAGTGAGGTGACTCCGGGCCTGTGCACCGGATCCAATAATGGCCAGTTTCGATGGATCACCATTGCTTCGTGCTAAGTGTCGTGCAGCGACTGCTGAGACAGCTGCCGTTCGTGCCTCTGTGATGTATCGACCATCCAGAATTGCAGTTAAAGCTCCTGTTTCAGGATCGAGTAACACAATCGTGGCGAGGTGTGATGGCAGGTTGCGCGTTTGGTTGGACCTGTAGTTTGTGACTAGTTTGACTCCTAAAGCAGGCGGGTCTGTGAGCGAAGCCGGCATAACCCCGTAGTACGCTTGCTCTGCGCCAACAGACAGGACTGATCTCAGCGGTTGCACTATTCCCTGACCAGTTGAGAACTGCTTCAGTACACGTTCCATGGCAGACACAAGGTCGACCATTGGCAATAATCGTCGGACTTCGGTTTCATTTAAAATAAGAGTCATCGGTACGCAACTTACCTCCTGACCTTATAATCGTTGAGTCATGAACTCAAGTAATGCAATTCACCGGATCCGTACGATCGACGCGCATGCTGCTGGCGAACCACTTCGTCTTATCGTCGATGGTTTTCCGCGACCTCAAGGCCGTACCATGCTCGACAAACGTGCGTGGGTCAAGAAGCACAACGACTGGATTCGTCGAAGCTTAATGTTTGAACCGCGGGGTCATATCAACATGTACGGTGCCGTTCTCACCGAACCAGTTGAGGCTGACTCGCATACAGGCATTCTCTTTATGCATAACGAGGGGTACAGCACCATGTGCGGGCACGGTATCGTTGCCGTGACCACCATCGCGATCGAGCGCGAGTTGCTATTTGTGGCTGAGGATCAAACGACGGTCGTATTTGATTCTCCTGCAGGACCGGTTCGGGCTAGAGCGACACTGGTCAGTAATAGTTCGACACGCCGTGTCGAAAGTGTCTCATTTATAAATGTTCCATCCTTCGTCTTGCATCCTGGCGTAACCGTTAAGATTGCAGGGCGCCAGGTGTCGGTGGATGTTGCTTTTGGCGGCGCTTTTTATGCGATTGTTGATACCGAAGCGGCAGGTTTACCACTCAGCATTTCCGAGTTGTCGCAGTTGCGTCAGGCGGGTATGGAAATTAAGTACGCGGTTGAAGCAGCTGTTCGTGTAGCGCACCCATTTCAGTCATCTCTTGAAGGGATTTATGGAACTATTTTTACGGGTGTAGCCGAGTCGCCCGATGCTGATCTCCGCAATGTCACCATTTTCGCCGACGCTCAGGTTGATCGGTCGCCCTGTGGTACTGGCACAGGCGCGGTGATGGCAGTCCTAGACGCAATGGGATTAATCGATGATGATAGGCCATTTGTGAACGAAAGCTTGCTCGGCACTGCGTTTCGGGGTCGGGTCGTCGAACGCGTCAAGGTTGGAGAGTATTCAGCAATAGTGCCTGAGATTGAAGGCTCAGCTTGGATAACGGGAGAACACACGTTCATCATTGACGAAAATGACCCACTCCGAAGTGGATTTATTCTCTAGGTTCTCAAAATCCGATCGCCAGGCCGTCCTTTCTAGGATCCGAACCACCCATCAGTACGCCGGTAGTGGGATCAATCAAGATTCCTTGGAATCCACCAAAAGCACCGATGCTGTTTCGTAGTCGGTGACCGCGCTGTTGCAATCCCCAACGAGCCTCGACCGTAATGGCGGATTCAAGGAGAACTCCCAAGGGGGAGTGCCTAATTCGAGCGGCTTCCCCTGCCTCTTGAATATTCATTCCGAAGTCGATGAGATTTAATAGAACCTGCACATGTCCTTGGGGTTGCATGTCACCACCCATGACGCCGAATGAGAGCCAGGGACGATTATTGCTAAAGACCATCGCCGGCACCAGTGTGTGAAATGGCCGCTTGTGGGGTGAGAGAAGATTGGGATGTTCTTTCTTAAGTGAAAACAGACTTCCTCTGTTCTGCAAGACAATTCCAGTATCACCTGCAACGACGCCTGAGCCGAAGTTACCAAATAGGCTCTGAATCAGTGAAATAACGTTACCGTCTCCGTCGGCAGCAGTCATGTAGATAGTGTCGCCTAGGTCACGGCCAGATAGATCTTGATGCCCTTCCGCTGTTGCAACTTGGTCACTGAGATTAGCAGGTTTGTACGAGTCGGCTCGGTAGTCGAGATTTATTTCTTTCCGGCGTAATGCTGCATAGTTTTTGGACAACAAGGTGCTAAGTACAGCTTGTGGCACTGAGTCGGGATCGGCAATGAAAGCATTACGATCAGCAAAGGCGATTCGCTTGGCTTCTACGACAAGATGCAGATATTCTGCAGAGTTGTGACCGAGTGTTTGTAAATCGTAGTCTTCCAGAAGATTTAACATCTGAAGTGCCGTGATGCCTTGGGTATTTGGTGGCATTTCGTACACTTCGTACCCGCGATAGTTCGTGCTGATTGGATCGACCCAATCTGAACGATGATCCAGGAAGTCCTTCATTGCAAATAGGCCATTTTGCTGTCTTGATGTTTCGACAATGGCTTCCGCGAGCGGGCCGCCATAGAATGCATCCCGGCCTTCGGTTGCGATCAGTTCGAGTGATCTCGCCAGGGTTGGGTTTGAAAAGATCTCTCCGGTTCTCGGTGCACGTCCGTTGTGTAAGAAAGTACTGGCTGCTACAGGGTCACGCATGAGTTTCTGCGTGGAATCTTCCCACTGGTGCGCAACTACTTCCGATACCGGAAAACCATTCTTTGCGTAATTAATGGCCGGTGTTAATGCTCGTTCTAGGGAAATGGTTCCATGATGTTTAAGGAGTTCAACCCAGCCATCAACAACGCCTGGTACTGAGACTGAGAGGATGCCTGAGTCGGGAATACTTTCAAGGCTTTTGGATGCAAACACGTCTGGTGAAGCTGCATAGGGTGAACGGCCACTTGCGTTGAGGGCACGCAACTGGCGTGTTTCGCCATCGTGAACAATCGCGAATAAGTCGCCGCCGATGCCATTCATCGTCGGTTCAACGACGGCTAGGACTGCTGCGGCAGTTATGGCAGCGTCGATCGCGTTTCCACCCTCCTGCATTACTTGTAGGCCAGCGGCGGAAGCTAAGGGTTGGCTAGTTGCGATCATTCCATTCCGGGCGATGACCACCGAGCGTGTCGAATGTGGGTTTGGAGCTGGTCGATCGCCTGGTAGTTGAGCCATCGCAGGTGAGGACATTAGTAACAGGACTCCGATCTTTACACGAATACGCATCTAGACCTCCTAGTAGTCATTCCACTGTACCTCCTATTCTTCCGATACAGGCCCTCATCTGCAAGAAATTCTCAAGTCTGAAAAGCGAAATTCATATCAGAAAATGTGCTACCGTTTTCGATATGGCACTTCAAGATCGCGTTGCCAAGCTAATTGCCGAGTTACCCAAGGTGGAGCAGTTTCCGACGCAAGGAGCGACGCTCTTTATTGACCTTGAACGACAAGAGGTCAAGCGGGCCTACACTCCTCGAGCAGTCATCCAGACTTTATTGGCGGGCCGCGGGGCGAATATGTTCTACCTTTATCGGTTACTCGACGAGCAACTTGAGCCACTGGATCCAGACGTACCCTTAATTTTTGGTTCGGGCGTTCTGACCGGCATCGTGCCTAGTGCTGCACGAGGTAATGCCACATCCTGGTCGCCTGAGTCTGGTGTTTTGATGGACGGTAGTGCTGGTGATTATTTTCCGTCTTTCCTCAAAATGAATGGGATCGACCACCTCGTGCTTTACGGACGTCCGGTGGAGTGGACAGTGATTCGTGTCGCCGGTGGACAGATAGAGTTTCTCGATGGTAGACCGTACTTGGGTCTCGACAATGATGATCTCCGTACTCGTATTGCAGTGGACATGCACGGGACGTGGGCTCGCGATCTGGCTATGGCCAGCATCACGACGGCTGGAGAGAACCTTGTCTTGACCAGTGCCATCATGACTGGACCAAAAGCGTGCTTTGCGAGGGGTGGCCCAGGGGCAAAGATGGGGTCACTGCGTCTCAAAGCTGTTGTGCTTCAGGGACAGACACATGATTTTGATACGGCTCAGCCGTACAAGGGCTACAACAAGACGATTGCGACCAAGTTGCTAGGCACATCGGTCGTCAAGAATGCCTTACGTACGATGGGCACCCCATTTCTTTATCGGCCCAGCCGGATCCTTGGAGCGATGGGTACCAAGAATAATCAAGAGACTACTTGGACCGATCGCCTGGATGCAGAAAATATAACCCCGTATCGACCTGGGATGGCCGGATGTTTTCGGTGTCCGGTAAATTGTCGACCCCTTAATGATCTGCATGGTGATCCAGACGACAAGTATGGGCGTGGTGATGGACCAGAATACGTGACACTTGGCAAGTTTGGTCCGAACCTCGGCATCGATCGGCTTGAATCCGTCATCCGCCTTAACAATATTTGTAATGATTTAGGACTCGACACGGCTTCGGCCGGCTCCATGATCGCGTGGTCGATGGAATTGTTTCAGCGTGGCATCATCACGCTAAAGGACACAGGAGGGATAGACCTCACCTGGGGTCAAGCTGATGTAGTGGAACAGCTTCTCTTTATGATGGCCAGGCGAGAAGGCTTTGGTAATGTTTTGGCCGATAGCACTCGGGCTGTTGAACGCGGACACTTTCCCCCTGAAGCTTTACAGTATCGGATGGCAGTGAAGGGTTTGATGCAGAGTGATCCGCACGATGCACGCATTCTGAAGGCATTTGCACTCGGTCTCGCGGTTTCTACACGTGGAATGGACCATCTCCGAAATCGGGCCACGCTTGAGATAAATGCACGTATCAACGATGACCCAGCTTTTAAGGCCAAACTCTACGGAGGTCCAGTTAGCGCCGCTCCGAATCACTACGAGAATAAGGAGCGGGCTGTCCGAGTGTGTGAGAATGTCTACGCGGTCGGTGATGCGGTTGGTATGTGTCGATTCACGACGAAACTCTTTAATAGTCCGTCATTACCTGGGCTCGAAGAATTTTCTGAACAGATTGCTAATGTGACTGGACTTAATTTCGACGTAGAAGGGCTCGATCAGGTGGGTTTAAACATCATGGGGGTCGAGCGCATGATCAATGCACGATTAGGTGTGCGGAGATGTGATGACACGCTGCCGGATCGCTGGTTCAACGAGGAAATTGGCGTCGGTGCGTACAAGACAGAAAAAATTGACAGACATGAGTTTGATCAAATGCTGAGCCGTTTTTATGAAATTTCCCATTTGAATACAGACGGTGTGCCAATTGATGAATGGCGGCGCGAGCTCGAAAGTGTTCTGGGAGCTTAGCGGTTTATGGCGATAGTGGTTAGGCTGCCGGTCTTGCTACAGAATGACCAGTCGGACACATTGACTATTACTGAATCTGTATTGACCGTTGCTGATCTCATTGACGTCCTCGATCAGCAACTGCCAGGCTTTCGAACACAATTTGATGACGCGATGATCAATATTGCGGTAAACAACGAGATGCTACTTCATCGAGCTGGCGATCGAACTCTGACCGACGGGGATATTGTTGAGATCGTGCCAGCTATTGCTGGGGGAGAGAGTCTTTCTCTTTACTGGTCTAGCTAGAGTGCTGACAACCACGCTAAATGATGCCTTGGGTCCTTGTGACTTTGATAGAGCAACTAAAATCAGTTCGGTACGGAGCTAAGTCGTCCGGCTGAAGCGACATAGCTGCGTCGAGCACGAGCCGTCATGTTTTGATTACGCACGCGAACCGATAGTTCGTGCACTTTTCCGTCGAGTTCTGTTGGAGAAAATCCGATTAAGTACTGACTATGAAGTTCCTGGGCCACACGAGTAAAGGTTGAACCGAGTTCATCATTCTCCTGCAGTTCGAAGTAGCCTCCTCCAGTTTCTTGAGCAAATCGCCTGAGGTTACGATCAGGACTACTTCTAACCGTGCGTCTTCCGTTAAAGAATTCAG
>CAJXDY010000003.1:0-91535 GCA_913052135.1 uncultured Acidobacteriota bacterium
TGGACATCGTTGAAGAACTGGTTTTTGGCCCGCCGCTGGATCAAGCCGTTACAGAACCAGCTGGGGACGAGGAGGAAATCCTGAGGGCGGAGGAGTACCCCTTCCTGGTGAATCCGGACCCGGTTGAATACGCCCGTTTCAGCGGCACCAGTTACCGTCCGACAGAAGCCGACTTCGGGAACGCACTGGCCACCTCCTTCGAGTCCATATCCCTGATCCATCGACTGAGAGAGGTCCGCGCCTTTCGGGGATTCCACAGGGTCAAGCCTGGGGGGTCAGACCGCCTTGTGCCTGCTGCCCTCAGTGGAGATGGCAGTTGGTTGCCAGCCTGCGAGGTTTTTGGAGAGGGCCTCTTCTTCCAATTCAACCAGGCACGGGTCTCCGATTGGGCTTCCAACCTACCCCAACAAGAGGGTGATCGTTTTCTAGCATTGGGTGAACGCATCAACGAACAGGGGATTGGTTTCCTCCCCGAACCACGCCCGGAACTGGTCCTCCTGCATGGCTTTGCCCACATCCTGATGCGCCAACTGTGCTTCGAGTGCGGCTATGCAGCCACCTCATTGCGCGAACGTCTCTATGTTGATGGCGACCAGATGGCTGTGCATATTCCACTGGGTCCAGAAGCACAGATCGAGGCGTCAGTATTGATGATGGCTTCAAATAACATATTGAACCCATCGAATGGATCTCCTATTGCGGTGCCTTCACAGGACATTGTATTGGGATGTTATTACCTGACGAAGTCAAAGGCTGGTGCTAAGGGCGAAGGCAGAGTGTTTGGAAATGGCGACGACGCGTTGTTGGCGCTAGAAGCGGGTGAATTGGAAACATTGTCGCCTATCCGACTCCGAATTTCTGGAGAATTGATTGATCTGACAGTGTCGAGAGATGACCAGGACGTAATTCACGCCGAAGTGCAACAGATTGACAAGAAAATCATTAGTACGACGGTCGGCCGCGTGTTGTTTAATAATGCGCTACCTGCGGAGTTCCCGTTCGTCAATGGACTTTTCAAGAAGAAAGGATTGCAGTTACTAGTTCAGTATGGCTATCGTCGCTATGGGTTAGAAAACACCGTGATGATGTTAGACGGTTTAAAGAATCTCGGATTTCTGTACGCTACTCAGTCTGGCTTGTCGATAGGTATCGATGACTTAATTATACCGTCTGAAAAAGTTGGCTTGGTTAATGCAGCGAAAGAGGATGTCATCAAAGTCGAACAGCAGTATCAGGACGGCGCGATTACTAACGGCGAGCGCTACAATAAGGTCATCGCTATCTGGTCAGATGTGACTGAACGCATTGCTGATGCGATGTTCTCTGAAATGGAGGATCTTGATCACGCTGGTCGCAATTTTAACCCAGTTTATATTATGGCTGATTCCGGCGCCCGTGGTAGTAAGCAACAAATTCGACAATTGGCCGGAATGCGTGGGTTGATGGCAAAGCCTTCAGGTGAAATTATCGAAACGCCCATTACGTCAAATTTCCGAGAAGGACTAACTGTGCTCCAGTACTTCATTTCGACACATGGTGCTCGGAAAGGATTGGCTGATACTGCATTGAAGACAGCTGATTCGGGATATCTGACTCGCCGACTAGTCGACGTGGCACAGGATGTCATCATCTCTGAAGTCGATTGTGGAACGTTGGATGGGATTGATGCTAAAGCGATTGTTGAGAGTGGTGAGATTATCGAACCACTTCGCGATCGTATCACTGGACGAACTACCCTAGAGCAGATTACAGATCCATTTACCAATGTTCCAATTATTGAAGCAAACAATGAAATTACTGACGAGTTGTCGTCAGAAATTCAGGATTCTGGTATCGAACGGGTCAGAATCCGGTCAGTTTTGACTTGTGCATCTCGCCGCGGAGTTTGCGCTAAGTGCTACGGCCGTGATTTGTCCACTGGAAGTTTGGTAGAACGTGGACTTGCTGTCGGAGTTATTGCAGCACAGTCGATAGGAGAACCTGGTACGCAGCTAACAATGAGAACGTTCCACATCGGCGGAACAGCGTCTCGTATATCTGCACAGTCAACGCTTGAAGCAAAGCATGTGGGAACGGTGCGTTTTGAAGGCTTACAGGTCGTTGAAGGCAGGGGTAACGTGTTGGTTGTTATGAATCGCAGTGGGTCGCTTGTTATTCAGGATATTAAGGGGCGTGATCGCGAACGATATTCTGTTGTGTATGGTGCTCATCTTCGAGTTACTGATGGTCAACAGGTGGAGCAGGATCAAGTGCTTGTTGAGTGGGATCCTTACACGTTTTCAATCGTTACGGAAAAGGCAGGAACTGTTCGATTCAAGGATATTGCACAAGGTATAACCGTGCACGAGGAGGTCGACGAGGTAACAGGTCTTTCACGACTGATCATTGTCGATTCTCCAGACGAAAAGAAGCAGCCTACCGTGGAGATACGTGGGAAAGATGGAAAAGTTTTGCGGAAGTACCACATGCCATCCCATGCACATCTTATGGTTAGCGAGAGTGAGCAAGTGGCTGCGGGAGATGTGCTGGCTAAAATACCTAGAGAAACAACTAAGACCAAGGACATCACAGGTGGTCTACCACGGGTCGTTGAGTTGTTCGAAGCACGGAAACCACGAGAGACCGCTGTGATCAGTGAGATTGATGGGACGGTTAACCTTGGCGGTATCGTCAAGGGTCTGCGTAAGATTATTATTGTCCCAGATGAATCGGGCGCAGAAAATCGCGAGTACTTGTTACCTCGTGGTGTTCACATCAACGTTCAAGAGAGTGATCGTGTTCGTGCGGGGGAGGCTTTGATGGATGGTCCCAGTAATCCTCATGACATCTTGAGTGTACTTGGAGAAAAAGCCCTGCAAGGATACTTAGTTAATGAAATCCAGGAAGTATACAGGCTGCAGGGTGTCAATATTAATGACAAACACATTGAGGTTATAGTGCGACAGATGATGCGCTGGGTTCGTGTTGAGGAAGTAGGCGACACTGAATTCCTCATTGATGAACAGGTGGATCGAATCCGTTTCATGGAAGAGAACGAGCGTGTAATGAAGGACAGTGGAAGACCTGCTACGGGTCGCCCATTACTGTTAGGTATTACGAAGGCCTCACTTTCGACTGAGTCTTTTATTTCAGCTGCATCATTTCAGGAAACGACGCGTGTTTTAACTGAGGCGTCGATTTCTGGACGCGTTGATAATTTGCGTGGCTTGAAAGAGAACGTAACTATGGGACGTTTAATTCCGGCTGGAACTGGCTTCGACTATTATCGGAAGGTTCGTATTCAACCGGATGCGCCACCACCACCACCCGCGATTATAGAGGATGAAATGTCATTGGCAGGTGAGATGGACTATCAAGTGAGCCCAACTGAAGCGATAGGAGTCGACAGTCCCAAGAATCAAAGTTAGCGCTTTCGGTTACTAGAGTTCTCAGAGTGGCTAGACTTATTAGGACTTGGTTTAGAGGGGCTCTTATCCATTGCTATGTTAAGAGATTTGTTGGGCCTGACTCAGGTTGAAGCCCACAAACATCGACCTCATCATTGCATGTGCCAAGAAGATTGTGATATTCTCGTAAGGTTTTGGTGGAGTCAGGATACCCTATCTGGCTAAATTCTGTCCTGAGAAAGGTTGCCTCAACTGTTCCAGCCTTTCTTTCGAAATAGCGGCCCCTCGGTGTATTTCCACAAAGGGAGCCCCGTACGACGCGAAAACACGATATAGGGTAGTCGCGTTTCCAGGTGCCAAATCGGTCGTTCCGCCGTTTATCGGAGCGCTTAATTTTTAGGCCTGGAGCAAGTATTTTCGCCGGGTGATCTTGCTGGTCTAGATCCGGTACCTGGTGGTACCGAAACTATGCGTAAGATCCGGCTATGGAGTGTTTGTGCCAACGATTAGCCAACTCGTCCGTCGTGGTCGAAAACGGATCGTAAAGAAAAGCAAAAGCCCTGCTCTTCAAGAAAGTCCTCAGAAGCGTGGTGTGTGCGTACGTGTGTTCACGCAGACCCCGAAAAAGCCAAATTCAGCACTTCGCAAAGTAGCGCGCGTACGATTAACGAATGGACTTGAGGTCACGTCGTACATTCCTGGTGTTGGGCACAACCTTCAGGAGCACTCCCTTGTTTTGATCCGCGGAGGTCGTATTAAGGATTTGCCTGGCGTTCGTTACCACGTGGTTCGAGGAACGTTAGACGCTGTGGGTGTAGAAGGACGGAAACAATCACGATCGAAGTACGGCACGAAACGACCTAAGGCGTGAAGGTGCCAACCAATTAACGTAACACGGCTCTAGATTTGAGATAAGGATTGACCTATGCCACGTAGGCGAGAGGTTCCCAAACGCGAGGCTCCACCGGATCCTGTATTTAACAGTACGTTAATTACAAAATTTCTTCGAACGATCATGTTGAACGGGAAACGAAGTACTGCAGCAGGAATTCTCTACGGTAGTTTGGACATTATTAAAGAGCGAACGGGTGACGATCCTTTAAAGGTATTCAAGAAAGCCATCGATAACGTGAGACCAACACTGGAAGTCAAATCTCGTCGAGTTGGTGGATCGAATTATCAGGTGCCAATTGAGGTCAGTCCGAATCGTAGATTGTCGCTTAGTATTCGCTGGTTAGTGAATTATGCCAGGCAGCGCGGTGATGGCAGAACTATGAAAGAAAAGCTTGCCAATGAATTACTTGACGCTTCGAATTTACGGGGTTCATCGGTCAAGAAGCGAGAGGATACACATCGGATGGCTGAGGCTAACAAAGCCTTCGCACACTTCCGATGGTAAGACTTCCTTTATTTAGATATCGGTCAAAGAAGACGTAATGCCTAGGCTTATTCCAATCGATAGGACACGAAATATTGGCGTGATGGCGCACATCGATGCGGGTAAGACCACTACGACTGAACGCATTTTGTTCTACACAGGTATCACCTACAAAATCGGTGAAGTGCATGACGGAACGGCTGTTATGGACTGGATGGAACAGGAACAAGAGCGCGGCATTACGATTACCTCGGCTGCAACGACATGTATTTGGCGGGACCACCGCATTAACATCATCGATACACCTGGACATGTCGATTTTACTGCTGAAGTGGAACGATCGCTGCGTGTCCTTGATGGCGCTGTTGCTGTTTTTGATGCGGTTGCTGGAGTTGAACCACAGTCTGAAATGGTCTGGAGACAGGCGGACAAGTATCGGGTTCCGCGTATCTGTTTTGTCAATAAGATGGACCGGACCGGAGCTGATTTCGAGCGCACTCTTGAACAAATCGCTTCAAAATTACAGGGAAATCCGGTGGCCGTACAATTACCGATGAAATCTGGAGATGACTTCATCGGAGTCATCGATCTTATTCGTATGAAATCTATTCGATATCTTGATGAGACGTTAGGCGCGGATTACAGCGTCGAAGAGATACCTAGTGCTTACAACAGTCAGGTTGAAACATTTCGCGAGCGTCTCGTTGAAGCGGTTAGTGAGTCCGACGACGCATTATTGACGAAATACCTTCATGGTGACGAAATCTCGCCTGACGAAATTATGAATGCCTTGAGAAAACGTGTGGTGGATTCGGTGCGTGATGAGCAGGCACCATGCGTACCAGTGTTATGTGGTTCAGCGTTTAAGAATAAGGGAGTTCAGCCGCTTCTTGACGCCATCGTGGATTACTTGCCGTCTCCGGTCGATATTCCTGCTGTCATCGGGCTGGAGCCGCACAGTGCTGAGGAAATAGCGTTAGAGCGTCCACCCTCGGACGATGCTCCATTCTCGGCATTAGCATTCAAGGTTGCTACGGATCCGTATGTTGGGCAGTTGACTTACGTTCGGGTCTATTCTGGTGTGATGGCATCTGGTTCTTCAGTTTACAACCCAGGAAAAGATCGAACTGAACGCATTGGTCGTCTCCTGAAGATGCACGCGAACAAACGAGAGGAAATTAAGGCAGTTTATGCCGGTGACATTGCAGCAGCGGTAGGGCTCAAGAGCGTGGGAACGGGTGACACGATTTGCGATAAGCAGGATCCGATTGTGCTTGAATCAATGGACTTTCCAGACCCTGTGATATCCCTCGCCATCGAACCGCAAACACGTGAAGATCAAGAGAAGCTTGGCCAAGGAATAGGGAAATTGACTGCCGAGGATCCGACGTTTCGGGTTCGCACGGACGACGATACCGGACAAGTTGTCATTTCCGGAATGGGGGAATTGCATCTTGAGATCATCGTAGATCGGTTAAAGCGTGAATTTGGTGTGACTGCCAGTGTTGGTCGACCTCAAGTGGCTTACAAGGAGACACTTACGAAACCTGCGGAAGGTGAGGGTCGGTACATTAAGCAAACAGGCGGTCGAGGTCAGTATGGCCACGCCAAGATTCGTATCGCACCTTGCGACAATGGTGGAGGATTTGAGTTTGTAAATGAAATTCGTGGGGGTGCGATTCCTCGAGAGTATATCAAGCCGGTCGAGCAAGGCATTCGTGAGGCCATGACGACAGGAGTCTTAGCTGGCTATCCTATCGACAATGTGAAGGTGTCTCTCTATGACGGCTCTTTTCATAATGTTGACTCCTCAGAGGTTGCTTTTAAGGTCGCTGGATCCATGGCTTTTCGTGATGCGGCCAAAGCTGCCGGGCCTGTCTTGCTGGAACCGGTTATGCGGGTTGAAGTCGTGGTGCCAGAGGAAAATATGGGCGACGTGGTGGGTAATTTGAAAGGGCGTCGTGGACATGTCCAATCTTTAGAGGCGCGAGGAGGCACACAGCTAGTGAATGCCCACGTACCGCTGTCGGAGATGTTTGGATATGCGACTGACCTTCGATCTCGCACACAAGGGCGCGCCACCTTCAGTATGCATTTTCATCAATATGAACAAGCGCCTCGGAGTGTTAGCGAAGAGATTATTGCAAGAGTAGGTGGAAAGTAAGCGATTGATGTTAAGAGGCACAAAAAATGGTTGCATTTAATGACAAGATTCGGATTCGGTTAAAAGCATACGATCATCGTTTACTCGATAAATCTACGACCGAGATTGTGGATACAGCGAAACGCACGGGTACAGAGTTGGCAGGCCCAATCCCACTTCCGACAGAAAAAAATAAGTGGACGGTGCTGCGGTCTCCACACGTTGATAAGAAATCGCGTGAGCAGTTTGAGATTAGGACCCATAAGCGGTTGATTGACATTTTTGAGCCTACCTCGCAGACAGTTGACGCGTTGATGAAGCTCGATTTGCCAGCAGGCGTGGATGTAGAAATTAAGGCGTTTGGTAAGGAGCACAAGTAATTTCAAGTGAGAGTCACTATGGTGACGGGAATTATTGGTAAGAAAATCGGGATGACTCAGTTGTTTAGTGATGATGGCGTGGTCCAGCCTGCTACTGTCATTAAGGCTGGCCCCTGTGTTGTCGTGCAAGCCAAGACCACCGCACGCGATGGCTATGAAGCAGTGCAACTTGGTTTAGTTGAGGATAAGCAGCCAAGAGTTACGAAAGCTGTCGCGGGGACTTACAAGAAGGCAAAAGTCTCGCCGACTCGTATTAGGCGTGAAGTCGCGATTGATTCCAGCGATGAATCTCCAAAGCCTGGAGATCAAGTGCTCGTTTCGATTTTTGAGAGCGGTGATCGCGTGGATGTGATTGGAACCAGTCGCGGTAAAGGCTTTCAGGGCGTCATGAAACGCCATGGCTTTAGTGGTGGTCGCGCTACACACGGGTCTATGTTTCACCGTGCGCCTGGTTCGATCGGTGCGTCGTCTTATCCCTCACGTGTCATTAAAGGGATGAAAGGACCTGGTCGTATGGGTGGCGATCGCGTGACCGTGCGAAGATTACAAGTTCTCCAGGTTGATACAGAGAACAATATTTTGATTGTTAAGGGCGCGATACCGGGGGCGCCTGGCACATATATCATCGTGCGAAAGGCGATTTTCTGAAGCCTGCGAGGGTTTCATCGGTAAAGGAACCTGAGAAGAAATAGTAGGCGAGGCTTAAGATGATGACTCTTGATGTTGTGAACGATCAGAATGAGAAGGTGGGTTCACTCGATCTTGATTCGACCGTGTTTGGTGGTGTGGTGAATACCGGTTTGATTTGGGAATCAGTCGTGCATCAAAATGCCTCAGAACGAAGTGGCACGGCTGCAACTAAAACTCGTGGCAAGGTGCGTGGTAGTGGTCGGAAACCTTGGCGTCAGAAAGGCACAGGGCGTGCACGTGTTGGCTCTGTACGCAACCCGCTATGGAGATCAGGTGGGACAGTTTTCGGACCAACTCCTCGTGATTACGGTTATGCCTTGCCCCATAAAATGCAACTGGGTGCGCTTCAGGCTGCTTTGAAGCAACAGATTGCTACTAATAGTTTGATTGTCGTGGATCGGTTAGCAATTGAAGAAACTAAGACGAAGGTGGCTGCCGAATTTTTGAAGCGTCTAAATGCAATAGAGAGCACGCTGTTGGTGGATGTCGAGTTCGAAGCAAGTTTAGTTTTGGCGGTTAGAAACCTTCCAGGTGTTGACGTGCGAAGAGTAGTTGAACTAACGGCGCGAGATGTCCTTGGCGCCAGACAAGTTGTTGCCACTCGGTCAGCCGTCGAGCGTTTGCAAGTGGTGCTTGGGCGATGAAGTTAACTGAAGTTATTCGTCGTCCACTGATTACTGAGAAGACTAATATCTTGCGTGAAGATGGTCGAACACTTGTTTTTCAAGTGGCAGTTGAGGCGACGAAAATTGAAATTAAGAACGCTGTAGAAAAATTGTTTGAAACGAAAGTTGCGGCTGTTCGGACAGCCATTGTTCACGGTAAAACAAAGCGGCAGGGGCGCTTCGTTGGGCAACGTCCGGACTGGAAGAAAGCCTATGTGCGGCTCCGCGAAGGCACGAAGATGCCTGAATTTCTTGAAGGCGCCTAGGTGATCGAAGTTTGTGCAGTGGTGACACGAGAATTTTGATACTGAACCAATAAATGGTTATGGAACATGCCCATTCGTAAATACAAGCCCACATCGGCCGGCCGACGTTTTCAGACAGTGCAGGTCTTTGATGACATCACGGCGACGAAGCCCCATAAACCATTGACGGAGCCACTCCGTCGATCTGGAGGTCGTAATAATGCTGGTCATTTGACCGTGTGGTGGCGTGGGGGTGGGCATAAACGTCTCTACCGTGTGATTGACTTTAAAAGATCTAAGCGTGATATACCGGCGAAGGTGTTGACTATTGAATACGATCCAAATCGGTCTGCTCGGATTGCCTTGGTCGCTTATGCAGACGGTGAAAAGTGTTACATATTGCAGCCGGTGGGAACTAAAGTCGGCGATACGATTATTGCTGGTGACAATGTTGATATCTTGCCAGGCAATGCCTTGCCGTTGAAAAATATTCCTCTTGGCACAATGGTCCATAATGTCGAGCTCAGACCAGGTAAGGGTGGACAGATTGCTCGGAGTGCAGGTTCAGCTGTTCAAGTTGTAGCGAAGGAGGGTGACTACGTATCCGTCAAGATGCCTTCTGGTGAGTTGAGGAGAATACATCGACAGTGCGTAGCGACGATTGGTCAGGTAGGTAATGTGGATTTTGATAAAGTTTCTGATGGCAAGGCCGGTCGAAGCCGTTGGCGTGGTAAACGTCCCCATGTTCGTGGCGTGGCCATGAATCCGGTTGACCATCCACTAGGTGGTGGAGAGGGCAAGGCCGCTGGTGGCCGGCATCCGGTATCGCCTTGGGGTATGCCGACTAAGGGTTACAAAACGCGGAATAATAAGTCTACTGATCGGTTTATCGTCCAACGTAGGTCCAAGCGGAGATCTCGTTAGTCTTGGAAGGTTAAGCATGGGAAGATCGTTAAAAAAAGGGCCGTTCGTTGATTTGTCACTGTTAGAAAAGATCGAGATCATGAATCGTGGTGGTGAAAAGAAGGTGATTAAAACGTGGTCACGTCGATCGACTGTTCTTCCAGAAATGGTGAGCCATACGATGGCAGTGCATAACGGACGTAAGTTTATTCCTGTATATGTAACGGAGAATATGGTCGGACACAAACTTGGAGAGTTTGCACCGACCAGGACGTTTCGAGGACACACGACAAAAAGCGAGAAAGCTGCTTCCGTAAGGACCAGCACAGGAAATAGTAGGATACCGACTCCGACTCCAACTCCAACAGCGAGTAGCTAAATTATGGTCGAAGCACATGCAACTGCTCGGTATGTCCGTACGTCAGCACAGAAGGCGGGATTAGTGCTCGACATCATTAGAGGACGAGATGTGAATTCTGCGCTAACAACTTTGAAGTTTGCGAAAAAAAGTGTCGCGCGAGACATTGAGAAGGTTTTGAGGTCAGCAATTGCTAATGCTCAACAGCAGGACGGATTTATGGGTGATGTCGATCGATTGTACGTGTCATCCTGTCACGCTAATCAGGGCCCAGGGATGAAACGTGTTCGTCCAGCGCCAATGGGACGAGCATTTCGAGTGGTGAAGCGCACAGCTCATCTAACAGTCCGAGTAGCTGAACGTGAAGTGTTACCGACGAAGAAAAAGGCTTTAAAGAAAAATGACAGCACGGACGACGCTTGAGGTGATGCGCTATGACTGGATGTGAGGACAAATAATGGGTCAAAAAGTACACCCGTACGGGTTTCGGCTTGGCTTTAATAAGACGTGGCGCTCTCGTTGGTACGCAGATCGCGATTATGCGAAGCTCTTGCATGAAGATCTAAGCCTTAAGAAAGATCTGAAAGAGAGATTTTCGCATGCAGGCGTGTCCAAGATTGAAATCGAGCGCGCCGCTAACAAGTTAAAGATCGACATTCATACATCTAGGCCTGGAATCATTATTGGGCGTAAGGGAACGGAAGTCGATAAACTCAAGACTGAGATCCAAAAGCGGACTAATAGGGAAGTATTTATTAATATTCAGGAAATTCAAAAACCTGAGTTAGACGCCCAACTGATTGGTGAATCAATCGCTCTCCAGTTGGAGAAGCGAGTTGCCTTCCGTAGGGCGATGAGAAAGGCTGTTGAAGCCGCACTACGATTTGGCGCACGCGGCATTAAAGTCCGTGTAGCTGGACGGCTAAACGGAGCCGAAATAGCTCGGTCAGAATGGTATCTGCATGGACGACTACCGCTACAGACATTGCGTGCAGACATCGACTATGGCTTTGCTGAAGCTCGGACGACCTATGGACGAATTGGAGTGAAGGTGTGGATGTACAAAGGAGAGCGACTGCAGCCTTTGATTGGTCCTGAGGAAGATTACCGGATGCCGGGCCGGCCGGCTCGGAGATAGCGTGATGTGTGGCAAGGGGTAGGCAATCATGTTGATGCCAAAAAAAGTTCGGTATAGGAAACAGCAGCGCGGTCGTATGCGTGGGAAGGCATGGCGAGGTTCGTCTGTTTCATTTGGGGACTTTGGCTTAAAAGCTCTGGAACCTTGCTGGTTGACTGATCGACAGATTGAAGCAGCGCGAGTAGCCATGACTCGTTTTATTAAGCGTGGTGGCAAAGTGTGGATTCGAGTATTTCCGGACAAACCGATTACAAAAAAACCCCAGGAAGTTCGTATGGGTAAAGGAAAGGGTTCACCTGAGGGATGGGTGGCTGTCGTGCGCCCGGGGCGAATCTTGTTTGAGATGGAAGGTGTTAAGGAGAACGAGGCACGAGAAGCGATGCGGCGTGCTGCTCAGAAACTACCAATTCAGACAAAATTTGCCACTCGTTTTGGAGAGAAACCTTCATGACAAAAGTTTCCGAATTGCGTGATCTTGGTCTAGAAGCTCTTCAACAGCGTGAACGTGATATTGAAGATGAAATATTTCAAATGCGCATAAAGAAGTCCATGCAACAGTTAGATTCACCTGTCAGGCTACGTGAAGTTCGCCGTGGTTTAGCACGCGTCAAAACACTGTTAAGAGAGCAAGAAGAGCAGGCATAAACAGTTCAATGTGTAAGTCCGAGTGTTTCGTATGAGATATAAGAGCAAGTAATGGCCACAAAATCTGAGATAACTGGTGTTGTTGTGAGCAACAAAATGGAAAAGAGCGTCGTGGTCGCCGTTCAGCGGCAAGTTCGACATGCTCTTTATGGAAAGATTCAACGTCGAACGTCAAAATTTGTCGCGCATAACACTGTTGATGACATCAAAGTTGGCGATCGAGTGAGTATTGCTGAGACGCGTCCGTTGAGTCGTCGCAAGCGATGGGTGGTAACTCGAGTAATCGAACGTGCGAAGTGAATTAAGAGTTCAAGTGGAGCCTTACTGATGATTCAGATGCAAACAATTTTAGACGTGGCTGACAATTCTGGAGCTCGTAAGATTGCCGTTATAAACCCCCTTGGTGGTTCAACGGGTCGATGCGCGAGCCTTGGAGATCGTGTCACGGCTTCAGTGAAAGAAGCGACGCCAGCTTCAACTGTAAAGAAAGGTCAAGTGGTTAAGGCTGTCATTGTTCGGACAAGTAAAGAATATCGCAGGCGGGATGGCAGTTACATCAGGTTTGATCGTAACGCCGCGGTACTTATTGATGATCAGGGTGAACCCATTGGCACACGCGTGTTCGGACCCGTCGCGCGTGAGTTGCGCGAGCGGAAGTTTATGAAAATCGTATCGTTGGCGCAAGAAGTGATATAGCGGTCATAAATATTGTGAATAAGGTGAGAGATCGATGGCTCGTGTAGACACGCCAATCAGAAAAAATGACAACGTTCTAGTGGTGACTGGACGCGATCGAGGTAAGCGTGGTCGTGTGTTGCGCATGATCTCGTCAAAAAATCGTTTGGTTGTTGAAGGAGCGAATATTGTTAAGAAGCACACCAAGCCAAATCCAAGTCAAAACATTAAGGGTGGCATCGTAGAGCGCGAAGCTTCTATCCATGTTTCTAATGTGCAGCTTATTTGTCCAGAGTGTGGTGCTGCTACGCGTATCGGCCGACAGATTCTCGGAGATGGTCGTAAGGTGCGAATCTGTCGTAAGTGCGAAGGAGTGGTCGATAAATGAGTCGGTTAAAAGAACGGTACTTGAACGACATCGTTCCGGAGTTAATTAAAGCATTCGGTTATTCCAATACGATGGCAGTGCCAAAACTTGAAAAGATTGTAGTGAATATGGGATTGGGTGAAGCAACTGGCAACATAAAGATTCTTGATGTTGGAAGCGAAGAACTCGGACGCATTACTTGCCAGAAGGCCGTTCCACGGAAGGCTAAAAAATCTATCGCCGTTTTTAAGGTGCGTGAAGGAATGCCGATTGGTGCAATGGTCACATTGCGGAGCGAGCAAATGTACCAATTTTTGGATCGGCTAATCTCCATTGCCTTGCCGCGCGTGCGTGACTTCCGAGGAATTTCACCGAAAGGGTTTGATGGGAGGGGTAACTACACGTTAGGACTCCCCGATCAATTGATATTTCCTGAAATTGATTACATGCGGGTTGATAAGAATCGTGGAATGAATATTTCCATGGTAACAACGGCGCGAACAGACGAAGAAGGTCGCCAGTTATTGAAATTGCTGGGGATGCCGTTTCGGCAAAACTGAGAACATAAGTGTTGATATTGATGTGCACTGCACAAGAATCGAAGAATGTGATTTATGGCCACAACAGCAAAGATTGCTAAGTCGAAAAAAGTTCCGAAATTTAAAGTTCGCCAGCGGAACCGTTGCTTGCGCTGCGGAAGGCCGCGTGCCTACATGAGAAAATTTGCGCTTTGTCGGCTGTGCTTCAGGGCGCTTGCGTTACAAGGTGATGTGGCCGGTGTGATTAAGAGTAGTTGGTAGGACAATGACGCGAAGGGAATAACCTACGCGAGGAAATAGTAAGAGTGAAGAATTATGACTGATCCGATTGCTGACATGTTAACGCGTATTCGAAACGCTACGAATGCTCGGCATCAGCGTGTCGATATACCAGGTTCAAAACTCAAAATTGAGATAGCTCGAGCTCTGCAAAAAGAAGGTTATGTTCAGGGATTCAAGGTTTTCGAATCGGCACAGAAAAATCAAAGCGCCTCATCGACGATTCGAATATTTTTAAAGTATGGGCCACGAGGAGAGCGAGTGATCACTGGCATTAGTCGGGTAAGTCGGCCAGGTCGACGTGTTTATTTCGGTCGAGATAATGTGCCAACCGTACTTGCTGGGCTGGGCTCGAACATATTAACGACATCACGTGGAGTAATGACTGGTCGAGAGGCTAAAGAGGCTGGGGTTGGTGGAGAAGTTCTTTGCAACATATGGTAGACGACTGCCACGATTGGTTTAGGAATAACTAGTTATGTCTCGTGTAGGTAAACGACCGATTCCAATTCCTAAAGACGTTAAGGTGTCTATCTCTGTGGGCGCCGTGGACGTACAGGGACCAAAGGGACGTCTGAAACAGTACATTCCACCTGGTATTGGTTTCGAACTTGCTGACTCAGTGCTCGAAGCCCGTATCGTGGGTGAACAGTCTGACTTGGGCAAGTTTTGGGGCTTAGCGCGTACTCTTGTTGCTAATGCTGTGAAAGGTGTAGTTGAAGGCTTCAGTCGTGAGCTTGACATTGTAGGTATCGGTTATCGAGCTGATGTTAAAGGTAAGCAAGTGATTTTCATGCTTGGGTACTCTCATCCAGTGGTTTTTGATATTCCAAAAGGAATTGAGATCAAGATTGATAAGCAGACGCATATTGTAGTGACTGGAGTTGACCGTCAACTTGTTGGTCAAGTAGCCGCCAACATTCGTGGGCTCCGCAAACCCGATCCTTATAAACAGAAAGGGATTCGGTATACGGGTGAAGTCTTAAAGAAAAGAGTTGGTAAGACTGGTGCCTAGGTTGTGAAGGTATTTGATGAGAGTTAAGACTAAGAAAGATCGTCGTAATCGTGTTCGACTACGTTCGCGTAAGCGCCTGCACGGAACAGCTAATAGACCACGGCTAGTCGTATTCCGTAGTCTGGCACATGTTTATGTGCAGGTCATTGACGATACGGCGGGAAGGACGGTCGTGTCAGCATCCAGTATTGAGTCAGGTTTAAAATCGACGCTTGAGAAAAATGTGCATGGTGGAAATGTCGCTGGCGCTCGAGCAGTCGGTAAGGTGGTAGCAGAACGTTTGATAGCTAGTGGTGTCTCTGAGGCAGTGTTTGATAGAGGCGGTTTTCTGTATCACGGACGTGTGCAAGCGGTAGCAGAGGCTGCCAGGGAGGCAGGGCTGCGGTTTTAACTAATCAGTTCAGCGGGCCGATGTGTCCCATTTCGAGACGTATCGTCAAGAGGCGCTGAGCAAGAAATACGCACCTGCGACAGATTTATGTTCAAGACGAAAGAAAAAATTGATCCGGCGAATTTAGACCTTCGAGATGTGGTCGTCTCGATTAATCGAGTAACTAAAGTTGTTAAGGGTGGAAAGAACTTGAGTTTTAGTGCACTCGTTGTCGTAGGTGATGGTCTAGGTTGCGTAGGTTTCGGTGTTGGCAAGGCAAAGGAAGTGCCGTCTGCGATTAAGAAGGGTATCGAGGTGGCTCGTAAATCGCTGATTCGTGTACCACTACAAGGGACAACAATTCCGCATGTAATTGTAGGTCGTTTTGGAGCGGGGCGTGTCTTGTTGAAACCGGCGCCAGAAGGCACTGGCATCATTGCAGGAGGAGCTGTTCGAGCAGTTGTTGAGTCAGCTGGTATTCAAAATATTTTGACCAAGTCTTTAGGGTCGTCTAATCCACACAACGTAATACGCGCGACGTTCGCGGGACTTATGGAATTACTCGATCCAGTGGAGAATGCACGCCTTCGAGGACAGCCGGCGCCGCAGAATGAGCGAGTCGCTGTGCCACCTGTAAAAACTGAAGGCGTTGAAACTGTTTAAGTTATTAATAATAATGGAGTTACTGCTCTAATGGTAGCTGGTAAGACGCAATCGAAACGTGGAAAGAAAGTGATTCGCAAGCTTAAGGTCACCCAAATTAAGAGCACGATCGGGTATGCGAAGAGACAGGCGCATGTAGTTAAAGGATTAGGCTTGAGGCGCTTGGGTCAATCTGTCGAAGTGGTTGATAATCCAGCAACCCGCGGGATGATTCAAAAGGTGCGCCACTTAGTTGAAGTTGTAGAGGAATAGTGAGCAGACTTTTTAGGAAATCAGGACTGCTGTTATGAATTTGAGCGATCTTCAGCCTCCAAAAGGAAGAACTCAATCTAAGAAACGGATTGGCCGTGGGCCAGGTTCTGGCACCGGTAAGACTGCCGGTCGTGGTCACAAAGGTCAGAAGTCCAGATCTGGTTATAGTCGGAAGCGTGGCTTCGAGGGCGGACAGATGCCGCTCCATCGACGGTTACCTAAGCGGGGCTTTCATAATGTGTTTCGCGTGGAGTACACAATCGTAAATCTTGATGATTTGAGTAAGAGGTTTGAAGCTAGTACTGATGTCACTCCAGACCTTTTACGCACTCATGGTCTGATTGGCCGGTCTGATCGTCTTATTAAGGTGCTTGCACGTGGGGAAATATCTGTGGCCTTAACGATTCATGCTCATCGATTTAGTCGTAAGGCCACTGAGAAGATCGTTGCGGCTGGGGGCAAGGCTGTCGAGTTGAATCGCGGCCAACCCAAGGTTGTTGAAGACTCTGGCGAAGAAAAATGATTGATAAGCTGAAAAGTATCTTCGCAGTTTCTGAATTGCGCAACCGTATCTTGTTCACGCTGGCCATACTAGCGGTCTATCGTGTAGGCAGTGTGATTCCGACACCCGGGATTAACACTGAGGCTCTCGCGATCCTTGCTGACCAGACAGCTGGTACGATGTTTGGTTTATACAACATGTTTTCTGGGGGTAATTTATCAAGAGTGACGATCTTTGCGCTAGGTATCATGCCGTATATAAGCGCCTCCATTATTATTCAACTTTTGACAGTGGTATGGCCGTATTTGGAACGATTGAAAAATGAAGGCGAGCTCGGTCGTCGTAAGATCACGCAGTACACACGGTACGGAACGCTGCTTCTTTGCATGGTTCAGGCGTTAGCTATTGCTCTCTTCCTTGAGCGACAGACCAATATCGCTGGTGGACTCCCATTGGTCTACGAGGGAGGATTGAGCTTCAGATTGTTGACTGTTCTCACGCTGACAACCGGTACGATTTTTATCATGTGGCTTGGTGAACAGATTACTGAGCGTGGAATCGGAAACGGAATGTCGCTGATTATTTTTGCTGGCATTGTTGTAGGACTTCCTCAAGCTGTTATAACAACGGTTGATCAGCTTCGAACAGGTCAGATTGGGTTATTTAGACTCATTGCGTTGCTCGCGCTCATGATCCTTGTAATTGCGGCGGTGGTATTTATTGAGCGTGGACATCGAAGAGTCGTTGTGCAATACGCCAAGCGTGTAGTTGGTCGTCGCATGACCGGTGGTTCAAGTACCCACATACCATTGAAGGTGAACACGGGTGGCGTGATTCCAGTTATTTTTGCATCCTCGATTCTTGCGCTTCCGGCGACTGTAGCTGGTGTCTTGCCGTCGGGTGGTTGGGGGCAGGCAGTTACAGACCAGATGGCTTATGGGATGCCACTTTATTACCTGCTCTATATAGCTGGCATCATCTTTTTTGCGTACTTTTATACAGCAATCATCTTCAATCCTGATGATGTTGCAGAGAATATGCGGAAATATGGTGGGTTTATTCCAGGTATCAGGCCTGGTAAGCGAACAGCTGAACATATAGACACTATTTTGACGCGTATTACATTGGCAGGGGCGATTTATTTGGCAATGGTCGCGGTTTTGCCTGACCTCTTGATTGTCGGATTAAATGTTGCTCCGATTCCCTTCATCGGCGATCAATTAGATGCTCTACTGCCTCAATTTATTACTCAAGGTATGAATGTGACGTTCTATTTTGGCGGCACATCGTTGCTTATCATTGTTGGTGTTTCGATGGATACGGTTAATCAAGTTGAGTCGCAACTTATTATGCGGCACTACGATGGTTTTATAAAGAAGACTCGTATTCGAGGGCGACGCGGGTAAATGTGAGATGACGCTCAACATGGTTATTTTGGGGCCGCCAGGAGCTGGTAAGGGCACACAAGCTGAGCGTTTTGCTGAAGACCATGGACTTCTGAAGATCTCTACTGGCGATATTCTTCGTGAGGCAGTGGAGTCTGGTACTGAGTTGGGACAGTTGGTCAAAGTAATTATGGATAAAGGTGGATTGGTCAGCGATGAAATTATGATTGGCATTGTTCGAGATCGATTAGCGCGTACAGATGCAAAGCCTGGTGTCGTTTTGGATGGCTTTCCACGCACTGTAGCTCAAGCGGTAGCTTTGGATGAAATTCTGGAGGACCGTGACGATTTATTTGTAATCGATTTAGTGGTATCTGAAGAAGAACTTGTTAGACGATTAAGTGCGAGGCGTGTTTGTGGTCAGTGTGGGGCCACCTATCCCAGCGCTGGTCTTAATGGAAACTGTGAACGGTGTGGTGGCAAGTTGGTCCAGCGTAGCGATGATTGCGAAAGTGTTGTCCGTGAGCGGTTAAAAGTTTATGCGCGAGATACACAGCCACTGTTACACCATTATTGCGGTCGGCTTAATTTTACTTCTATCGATGGGTCACAGTCGCCTAAGGTTGTCGGATGTGAGTTAAGAGCCATCATTGAATCGAAGGCGACTGAGCTTTCACTGGAGGGGACAGAGAAGGAGTCTCCGCAATGATTGTTTGTAAATCAGCGAGTGAGCTAGCCCGTATGCGTACAGCGAATGCACTGGTGGCTGACGTACTTGGCGCGCTGAAAGCGATGGTGTTGACAGGTGTGACAACCCTGGATTTAGATGCTGTTGCTGAGTCACTTGTTCGGGATGGTGGTGCGGAACCGGCCTTTAAAGGATATCGAGGTTATCCAGCAACACTTTGTGCTTCAGTGAATGAAGAAGTTGTGCACGGCATTCCTTCGAAGCGTCCACTTAAGGCTGGAGATATTGTGTCCCTGGATGTTGGTGTTCTCCTCGATGGTTTCTACGGTGATTCGGCGCTGACGGTCCCTGTTGGTGAAATTTCAGTTGTTGCAGCTAAGTTGTTAAGCGTGACCGAACAGTCATTAGAGCGTGCGATTTCAGCTGTCCGAGTAGGCGCACGCGTATCGGATTTGGGGTATGCCGTTCAGCATTATGTTGAGGCGAACGGTTATTCGGTTGTGCGAGAATTTGTGGGGCATGGGATTGGCACCAAGCTTCATGAGGAGCCGCAGATCCCGAATTATGGCCAACCTGGTCAGGGTCCAAGGTTGGCTGAGGGTATGGTGTTAGCAATTGAGCCAATGGTTAATGTCGGGTCAGCAACTGTAAAGATTTTGAAGGATGGCTGGACCGCTGTTACCAGTGATGGAAACCTATCAGCCCATTTTGAACACACTGTTGCGGTGACTGCTGAAGGCGCAGAAGTCCTAACCCGTCGTTCTAGTGAAAGTAACCACGATGGTGACAATTTGAGTGTGACAACAATGCAACATGCTTCTATGTCCACTGTATTGCCAGAATCGTAATATTGTGGATGAAATTACAGTGATTAGGTATTGTGTAACAAAGGTGCTGAAATGAAAGTTCGAGCCTCGGTTAAGCGAATGTGTCCTAAATGTAAGGTTGTTCGGAGACGTGGAGTTGTTCGTATTATTTGTACGAATCCAAAGCATAAGCAAAGGCAGGGTTAGATTAAGCTGGTATTGTCTTACAAGGAAACCTTAGGACGGAGTGAAAACTAGTTATGGCACGAATTGCTGGAGTTGATTTACCACAGGCGAAGCGAGTGGAAATTGCATTGACCTATATCTATGGTATTGGTCAACAGCGATCAGAAAATATTCTCGAATCCGCTGGAGTCAGTCCAGATGTGCGGATTAAAGATCTTACGGAGGACGACGTTCGTAAGATTAGTCGTGTCATCGAAGAACAGGGTCGTGTCGAAGGTGACTTAAGGAAAGAAATCTCTATGAACATCAAGCGTTTAATGGAGATTGGTTGCTACCGTGGAATGCGTCACCGAAGGAATCTTCCGGTTCGAGGGCAACGTACACACACCAATTCGAGAACCCGAAAAGGTCCAAGGAAGGGTGCGGTCGCGAAGAAAAAAACGATGTGACACTGTCAACATTAAGGTAGAGGTTTTTGATAATGGCTAAGAAGGATGTCGTCGACGCAACGCTGACGGAGGGAGTGAAACGCCCTGCGAAGCGTAAAAAAACTGGAAAAAAGAGGGGTGAAAAGCGTGTTGTGCACCATGGCATTGCGCATATTCAAGCCTCATTTAATAACACAATCATTACTATCACTGATGCTGAGGGCAACGTCGTGGCTTGGTCAAGCGCCGGTGGTATCGGTTTTAAGGGTTCACGCAAAGGTACACCGTTTGCAGCGACTCAAGCTGCGATTAATGCTGGCAACGCTGCCAAGGGTGTTGGTATGCGCTCGGTTGAAGTTAAGGTTAAAGGGCCAGGTTCCGGTAGGGAGGCAGCTATTCGGGCTCTTCAGACTATTGGCATGGATGTTCGCTTGATTCGTGACGTCACGCCAGTACCTCATAATGGCTGCAGGCCTCCTAAACGGCGTCGTGTTTAAGATTTTGTCGTTGAGATATTTTTTGGTGAAGTTAGAAAAAAGGATAAGGACATAGCATGGCACGATACAACGGTCCGGTATGTCGACTTTGCAGGCGAGAAGGCATGAAGCTTTTTCTTAAGGGTGAGCGTTGCTATATGGAGAAATGCGCCATTGAGAAACGGAATGTTCCACCAGGGCAGCAGGGCAAGGCTCGTAAAGCAAAGTTGATGGGCTATGGTTTGCAACTGAGAGAAAAACAGAAGGTTAAGAGAACCTACGGGGTTCTTGAAAAGCAATTTCGTCGCTACTTCGAATCAGCTGATCGTCAACGGGGAATTACAGGTGAAACGCTTTTACAGTTACTGGAGCGTCGTTTTGACAATGTTATCTATAGGCTTGGACTAGCGACTTCCAGACCTCAAGCTCGTCAGCTTGTTCGGCACGGACATTTTTTTGTTAATGAACGAAAAGTTACGATACCGTCGTACTCTCTGGATGTTGGTGACACTGTAACCGTGCACAAAAACAGTGCCAAGAAAGTTTCGATTCAGCATGCGATCGAAGAGGTTAAAGGACGCGGTATTCCTGACTGGTTAACATTCGACGGTGAGAAATTGTCTGGAAAAGTGTCGTCACTGCCGACACGTGAACAGATCAATTTAGTTGTTCAAGAGCAGTTAATTGTTGAGTTGTATTCGAAATAGAGGTTCGAGGCTGTAGTGTAAGGCTTGGGATGACGATCCCGGCAAGAAAGGATTGATGTCGATGTTGTGGAAGGGTTTCCAAAGACCAAAGCGGCTTGAGTTTGAGCGTGAGACGTTAACCGATCAGTTCGGACGATTTTCGGCTCAGCCGTTCGAACGTGGTTTCGGGACAACGATTGGAACTGCCTTGCGACGGGTCTTACTTTCTTCGATTGAAGGAGCCGCTGCGGTGGCAGTAAAAATTGACGGTGTACTACATGAGTTTTCACCCATACCCGGCGTGGTAGAGGATGCGACGGATGTTATTCTCAATATAAAGCAGGTGCCACTCAGGATACACGTTGGGACGACCAAGATACTTACGATCAACGTAACGAAGCCTGGAGAAGTCAAGGCTCGGGACCTTCAAACCGATGCAGATGTTGAGATTCTTGAGCCGGATGTACACATCGCGACAGTTGCAGAGGGTGGTGCTCTGAATATGGAGGTCAGGGTTCGCCGAGGACGTGGATATGTATCAGCCGATAAGAATTTTGATGAGGATTTAGGAATCGGTTGGATACCTATTGATTCTGTTCATTCGCCAGTCAAGAAGGTTAAACATGTAGTTGAAGCTGCTCGTTTAGGGCAGGCAACTGACTACGAGAAGATAACGATGGATCTCTGGACTAATGGCTCGATTGCTCCTCGTGAAGCAGTCTCTCTGGCCGCTAAGTTACTTCGCGATCACTTAAACATTTTTATTAATCTTGAAGATTCGGTTGAGCAAATCAGTGAAGCGCCGGTAGAAATCCAAGAGGTAATATCAAACGACAATCTTGAAAAAAGTGTAGAAGAGTTGGAACTTTCAGTCAGATCATACAACTGTTTAAAGAATGCGAATATTGAAACAATTCGTGAATTAGTACAGAAGACCGAAGGTGAAATGCTGAAGACCAAGAATTTTGGTCGTAAATCACTGAACGAGATTAAGGATCTGTTGACCAGTATGGGACTCAGCTTGGGTATGCGGTTGGACCAACCAACAGAGCAGCTAGAGAGTCCTAGCAATTCTCTTGAGGTATGACAATACATGCGTCATCGTGTAGCGCATCGAAAATTAGGTCGAACTAGTGAACATCGTCTTGCGCTGTTGCGCAGTCAAGCAGTGGCCTTATTACGGCATGAGCGGATTGAGACGACTGTACCAAAGGCTAAGGAATTGCGACCGTTTGTCGAGCGTCTGATTACGCTTGCCAAGCGTGGCCTAGCGAGTGAAGAGCAGTCAAAGATTGTGCATGCACGTCGTTTGGTGCGTCGAGAGATTGCTGATCCGATAGTATTGAGTAAATTATTTGATGGCATTGCACCTCGTTTTTCAGCTAGAGCCGGTGGTTATACGAGATTGCTGAGAATTGGTGTTCGTCGAGGTGACAGTGCTGACGTTGCCCAAGTGGAATTGGTGGGTAGCGAGTACGTCCAGGCTTCGGTGAAGTCAGACGGTGAAGAAACAACTGTTCAGGTTAAGTCGAAAGGTGTCGGAGGTCGCTTGCGAGCAGCTGCGCAGCGTATGCGCGGCAAAGCGTCGAAGCCCACAGATGAGGCCTCCATTCCAAATAATGCTGATAAAAAGAGTCGTCGTGCGTCTAAAAAAACTAAAACTGCAGAAAAAAAATCAACCGATAAGTGATTCTTGTATCTAAATAGTCTTGTTGTAAGCTAGCGCACAGTCCTCATGCTAGTCTTCGTCTTCTGATTCGGCACTGCCTTCACCTTTTGAAGCCGCAATTATCTTACCTTGAAGGTGACTTGGCACTTCTTCATATTGTAAAAATTCCATGTGATACGATCCTCGGCCGCCAGTAGCTGAGGTCAACTGCTGCTCGTAAGTAAGCATTTCGGCCATTGGAACCTGTGCCTTGATGGAGGTCATGACACCTCGAGGTTCCATGCCACCGATGCGACCTCGGCGACTGTTAAGATCTCCCATCAAGTCACCAGCGAACTCGTTCGGAGCGTAGATTTCTACGTTCATAATAGGTTCTAATATAGTCGGCTTAGCTCGAGTCATAGCGTCTTTAAAGGCGAGTTTACCTGCCATTTTGAAGGAGAGTTCATTTGAGTCCACTGCATGGAACGAACCATCAAAGACCGTGACTTTGAAATCGACAACTGGAAAACCAGCTAGAAATCCTTGCATTCGAGCTTCGTTAACCCCCTTTTCAACTGCAGGAATGAACTGGCGTGGAATGGAACCGCCAAAAGTCTCATTGGCGAACTCAAACTCTGAGCCACGTTCCAATGGTTCCACGCGAATCTTACAGTCTCCAAATTGCCCGTGTCCGCCACTCTGCTTCTTGTGTCGACCATGGGCCTCGGTATGTGTCGAAATCGTTTCTCGATATGGAATTCTTGGTAGGTTTAGGTTAACTTCGACACCAAACCTTCGTTTAAGTTTAGCTACGGTTACTTCAATATGGAGCTGGCCTTGGCCAGAAAGAAGTAATTCATTTGTTTGTGCGTCTCGGTCATACTGAATTGTTGGGTCTTCCTCGGTTAATCGTTTCAATGCGGTGCCGATCTTCTCTTCGTCACCGCGACTCTTGGGCTCAACTGCATAAGACAAGACCGTCTCTGCGTACTTGAATGGTGCAAAAGAAACCGTGTTGGTGTTGTCGCCAAATGTGTCTCCTGTATGCGTGTTTTTCAATTTTGCTACTGCACCAAGATCTCCGGCTTTAATCTCTGTTACGGTAGATTGAGTTTTGCCTTGCAGTATCATGAGATGTCCTAGTCGCTCACTATCGTCCTTTGTTAAATTATGTATGGTGGTGTCAGATTTCAACGAACCAGACACTACACGGAACATCGTAATCTTCCCAGCAAACGGATCTGCGATCGTCTTCCAGACGAAGGCGGCATACGGATGAGACTCCTTAGCCTCACATATTACTGGTTCGTTGCTGGACCGATCTACGCCAGAAAATGGTCTATCGGCTGGTGATGGCAGATAGGTGAGAATGCTTTCCAAAACTGGCTGAATACCAATATTCAATGTTGCAGAGGTACAAAACAATGGAAACACTAGCCCGGCACGTGTTGCTGTTTTCAAACCTTCATTTAATTCTTGTTGGGTTAGGGTCCCCGCTTCAAAAAACTTTTCCATCAAGGTGTCGTCAGTCTCAGCGATCACCTCAATCAGTTTGTCACGTGCTGCATTAGCCTTTTCTGCGGATTCAGATTGGACTTCTTGCGCGGAGAACTTACCACTGCCATCGCTGTTGAAGACAAGTTCTTGCATTGAAACGAGATCGATTACACCGTGAAAAGACTTCTCTTCGCCCAAAGGGAGTTGCACAGGTACCACCTTACGTCCAAAGACATCTTGAAGTGAGCCGAGAGCCCGTTCAAGACTTGCACGCTCGAGGTCGAGCCGGTTTAGTATTAGCAAACGCGGTAGGCCGAATTCGTGGGCTGTGTTCCATACTTTCTCCGTCTGTACTTCAACTCCAGCGACGGCGTCTACGACAATGACGGCAGCATCACTTATTTGGAGGGCGGCTTGTGCTTCGCTTAAAAAATTTGCCATGCCAGGTGTATCTATTATGTTGATCTTGTGTTTGTTCCATTCTGCATGGGCGATGCTAGCCGATAGCGTGTGTTTTCTTGCGATTGCTTCTTCGTCGAAGTCTGTAACTGTTGTGCCATCATCAACTTGACCTAGGCGATTAACCATTTCAGCGTCGAATAATATTGTCGAGGCCAACTGAGTTTTTCCAGATCCGCTGTGCCCAACGAAAGAAACATTTCGAATGCTAGGCGCGTCGTAAACCTTCATATGGTGTTACACTCCTATCTGTTTCGCTTACGATGACTGTTTATGTTTGTTAGACGCAGAGAGCTAGGGAGAGTATAGTGCTTGGTTTTGTTCCTAAGGAATTATTTTTTACTAAAGGTGTTGGTAAGCACCGAGAAAAATTAACGTCGTTCGAATTGGCACTTCGTTCAGCCGGTATAGCCGCCTGTAATCTTGTTCGTGTGTCGAGTATTTTTCCACCTGGCGGTAAGATTATCTCTCGTTCTGCTGGGACAAAACGATTGAAGCCAGGCCAAGTGACTTTTGTGGTGATGTCCGAAGCCGCCTCTAGAGAGCCCCATCGACTGGTTGCTGCAACGATTGGAGTTGCAATTCCTCGTGATGCCGAATTGTACGGCTACTTGTCAGAACATCACAGCTATGGGGAAAATGAAAAAACAGCCGGTGACTATGCTGAGGATCTTGCCGCTGAAATGTTAGCTACAACGCTAGGCCTCGACTTTGATCCAGATACAAGCTGGGATGAAAAAAAAGAGGTTTACCGTCTATCAAATGAAATTGTGCGTACGCAGAATGTTACGCAAACTGCAGTAGGTGATAAGAATGGCCTATGGACGACGGTAATTGCAGCTGCTGTCCTTGTCGGTTGACGAGAGGTGTTTACACGCAGGACAGTTATTCGATAAACACGAAGCTTCTCATGTTTATACTTCATTGATGTTTAGCGTGCTTATTAAATATCCTAGGGGATTATGACAGATAAGAATCGATGGCTACTTCTCGTTTGCACGCTTGCTGGACTCACTGCATCGACAGTGTCGGCATATGTTGGGCTGCAGTCTCGTCTCGACTCAAGTTATGCCAGCTTCTGTGACATCAATGCGACGATGAGTTGTACCGATGTATATCTCAGCCAATTTGGGAGCCTCTGGGGCGTACCAGTAGCCTTCTTTGGCATAGTCTGGTTTGTATTGATTGCTTTGCTGATACTGGCAGCACCGCTGGGAACGAAACATTTTCAGGAAAGCGTACCGGGGTATCTGTTCGCTTGTTCGTCGATTGGTCTCGCAGTCGTATTTTACTTAGGCTATGCATCATTGTTTCTGCTTGGCACAGTTTGTGTAATGTGTGTGATTGTTTATTTAGCTGTCATAGGGATCTTCTTGATTTCTGGTGCCACAACGCAGTTTAAATTGATGACGTTACCATTACGCATAAGTCGTGATCTACGACAAGGGATGACCTCCCCGATTGCTTTGAGTATAGCTGGAGGATTTGTAGTGGCGACCGTAGTTGGTGCGGCTTGGCTGGGCGAGCATCAGGTTGCTGAAGGCACGTCTTCCGTTCGCGGTGCCGAATTATTATCGGAATCGGAGAGGGATGAATTTATTCGATGGTGGGAAGCTCAACCGCGTGTGGATTTGCCAATTTCGGCAGACGATTCCAGTGTATTGATCGTGAAGTTCAATGACTATATGTGTCCTCCATGTCGGCAGACGTACCTAAGTTATCATGGCCTCCTACAGGCGTACGAAGTAAGAAGACCTGGCGCTGTGAGGCTCGTTACTAAACATTTTCCGTTGGACCCAGAGTGCAATGCGAGTACGCCCAATGGTATGCATCTTGCTTCCTGTGATGCCGCTGTCGCTGTGACGTTGGCCAAGCGAAATGGTCAGGATGCACGCCTCGAAGCTTGGTTATTTGATAATCAGGCAACCTTGTCTCCGGCTAGTGTGAGAGCGGCCGCACGGGATGTAGCGGATATTCAGGATTATGATAGTGAATATTCTCGTACACTGGAGGTCATTAAGTCGGACATCGCGTTGGCGAATAGTCTCGCCGTTGATGTTACCCCGACATTCGTTATCAATGGTGTGCGAGTGGCTGGTGGATTAACCGTACCGTATCTTGATGCTGCGATAGCGTATGAACTTGCTCGTAAAGAAAAGAACGAATCTTGATGTAAGACTGTATGAAGTTGCTTAAATTATTTATGTGCGAGTTTCTTGTAAATATTTCTGGTATATTCTCACGCATCGTGACCTAGTTACGCATACCTATTTGTTTTAGCGCGCGTTCGATTTGTTTGCTGGTTACGTCCTCAACAATCGTTGTAAGGCCGATGCCCGTTGGCAACACGAAATGTAATTTTCCTTGGATGATTTTCTTATCTTGTTTAATCGTATTGATAATTTGTTGGATTGATAAATCACTGGTTGACGGCAGGGGACCCAGACGTCGAATCAGCGCGCCTAGTTCATCGTAGCCTGTTATGCTGAACTCGCCACGTGTTTCTGCAATGCTCGCCGCAGCTAGCATCCCGAAAGCGACTGCCTCACCATGACGAAAACGGCGGTATTTTGTTACAGATTCAATTGCATGCCCGACTGTGTGACCAAAATTCAGAACGCGACGTAACCCTGTCTCCCGTTCATCTGACTGGACGATTGATGCTTTAATGCGACAACATTTAGTGATGATTGACATGAGTGTTCGTGGTTCGTGATTAAAAACCGCCGTGAGTTCCCCGCCTAGTTTTTTAAACAGCGGAGGACTTGCGATCATGCCGTATTTGATTACTTCGTAGAGACCTGCACGAAATTCACGACGTGGCAGTGTGTCTAACAATTGTGGGTCGATAGCTACTAGTCTTGGTGGATGAAAGGCCCCAATGAGGTTCTTGCCGAGTTTGTGGTTAATGCCGACTTTACCGCCGATAGAGCTATCGACTTGAGCCAAGAGCGTTGTTGGTACGTGAACGAGTGAAAGACCCCGCAAGAATGTAGCTGCAGCATATCCAGCGACATCACCAACGACTCCGCCTCCTACAGCAATGAGCACGCTATGACGATCAGCTCCAGCTCGGATAAGTGCATCATAAATGTAATCAACCGTCTGCTGGCGCTTGTAGCGCTCGCCATCAGGAATCAAGATGGTTTCTGCGCCAGGGATTGCTCGGCCGATTGTTTGGCCATGGAGTTTCCAGACAAGTTGATTGGAGATAATGAATGGTCTATGTGACAAGATAGTTTCATGCAGCAGTGTCTCGAGATTGGCAATAAGGCCAGAGCCAATATGGACCGGATAGGTGTGACTGCCTGATTTGATTTTGACTTGAATGGGTTTCATGATGAATCCGAGTAAGAATAATTTAGGTGTTCGATGGTAGGATACAGTAATTCGCCCCCTTCGGAGCCCTCCTACGCTCGAATACACTGAAGGGTGCAGTAATTGTGAGCGGATCAATAAAAATTAAGGTGGCGTATCGATGGCGGAGAAAAATACTACATTTGTAAAGGAAATCACTCCTCAGTCAGAAGATTTTTCGAGGTGGTACCTGGATGTAGTAAGAAAAGCCGAACTCGCTGATTATTCACCAGTCAAGGGCTTGATGGTTATTCGGCCGTACGGCTATGCGATTTGGGAGTTGATGCAGAAAGCGTTGGATGATCGATTTAAAGCGACAGGACATGTTAATGCTTATTTCCCATTATTTATTCCGGAATCACTTCTAAAAAAAGAGGCTGCTCATGTTAAGGGCTTCGCACCTCAAGTTGCTTGGGTTACCCACGGCGGTGACGAAGAGTTGGATGAGCGGCTCGTTGTAAGACCAACGTCTGAAGCAATTGTAGGCACGATGTACTCAAAATGGATTCAATCGTGGCGTGACTTACCATTACTCATTAATCAATGGGGAAATGTTGTCCGATGGGAGAAGGTGACCAGACCATTTTTACGTACAACCGAATTTCTTTGGCAGGAAGGTCACACTGCCCATGAAACCGAGGAAGAGGCTGAGAAAGAGGCCTTGCAAATGCTAGGAGTTTATAAAGACTTCGCTAAACGTGAACTCGCGATGCCTGTTGTGGAGGGTAGAAAGAGCGAAAGCGAGAAATTTGCAGGTGCAGTGCATACGTATTCGATAGAGGCTTTGATGGGTGATGCTCGTGCACTCCAGGCTGGGACTTCCCATCACTTAGGGCAAAACTTTGCAAAGGTCTTCGACATCACGTTTCAGGCTCGTGACAAATCCGTACAGCACGTTTGGCAAACTTCATGGGGTTTGTCCACTCGTTTGGTTGGTGGTGTTGTCATGATGCACGGCGATGACAGTGGTCTGGTCTTACCACCTCGGGTCGCCCCACACCAAGTCGTGATCGTTCCAATTCAACGTGGAAACTGGAAAGAGACCGTTCTACCACACGTCACAGCTGTTGAGCAGCAGTTACGAGATGCCGGTATTCGAGTCAAACTTGACGACCGGGAAGCCTATACTCCAGGATGGAAATTTTCTGAATGGGAAATGCGAGGTGTTCCCTTGCGTCTAGAGATCGGCCCTAAGGATGTCGAAAAATCTCAAGTCGTGTTGGCACGCCGTGATACGAGGGACAAAATTTCGACGTCGCGAGACAACTTGGTGATTTCCGTCCAGACGCTTCTTAGAGAAATCCAAGATAATTTATATGAACGAGCCTGTCACTTTTTGGAGCAGCGGACGATTCGTACAGAATCGTATAAAGACTTTACGGAAATGATGCAAGGAAGGCCAGGGTTTGTAATTGCACCGTGGTGTGGTGATAGGTCTTGCGAAGAGCGAATTAAGGCTGCAACACAGGCAACGATTAGAAATCTACCGCTTGATAAATCTGAGGTGAATGGTACGTGTATAGCGTGTGATTTACCAGCGCACGAAGAGGCTTATTTTGCGAAAGCCTATTGAACCGCTCGGTAGTCTCACTTCGTTGATTCATCGTCGAGGGAACGTTTCCTAAATACGTGGGCAATCAGAATGCTTAACCCGTAAAGCATGATCATTGGCACTGCCATGGCCGTTTGTGTTACTGGATCAGCAGACGGTGTGAGTATTGCAGCGATGATGAAAATAATTAGAATTGCGTACTTCGTGTTTTTGATAAGGAATTTTGGCGTCACTAGCCCGAGGCGTGCCAAGAAGAATATAAGGGTTGGCAGTTGGAAGACAATTCCCATGGCCAGGAGCATCTTGACGTAGAGTGAAAAGACCGGACCAATTTTTGGCAAGAACTCCATGTAATCCGTTGAGAAACCCGCAAAAAACTTCCAGGCTAGCGGAAAAACAGCATAATGTGAAAATAGAGCTCCCACGATAAAAAACATTGTGGAAAAAACAACAAAAGGGATCGCGAATCGCTTTTCGTTCTGAAACAAGCCAGGGGAAATGAAGAGCCAGACTTGGGTCAAGGTGTATGGTGTCGCCAGCACGAGACCTGCTAGTGCAGCAATCTTCATGTAGAGGAAGAAAGCCTCACCCGGTTCAGTGTAGATGAGTTTTCCACCCTCTGGGAGCACCTGCTGCAACGGCACCATGATAAATTCGAAGATATATTTAATAAATCCAAATGCAATTAGGAACCCGGCGAGAATTCCCAGCACCGTGCGGACCAAACGTTTTCTGAGTTCATCTAGGTGATCCAGAAATGACATCCGACCAGCTGACGAATCATCGGCAGGATCGGCATCTCCTGGTGGTAACGGAGCGAGTTCGCCAGAGGGTGTTTCGGATTTTGATTCCAACGCCATCGAGAATTAATCAACCACCTTTACGACTGACTCTTACTTGGCGTAGTAGGCGTTGATGCCGGAGGTGTCTGACTTTCGTCGTTTGTATTATCTTTTTCAGCTATTGGATCGTTTTTTGGAGTGTTGAGCGGTGGTGTTTTGTGCTCTTCGACACGGATCTCTTCCTCCAAGGTATTCCTTAAATCGTTTGAAGCCCGCTTGAATTCACCGATACTCTTGCCAAGAGATTTACCAAGTTCAGGCAGCTTACGTGGTCCGAAAATAATTAAAGCAATTACAAATATGATGATAAGTTCGGGCATTCCGATTGAACCAAACATCGCCTACCACTCCTTCGTTAGCACGTTTGACTGTTGTCGGCTTCAAGATCACAAATGATTACACCGACATCTATGGTAATCAGCAACTCGACAGCAGAACCCTCGGCATGAGGGTTTCCAGCACGTGCAAGTAACTGATTGCATTATAGAAACGTCCGCTTCTCTGGTCAAGCAGTCTGGTATCTGTCAGCGCTTGGAACTAATTGTTGGATAGGGGCTTATCTGTTAGTATCGAGTTTATGAGAATGCTCGGATCTTCCTCCCTTGCGGTCTGGGCTGTGTTCCTTTCAGCGGTCACAGGCGGTTTGTTTGGTGGGCGAGTATTAGCAACCCAAGATAGTAGTTTCGAAAAATATAAAGTTTTTGCGACAGCTCTGTCAGTTATTGAGGAAACCTACGTTGGGGATGTAGACTCTGAGCGCCTCGTATACGGTGCTATTAACGGAATGCTTCAAAAACTCGATCCACATTCGAGTTTTATGGATCCTCGTTCGTACTCGCAAATGCGTGAACGACAGGAGGGACGTTATTATGGCCTCGGCATCACGATCCAGGTTCGTAATGGTGACATCTCTGTTATCTCACTATTCGAAGGGTCGCCCGCCTACCGACAGGGGATTCGACGTGGTGATGTCATCGCGAGGATTGAAGAAGAGGATGTCAAGGGTTGGACTAGTGACCAAGCAGTACGACGGTTGCGAGGTCCTAAAGGATCGACGGTTAACATCTCCATTCGCCGCGAGGGCTACAACGAGCTAATTCCACTTACGGTCGAACGAGATGAAATCAACATCCCCACGATTCTCGGTGCTTTCATGGTTGATGGTTCGACGGGATACGTGCGTTTACGTGATTTTTCAGAGACGACTGATCGCGATTTAAGTAGCGCATTGCACGACTTGTCCGGTCAGGGGATGAAGCAGTTACTGCTCGATCTAAGGAATAACCCCGGTGGACCACTTGACCAGGCCATTAAGGTGGCAAACCGATTCCTCGCTCGTGGGGACATGATTGTCTATACACGTGGGCGAATTCAGAATTCCGACCAGGATTATCATGCCAGTGAAGACAGTGATTTTACTGAGTTGCCATTGGTAATACTGGTGAATAGAAACAGTGCTAGTGCTTCGGAAATTGTTGCCGGTGCGGTGCAAGACCATGATCGTGGCTTAATCGTTGGAGAAACAACGTTTGGAAAAGCTCTGGTGCAGTCAGTCTACCGTATAAGCCAAGGAGCTGGACTTGCTCTAACGACGGCACGCTATTACACGCCCAGCGGACGACTCATTCAACGTCCGTGGGACGGTGAGTTTTCTGAGTATTTGACTTACTCTCTTCGTGAGCAAGAAGTGGAGCGTGATCATGAGATCTCTGATTTAAAGTACACGTCTGGGGGTCGTCAGGTCTATGGCGGCGGCGGCATTGAACCGGATTTTTTTAAGCCTGGCCCTATAGAGGGTTTTGTTCCAACTGAATTTGGGAGATTACTTTACGCTCGGCAGACATTTCCTCGTTACGCGCAAAAGTACTCCGCATATGGCGACACGCGTATTACTGCGACGGCGACAGGCCGTGAGACGGTTTCGCGAGGTTTTGAAGTGTCTGATGCGATGATGCATGACTTTAAATCGTTTTTGGGCGGTGAGCGGATCTCGATTAATGAAGAATTATTTATGAATGACAGATTGTTTATCCGCAGTATGATTCGCTATGAAATTGACCTGGCTCTATTTGGGATCGTCGAAGCTCGTCAAAGGTTGTTGAACGATGACCCACAGGCTTGGTATGGCCTCAGCCGGTTCAAGGAAGCCCAGGAACTTTCGCTTTTATCGAAAAACAAGACTTTAGTGAATCCCTGAGACATTCTGTAAACCCACCCCTTTTTCGTTTCACAAGCCTTGGCGACAGCTTTGGATAACAATATTTTGTGGGGTAAATTACTCTTGCCCCAAGGGGTAGCACCTTGGTACACTTAGCCCAATAAAAGCATGGAAACTGGGCCTGTATGTAGATTCCAGAATGAGGAGCTGGAGTCACGGTATTTGTCGCTAAATGCGGTATTTAGTCGTTTTAGGCCGGTGGTGATGGATATGTGCCTACCTCGGTCGAGGGGGCAGTTAGTGGTCATTTTACAATATGGCACCCCTCTAGGTTCCGATGAGGAATTTCCAGCCGTTCGTCGGCGTTCGATTACGTCCAACCGCACGGCTAGTTTTACGTACGCGGATGTTTAACTGGCTTGGCATATTTATTTGGTGAGGAGTCAAGGGAATGCAGCAAGGTATTCAACTGCACAACCTGGAGATCTCGGGTTTCAAAAGTTTTCCAGACCGTTCTGAATTGGCATTTGATCAAGGCGTAACGGCTATCGTCGGCCCAAACGGATGCGGAAAGAGCAACTTGGTCGACGCTATTACCTGGGTGCTTGGTGAACAGAGTGCCAAAAGTTTACGGGGCTCCAGGATGGAGGATGTGATTTTCAGCGGTAGTGATGGCCGCAAGCCGACATCTGCAGCCGAGGTCAAACTGTTGTTGAAAGGCGTGGTTTCTGCCAGCAATGGTAACGGGAATGGCCACAATGTCCCTGTTGCGGTTGAGCACAGCGATGTGCCGGTGGTGACTCAAGATGCAGAATTAGCGGGAGTTAGATCTCGTGATGTCGTTGTTTCAAGGCGCCTCTATCGTTCTGGTGAAAGTGAATACCTCATTGACGGTAAAGTGTGTCGCCTTCGTGACGTTCAGGATCTCCTGATGGATGCGGGTGTTGGCGTTAAGGGCTATGCGGTCATCGAACAGGGCAAGATTGGACAGATTTTAAGCGCACGCGCACATGATCGTCGGCTCTTGATAGAAGAAGCTGCGGGTGTAACGAAATATAAGAGTCGACGTCATGCTGCCGAGTTAAAACTAGACGCAGCACAGCAAAACTTGGTTCGTGTTGAGGATATTGTCTACGAGGTTCAGAAGCAGCGGAATGCTTTAAAGAGACAGGCTGCAAAGGCTCGTCGATATCGACGGTTGCGTGACGAATTGCGTAAATGGGAGAAAGTTGGATTTGCGCATCGATATCAGTTGTTAGGTGAGACGGTAGAGGCTGCGCGTCTCGAACTTGCGGAAGCACGTTCCCGAGAAGAGGTCGCTGCAGACAGTCTCTCCCAGGTCGAAACGCGCCAAGAGCAGTTGCGTGTCAAGTTGGCTGAAAGTGAAACCAAGGTCACGTCCAATCGTGACACCGTTCATGCATGTGACCTTGATATTAAAAAACGGCAGCAGCAGATCGAATTTGATAAAGAACAGATCTCAAATTTAAATGTAACGTTGCAGGAATTACGTAGTGAAGTTAGCAATCTCGAATTACGTCAAGAGCCGGCGGGTATCGATCTTACAGAACGTCGAAAGAACGCTGATTTAGTGAGACGTGAGCGAGATCAGGTTGCTCAGCAATTGTCGGAAGTTGAAGTTGAGAACCTAGGGATTCGGCAAACTGTAGAAGATAAGGAGACAGGTGTTGAGGCGTGCCGAAGTGATGTGTTCTCAGTTATTAATACTGCGACCACGCTGCAGCATGCTTTAGAGCACGCAACAAATGCCCAAACGAGACTTTTTGATGACTTAGCTAAGATTGATATTGAAAACCAGGATGTGCAGTCTGAAACTGAGCAACTCTCAGCGACCCATCAAACGATGGCTGAAGCACGTGCTCTTGTGCAGAAGGATCTAGATGCAGTTTTAGAAACTTATGGCAAGTGTCAACGTGAATTATCTACGCTTCGTGAGCAACATAGTGCCTTACTTGACAAGGCTAATACATCTGATCGCGATATCGCGACTCTTGCAGCGCGTCTGCAGTCTCTCGAAGAATTAAGTGCGGCACGAGCCGGTTACATTGACGGTGCACGGTTTATCCTTTCGCAAAAGAGTGAAACCATTCCTCATTTAGGATCAGTTGCTGATTACGTCAACGTCGCTCCTGAGTACGAATGTGCTGTTGAAGCTTGTTTGGGAAATCTGTTGCAGTACGTTGTAGTGTCTCGGCATGTTCATGCGACGGAGTGGTTGGCGTACATTCGCAAGGAAAAACCAGGTCGTTGTGGATTTCTGGTGGTGGATGACTCACCTGTAGAAACTGAACAATCTGAAAATATAACGCCTGCAGAACTCTTGTCGGTGGAATCTGTCGTTAAAGTTGAGGGCCCATACGCAGCGGCTATCCGTGAAGCCATTCGCGTAGTCGCTGGGCAGATTGCGATTGCTAAAACTCCTGAGCAGGCGATAACGGTTGCCGGCCAGACAAGTCGACAGATTGTGACATTGTCAGGAGATATTTTCAGTGGTTCAAGATTGGTATGTGGTGGAGGTAAGACTGAGGCGCTTGGGATACTGGCCACTAAACGAGAAGTGAAAGAGCTGCAGAGTAAACTGCTAACTATGCGAAGTAAGGCAGAGGTCATCACGGCCGAACTTCAAACACTCAACCATGCGCAGGTCGATCTCGAGTCAAAGATTGCAGGATTTGACGGGGATCAAAGAAAGCATGAGAAAGCATTACTTGAGTATGACCTGCAGTTAGGAACCTTGGGTAACGAGTCGTCCCGCCTTCAACGTAAACAAGACCTTCTTAATATTGAACGGCAGAAAGCTGAAGAAGAACAACAGAGTATTAAGACTCGCCAGGGTGAAGTCCAAGAATCGCTTGAACAGATAGGTCTGAAAAAACTGAGGGCAGATGAGCGTTTGACGCTGGCCCAGCAAGACTTGTTTCAAGCCAAAACTGAGATTGAAGTGTTGAGACAACGGCTTGCAGAGTCTAAGGCTTCCTATGCAGCCTTGACAGAGCGTTCTGCGGCAACCGAGACTGATGTACACAGGCTCGAGGAATTAGTAACAGACCTTGAGGCAAGGTTAGCAGCGCAAACGGAAGCAGTGGGTCGGGCCGAAGCTCGATGTGAATCGTTACACTCTGGTATTGAAAGTACTGAGGAAGAATTGGCCAGAGAGGTTGCAAATTTTGATTTGCTTCGTTCTGCTGTGAAGTTAGGATCCGACGAAGTGCTGGAGTTGCGTCGCGATTTTAGCGCCTTGGATGAAACTATTAGAACATCACGATCTGAACTCGATGAGATTCGCGATAAGGTTGGTCAATTCAAGGTTTCTTGTGCCACAGCGGAGGCAGATTTATCACATTTGAGTAACTCCTGCCTTGAAGCTACCCAGCTGGATCTAGACACTGTTGTTGCTGAGGTGGCCCAATTGGAGTCGGACGGTGCAATTCAGTCCGATATTGATACGGCTGACACTCATGATGATCTCGAAGAAGAGGCTGATTTTTCAGACACAGAAGCTATTGATGATAGCGTAGGCGCCAACTTGCACCTCGATAGCGAGAGTTCAGAGTCTGCGTCTGAGCCTCGTCCACTAACGGCAGATGAAATGATCGTGCGAATTCGTTCGAAAATCGATCGACTAGGTGCCGTGAATATGATGGCTATTGACCAATTCGATGAATTGGAAACTCGGCATGCCTTCTTGACGTCGCAACAGCAAGATCTCCTGGACTCGATTGCAGCAACTACCACTGCTATCAAAAAAATTAATAAAACCACTAAAGAACGTTTCCAAGAGGCGTTCGAAGCGATTAACACACACTTTCAGTCTACATTTTCAACTTTGTTCGGAGGAGGGCGGGCTGGTTTAGTCTTGCTTGACGAAACTGATGTTCTCGAAAGTGGAGTAGATATCATTGCACAGCCACCCGGTAAGCGTTTACAGAGTGTTCAGTTGCTTTCAGGTGGGGAAAAAGCGATGTGTGCTATGGCGCTTATGTTTGCCATTTTTAAATACAAACCAAGTCCATTTTGTCTGCTTGATGAAATTGACGCACCACTAGATGACGCAAACATTGGCCGCTTCATTGATATGTTGCGTGGGATGCAAGATCATACCCAGTTCATTTTGATCACACACAACCGCAAAACGATGGAAATTGCCAATCGTCTTTATGGGGTGACCATGGAAGAACCGGGCGTGTCCAAACTCATCTCAATGCAGGTTACCTGAGAGGCTCACTACAGGCCTGATAGCTGTCATTGAATAATTCTTACTTATCTTGTTGAAGAGTGAACGAAGATAAAGCTGCCAGGTATCATCGTCTACGGCGCCGCGCATCAATATTCTCACTTATCACTAGTGTCTCGATGCTTCTTTTCCTAATCGGATCTGGAAGCAATGAGATCATACGTGATTTTGCCCAAGATTTTGCTGCTGCTCTGGGCGCACCGTCTTTTATCAGGTCTATTGCTGTCGCTTGTTTGTCTGCAATCGCGTTGATTGTGCTCCATGAAGCGCTAATACTGGGACCACACCTCTACACTGTGAATCTTGAACGTCGATATGGCTTGACCACAGTTTCTCTTGGAGTATCAGTTATTGATCATCTCAAGGCCATGATTTTCACTCTTCTAGTTACTTCTCCAGTTGTGGCAAGTGTCTACATCGCCATGCGATTCTGGCCTAGTTTATGGTGGCTCTTTGCTGGGATCCTTTGTTCACTTGTAATGGGTGGCGTGATGAGAATAGCGCCAGCTGTGTTGTTACCAAGACACACACGCTTCGTACCAGTTGGTCGTCATGTTCTGTGTCAACGTTTAAAAGATCTCTCCAAGCGTGCTGGCACCACCACGCTTGGAGTGTATGAACTTCGTGTAGGAGGACGAAATCGAAGAGCTAATGCGACCGTCGCAGGGTTTGGTGATACTTGTAGTATTTTCCTTTCCGATACACTCATACAGAATTACTCGGATGACGAGATCGAGGTTGTGCTAGCACACGAACTGGCGCATCATTTACATGGCCACATTTGGTTTAGTCTAGTTTGTGACTCGTTAGTTCTGCTTGCAGGATGTTTTAACGCATCAGTGGTGTTACCTATATTTGTCAACCACTTTGGATTACAGAGCATTGATGATGTGAGCGGATTACCGCTGCTCGTGCTCGTGGTTGGTCTAACTGTGCTGTCTGGTCAACCGATCATCAACCTAATATCGAGATATCAAGAACGACTTGCCGATCGTAAGGCACTGGAAATGACTAGGAAGCCCACTGCATTTATATCCGCACTTCGGCGTCTCTGCGCCCAAAACCTTGCTGAGTATCGGCCATCCCGTTTAAATGAAGTTCTTTTTCATGCCCATCCGTCCGTTGCTCATCGGATTGCAGAAGCTCAGCGCTGGGCTAAACTGGAGGGGAAAAATGTGCGGAATCAAGCGGCCGCTGGTTGATTAGCACCAAGAAGTGTGCGTCAAAGGACCATTTCTCCAGATCTGCCTGGAGAAGCTTTGTTGGCTTAATCCTTTTTGCCTGACTGTCCGTCACTTTCTTGCTCTTGTAAAAGAGCCTTGCGACTGAGTCGGACTTTTCCTGAAGGGTCAACGTTTATCACCTTGACAAGGATGCGTTCGCCGTCCTGAAGCTCATCACGAACGTCTTTGACACGATGATTTGCAATTTCCGAGACGTGCAGTAGGCCGTCGATTCCAGGCATGATTTCTACAAAAGCGCCAAAGTCGGTGATGCGTTGTACTCGACCCATGTATGATTTATTGAGCTCTGGGCTCGCTGTGAGTTCTTTGATGATATCGATTGCCTTCTGGGCAGAAGATTCATCAGACGATGCAACATTTACCTGTCCGTCATCTTCGACATTGATTTTGACACCTGTGCGCTCAATGATGCTTCTGATCATTTTTCCGCCTGGGCCAATGACGTCGCGAATCTTATCTACCGGAATCTTGACCGTCACGATTCGAGGCGCATACGTGGAAATGTCTTCCCGAAAAGCTGGTAAGGTGCCTCTCATTTTATCTAGAATGTGCAGCCTACCAACTCGTGCCTGCTCAAGTGCTTCACGCATGATCTCTGTAGTGATGCCAGCGACCTTAATGTCCATCTGTAGAGCAGTTATACCTTTTTCGGTACCAGCAACTTTAAAGTCCATGTCGCCATAATGATCTTCAGCTCCAGCGATGTCACTGAGAATGGCGTGTTGCCCATTCTTCTCATCTAAAATAAGTCCCATCGCAACACCTGCAACAGGTGACGCCAATGGTACGCCGGCATCCATTAAGCTGAGAGTAGAGCCGCACACTGTGGCCATTGATGACGAACCGTTTGATTCCAGAATTTCCGATACGGTGCGCATAGTGTAGGGAAATTTATCTTCATCTGGGATCACGGGTGCTAATGCACGTTCCGCAAGAGCACCGTGTCCTATTTCCCTCCGTCCAGGGCCTCTTAGAAATTTTACTTCGCCGACTGAAAAAGGAGGGAAATTGTAATGCAACATGAATCGCCGATAAGTTTCACCGGCCAGCGTTTCCATTTTTTGTTTATCGTCGCCAGTGCCTAAAGTGGTTATAACTAAAGCCTGCGTTTCACCCCTTGTGAACACCGCTGAACCGTGGGTGCGAGGTAACACGCTAACCTCAGACGAAATTGGTCGAATTTCGTCGAACTTTCTTCCATCTAAACGTATCTGACGCTCAAGAATTTCAGAACGTAATACCTGTTCATTGAGTTCCTTGAATATCTGCTTGGCATCCGCACGCAGATTTGTATCGCCTTCTGGTAAGGTCGCCAGTAGGTCATCAAGAACTTGGTCAACTTGGGCATAGTTCTCAATTTTTCCCCGGATGCGCATTGCGTCAGTTAATGGATTGAGTACTTTCGCCTCAATGTCACTTCGTCTCTCAGGAGCTATTGTATGTGGCTCGACTGTTAATTTCTGTTTGCCGACCTCGCCTGCCATCGTGTCAATCAACTCGATAATTTGTTTGATAACAGCATGACCCTTTTCGAGCGCTTCCAGGATTTGACCTTCAGAAATTTGTTTAGCTCCGGCTTCAACCATTACGATGGCATCCTTAGTACCAGCAATAACTAGGTCCAGGATGCTGTTTTGTCGTTCTTCGTATGATGGGTTGATTACGTATTCACCTTCTATCAGACCGACACGCACTGATGCGATAGTTTGAGTAAACGGAATGTTTGAAAATGAAAGCGCTGCAGAGGCGCCCGTGAGGGCGAGGACATCAGAATCGTAGTTGGTATCCGCTGAGAGGACGAAGGCAATGACTTGTGTTTCGCGTTGCCATCCTTGTGGAAATAGAGGGCGAAGTGGTCGATCAATCACTCGACTTGTGAGCGTTTCCTTTTCTGTCGGCCTACCTTCGCGCTTGAAAAACCCTCCTGGAATTCTGCCTGAGGCGTATGCGGATTCCTTGTAATCCACTGTTAAGGGAAGAAAATCAATGCCTTCGCGTGGGGTAGACGCACAGCAAGCTGTGACTAACACCATGGTATCGCCGTAACGGACCACTACAGCACCATCCGCCTGCTTAGCAAGTTTTCCAGTTTCGATCGAGAAAATCTCTCGTCCGATTTTCAGATCACGTGTGTGCATAGGTATATCGCCTTTACTGATGTTTCGGGGAAGTGACGAACTTCACGGTTGTAGAGCTTATCCGGATGCTTCCACTAGGTGCTCTAGCAGAGACTACTTACGAATACCCAGCCTTTGGATCAGATTCGCATAACGGTCCGAATCTTCCCGCTTAAGGTAATCTAGTAAGCGCCGTCGTTGTCCGACAAGTTTAAGTAAGCCTCGTCGTGAGCTATGGTCCTTCGCGTTTAACTTGGCATGCTCCGTTAGATAGCTAATGCGTTCGCTGAGCAGTGCGACTTGCACTTCTGGTGAACCTGTGTCGCTATCGTGGGTGCGATAGTCACCTATCAGTTTAGTTTTTTGCTCAGGTTGGAAAGCCAAGTCAGTTACCTCCATGCACGGTCTAGCTTCAAGCGCGAACTACAGATTGACGATCTTGAAGCCCACCGAGCCTTATAGATTTTCTTTCTCATTTTAAACATCCATTTTAAACCAGAACAACCGTCGGATGCAAAAGGCCTCTCGGTTTAGGTTGGGCGAGTGCGATGAGTGATCCGTCTTGACTTAGTAACCTAATCCAGGTTGTGGAATCCACAACTCCTGAAGTGGAACGGTTAAGAATTGACCCCGTTCCATTAGAAATGTCTCTCTCTAGGAGAAGGTTTCCATGTGCAGCTCGTGTTTGACCGCGCAAAGTGAGTGTAACAGATGGTAGATGCTGCAATAGTTTTGAGAGTGGGATGATCTGTGTCAGTGCCGCCACACCTTGTTGTTGAATCTCAGAGAGCGAAATTGCAGTTTCAAGTCCAAATTCGCCACTTCGTTCTCGCCTGAGTGCTTCTAAATAAGCTCCGCAACCTAAGGCTTGCCCGATGTCATTTGTTAAGGATCGCACATAGAATCCAGGTGAGCAAACCAGACGAATTCTGAGAAAATCGCCAGTGAATTCAAGTAAATCAAGACGTTCAACATGCACGTCTACCGGTTCTGGTGTAATTGGACGTCCTTGTCTTGCCAGTGTATACGCTCGCCGCCCGTCAATTTTCTTTGCTGAAAACGGTGGTGGAGTTTGGGAAAATGACCCGGTGAATTTATTGAGAACATTTTCAACACTATGGCGGTCGACTGACGGACCAGTCCGAGATTCCAAACCCATGATTACTTTGGAAGGCGACTGCTGAAACACACCAGTTCGGTCAAAGGTGTCAGTCGAGGCGCCAAGTCTTATTGAGGCTTCGTAGATTTTTGGTGCGATTGACAGAAATATTGCTAAGCGAGTCGCTCGTCCAATAACAAGCGGCAAGATCCCTGTAGCTAAGGGATCGAGAGTGCCGATGTGACCAATTTTCTTAATGTGCAACGCTCGACGTGTACGAACGACCACATCATGTGACGTGAGCCCTGAGGGTTTGTCAATAAGAAGCACGCCGTGATTTGGAGTCGGGTCTGACTGAAGCACTTTCTGATGAACCTAGGCGTCACACGAGATGTGATCAGTTGATTGTTACGAATCAGGCGAGTTGTTATCGAGAGTTGCTGTTATCTTACTTATCAGTGTTTTACGAACAGCTTCTATAGGTACATCAGATGTAAAACCAGCTGCATTTGCATGTCCACCACCCCCGTAGGTCACAGCGATAGCTCGAACATCAATGTCCCCCTTTGACCGGAGGCTAACCCGTAAAGGTTGTCCTTTTAAATCCTTAAAAAATGCGACGGCCTGCACCACTTCGGCTGACAGTGGAATATTGACAAGACCTTCGAGATCATCTTCAGAGCCTCCAGTGTCATTCATGATTTCGTCATTCAAATAAATTACCGCAAGCCGGTCAGAGGCTTCAAGGTCCATCTTGTTAAGGATGGCGCCGACAAGTTTTAGACGTCCACGGGTTCCACTATCAAAGATCTTGCGAGCGATAGAAGATGGATTCACCCCAGCCTCTACAAGTTGACGACACATCTCAAACGTTCTGGCGGTAATATTGCCATAGTGAAAAGATCCTGTGTCTGTAAGGGTGGCTAGGTAGAGGTGAGTAGCGATGTCATGTGTGATCGTGATACCCAGAAAACGAATTAGATCAAATACCATTTCACCGCAGGCTGCTGCTGTTTCGTCGATCCAATTGATATCGCCGTAGTTTTCGTTACCTAAGTGGTGGTCGATATTAATCGTATAGTTTCCTTGCAACTCTTCAACGCCTGGGCGACCCAAGTTGCTGCACTCCATGACGACAAGAGCATCGAAGTTGCCCTTGGCAGTCGCCGAAATTTCAATGTCTTGAACACCTGGAAAGGTACGATACAAATCAGGCGTCGGATCGCAGTTGATTATCCGCACCTGTTTATTGAGCTGTTTTAGAGCGAATGCCATGGCCAGTTGAGAGCCGATTGCATCACCGTCAGGTCTTGCATGCGACGTAAGCAAGAACCTTTCCTGATTCTCTATCACAGCGCAAATACTTGCGAGCGTGCCATTCTTCCTCTTATTCGGCGTCATCATCGTTCAGTGTAGCTTGGTTGGCTTGTGCGGACAGACCCAGACCCTCAAGAAGTTCTTGGATTCGTTCGTGATGGCCGATTGATTCGTCAAAATTAAATCGTAATTCTGGTATGCGTTTCAGGTGGAGGCGTTTGCCTATCTGGCGCCGAAGAAAAGGAGCCGCGCGTTCTAAGGCTTTTGCACTGTTTTGACAGGCTTGCTGGTCACCTATGCATGTGTAATAAACTCGCGCATGCTGTAGATCAGCTGTTAAATCTACGCGTGTGAGGGTTACGAACCCCAGACCGGGATCTTTCACGGTCCTAGTTAACAATTCGCTCAATTCGGATCGAAGAAGATCGGCTACACGTTCACGGCGAGATCCTTGCGACATGTAAGAACTTTCCTCACATCGATGTTATGTTAGAAATTCAACGCGGCTATCGCACACAAGTCCAGGGTGGACGCGCTCAATTTCATTTTCCGCTGCTGCCAAAGCTTGATCTACGGTTTTGGTGTCGGTGCTTACTGCGACGACATCTAAACGAGCTCTTTGCCACAAGTCCTGATGATCTGTCTCAGCAATTGCTATGTTAAATTTTCTAAGTCGATCTTTCACACTACGTATGACCATGCGTTTCTCCTTTAGGGAGCTGGCATTTGGTAGGTATAACTCAAGCGAGAGGAGCCCTACGACAGGCATATTCTAAGAATATAGATTAGACAGTCACTGCGACTTTTTCAATCGTGAACGCCTCAATTACATCGCCGACCTTAATATCGTTAAAGCGATCGAATGCAATACCACACTCCAAGCCAGACTTGACTTCCTTTACGTCATCCTTGAAGCGTTTCAGCGAGCCGATACGCCCTTCATGTATGAGCACATTATCTCGAACTAAGCGTGCCTGTGCTTGACCCTCGCGCGTCATTCGTCCTTCTGTGACCATACATCCTGCAATTAAACCAAATTTAGGCACCTTAAATGTTTCGCGAACAGTAGCCGCTCCAAGACGCAGTTCCTTAGCCGTTGGCTCCAGTAAGCCAGACATGGCCTTCTGGATTTCCTCGCTGATCTTATAAATGACTGTATGTAGCCGAACGTCAACGTGTTCACGTTCGGCTACGTCCCTCGCATTACGATCAGGGCGGACGTTGAACCCAATTACGACGGCATTCGATGCTGAGGCCAGAAGGATATCAGACTCATTTATAGCTCCAACTCCAGCATGAATAATTTGAATCTTTACATCTTCATTGCTAAGTTTCGAAAGCGTCTCTCTTAGCACTTCAGCTGATCCCTGTACATCAGCCTTGATAATTACTGGAAGTTCCTTGACATCGCCTTCCGCCATTTGTTGCTGAAGTGATTCAAGTGTCAGGGAACCGGCTCTGTTACCCAATGACCGTGCTTTTTCTTTTTCTTCTCTAACAAGAGCTACTTGCCGCGCCTTGGCCACATCCGTAAGTGCTTGGAAGGCATCACCGGGTTTTGGTAATCCGGCAAGTCCGAGGACTTCGACTGGAGTTGATGGCGGTGCCTCCTTGATCTGCTGGCTTCGATCATCGATAAGTGCTCGAACTTTTCCAGTGACCGTCCCAGCAATGAAAGTGTCGCCTATTCGAAGCGTGCCATCTTGGATGAGGATAGTCGCTACTGGACCTCGACCACGGTCGAGTTTTGCCTCCAGCACAGTGCCGGCCGCTTTCCTTTTTGGATTAGCTTTCAACTCGCCCAGTTCGGTAACCAGTATGATCATTTCAAGTAAAGCATCGAGGTTCTGTTTCTTTTTAGCCGAAACCTCGACAGTTACCGTTTTCCCACCCCATTCTTCTGGTGTCAGTTCGAGTTCGGATAGTTCTTTTTTTACCCGCTCAGAATTGGCCTCAGCTTTATCAATCTTATTCACCGCTACAATGATGGGGACCTCGGCCGCTTTAGCATGGTCGATCGCTTCTTTTGTCTGTGGCATGACTCCATCATCGGCAGCGACGACAAGAACGACGACATCTGTGACCTCGGCGCCACGAGCACGCATAAGTGTGAACGCTTCGTGACCTGGAGTATCTAGGAAAATTACACGCTGATTATTCACTTGTACGGTATAAGCACCAATATGTTGTGTAATGCCACCAGCCTCACGTTCGGCAACACGAGTTTCCCGAATAGCATCTAGCAGGGTTGTCTTACCATGGTCGACGTGTCCCATGACAGTCACAACTGGTGCGCGGGTTACAAGATCGCCTGGCTCTGATACTTGCTCCTCTATATGGAGCATCTCCTCTTCGAATGTACGCATCGTTACGTCAGCACCGAATTCACGCGCAATCGTTGTTGCAGTCTCAGTGTCAAGGGTGTTGTTAATTGTCATCATGATCCGCTTGTCAATGAGTTTCTTTAGAACATCTTTCGCACGCATTTCAAGCTTCTCTGCCAAATCCTTTACCGTCATGCCTTCTGCTAAAGTGATTGTCCGCGTTATTTCTGGAAGCGGTATCGGCTGGACTGGCGATGCCGTAGGACGTTGAGTTCGCTTCCGTCCACCAGGTCTTCCACCAGGGCGCCCTCGGTAAACTGGCCGATAGGCTGGGCGAGGGGCGCCCGGTCGTGCTGGGCGTACGGGTTGAGAGGGAAGTGGCCGAGGTCCACCGACCGGTGGTGTTTGCAATGGTGATACCGCGACTCGTGGTGAAGCGGTTTGAGTTACTTGACGCGCTCTTGGTTGAGTTTTTGGTCGTATAGTAGATGGTTCCTTGGGTTGTGGCTTATCTTTCTCACCGAGTCGTCGAGAATCACTCGCTGGTTTATCAATTACGGCATCAACCGGTTTCGCTGTATCGGTCTCTTCGACTCTTAAGTGAAGCTTTGACGGGATAATCCGACCAGGTTTTTGAGATACTGGACCAGGTGTTGCTTTCGTTGGCTGTGTTTCTACAGTCTGTTCGACTATTTCTACAGAGGATGTTTCGACAGCAGTTTCATCAGCAAGGGGCGACTCTTCTTCTTCACTGACAGTTGGTTTGTGAGACTTGACCTTTACGAGTCGTGGCGGTGGCAGTGGACGGCTTGCAGGTTTTTCAGTTTTGGAAGATTTTTCAGTCGTAACCTTACGCTTCTTAGCTTTGAGCGTAGGTTTTGACAAAGGTTTAGAGAGTGGGTCCTTCGACGATATTGACAGGCCAAGCTCTTTGGCAACACGCTCAATAAATTGCCGTGCGACGACCTCTTCAATTGAACTTGATGCGCTCTTAACATCGATTCCATGGTCGCGTCGAAGTCTGACTATGACATCCTTACTTGCAATATCAAGAATGCTCGCAACTTTATAAACTCGAACGGTGCTCAAAGTTACCTCATTTTAGCGTTGTTCATTCAACAGTTCACCGAATGTGAATACGTGTCATTGTTATCATCCCTAAGCCTGCTCAGTAGCTGATTCGTCGGCTGCTTTTTCGTCTATTGAGGGTTCTTTCTCAGTGAGTTGATCAGTGGTTCCGTCGGTTTCTTCCTCAGCAGACTGTTCAGGTGTTTCTTCCATCGCAGCTTCTGCAGCCGCTTGTTTAGCTGCTTCCTCGATCGCAGCTTCTGCAGCCGCTTGTTTAGCTGCTTCCTCGGCTGCCTCTTGCTCTAACTTGGCCTTTGTTTCAGCTGCCACATGAGCCGCATTCTGTAACGCTGTTGCCATTTCCTCGTCTGTCGATAACAAGTTGGCTATATCAGTTGCAGAACTCTCACGCAATCGGTCTACTGAATTGAGTTCAGACGTAGATAGCGTTTCCCACATGGCGTCGGTAAAACCGTCCACAGTCGCAAGCGTTGCAGCTAACTCGAATTTCGCATCAACTTCACGACGTACGTCCTCTTCGCTCTTGATGTCGATTTTCCAGCCTGTGAGTTTAGCCGCCAATCTAACGTTTTGCCCTTTCTTGCCGATTGCCAGTGAGAGCTGTTTATCTTCGACAATCACTTCTACCACTTTTTCTGCTTCGTCCACGACTGACAGGCTTTGAATACGGGCAGGGCTGAGCGCATTAGTGATTAAGGTGTTCACATCATGAGCCCATTCAATAATATCGATTTTTTCCCCTCTTAATTCACGAATGATGGATTGGACACGCGTTCCTTTCATGCCGACACATGCACCAACTGGATCAATGTCTCGTTCTTGTGAATGCACAGCGATCTTTGCTCGGTCGCCAGCTTCTCGCACTGCACCACGAATTTGCACCGTCCCGTCATAAATTTCTGGAACTTCTTGTTCAAATAATTTAATAAGAAGTGCTGGGTCCGTGCGTGAAAGAATAATTTGAGGCCCTTTTGTTCCACCGCGATTTACGCCCTTAATGACCGCACGTACTCGATCACCGACCGTATAGTTTTCAGCTCGCGATTGCTCCTTGCGTGGTAACAGGGCTTCAACCCGACCCATTTCGATAATAATGTCGCCACTTTCAAATCGCTTTACGGTTCCATTGATGACTTCACCTTCACGGTCACCGTACTCAGCGTAGACATGTTCGCGCTCGGCTTCACGAACCTTTTGGAAGATAACTTGTTTTGCTGTCTGTGCAGCAATTCGACCCAAAACGTCAGTTGCTTTGGGGAATTCAATCGCCATATCTAGTTCAGCTTCATCGCCATAGAGTTTTTGAGCCTCTTCGAGTGAAATCTCTGTCAGAGGATCGGTCACTTCATTCACAATATTTCGCACTGTGAATAACTCAACCTGTCCCGTTTCGACATTAAACTTGGTGCGGAAGTCCTCGTCAGTTTTATAATATTTTCTGGAGGCAGTTAACACAGCATCTTCGATTGCCGTGATAACGACATCGGGTTCGATACCCTTTTCTTTCGCGAGCATTTCGATTGTTTGTTGTAATTCTTTACTCATATTAATCTCTTAAAGCTCCACCTCGAGTCTGCCTCGCGTAATGACACTGAACGATATTTGGTGCGTTTGTGCGCCAATATCGAGAGACAATTCATCATCTGTCACCTTGCGAATACGGCCTGTAAGAGAATGCTGGCCATTGATATCTTTCGAGGTAACAATTTTGGCAAGCTTTCCGACGAAACGTCGATACTCATTGACGTGTCGCAATGGTCGATCAAGACCTGGTGACGAAAGTTCAAGAGTGTACGGCTGATCGAGTAAATCCTCGACGTCTAGTAATGCGCTAAGCTCTCGACTAACTTGTTGGCAATTTTCAATACTCACACCGTCCTGACCTTTTACGGCTGTCGCATCTTCGCAGTCGAGTATTACTCTCAGGACCCAGCCGGGCGCTTCACGGCGCAACTGCACATCGAAAATAGATAAGCCATAGCTATTAGCCACACGTTTGGCCATTTGCCATACTTGTTCACGCTCGGCTTTATGTGCAGCAATCAACCTGCTTTTTCCCCCTCAAAAACAAAAAGTGGGCACGTGCCCACTTTGCTCACCTCCTAAAAGGTGACATATACAAGGATAACATTTTCGGACAGTTACATCAAAGGACGAGCTAAAAGATCGTAATCTTGTGCACCCACGATTGTAGCGTCGATTAGTTGGCCAGCTCGTAGGTGTTCTGGGTTGCAGTCTGTCAAGTAAACCACCGAATCGATTTCTGGTGCTTGGCTCGCGAGTCGACCTTGCCATACCAATCCATGCTCAGGCGACGGACCGTCAACGAGAATTTTAAACGTCTGACCAACTTGTTCATTAAGCGACTTTGAAACCAGTGTCTTCTGTAACGCCATTAGAGTGTGGCGCCGTTGCTGTTTAACTTTTGCAGGAACGTTGTCTGACAAGTTGTGAGCCCGAGTTCCTGTTTCATGTGAATAGGTGAAGACTCCTAGGTGGTCGAATCGGATCTCTTTAACGAATTCGCATAGGTCTAAGAAGTCTTGCTCAGTTTCGTCTGGAAAACCGACAATGAATGTCGTTCGAATTGCTACGTTTGGTATTCGATGACGAATTTTTCGTAACAGACGCTCGTAGCTATGTTGGTTGCCAGGACGGCCCATGTGACGGAGGACGTCAGTTGAGGCATGCTGCAAAGGCAAATCGATGTAATTGCAGACCTTGTCACAGGCTGCTATCGCATCCAGAGTGTCATCGCCAATAGTTGTAGGATAAAGATATAGAAGCCGAATCCATTCCAGTCCATCAACACTGTTAAGTTCCCGCAACAGGCGTGCTAGCGCACCACGCTCGCCACGGTCGACACCATAAAAGGTGGTGTCTTGAGAAATCAAGATAAGTTCTTTAACACCACGCGAAGCAAATGTGTGAGCTTCCTCGATGATCGAGGCGGCCGGTCGACTTCGGTATCCTCCACGTAACGTTGGGATGATACAGAACGCACAGGTGTAGTCGCACCCTTCCGCGATTTTTACATAAGTCAAATGGGAGGGAGTGGTCTGCAGTCTCGGTGTGGTTGCGTCATAGATATAGGTTGGCCGAGAAGGAGAAGAAGTTCGAGCCGAAATCGAACTAGTTCTGGGACGGCTTCGGTGGAAGGTTGCAACTTCGCCTGATATCTGTTGTCCATTCGGGTTCAAAGCTTGAGTAATAAGGTCTACTTCGTTAGTTCCGAGCACGGCATCGATTTCCGGGATCTCACGACGAAGTTCTTCTCGGTATCGCTCAGCTAGGCAACCAGTGACGATCAGACGTTGGCAAGAGCCGGTATCCTTATGTTGTGCCATTGTAAGGATTGCTTCGATGGATTCTTCTTTTGCATCATCGATAAATGCGCATGTATTTACGATGATGGTGTCAGCTTGCGTTGGATCAGCAGTGATTTCGTGTCCTTCGTTCTGGACCAGCCCCAGCATAACTTCACTGTCGACAAGGTTCTTTGGACAGCCGAGAGACAAAAATCCAATCTTCATACGAGCGTCCCTATTTTCTTGGATGTTTTGGTCATCATGGATACATCCGGTGCAGCATTCGAGGATAGGGAATCGCTTCGCGCAGGTGGTCTAGGCCACAGAGCCATGCCACAACCCGTTCAATTCCCATTCCGAAGCCCGAGTGTGGGACTGTTCCGTAACGTCGCAGATCTAAATACCACTTGAATGCCTCTTCAGGAAGTTTATGTTTTTGCAACTGTGAGAGCAACTCATCGTAGTCGTCAAGCCGTTGACCACCACCAATGATTTCACCATACCCTTCTGGTGCCAGAACATCCATGGATAGCGATAATTTAGGTTGCTCGGGATCAGCCTTCATGTAAAAAGCTTTTACGCTCGCAGGGTAACGGTGAATGATAACTGGTCGATCGTACTGCTTTGCTAAGATAGTTTCGTCGGTACCACCAAAATCATCTCCCCAAGTCGTTGCCTGACCTTGCTCAATAAGAATCTCTATTGCTTCGTCATATGTGATACGCGGAAAAGGCAGACTCACCTTGGACAAGGCAGTTATGTCTCTCTCGAGGATCGTGAGTTCTTGAAGCCTAGTTTCAAGTACGCGACTTACGACAGAAGTGACTAGCTCTTCGGCTAGCACCATCGCATCGTCAAGCGTTGCAAAAGCCATTTCAGGTTCTACCATCCAGAATTCAGTTAAGTGGCGTCTGGTTTTTGATTTTTCCGCTCGAAATGTTGGACCGAAGCAGTAGACACGGCCGAGTGCCATAATGTTTGCCTCGTTGTAGAGTTGACCGCTTTGCGTAAGGTATGCAGTGGTGTCCTCAAAGTATTGAACTGGAAAGAGTGTCGTGGTTCCCTCACATGCTGCTGGCGTAAAAATTGGTGTATCAGCCAGTGTGAATCCATGATTATTCAAAAAGTCTCTAATAGCATTCACAACTGTATGTCGTATGCGTAGTGTCGCTTGCTGTCGCTGAGTTCTGATCCAGAGGTGGCGACGGTCCAGAAGGTAGTCCACACCGTGTTCTTTTGGAGTGATTGGGTAATCATGCGATTCTCCAACGACCTCTAAATTAGACACATCGAGTTCGTAGCCTCCAGGTGCGCGCTGATCAGCTCTAACCGAACCCTTGAGGATTATTGAGCTTTCTTGGCCTAAATGGTCAGCTCGTTCGAACGCTTCGTCTCCCACTACAGACTTTGACATCACTGCTTGTATAAATCCTGAGCCATCACGCACCGTCAGAAAATGAATCTTTCCGCTTGAACGGCGGTTATGTAACCAACCATGCACGAGTACCGTTTCCCCTTGGTGCTGAGCCAAATTTTCGATATAAGTGTTCATGGTTTTATTTTAGGTCAGACATATAGGTGGAGAGTACATCATGAAGGCGAGAGAATTTCGAATAATGAAGTAGCGTGTCTCGGACGTAACGTATGGTGCGTGGAATGTACTGAATATAGACAGGATTCCGTCGAGCCGCTGTCTGATAGCCGAATGTTCCAAGGGCTTTTAAGTTTCTTTGCAACGCCATCGTATCGAATTTACATCGAAATTCAGACAGGTCTTCCCTTATTTGCATTTTTTCTATGTAACATCCAATCAATCTATTGACCGTGTCCTCTGAAATATCTACGTACGAATCACGTAGCAGAGAACTAAGATCATAGGTCGCGGGACCCATTCTGGCATCTTGGAAATCAATCACATAGAGTTGGTTCTGATGAAGCATTAAGTTGCGACTGTGAAAATCTCGATGGCATAGAATACGAGGTTCCTCGGCAAGCTCTTCAGAAAGCTTGATAAATTCAAGGTTTACCATTTCATGGTGGGCCGGAGGAAGGTGGATCCCTCGATAAGCACCAACGAAGTACTTAAGAAAGTAGTTTAGTTCCCAAAGAAACTTCTTGGCATCAAATGTCACAGTGAACGGCAATAATGTTGACGTTTGCTTCGAAGGTCGATGTTGTTGCAAAGTGACTATATGATCGATTGCTTCACCATAGAGTGCTTCATGATCTGTTGCGGGACCTGTACCCACATGCGCTTGCAGTGTCACGTCACCGAGGTCTTCAAGTGCTAGAATGCCGAGTGCTTCTACGTGTTCAAGAATCTCTGGAACTGGCACGGAGAGATGGTGGAGGAGTTTGCTGACGGTCACAAAAGGTAATGTTTCATACTCAAAACGCTGCTCGTATACAGCTAGAACGAAGGAATTGGTCGTCTTCGGAAAAACTCGGACATACCGTCGATTAGAAGCATCACCAGTCAAAGGGACGAAGTCGTCTGATTCAGCGGCTAAGTCACTTCGATCAAGAAATTGGTGCACTCGTTCGTGCCAATCCGGTATGTCAATTTGAGGTGATTTCGCGAATATCATGACTTATTACTGTCTTCGGTATCGTTATGCGAAAGCGGTGTGACGAGTAGGTTACCAATCTTTTGCTCAAACGGTTCTTGGCGACGTTCTGTCTTGCCTGTAATGATGACATTGCGAAAGTTCGAACCATCCGGCACTCTCACACCATCGGTAACGACACAATGGTCGAGTGAACACCTAGCACCGACATGTACGTTATCCCAAAGGACAGTTCGGATAACTTGTGTGTCCTGCCCGATCTTAGTTCCAACCCCATGCAGTAGTGATTCCTTGTCCTCGGCTAACGCAAGGGATACCTCTAGATAATCTTTAGGAGTGCCAATATCGAGAAATTGTTCTGTGATCATATGAACCTGAATAGCGCGAGTGTGTTTTGAGGCCAGCGTTGAATAGATCCCACCGATAGTAGAAGCTGGTTCGCCAATTGGTAGCGTTTCAAAAACGGCAGGTTCTACCATCTGTACACCAACGAAATGATACGACGGTGTCGGATCTCCTGCTGGAACGAAGCGCTGAACCCATCCATCGTGGTCCGTCACGACTCCACCGTAACGTTGCGGGTTTGGGTTCGGCATGACTGCTAGGGTGACGCTGGCTTGTCGCTGTCGATGGGTCGTCATTAGGTCATGCACATTAACGTTAGTTAATGTGTCGCCATTCACTATAAGAAAGCTTCCGCTACCGAGCAGCGGAAGCGCCGCTCGTGGTCCGCCAGCTGAACCAAGAATCTTTGGTTCCCAGAGATATCGCACGTGCATTTCCAGATCGCGTCCGTCTCCGACAACGGCGGTGATAGTTTCTGGAAGGTAGTGTAAGTTTAAACAGACGTTTTGTATCCCTTGGTGTGCTAACCATGCCAGTACATGCCGAATAAACGGCGTGCCTGCAACTGGGACAGCTGGCTTGGCACGGACGTAAGTGAGTGGGCGTAGTCGAGTCCCAATACCAGCCGTCAAAATGAGTGCATGATCCACTGTTACATTAATCACTGTAGGTTGCCGAACAACATATGAGTATCTTCAAGATGGCTAGACTCACAATGTTGGATGAACAAAGTATGGTACGACTTAGTGACATAATCAGAAGGAGTGCGGCCTAATCGGTCAGCAGCCATATGGATACTGTTTTCTGTTCCTTCCAATTCGACAAATGTTCCTATTGGTGTCTCATCTAGCGCAATTATTACATCCTTCCAATTGAATTCTTCTCGATACTTCTCGTATCGAAATGCAACATGAAAGCCCACTCGTTCGAGCACGCGCAGCAAGGCTGAGCCATCTTCCACAGTAAGCTCTATTTCTTCACGAAGCTTCATGGTAGATGATTGAGGTGGTCCCTTGAATGTTAATCGGCTTTCACGTGGTTCGATGCGAACGCGCAACACCGAGCAATCTTGATGCAATGTCTGTTTCGATGTATCTAGGACGTGATCACGTTGTAATCGACGCGGCCGTACAGGTGTCGCGCCAATTGACAGGATTACTGACTTGGCTTCGATTGGTGACGCAAAACGCAACTTGATCTCGCGTTCGAGTGACGTGGACACAGTTCTTTTGTGGTTGATTCTAGACTCTTGAATTATAGCGAGATTGGTCGGCGTCTGCCACGCTACCTCACTAGTCGCAGGATGAACTAGTTAGAACGTTTGGTAGGGTTGATCCATAAAAACGGTTCTTCCAACATTTTCGTAAATTAAGTCAGGCGTGTTTGATAGGAGCATCCTTGGAGCGGGGGTGAGCCAACCTGCTTACCGAAGAGTAGAACTTTGTGTGTGCTGCCCAGTCCACCCGGCATTAGAAGGGTACGAGCGGCAAGACGACGCTTGAGACCTACTCTTTCATCGACTTCTTGTCGCAGATGTTCTACCGCACCAAGACCGAGAAGAAAATAGGTCTGATCGAGTACTCCAAGTGTGCTTAGATCTGTTTCTTCGGCGGCGGTTCTGATCGACGTCAAATCGATATGGCTTGTGAGATCCCATTCGCCAGGTTCATTGAGCCAGTCGAATTGAGATGCGGAACTTTCATTTTTAGACGCGGCCGGTTGGATGGTGAGATGTTGCTGTTGTGCAGTAAAAGTACCGTTAACACTTTCGGTGGCGAACAATTCCTGGGCCAACTTACCGTAATCGATGAGAATGATAAATCCATGCTCTAGGCTTGATGACGCATTCCGGATCCAATCAAGGGCATGTAAATTTACTTCGGCTTGTCCATGCAGTGGCAACTGCGTTCCCAGACGTTGGAAGTAATCGTCTAGGGCTGGGGTCGATAGCGGACCGAGGCGTTCAATTAGCTTGCCGTTCTCGGCGTCGATGTAGGTTTCTCTAAGTCCTTTAAAAGTCATGGTGATGCGATGGGTGGGGAAGGCGTCGAGCAGTTCATTAGCAAAGATGACGCCTTGAGAAACATTTGGCAACGTATCACTACTTGTCACCAATTTTCTTACATGTTGACCCAGGTTCTCTTCGTGTTTAGCGCGTGCTTGAGAACTCCGCTCAATAAGGTGCAATCGAATGGAATCGTAAAATCCAGTCTCCATTGTGGCCGCAGCATCGAGGATGTCATGAGCGAGGCGAGCGTTACCAGCTCCGACTTCAACCAGATTAAACCCGTCAGTGTTTGTCGTTGAAGTGATCAGCTGCCACATTTCGGCTAGCTGCACCGCGATCAATTCACCAAACAGTGGTCCAACGTCTACACTGGTATAAAAATCCCCCGTGCGACCGGAGCGTTGTTCGTTGCGAGCATAATAGCCACCGGTTTGGTGATAGAGTGCCGCTTCCATGTACTCCGCAAAGGTCAGCGGGCCTTCTGTGCGGATCTGCGCAATGATTAGATCGCGGAGGAGCATGGACACGAGTAAGCCGGTTACTCCTTGGTGACTTGGAGGAATACCTCCGCTCCCGTCCGCCACACTAGGAACAGTGCGGTCTGTCCTGATTCAACTTCGCGTAACATGCTGGTTGCCTCAGTTGCTTGTGTGATTTCCGTGCGGTTGATTTCAAGAATAATGTCACCGCGTTGAATTCCGCCACGAGCGGCTGCACCCCGGTCCTGGAGAGCGCTAACCACTGCGCCACTTATGTCAGATGGTGTACGTAAGCGGCGAGACAATTGTCCAGTGAGATCGGTCAATGTCATACCAAAGCCTGTGTCTAGGTTTTCGGTGCGTGCGCTACGGTCTTGTCCTTCGTTTTCCAGATCCAGTTCTGCAATAGTGATCTCTAATGTCGTGCGTTCTCGGTCACGTACGATTGTTACCGGTACCGTTGTATCGGGTGGCGTCTTGACCACTTTATTTTGTAGATCGCTCGTATCTTCAACCGTTTCACCGTTGAATTCAACGATTACGTCACCAGGTTGGAGACCTCCACGGGATGCCGGACCACCGGGCTCGACGCTGGAGACAACAGCACCACGACGATCAGACAACCCAAAAGCTTCGACGGCTTCTTGTTGGACTCGGGTGATTTGAATGCCGATCCGCCCTCTCGTCACCTTTCCTTCACGTAATTGTGGTAACAACTCGCGGACAACATTAATTGGGATTGCGAATCCAATGCCAAGATTACTCGCTCGGTTGGATACGATTGCTGTGTTAATTCCGATGACTTCACCGCGGATATTAAGGAGTGGGCCACCTGAGTTACCTGGATTAATGGCCGCATCTGTCTGTAAAACATCCTGACTTCGTCCTTCTGCCACCGGAAATGGTCGTCCGATCGCACTTATAACGCCGACGGTAACGGTGTGCGCCAAGTTAAATGGATTCCCAATTGCCATAACCCAATCGCCTGGTTCCATTTGATCAGAGTCCCCGAATTTTGCTACCGACAGATCGCGGTTAGGGAGTTCAACCAACTTGATTAACGCGCTATCGCTTAATTGATCGCGGCCAATGATTTCCGCCTCGAAAAATTCACCTGCTTCACCTTCAAAGAATCCCACCTGAATTCTGGTTGCATCTTCAACAACGTGGTTGTTTGTCAGAATAAAACCTTCATCATCAATTAAGAAGCCGGTGCCAGCACCTTCCGTGACTTCTTCTTCAGGTTGCGGACGTTGTTCTGGGGTGCCAAAGAATCGGCGTAGGAGGTCGTCTCCGCCAAAAAAATCTGTTAATTCCTGAGTGCGTCTTCTCGATTCAGTGCGAATATTAACGACCATCGGCGTTTGTGCTTTAGCGATTGCACGAAATGTATTGGCATCGATGGTACCAACGATCGGATTACTGTTCATCGGTGGGGCAGTGGACGTTTGCGCCGATGATGATGACGACAAGTCGAGTCGAGATGTGATGACCATACCGATAGCCATCGATACCACTCCAACTAACACCATGGAATAAAAAGTTGTTTTTCGCGCTGACATCTATTTCCTCCCGCTTGGGGTCAGAACCATACTTCTATTCTCTTACAGTTTCTTACTCCGCGAGTGCCACAACCGTTGTCTGAAGCGGCCCAGTGACTGTTGCGTCGTTCTCACTAACGTACATATTAATTTCGGTCCGTACGCCGAATGATTCAAAGTAGACTCCCGGTTCGATTGTAAAGCCCGTTCCGGGTAAGATTCGGCGCTCATCACGAGTTTCATAATTATCTAGGTGGACGCCATTTCCATGGACTTCTTCACCTAGGCTATGACCAGTTCGATGGAGAATTCGGTCACCGTAACCAGCACGGTCAATGGCACGACGAGTGATTTGATCAATTTCCCATCCGCGAAGATCGCGACCCTTCTGAACTGCCGATTGTACCGTACTTACTGCTTCGTCACGTGCGAGTCTGATAGCCTCGAAGGCTCGGCAAATCGCATCTGGGGGTTGTGCCCCAACATAACCAACCCAAGTGATATCGGCGAAGACCGCACCAGGCTCATCGAGTTTGCCCCAGAGATCGAGCAACACAACTTGGTCTCGACAGATAGCCCGAGACGAAGTAGCTGTTGGCATATAGTGTGGGCTCGCTGAGTGCTCCTGCGTCGCTACGACTGGAGCTGAATCACTGATTAGTCCCTCTTCCTGGAACCAGGCAACCATTTGTTGTTGGATTTCATATTCTGTCGGTTTATGGCCATCTCGAATGGCCTTCCGAATTGTTTCAAAAGTCCGATCTTTGATGCGGTATAAGCGCTCGGAGGCTGCTTGATGTTGCGTCAGCATCTTGGCGTCCCAGCTGGCTTCAAAACGTTGCACTAAGTCGCCTGATGAGGAGACGTTGATTCCGAGACGTCGCAGGAGGTCAATTGTGCCGGCATCGACCCGGGAAATATACGGGATCGCACATTCTGGCGAGTATTCCATTGCGACGTGACGGCAACTACCCAGTAAAATCTTGAGTTGCTTTTCAAGAGTTTCTCGTTCGAGGTAGATGAATTTCTCTCCAGGCAATGCATCAAGCGTGTGGCGTTCTATCGCGTGCACAAGGCCACGTGGCTGGCCCGTAGCAGGAATTAAGTAGTACCATCGTCGGCTCGCGAGGATATTTTCATAACTCAGCCCAGCTAAGCGTTTAGCGATCGGATTCGATCCATTGAAATCGTACAGAAGCCAACCATCCAGCTGATCTGCGCGCAATGCAGCTTGAATTGCTTGAATGTCCAACTGCATAGTATCCAGTATAGCAGCGCCTTTCAGTAGTTATGACTCCCCTAATTGAGAAGTAGTTCGTACTTTTTTCAAAAAAATATCCTCAATGACATTTTTAGGTGATTTAGCTCGACCAATTTACCGATCTGACGGTCTGATATAGGTGTAGGTGAACTTCGTCACCGAAGTTCTATAATGGAGGCAGACTTTAGATTTCGCGACGTGCCAAGTTGTATCAGTAGTTGCTGTATTTGTGAGAGTTAGTCATCATTTTTGTATATGGAGTTTGCTCATGTTGACCATATCTAGAACATTGATGATTCTTTGCGCAGTTTTTCTATTTGAAGCTGGGTCGTCCTTAGCTCAGCAAACCATGCCCGATCCGGACACGCAACAGCCGCCAGTTACGTTTCGACTGGAAGTTAACTATGTTGAGGTCGATGCGGTTGTCACCGACGAGAATGGAGACTTTGTTGACGACCTCACGGTCGATGATTTTGAGGTCTTAGAGGATGGCGCAAGCCAAACGGTGACAGCTTTTTCTAGAATTCGTATTCCCGTCGAGCGCCCTACGCGCTTACTGTTTTCTGATCGTCAAATTGAGGAGGATGTTAGCACCAATCGCAGGCCTTTCGATGGCCGTGTTTTTGTTCTGGCGCTTGATGATTTACACACGACACCCTTACGGACGTCGTACGTTAAGCGGGCTGCCACCGAATTTATCGAACAGTATCTAGGTGCCAATGATCTGGTCTCTGTAGTTTTTACCAGTGGTCGCACGGATGCGGCTCAGGGTTTCACTGGAAACCAGCGCCTGCTCTTGGAGGCAGTTGACCGATTTATAGGGCGTGCTGCGCGATCGAGCGTGCTTACACGCAGCGATACTTACTATCGACGGCTTAGCGACCGACCGGATTTTGCACCAATTGGAGACGAGTTGGGTTTTGAACGGAGCGACAACGCTCGGTCAACATATGCAACATTACGAACTCTCTCGCAATGGCTTGGTGGCCTGCGCGGTCGGCGGAAGGCTGTCATCTTTTTCAGTCAAGGTATCGATTACGATATTTACGATATCAACCAGCCGTTAGCGTTAACGGTACAGTCTGAAGTGCGCCGCACTATTGCCATGGCAACGCAAACGAATGTTTCAATTTACACAATTGATCCGAGAGGATTAACGACGGTTGGCAGCGATCAAATTGAGGTGTTTGGAGTGATTCCTGATGATCGCTTTTCAGGCACCGAAACGGGGCTTAGAAGCGACTCTCTTCGCGACGATCTACGACTTGCCCAGGATAGTTTGCGGGTTCTTGCAGATGAGACTGGCGGGATGGCTTTCATCAATTCTAACGATTTATCCAGTGCCTTTGCTGCGATTATTCGTGATAACAGCTCCTACTACGTACTTGGGTACTATCCTACAAATGAACGTCGTGATGGCAAGTCGCGCACGATTGACGTCCTTGTCAACCGACCAGGCGTTACAGTGCGTTCAAGAAAGGAGTACTTGGCACCGAGTGGAAAAGCGGAAGAGTTTAATTTAGTAGAGGCTGGTCGAAACACGTCGAAAGAATTGCGTGAAGTGATGACCAGTCCACTGCCAGTCAGCGGGCTTGGTTTAAGTGTTGCGGCCCTACCATATCTTGGGGATGGAGAGAATGTTTCGCTGTCGGTGATCGTTGAAATTGATCCGGCGGGTTTGACCTTTATTGAACGAGATGGCAATTTCGTCGACACGGTTGAGCTATCAGTGACTGTGTTAGATTCGGCAGGCAAAATCCGTGGAGGAGAAAGTCAAACTCTGGAACTAGATCTCCCTCCTGAAACCCATGAGGTGATTTCACGTTATGGACTTAAGGTCCTTTCACGAGTTGATCTGAAACCTGGTCGGTATCAGGTTCTAGTGGCGTCTCGGGAAAGTGGTGGAGGTGCAGTAGGTAGTGTGCACCGTTATCTCGATGTTCCAGATTTTTCTGAGGATGCAATACAAATGAGTGGCCTTGCCATTACATCTGCTGTGGCAAGTCGAACCCCAAGTGCGAAACTTGATCCGAGGTTCGAGGATGTGCTGCCGGCGATGCCGACGACCCAGCGGGAATTTCTCCGAGGCGATGAACTTTATCTTTATGTTGATGTGTACGACAACGAACTAAAAAGACCGCACTCGGTTGATATTACGACCACGGTCCTCGATAGTGAGGAGAGAGTTGTATTTAGCACTGTGGACACACGCTCGCACACGGAATTGAAAGGTGCACGGGGCGGATATGGTCACGTTGTAAAAATTTCCACCGCCGAGTTTCCGTACGGCTTCTATGTGTTACGGACAGAGGCCATTTCTCGGCTGGCTCCAGGTTCACCCGTGTTCCGAGAATCGAAGTTCGTAGTGCTGAACCCTCAGTCTGCTTCCACCAGTCAATGACCTAGTATTTCGTCCAGCGTCTGGTCTCGCGGAGCAGATAACAACGGACTGAGAGGTCCTTATAGTAGCCCCTCAATCCGTGTGATCCGAATGGCCGGGTAACTTTGTCAAACGACGAATACTAGCTTTCAGATTCAGCCTCTTCAGCCTCTTCAGCCTCTTCTTCAACAGGATCGGGAAGCTCGTCGACCTGAGTCGCTTCGATTTCGCCGTTTGCATGACTAAACTGGAAACTATTACGATTCATCCGCGAACTGCGCGGTATCCGCAATTCGATCGTCGTGATTTCGCCAACCAGTAATGGTTGGCGCACTCGCTGTGAGTCGCCCCCGACCGGATTGCCGTCGGAATCATACCAGAACTCATCGACTTTCAAACCTGCGATAGCACCTGTTGCTCGGTTCTGAATTCGAATCTTTGTGACGACCTCACCATCGATGACTTCTGTCTCAGGTGCGAGATAGGCCACCTCGGCGATTCCTCTAACTGGCGCAACGAATCTAGGTCGTTCGGATTCCGCTGGTGCCTCTGCAGGCGCCTCCGCAGTATCAGTTGGTGAAACTTCCGGTTCAGTTGCCGGAGCTTCTTCTACAGTGGTTTCCGACAGGGTGGACTCGTCCCCATTACTCGATCCCCCTCCACATCCCAGCGCTGACAGGGTCAGGCTCACTAGTGCAATTCCCCAAATAAAACTCAGGCGATTCATGACTTCCTCCCTATTAAATGCCCCTCTTCGATGGATTAGGATTATAGGGCCATTATCGTAAAAGCTCAACGGCATGCAGACACGGCTAGGCTCATCTATCTTTGTGCCGTCCTTCGACTCCAGTTTAATTGCTGTGCATCTCCTTAGTGGCTATTTGTGATGATTTAGTCTGTAACTATCATAGGAGCGAGTAAAACAAGGCTGATTTCTCGCCATGGCTGGCTATTTCAGGCTCTAGAGATCTGGTCTATTGGACTATTGGCCACGACCGTATTGTTCAAGAATTCGCCGCACCTGATCGATCGGCAAGGCCTCAGCGGTTCGTCCGTTGCCAGTGATAGTAGTGGCTTGCAGCATCGAATTGTAGACGGCTTCTTCTGTTGCCTCAAGCGTCGCTTGAAACAAGGGCGATACTCCATCTGGTTGCAAAATCGATCGCTTTCTCGGATTTCTGTCTCCAAATGTAGAGCGCATCTCCTGTGAAGTCGAAAATGCAATTGCGAAATCCCCACTGCCATTGCTGTAAGAGGAACCAGTCCGGGCTAGGCCAAACACTGCCCGTGTGGCGATTCTCTTAAGATCTCTCGCATCAACCGGTGCATCAGTAGCTACGACGAGCATGCAGGAGCCATCACCTAGGTTGTCGAAAGGGGCTGAACCGCTGTCGTTGCTCTGATCAGCCACAGGGGGTGCGTATGAATAGCGCTGGAGTTCTTTTCCAATTGGAACACCGTCAATTGTAAGGACACCGCCGTAGTTACTTTGTACGAGCACACCCACCGTATAGCCACCGAATCGGTCGGGGAGTTGTCGAGATGAAGTGCCGATACCCCCTTTCCATCCGAATGCGCGTGTGCCCGTGCCAGCGCCCACCGAGCCTTCACTGATAGTTCCACCGGAGGCGGTGTCGATGGCTTCCCAGATATGATGCGGTTTTACATGTTGTCCACGAATGTCATTCAAACCCCCGTCGTTAGTTTCACCGACAAGAGCGTTGACCGATCGCACCTCCTCATTCCCATCAAGGCGTAACATGTAGGCAACCGTTGCTTCAACTGCGGTGCCAACACTTAGTGTATTTGTCAGGATGATCGGAGTTTCGATAGTGCCTAGTTCATTAACTTGAGTTGAACCAGCTAACTTGCCGAACGCGTTACCGACATAGACCGCGCCAGCGACTTTATCCTGAAAGAGGTTTCCTTCGTGTGGAACGATGGCGGTGACTCCTGTCCGAATGTTGTTTCCTTGAATGATAGTCGTGTGCCCAACACGGACGCCTGCTACGTCAGAGATAGCGTTCAGTGGACCTGGCTGGAATACACCAGGTTCGACACCGAGGTCTCGTGCTCGGATGCGGTCTTGAGTACCAGACAGTGTAATCATGGAAATTAAAACCGTGGCACCTGCAAACATCCAAATCAAACCAGTGTTCATGTCAAACTCCTTGAGTGAATGGGTACATCTTGTCATGCCTTGTCGAATAACGACAGGTGGATTGGTTCAACCACAGATGTAACGGTTGGAATAATCGCCGTTGTTTCGTCACGCATGGTAAGGTGCATGAGTCAGAAGGCCAACGTTTTGTCATCAATAATTCCTTGGAGAGTTTCCCATGCGTGAATCTGAAAAACAGGTATCGAACATCGGAAATCAGCTGAATCGCCGTCAATTTTTTGGCCTAGGGCTCTTCGGGGCCTTAGCGAGTGGTTGTGCAACCCGGGGTGCGACTATGTCAGGTGGCACGCGTGGTGCTGAAGCGGCTGTCGTAGTCAAACAGGCCCTTGACGATAACATTTACACTCGGATGCTTGGTCTTAAACCTCACTTACCTGCGATGGATCACATCACCTATCTCGGTGGATCTCGCATGCCATCCGAGGTGATGCAAGCGATGCTCGAGGCTAACGAGCAGTTTGTTGATATGCACGAACTGACGCGAGCAGCTGGTGCGCGTCTGGCTGAGGTGCTCGGTGCTGATGCTGCGTTAGTTACCAGCGGTTCCTTTTCGGCCATGATTCTTGGAGCAGCGGCCTGTTTGACAGGTAACGACCAAGCTAAGATTGACGCCTTACCACACCCCACGTGGTCTAAACGTGAGTGTTTGACGCAGACATCGGGAAGGTTCGGCTACGACCGGGCATATCGTGCCGCAGGCATGACGATGGTGAACGTTGAGACGCGGGAACAGTTTGCCAATGCGATTAACTCGAATACGGCGATGATTTCTGGTCTTGCGCGCCTTGACGATCAAACCGAAGATGATCCCAAGGCTATGAAAGTTCATGAATTACTGGAGTTCGGACGTCGCGCGGGTGTTCCGGTAATTGTGGATGCCGCATCCGAATTACCACCAACAAACACCTTGACTCGTTGGCTGGATGCCGGTGCGGACTTGGTTGTCATTAGTGGAGGGAAGGGTATTCAGGGACCACAGTCGACTGGAATTCTCGCTGGGCGGCGAGATCTGATCGAAGCGGCGACATTACACGCGGCACCGAATGCGAACTTGGGTCGCGGTATGAAAGTTGGCAAGGAAGAAATTATGGGTTTTCTTGTGGCGCTCGACCGCTACGTTGGATTAGATCACGATCGAGTGTACGCCGAGTGGCGACGCAAGGCTGAGTACATTGCTAACGAGCTCCAGGGAATACCCGGTCTTATGGCTGATGTCCCACAAGATGACCGTGGTAAACCACGGGTGAATTTAACTTGGGACGAAAACGCCGTGCCATTGTCCGCTGTAGAGGTTCGTGAGGGGCTCAAGAACGGTGATCCGCGGATTGCCATGACTGGTCAAGCAATCCAGACCCGATGTATGAATGACGGCGAGGAAATTTTGGTCGCTCAACGAACTCGGGAGTTTTTCAGTTCGGTGGTCGTAAAAGTATCCTGAAACTGTTCAGCAGGAAGTCCTGCTTTTTGCCAGTGGGAGGCGCATGTCACAGGCGATCTTGGTACGAGAAACTGGTAGTGCTGCAGTGTTGAAGCTGGAGGAGTATGATCCGGGTTCACCAGCAAGTGGGCAGGTCCGGGTTCGCGTGATGGTGGCTGGCGTCAATTTTATTGACGTTTATTTTCGGACGGGTTTGTATCCGTCCCCTTTGCCATTCGTTTTGGGACGTGAGGGTGCTGGGATTGTTGACGTCGTCGGGCCTGATGTGAATAGTCTGCAGGTTGGAGACCGAGTTTGTTGGGCGATGGTCCCTGGCGCTTATGCCGATGCCGTGTTAATTCCGGAAAGCCAGATCATTAAGATCCCAGACGGTGTATCGGAAGAGCAAGCGGCGGCAGTCATGCTGCAAGGCATGACCGCACACTATCTGGTTCACGGAACCCGTACGACCCGTTCTGGTGACATGGCTTTGGTCCACGCTGCAGCTGGTGGCGTCGGATTATTGCTGATTCAAATGTTAAAGCAGGCTGGTGCGACTGTATTTGGAACCTGCTCAACCGAAGAAAAGGCAGCGTTAGCTCAAGAAGCCGGTGCTGACAAGGTCATCAATTACACTACGACTGACTTTGCTGACGAAGTGAAGAAACTGACCAATGGTCGAGGTGTTGACGTCGTGTATGACTCGGTGGGGCAGAGTACTTTCAATGGCAGCCTACGATCCCTGCGCCCACGAGGCCTCTTGGCACTGTTCGGGCAGTCGAGCGGACCGGTGTCACCATTTGACTTGGGCCAACTCAATCCTCTTGGCTCTTTGTTTGTGACGCGTCCCTCATTGGTTCACTACATTCGGGACCGTGCCGAACTTGAGCTTAGAGCTCACACGGTGCTGGAGTTGGTCGCGTCGAAAAAGCTAGAAGTCCGAATTGGTAATCGATTTCCGTTAGCTGATGCAGCCGAGGCGCATCGCGCCTTAGAAGGTCGACGGACCGTTGGTAAAGTTGTGCTGAACGTATGACGAGTTTTGTGCAACTTGTTTACCGACCACCTTCGACATACGGCCCTTCGATGACAACATTCTCAAGAGCGGAAATGTCAGAGTCCATCTCAGTGTCACCCATGGGAATGCCGTTCAGTTCAAAGAAGTAGGCAATAATTGCCGCATACTCAGCACTGCGCAGACTGCCGGGATTGTCTTCCGGCATTGTCATCTGGATAAGATCCAAGAATTCAGCGACTGGCGCTCCTGTCCAACTGTCCAGATAGCCAGCGCTCGAAAATTCGTCCTCCTGATGACACTCTGAGCACACGCTCGCAAAGAGCTTGCTTCCTTGGTTGGCTTGTGCAGCTGAATAGATTCCGCCCTGGATTGACTGCTGGTCCTGACTCTCAGCCGGCAGCACGGCAAAAGTTACAAATAAGGTAATTATCACAAGAATTTTCTGGTATGTCATCGCTATGTCTCCGAAAACGATTGCCGTCTATGCCTCACTTTGACTCTTATGGTCCCAGATTAGCTGATTTTGAAGTGGCTCTTCAACTGATAAGGTTCAGGGAGCCTTCCGCAGTCTACCGTAGTACGTCACTGTTGTAAGTCCAAGCGGGAAATGTTCTAAATAATCGAAAACGCCATCCAACTCGTTTAGTCCGTCAAACATCGTTCGCATGTCCTGGTCAAACACCCGAATATATCCAGACCCATCTTCGGCGACATACGTAATAAACGTACCATGGTCGTATCGTCGAAGCTCGGTGTTATCACGTGTCGCCCAAAGATAGCGGTCGCCAATTTTTTGCACGACAGATGTGACCTCTTCCACCTCCTCCTCCAGGGTTTCGACGATACGATTCGAGCCAGTTTCACTGATCCGGACAAGTGCCACGCCGTCCAAAACAACGTTGTTGGGCTGTCCATTGAGGAACTTCGGGATCAGTACGAGCAGTGCTACCATGAGGATGCTGGGCAGATGATAGTTGCGTAGATATAGTTGCAGCGACTTAAGTCCCATCAGACGATCATTATACCAAGTGAAATAAGTTTATCTGGTGTCTTTGGCGATTCACGTTGTTATGTATGTATTGCAAATAGCGACAACGAGATGGTCTCGCTGTGTCACGCAAAGTTTGATAGCGGATATCAATAATGTTGGATGAGTTAAGACGGGAATTCGCCGATGTGGACCGGCAAATTCTAGAATTAGTTGCCGAGCGACAACGGTTGTCAAAAGCGATCGGATCCGCCAAACGGGAAGCTGGGCTTCCCACACGCGACTATGAGCAGGAGAAGGAAGTTATCGTTCGGGCACGGGCCATTGCTGATGAATGTCACTTCTCACCTGAATTGGCCGAGCAGATCATGCAGGCACTTGTTCGATCGTCGTTGACCATTCAAGAAAAGGACCATGTTGCTGCCCATGGCGAAGGTGGTGGACGACGTGTCTTGGTGATAGGTGGAAGAGGACGAATGGGTCAGTGGTTCGTTCGCTTCTTACTGACGCAGGCCTTTGAAGTTGAGGTGGCTGATCCCGCTGGTGGTGTGGAAGGCTGTCATCATTATTCCGATTGGCGTGAGGCTGAGCTCTCGCATGACTACATTGTCGTGGCAGCTCCTTTAGGTGCCGCCAACGACATTCTTCTGGAATTAGCCGACCGTTCGTTTCCCGGTGTGATTTTTGACATCGGTTCCTTGAAGGGACCTGTCCAGCTTGGTCTTCGCGCGCTCGTCCAAGCCGGAGCGCGAGTAACTTCGCTACACCCCATGTTTGGTCCTGATACGGAACTATTATCTGGTCGACATGTTATTTTTGTTGATGTTGGCGTACCCGAGGCAACCAGATCCGCGGAGGAGTTGTTTTCTTCGACGATGATCGTTCAGGCCCATATGGATCTCGACAGCCATGATCGACTCATCGCATGGGTTATCGGGTTGTCTCATGCCCTTAACATCGCGTTTCTTGAAGCGTTGGCTATGAGTGGAGAAGCAGCGCCTAAACTTGTCGATTTATCCAGCACGACGTTTGATGATCAGCTTAGAGTTTCAAATCGAGTCGTACACGACAGTCCAAAGCTCTATTTTGAGATTCAGTCGCTGAATGAGTATGGCACTGAGTCGTTGACCGCATTACTGAACGCCGTCGAGCGCCTTCGCACCATTGTGCAGACTGGCGATGAGGTAAGCTTCACGGATCTCATGGAAAATGGACGCCGGTATTTAGAGGGGCGCCGTCTGTAAAAATCCTAAAACCCTAGCGGACAGTTTATCGTTGCTATTGCAACTGTTGTTCGCGAGCTAGTACGCTCACGCCGTCAGTGATCCAATTTGGTGCATTCTCACCTTTAAGAAAGTGATCAAACCAATCCAGCACCCGGTGATGATAGTCAATCTGGTTAGGTTTCTTTCGGAGGCTATGATTTTCGTCGTCGTACACCAGCATCACTAAGTCCTTACCGGCCCGCCGAGCGTAGTTGTACAGCTCGATACCCTGATGCCAGTCGACTGTGCCATCCTTGTTGCCGAAGGCTACCAACATTGGCGTGTTGAGATCCTCGATGAACAGCACGGGCGAGTTTCGAACATAGGCTTCCATGTCTTGCCAATAAGGCACGTCCATTCGCGCTTGACCCGTTTCAAAATGTGACGACTCAGGCATCCCTTGGTTCCAGTGAATGGTGCCAAACATACTGAAAAAATTGGTAAGGGGGGCTCCTGCCACGGCTGCTGCGAACGTGTTGGTCTGAGTTGGAATGAACGCAGTTTCGTACCCACCCCAAGAATGTCCCACAAGTCCAATTCGTTTCGGGTCCGCAATGCCCATCTGCAGCACTGCTGCCACCGCAGCTTCGACACACTCAGTAGCCGAGACTCCCGGATCTCGATCCCAATAAACAATATCAGGTTGCAACACGAGGTAGTCTTGACTGGTAAAGACGCTGGTGTTGTATGGTCGCCGTTCCGATGGTGCTACATAGCGATGGACCATTTGTGAGCGTAGTTCGTAGACATACACGAGCATCGGATACTGTTTACTCGGATCGTAGTTGGGCGGATAGAACAGTGCACCTTGGAGACGCTGACCAGTCGGGTGCCGATAGTCCACAAGTTCTGAATGTCCCCAAGCGTAGTTTTTCTGAAAGGGATTTGTGTTACTGACCTGCTTCGCGTCTGTTAGGTCAGGGCCACTCACGAAATAGTCTGGTGAATCATTGAAACGCTGAACCACGTACGCGTAATGTGCTGCATCGTCAGCTTTTATGATTTGGTCAACTTGACTATCAAGCCAGAGGAGGCGTTCAAGCCTGATTCCTTCTTCGATATTAATCCGCGCATACCCACTCTTCTTGGTCCATTGACCGTATACACTGACGTAGAAGGGGTCCGTTGCATTAATGCCTGCCGTGCTATCTTCCAGAGCAACATATCTATACCGAATAGCTTCCTCAGTCCCGTCGGTCAAGCGCTCGCACGACGACCCGTCTGGTGCTACGAGCCAGATGTCATATCGATCGTAGAGAAGGATCGACTCGTCGGCTATTGTCCAACCCGCAACGCCGTACGGGGGGCGTTCTTCGGTGGGGTAGTCGAATTCGGCGTCGGCAAACGAGGCAGCACTTTCATCTGTGATGTTCGTGTGCTTGGCGGTCGCCAATTCATACGTCCAAAAGTGATCGTCTTTGAAGTACAGCAGATAACGGCCAGTCGTGCTGCCGCCATGGAAATGCCGGATTTTCTCGACAGCCTTGGTACGAGTGCCGGTCTTCACGTCGATCACATAAATGTCCATCCAGCGACGACCAAACATCGTTTCGAACGCATAGGGGGTAGTATCTTGCGCCACCGCGAAGGTGTGGCCGTCTAATACGGAGATTTCCTCCATCAGGTCTATCCCTAACTGCACGACACTGGGTTCATTCAAATGCCAAACCGCCAAGAGATTACGTTCCCGATCACGTTGCATTTGGATTTTCTGCATCGGAATAATTCGTCTGTCTTGACTGTGCCAGACGTCGACATCGGCAGGCTTTTCCTTATCATTACCGTCCGTGTTTTTTGTTGACTCACCGTTGGTGTCAGGGGATGTTTCCCATTGTCTCATTCCGAAGAAAACCGCAGTGCCATCATCCGACCAGCTGGGTTGTCTCTCGTCAACAATGCGAAAGTTTTTCGGGAAATTGGCATCGGTAGTCGAGTCATAGGTGAGAGCACTGGTTTGAGTTGCTGCCAGACCGCGCCAGGTGAGGATGTTGTGGGTGTCACCTTCGTAGCCCGTTCTGGAGTGCGACCGTAAAACGACAAGGTCATCTTCTTCAGATCGCCACGACAAGCCAGTAAATAGACTGTTGCCTGATATGAGGGTGCGCAACTTTCCTGTTTCTGGATTGAACAGTTGTACCCCGTTCCCAGTTCGTCCTTCAGCTGCTATGGTCATGGCGACTAGGACTCCAGCATCTTGCCAGGAAAATGCTGATACGTTGGCGAACTGTACATCGGTATTGGTATTCAGGCTTCTTACCACGAGAACTGAGCCGATCGATTCGACTGGACTGTCCATATCGCCACCATCTTGTTCGGTCTCAGCCAGAGGTGGAGTGCGATGGACTGCTAGGTAAGCATTGTTTTCACTAAAGGCGAAGGTAGCGACACTCTTTATGACTTCGACTTCAAGCGAGTTCAAGTCGAGAAGCCCCAGATCAGCGCTTACTGGTTTTTCAGAGGCATCGAGACCCGCTGGGGCATCGTCGGATTGGCCGATCGCATAACCCAGCCATCTCGAATCAGCCGAAAAGGCCGCGTCCTCACCAAACGAGGCTACGGTTCGTGCGTCAGTTACCGTGTTTGCAACCCGTAGTTCATTCTCTCCGTTCGAGCGCGTGATTGGATATGCCAACCACTGACCATTAGGCGATAAAATGCTACCGCGACCGAGCGTTTCCCACTGACCGTAATCGGCTGCGGTTGGCGGCATTTGTTCCTGAGTAAACACGCTGATCGAGAAAGTGCAGAATAGGGATATGGCTAGGAGCCGTCGCACATGCGATATCAGCCGTGTTGGGACGAAAGCAGCGTCAGGTGCGTTTTGAAAAGTAAAGGTCATGGGAAGCCTCAGATTAAATTCATTCGGAGAGCGACATCGAATGAACCATTAGGTCAATATTCTTGAAATATTACGATTCCAAATCGAAGAAGGTTTCAAGGGCCGGGGCTTTGCCGAGTCGTTGTGGGCGAGCGACTACCGTTTGAGGTCTTGGTGAGCGCATGATGTTCGAGAGCGCAATGTGAGCCTCGACTGTTCGACGGCGCGCCTCCTCGTTCGGCTCGAGCGTCCAAACGTCCCGTTCACCGGTAGTGCCTAGGGCAATACCATCTCGACGAGGCATCACAGTTATGGGCATTAGACCACCTTCACTGTTTCGAAGAACACCAAAAAGTATGTAATTCAATTCTGGTTGAGGGACCAGAAAGGTGAGTTGGCCCTTGACTGGCGTTAATTCTTCATCGCCGAATAGAACTCGTGATCCCAATCCCGTCGAATTGACGACAATCGGTTCCGTAAGTGACATAAGGTCATGGAGTGTATCGAATTTCCTAATTACAATGCGGCCACCAAACTGGGTTACATCGCGTACTAATGCCTCAAGATAAATGGATGGCTCGATACGCATCCGTGTTCCTCGATTCACATAGGTGGAGGGAAAAGGATGTTCACCCGGTCCCAGTAATTCCGTGCCCATTTGCAGGTGAGCTGGCAGAAGTCCAGCCTCTGCACGGGCTTCTGGTGAACGCGACACCCTCACCTCATCCGTCATAGCGTAATCATCAATCCACGTAATGCCGTAGTTGGGACCAGCGAGGAGTTGAAGTTCCTGATACGAGATTTCCACAGCCTGCCGGAATTGTGTGTCCCAAGCGGGTGTGCGGCCCCCGATGGCTACAGCCCGTGACGTTGGTGTGAATCCGGCCCACGCCTTATTGGAGGTAGTGTCTGGAGGGACGGATAACGTGTAGATAGTGACCTCAAAACCTCGTCGCTGCAGTTGCCGCGCCGCCGTCAATCCGACCACGCCGCATCCCAGCACTGCGACTCGTCGGTCACTCTGTGTTGCTGCCTCACTTACGAGGTCAGCAGCCAATGAGCCGGTCCCCCATGCCAACGAGTGGCCGGCACCCCCGTGACCGTAATTGTGTACGAGCGTCTTATTGTCAAGTTTTTCGGCTCGGACTACAAAGCCGGAAGGTCGGTAAGGACGGAGTCCGACCGTGGTTCGAATCACACGGTTCCACGAGGCATTCAGGGTTGCAAGTTGGATTCTAGGTTTCGTTGCCGGTTGCAACAGGCTCGGTGTTCTAGGCGCACAGCCAGTAATGCCGAGCCCAAGAGCAGCCAGCCCGGACGATTTAAGCATCTTCCGTCTGTTCATCGAATGAATCCTTGTCTGTACTAGCTTTTCGCCAGTTCCAGTTCAGATTGTTCCTGTTTCTGTCGAAGGAGGTACTCCGGCTTAATGAGGAACATCGCTGCCGCGCAGGCTAGCATGATACCGACTAAGGTCAAGAAAGCTGGATAATATGTGTTACCAGCCTGTCCATACCACCAACCGACCGTGATCGGACCAAGCATTAAGCCAAGCGCTGTTATGGAGCTAAACGTACCGAGGATTTTTCCCAGATGACCCGGACCAAAAGTGTGTTTCGCGACCACTGGTTCTTCCATCAGCACGCCCCCATGCGCAAATCCCCGTGCTAGCTGGAAGATGATCAGGGTGACCAGTCCCTGTATTCCGAAGGCGAGTGAGATATAAAACGCGATCATTACGTAGCAGAGGGAAATCCCTTTGAGTGAATACCGATCGAAGAACCAACCAAAAAAGATCTTTGACGAAAAGCCCAAGATGAACGACAAACTCACGGTGAAAGCCACTCGAGTCAACGTGAAACCTAGGTCTTTCACAAGAAATGGTGTCACGTTTTGAGTGAACCCCTGATCTACGAATCCAATGAAGAACTGCACGACACAAAGTACCCAAAACACTGGTTTCCTGAGAATGTTCGAAAAGAGGGACCCATCGGCACCCTGGTCTTCTTCAATCAACCGGCCTTTTACGAAGGTGCGTGGACTGGCCACTTCATTACCGAATTCCCGACTGACTTCGTCCTTCGTCGGAGCATCCTTCACTATGAAGTGCACGACTGGGAAGACTACGAAAAGAATCGCGAGACTCATGATAGGGAGCCCATTGTTCCAGCCAAAGGTTTCGATCAACCAGGCAAAAATTACCGGGAATATCATTCCGGAGATGCTTGTTGCGCTTGCCGCCAAGCCTAGCGCCAAACCCAATCGTCGATTAAACCAGCGGGCAACCAAAGTCTTAGTCGCCAAGAGGAGCGGAATTGAGGAGAACCCGAGCGGGATTCCAGCAAGCCACCACATCCATTTCCCATCAACGAAATGGAAGAAAACAAAGCCCAGCATTGACATGGTTGCACAGAGGTACAAAATAGTTTTGACGCCCCAACGATCAATTAGAAAGCCAGCACCGAATGCCACAATGGCCGCCGTGCCGGACTTGACTGAATAAATCGTCACTACTTCGGCTCGTGTCAAATTCAGGGCATCCTCAACTGCCGGATACATCAACTGAAGCATCATATTTGCAGTGGAGAAAATGAAAATGACACAAGGGAAGACGGCCGCAACATTCCACCAGCCGTAGTACATCTTGCCGTCTGGACCTTTTATTTCATCCTGTATTTCTCGAAACACTCGCACGAAGCGATTACTCATAGCCCATTCTTTCGGTTAATAATGACAATGTTGTACATGATGGTCAGTCCCAAGGTTTTTAGTGAGGGTTTTACGAGAGTGTCAGGGTTTTTCAGCCTTCAACGTTAGACGTCAATTCTCCAGCCACCGAGCAGGCGTAGCCCATTCGATCTTCCAAGCCTGTTTCAAAAATGCCACGGTCCGCTACCCAGCGTTGTGTACTGTCAAAAATATGCTGGTCGTACGGTAGAAAAACGAGTCGTTCTCCAGGGCCGAATCTCCGCACATCCATCACGTCATGCCACCGTTTTGGAAAGAACTTCTTGTAAAAATGCGTGTACTGTTCAGGACGAAAATCGATATCAGCCTGTGCACGTTTTAACGCACGGTAGTACTTTCTAACATCATCTTCATCAACAGTGTCTGGAACGAGTGCTGCAATCATGAACGTAGTGTCGAGGATTTTTCGAAAGCCTAGCTGTTCAGCAAGATATAGCGGGCCACCGAATAGACCGGCGGCTGGCACCTGGCGGTCGATGAGCAGTTCTAGTCGCTGAAAGAGCATTCCACCAAAGTGGAGGTTAATCTCTTCTTTAGTCAGAAACGGTTCGAGCGACTGGATGGTTGAATAGTGACTACCTGACTGATAACCGACGCTAATCGGAATATTGGCAAGGTCTTGAGGATTTCTGACCCTTGAGTCTTCTGGCACGTAGATGCCTGAGGGGGTAACAGAATATGCCTCACCCCAGAGCTTGCCGTGACCCGCAGCCGCAGCCATATTAATGGTCCAATGACACGCACAGCTAACGTCGGTCGTTTGCCGCATACCAGATTCGATACTTTGGTAAGCGCCACGAATCTGGTCTTTGGGTAAAGGTTCAGCGGACTTCACTGAGGGGCTGCCCGCGCGTGTCTTAAACTCGTACTCGAGTCCTTCTGCGTTGAAGTATCCCTTGTCGTGCGCGACCCATTCTTGAAGTCGCATATGCGGACTAATCACGAATGTGCTCATAGAGTGTAAGTCTCCTCAGTGCTTTGTGCAGGCTCATCATAGCGGCTCAACCTTATGAGTCAAGGAGTTAGGGGAAACAACAGAATTCTTCTTTTTGACTGTGCAATTCTCACTAAAGTTTTTTAATACAGTAGCTTAGTCAAGGTTTCGCAGGTTGTTTTGATATAATACAGACCTTAGATTTCAAGAGATTAGACTTGACAGTCAAGGTCGTTCTGGTCTGATACTCATCACTCCCCCAATAAACAAAAGCGTCTTGTGCGTGTTTGATGTGTTTTGGATATTGGTGATGGTCGTCAAGCTTAGGAGAGGTGCAGGACTTGGAACTGAGTCAGCCCCTCTAGAACGTTTTGGTAGAGGAGAAGCGTGTTATGGGTAACCCAACGTCCGGTAATGTAACGGATAAGAGTTTGCGACGTGTGAAGTACATCAGAAACCTATCGAAGCTTGAACAGCTATCTCCCTCGGAGCGTGCCCAATTAGAGCCAGTCGCGGAACAATATGTTTTCAGAGCTAATGACTACTATCTAAAACTGATTAATTGGGATGATCCGGATGATCCAATCCGTCAATTAATCATCCCCCGCGTTGAAGAATCTAATGAATGGGGTCGCTTGGATGCGAGCAACGAAGAGGCGGTGACGGTTGCAAGAGGCGTTCAGCATAAATACACCGATACGGTTCTGCTCTTATGCAATGAGGTCTGTGGAGCGTATTGCCGCTATTGCTTCCGCAAGCGGCTATTCATGGACGAGAACGACGAAGCGACAAATGACGTAAGTGAAGGATTGAAGTACATCGCGGCACATCCAGAAGTAACCAACGTGCTCTTAACTGGTGGAGATCCACTGCTTATGAGTACCAGACGCCTAGTAGAGATTTTCAGCGCTCTCCGAGAGATTCCACACGTCAAAATTATCCGAATGGGCTCGAAGATGCCGGCATTTGACCCGTTTCGTGTGCTCAATGACGAGGCACTCCACGAGGCGTTTCGTACTTATTCCACGCCCGAGCAACGCATATATTTGATGGCCCATTTCGATCATCCACGGGAATTGACGGCCGAGGCAATTCAGTCAATCGACACGTGTATCAAGAATGGTGTCATCTGCGTTAATCAGTGTCCGATGATTCGTGGGATTAATGATTCTCCAGAGGTCTTATCGGAACTCTATGAGCGACTCTCGTTTATTGGATGTCCTCCGTATTATTTATTCCAGGGCCGACCCACAGCCGGGAACGAGCCCTACGAAGTACCGATGGTGCGTGCCTGGACAATCTTCCAGGAAGCGTTACGTCGGGGCTCAGGCCTCGCACGTAGAGCACGCTTCTGTATGTCTCATGAGACGGGGAAGATCGAAATCATGGCGGTCGATGAGAAGCATATTTATTTGCGTTATCATCAAGCAAAACACGCTTCAGATCTCGGTCGTTTCATGGTTTGTCACCGCAATGACGAAGCGTTTTGGTTCGATCACCTGCAGCCCGTGGAGTCGGCAGCCTCAGTGTTCTAGTCGGCCCGTGCGCCACCAGATAAACAAGTTCGAATACAAGCTTGAGCGGGTAGATATTGGTCTGCTTTAGATTGCATCACTGACACTCGCAAGGTTGAAGTTGCGCACTTTCAGAGGTGGCACGATGATTGGCACGCCAACCGAACTGTTCTCACCGGCTGCCACGCGTACCGGCTCACCCAACATCTCAACGTTCTGTAATAGCTCGACCAGCGATTGATTAAACCGAAAGTTATTCACTGGTCTACTGATTCGGCCGTCCTCAATCAGGAATGTGCCATCTCGCGTCAACCCGGTGTACGAAATCGTCCGGGGGTTCAGGCCTCGGATGTACCAGAAACGCGTGATGAGCACCCCACGACGAGTTGATGCAATCATCGCTTCAATCGAATCCGACCCTCCCGACATTAGCAGGTTCGCTGGTGCAGGTCGTGGTGCAACCCCCTGCTTGTTAGCCCAGAACCGCGAGTATGAGAGATTGCGTAATATTCCATTTTCAATCCAGGGTTCCGCTGCCTGCCTTGCGCCTTCGCCATCGAAAGGCGCTGTTTCGGCATCCGGCGAAGCCGGATCACTGTGGATTGTGATCCGCGGATCAAAGATTTCATCTCCCACCCGTGTTCCACCACTGGGCGAAGAAAAGTATGAGCGCCCTTCGTCGGCTGCACGTCCATCGAAGGTTCTGCGCATACGGAGCATCAGCATACCGACGGCAGTCGGTTCGAGCACAACGTCGTAATGGCCTGGATCCAAGGAGGTCTTATCGCGCCATGCGTCACATTTGCGCACGGCATCAGTTGCAATCCGAGCCGTTTCGATCTGGTTCCAGTCAGCTGCTTCGTCACCTGCCCAACCGGATGTTGACCCGTCTGTTGACCGCACCGTCAAGGTTGAGGCCACTCCAGTGCTTTTATGGTGTGCGAATAATCCTTCTGATGTCGCTATTGATTGCGAACCATTCTGGACGTCAATGAATCCTGAGGCGACATGTCCGGCACCACGGGCTTGGTCGATTGCGAGGGCAGTGGCTGAAGCCATATCCTCGGCTAAGATGCCACCGGTTGTTTCGTAATAACCATTCACCTTGGGGTAATCCTGAGGTGTCAATTCGCCTAGGTATTCTGGGTTTTCTGGCGCGAGGCGTGCCAAGGCTTCTGAACGACGAACGGCCTCAGTCAGGGAGGGCTCGTCGAGCAGATTCGTCGTAACTGAGGCCACCCGCTGTCCGAAGGCACTCATAATCGTGACCGACACGTCTGAGCTTTCACCGGCTGTAGTGATGCGGTTATCCGCACTTCGAATAAACGGCCGACTGCGAGCGTTGATCGTAACCCGTGTTGCGGTGGCTTGGGAGAGGCCTACGATACGCTCGGTAAGTGCCCGAGCATCCTCAGTCGAAATACCTCCGCGACCTGCACTTGGTGCCTGCATACCGATAACCCTCCTACGCCGTGTTGATGATGGTCGTATTGCGGAACAGTGCTGTGGGACAACCATGAGAGACAGCGTTAGCCTGACCCGGTTGTCCCTTCGCATCACCGAATGTCGCACCCAGCCAGTACGTGTCTGGTCCACCCAATACGGCCAGCGAATTCCAAAAATCTGGTGTCCGGATTACATAGGCGACATCCCGCAACATCTGGTGCTTTCTGCCGTTGCGGATTTCCCAGAATAGCTGTCCACCGAACTGTGCGTTATAACGCTGTTGATCAATGGAATACGAACCGTCGCCTTCAATGTAGATACCTCGTTCGGTTTGAGCGATGACGTCTTCCTCGCTGAGTGGTGCCTCTCCTGGCATGAGGCTCACGTTTGGCATCCGCTGGAAGGGGATACTGGACCAATTTTGACCATAGGCGCAGCCTTGACTCCTCGTCATGTTGGTGTACGGCGCGATCCAAGCGGCCTGCTCCCGGGTTGTCTGGTAGTTCACAAAAGTTCCGTTCTTGATGATGGGCCATTCGAATGCAGGAACCGCTTCATCATCCCAACCGCACGTCGCACATCCGCCGACTTCGGTTCGGTTGCCCATAAAAGTCATGAATTCTGGTCCGAGGCGGGTCGTATTGAGGACGTCTTCTGGTGGTGCCAGAAATGAGGTGCCTGCGTAGTTCGCTTCGTAGCCGAGAGCCCGATCCAGTTCAGTTGGATGCCCAATGGATTCGTGGATCGTCAGCCAGAGGTTCGATGGGTGGAGCACCAAATCCCAGGTGCCAGGCTCCACGGAACGCGCAGACAGCTTCATCGCGGCCTCTTCCGCCCAACGTTCAGCTTGATTGGATAGATCGAGATCAGTGATGTATTCCCACCCACGTGCTGCTGCGGCGATGTCGCCAGCGCGACTTTGAAAATCTGATCGATCCGATGACACTGCCGTCACTGTCAAGCCAGGATTCTGGCGTATAAAGGTCTGTTGTACCACTGAATTTTCCGTGGTTGCCACCAGACGGCGCTCTTTAACTGCCATCAGGTTGCCAGAAACAAACTGAACATTCTTGACCTTGAGCGCTGCGCGACTAGCGGCAAACAGCACATCAGCTTTTTCCTCAAGCGACACATCGAACGGGTCAATCGTGTGAGGTGTATCCCACTGCGCGTTGGGATACCTGTCGACGGGGGCCAGTTCGGTTTCCTGTGGCGCAATGCGGTCATTTGCTGTTGCAATCGCCGTTGCATTTTTCGCAGCGGTTGCGACCGCTTGGGAGGTCAGGTCACGTGTTCCGGTGAATCCCCACGAGCCTCCAACTCGTACGCGAATGCCGAGGCCATATGATTCCGTGAAATTGACGTCCGTAATTTGTTCTTCTCGTGTTCGCAGCGACTCGAACCAATGTCGTGATACACGGACATCGGCGTAGCTCGCACCGGCCTGCACAGCGGCATCCAACGCGAGGAACGCCAGTTCGCGTTCTGCCGGATCAGTGACATCTGGTGTATCACCTCCTGGGCTGCAGCCCCACTGGCCAGCGCTTAGTGTCAAGGTAGCGGCGGAAATGCCGACAGCGCTTGATGTTCGGAGAAAGTCACGGCGTGTGGGCGTAATCGCGACACGCCGGTGGTTGATGGCGCGGGGGAGCAGTGGCTCACTCGATTTCTGGAAACTCATGGTGATTCCTCATTATTAGGAGACCTGAACGAACGGTGTCCAACCAGTTGGTTGGACACCGACCAGAGTGTCTTGCTTGATGTCGTCGACTCTTAAGTCACTGCTTGTTGTACGCAATACCAGCTTGTTGAGCTTGTTCAATGGCGATCACCATTGCTGGCACGATGGTCACTTCCGGCAGCAGGTTCGCTCGGAGCGCCGCATCGATATCAGCCGCCGCCCCTTTACCTCGCGCCTCAAGTTCTACCACCCATGAGTTCAAAGCGTTGTTGCACATAATAAACTTTGTGCCCAGATTCTGAAGGTTCTCAATCCCTACTAGGGGCATAGCACCCTCAAGCGCAGCGAAGTTTGGAGACTGCAACCCCTTTGCGAGTAGAACCGAATCGTCCGAGGTCGGGTGATTGAACACGTTTCTCGTGTATGGCTTGCCATCCGAGTCGTCCAAGCCCGCGTACTCACCCACGTTGTACCTAGACCAAATCTCGTCGTTAAATCCCAGGAAAATACTCGACGCTGGACCCCCGCCGTAAAAGGTTCCCACTGTGCCGACCTCCTCATTGCCCACTCCGTAGGCCGAGGCATAGGTATTGATGTAGTTGAAAATGTGCACCAGTGGAAAGCCCAGCTTGTGGTTCGGAAAGTCAAAAAAGCACTTATGACTGCCTCCTACCTCACTGGTCCAGTCTTGTGTGGCGGCTGCAGCGGTATGGCCACCCGACCATGGAAGGCCAGCAGCAACGGCGGTCGCTGCTATTCGACCTAGAAAGCTTCGTCGGGGGGTGGCATTGCTATCAATCATTGATTTTCTCCGTATGAATGCGAGGGCGGTACGTTGGTCGTGCCCATAGTGTTTTGTAAATCCAGACTCCTCGGTGCTGACAATTTGAGGTGATTATCATACAACCAGTTCAAATGGAGCGCACCGATGGGTTGTGAGCGTGGAATTGTAAATAATTTAAACAGTTTAATTCCAGCGGCAGTTGCGGGTTCCAACACGACCAGAGGGGCCTGTTCGGCCTTGTTTTTGACTGTATTTTGACCCATTTGAAGCATTTCTCCGTGCACCAATGTTAGGAGTTTGCCTCCTATTTTTTTAGCAGTGAACTCATCGGTTGACTAGTGTAAAATTCTTGCATATAAAAGTGCTTGAATTCTCAGAAGAATTCGTCCCGCCGTTAATTAAAGAAGGGCGTGTCATGGCAAATGCACGATTTTTCAGTTGGCAGAGCTTGGTTGGGTGTGCGGTGTTGTTTGCGTTCTTAGGGGGCGCTCCAATGCTGGTGTCAGCGCAATCAGTTGACGAAGCGGTGACCTTCACGAAAGACATTGCACCCATATTTCAAGAAAAGTGTGAAGCCTGTCATCGAGAGGGTTCGATGGCCCCGATGTCTCTTGTGAACTTCCGTGAGACACGACCATGGGCACGGAGTATTAAAGCTGCGGTGGCGGCCCGTGAGATGCCGCCATGGCATCTTGATAAGACGGTTGGCATCCAAGAGTTCAAGAACGACCGCTCGTTGACCGACGATCAAATTAATACCATCGTCAGGTGGGTAGATTCAGGGGCTCCGATGGGAGACCCGGTGGACATGCCTAATCCCATGACCTGGCCCGAAGGGGAGACTTGGAACTTCGAGGAGCTGTTCGGACCACCGAATTTAATTATTAAGTCTCCGGCTTACAAGATGGCTGCTCGAGCGCAGGATGCTTGGTATAAGCCTGTTGTCGAGACCGGTCTGACTGAGCCGCGTTGGGTTCGCGCGATCGAGATTAGACCGTCCACGCCCAAGGGTCGACGGATTATGCACCATGCTTTAGCGAGGCTTCAGCAGGAAGAGCCAGAGTTAGAAGAAACAGCAACTGATCCTGACGATGTCGGCCCCGGTCTCTTTATGGAGTGGGCCGTCGGGAAGCAGGGTGAGATTACGCGCCCAGATAGTGGCAAATTGATGCTGCCCGGTTCGAAAATAGTCTGGGATATTCACTATCATGCGGTCGGCGAAGAGATCACGGATTCAGCCGAACTCGCAATTTACTTCCACCCGAAAGGGTACGAGCCGAAACATCGCCAAGTGTTGCACCTCATGCACGGTATTGAAGGGGGGAGTCGTGGCCTCGACATTCCACCGAATACCGTTTCGGTGCATCAGGGCTTTTTCCCACTGAAGAAGGCTGGTCGGGTAGAGAATTTTCAGCCGCATATGCACCTGCGGGGTAAAGCAATGTCGATGGAGGCTTTGCTGCCAACGGGTGAGCGCCGGATGTTGAGCCATGTCAATGATTATCAATTTGATTGGCACAACAACTATGTGTATGCGGATCATGTGGCACCGTTGCTGCCGAAAGGGACACTCCTTCGAATCACGGCGTGGCATGACAACACCTCCGCAAATCGTGACAATCCTGATCCTAGTCAGTGGGTAGGTTGGGGCGACCGGACGGTGGACGAAATGGCACATGCGTGGGTAAACGTGACCTACATGAGTGACGAGGATCTTGAATCTGAGATTGCCCAGCGCGAAGCAAGTCGACTCGAGCTGACCGACGAGCAGTAACCGTAAGGGATTTTTCGCTGCATATTGTGGACTGTGCTAAAGAGCGTGTAGTGCGCTACACAATCGAAAAGCTCTTGGGAGCTACTGCGCGGCTCCGTGTTATTGCCTGGTAAGACCTAAGATTCGATTTATGACCGCATTACGAATGTCTGCTGTGGGTCTTGGTATGACTGTCATCCTTGTGATGCTGTTGCTTGTCGCACCCCAGCAGGTGCTGTCGCAAGAGTTAGCACTGGCACCGATGCGGACATCAGGTCAGAGCGTGACGGCAGCGTATGAAGGTTGGTTCCGCCATTCCGATGGACAAATCAGTTTGCTGGTTGGGTACTTTAACCGTAACTCGGAGGAAGTACTTCATATACCCGTGGGACCGGATAACCGGATCGAGCCTGGTGGTCCAGACCGTGGTCAACCCACTCACTTTCTACCTCGGCGAGCCTGGGGCGTCTTTACTGTGACGTTGCCACCCGACTTTGGCGCCCAGCAGTTAACGTGGACCCTGGTGGCGAATGGGGAAACGACTCGGGTGCCGATGAGTCTGAAGACTGACTGGGAGGTCGACCCGTACCTCGAACCGGCGCAGGGAAATACCCCACCGATAGTGCGATTCGAACAAGGAGGACAGCCGCAACAAGGACCACCAGTAGGTATCAGTGCTGAGTATGAAGCGACGGTGAAGGAGCCACTCGACCTCACAATCTGGGCGAGTGATGACGGACAAGTCGATCCAAATCGGCGAGCACTTGAAGGGGCGCCCGTGCGGATTCGCTGGGTCAAGCACCGCGGTGAGGGCGATGTCGTTTTCAGTAATTCTCGACCAGACACTGACGAAACAACTGGTGAGACAATGACTAGCGTCACGTTTAGTGACGCTGGTGACTATGTCCTGCGTGTACAGGCCAATGACTCCTCAGGCCCTCGGGGTGGTTTCCAGTGCTGCTGGACCAATGCTCACGTGAGTGTTGTGGTTACGGATGCCGGGTCGACAAGTCCGTAAGTCGACTGCTGAGAGGGGTAGCGTGAGGTGTTTTAAGGCCTTATGATACCTTGAGATTAAAGCTATTGTGATTTTTACAGTGTCTCATCTAAAATTGGTAGAGGGCATACTGATGGAAGTCAGGTGCCATGTTCATAAAATTGTGTTTTCGTGGGGGTGAGTGTGACTACAAGGATAATGCGCTGGGTCGTAGTACTACTAATTACGGTCGCAAGTTCGGCGATGGTTGGCGCGCAAGAGTACAAGGGCCGGGCTAAAGTCAAAGGTAAGGTCAAGAGTGCCGAGGGTGAGAACATCAAAGATCCCATGGTCAAGGCCGTGTTTCTCGAAACGGGCACTGGGCCAGAGACGAAAAAAGGTAAAGGGAACGGTAATTTTGAGATCAAGAATCTCAAGCCGGGAATGTGGAAGCTGACGATTGTGGCCCCGACAAGTCCACCAGTAGGTTTCGGTGGCGTGTTTGTCGAGGTGGAAGTGATGCAGAACGGTATGGAAGACCTTCAGGTGACCCTTCCAACTCTCCAGGGGCAGCTCACCGCAGGCCAGGACCAGTTGAAAGCTGGAAATTATACCGATGCTCGGAATTCACTTCTCGGGTTACTGGCTGCGCTGCCAATGCAGTGGAATGTAAATCAGCTCATCGCAACCGCGTACCAGGAAGAGGGGATGCACGAAGAGGCGCTGATGCATATTGATGCGTATTTAGCTGGCGTCGCGGCGGAGCAGGCTTCGGGTGCGGCCCTGCCGAATCCCCGGAACGAGACCAATGTCAGGATTCAGGCGCTAGATAGTGCGGCACAGATCGGTGACTATGAGCGGATGAATGCCTACCTGAATGCTATCGGTCCTCGAATGTTCGGCCGTCCCGTTGTTACAACGGTGATTGGTGTGGCTGTGAATACGCTAATCCCAGCTGAGAATTTTGACGAAGCCATTGCCCTCCTCAGTGTGGCGATAGAAAAGTCACCCACTTCAGCAGCGCCTTATTTCCGGCGTGGGATGGCCTACTGGAGGACAGAGCAGAATGATGCCGCGGTGGCCGACCTAGAAAAATTCGTTGGGATGTCTATGACCGAGAATGCGGAAGTGATACAGGCCAAGGACGTTCTAGAGGATTTGGCCCTAGCTGGTGGCGCTCAGCAGTAAGGTCTGTTGTTAGAAACTTAATAATAGAGCTCGAATAATCCGGCCGAATGGCGCATCCGATGGATGGGTCACTCGGCCGGATTATTTAGTGCAGAAATGACACGCCACTCCAGAGATCGGCGCTGTTGCTGCGTGTACGTTCCCGTCTACTGATTTACATACCCGCTGGATAATGGTGTGTTGTTAATAGGGATCATAATGTGCGCGCCCGGCGTGCCTTCACGCATTAGCCATGGCATCCCGTGACCTTGCAGAGCATTGTCCCGTTGACTCGTGGTCGAAACACCAATCGAATCTGGTGTTGCGTTGGGGACGAGCATCACCCAAAGTAATTTGATCTGGTTGTCGTTGTGTCGTAACAGGTACATCATCGTTCCGTACGGTGCTGTTGGGACAGCACCTGATTCGCGGGCTGCACCTAACGCCGCGGCGATCTCTTCATTTGATTTACCTTCTGCTTGAAGTTTTGCTCGGAGGTCATTAGCGGGGCCCATCACCTGATTAAAGCATCTGGTGTCCGCAGGATTCCCTGGAATACATTCGATGGCATTGGAGCCCTGCCGAACGACAATACGTTCACCCGTGTCCGGATGGTAAACGAGTACGGTTGCACCGTCTCGTAGATCTTCCGGTAGAGGTAAGACGGCATTTATGAGCGAGTCAGGAAAGGCATGTTCATGACTCCAGTCTTGCTGCGCGCTCGTTGACTGAATCAGAAACGGGTTAACGAATATAAGAGCTAAGACGATTACAGATGCTTTCATTAGAGTCTCCTAGATAAGGTCCATAAATAATCAGTACCCACGAATCTTGAAAAGAGGGGCGTCATCGTTATTCCGCAGGTTCCAATCTGACAATCGGTGTTAATGCACCCTCTCTACCCTCGGTCGCTATGTAGATATAGTCATCCGGGCCTTGTCGAATGTCACGGATGCGCCCAAGTCCTTGCAGTAAGGTTTCTTCTTGTTCGACTTCTTGGTTGTCTGCCGTCAGCGTCAGACGCGCCAGTTGCTGGCCTGCCAGACCTCCAACGAAAATATTACCTTGCCATTCTGGAAAATGTTGCCCTGTGTAAATCAACATTCCGGACGCTGCAATTGATGGAACCCACACGTGGTTTGGGTGTTGCAGACCTTCCCGAAGCGTACTGTTATGAATTGCTAGGCCACTGCCGTAGTTCACACCGTACCCAATCACGGGCCAGCCATAGTTCTCCCCAGGTTGTATCCGGTTGAGCTCATCGCCTCCTTGGGGGCCGTGTTCGTGAGTCCAGATATCTCCAGTTTCTGGGTGGATTGCCAGGCCTTGTGGATTGCGATGGCCGTAGCTCCAGATCTCAGGACGCGCATTAGCTTCGTTGACAAACGGGTTATCTTCAGGCACACGACCGTCGTCATGCAGTCGTATCGTCGTGCCGTGGTGGTTGGAAGTGTCTTGGGCCGGGTGTTCTTCCAAGTTACCGGTTGGAGGCGCCTGTCGATCGCCCACCGTGAGAAAGAGGAAGCCCTCTTGATTGAATGCGAGCTTACCTCCATAGTGCCCGCGACCTTGTGAGGTTGCTTCAAAAATCTCTTCAACATTTGTGAGCTCGTCGTTTTCCCATTGAGCACGGATCAGCTGCGTCGTGGACCCACCATCGTTGGGTTTCGCATAAGTCAGGTATAGCAAGTGATTCGACGCAAAGTTGGGATGAGTCATCACCTCGAATAGGCCACCCTGACCCTCAGCATGCACCGCTGGCACACCGGCTACAGCTTCGGGTAAGAGGGTGCCGTTTCGTACGATGCGGAGCCGTCCTGGACGCTCGGTGACTAGCATGTCACCGCCGGGAAGAAACGTCATGGACCAGGGAATCTCCAGTCCTTCCACCACTGTGACCACGCGGTACTTGTGATGTTGGGATCCAAACACACCTGATTGAGCCCAGGCGGAACTCGTCAGTGTGACCAAGAGGCAAGTTGCAGTGAGTACCAATAAGTTTCGAAGCATTTCAAACTCCAGAATCAGATTAAAGGAACGGATTATTCAGTCGCTGCGTTGTCTTCTGCCAAGATCCATTTCTGAAGGCGTCGACCGCGGTTGACTTCACCCGTATAGAGGTTCCCTTGGGAGTCAACAACCAATCGGTGCACCCAATGGAATTCACCAGCGCCATGGCCACGACGGCCAAAGGATCCAAGGACCTCAAGGGTGGCTCGTTGTACGATCCAGACCCGTTGGTTTGTGCCATCGGCGACGTAAAGGAACGTCTGTTGTTCGTCCGGAGACACGTCTACATCCCACGCACTACCTTCACCCATGGTTGCTTTCGCAATGATCACTTCGTCCACGTAAGTGCCGTCTCGTTGGAAGACCTGTACTCGACTGTTGGTTCGATCCGCGATGTACACGAGTCCATCATTCGTTAAGCGAACTCCGTGAACGATGTTGAATTGTTGTGAGGGGGGACCCTCCGGATCAAATGCGGCACCGGTGTCAGCGTCCTGTCGATCTGGAGCGATCGGTGGAAAGAAACCAGAGTCGAGTAATGCGCCATCGGGTCCGGCATGGCGATATCTTCCCGCTTCATAGCGGGTGCCAGCAGGGAAATCTTGTGGTTCGTTGCCGTAGGCACCCCAGTGACGCTTGTACTCACCGGTATTCGCGTCAAATACGATTACGCGTCTATTCAAGTAGCCGTCCGTCACGAACACCTCGTTCGTTTCGGGATCAATTTCCATATCGGTGGGGTGTCCTAAAAATTCCGTATGGGCATTGCCACCGGTTTGTCCTCGTTGTCCAATCTGGAGGAGGAATTCACCGTCCGCCGTAAATTTCAATACTTGGTGATCATTAGTAGCTTCCCCGGCCAACCACACGTTATTTTCGTGATCAACGAAGAGCCCGTGTTCGATCTCAGGCCAGTCGTATCCTTCACCTGGACCGCCCCAACCACGAAGGTAATTTCCATCGGAGTCAAACTCCACGATCCAGGGAGCGGGCTTACAACATAACGAAACTGGCGGATCTTGAGCTGCACCCAATTCGTCTTCACTGAGACTGCCCGGACGTTGAAAGACCCAGACGTGGTCTTGGGCATCAACAGCCAAACCTGCGATTTCTCCAATGAGCATGTCGTCGGGTAGCGGCTTCGGCCAGAATGGATCGACTTGATACTGGGGCATAGTCGTTTCGGATGCAGCGGGAGTGGCTTCTTCCGGAACCGGCTGCCCACATCCGAGGGTGACCATGCACAAGATGGTTGCTGTACTGCAGTACAGACTGTCCTTAAAAACCAATTTGAATCTCCTACGTTGACGAGCGCGCCGTAACGGCTTTTCGTGATGATCGTATCCTGACCTGACACTTGACGCAATCGCTCAGGAATTTACGATTCTACCGCAACGTGTTTGAGGCCGATAGGGTCAGGTCTCGCATTCACGATGAGCGGTCGCTAGTCCTGATAACATATTTGGTATGGAGGCAAACAGATGCGCGTAGCGATGACCGGTGCGACTGGCTTAATCGGGTCGGCGTTGGTTCCGTTGCTAGAAAGCAACGGATATCAGGTGACTCCACTTCGACGTGGACCGTGTGACGACAGTACGACTCCTAGTTGGAATCCCCTAAGTGGAGACCTGTCCGATGCTGCGGTCGATGGGGTCGATGCCGTGATACATCTCGCCGGTGAGAACATTGCCGGTGGCCGGTGGACGAAGGCACGAAAAGCGCGTATCCGTGATAGCCGGGTTCATGGCACACGCCACCTCTCTGAGGCGCTCGCTCGTCTCGAGCGACCTCCGAAGACGCTGATTGTGGCGTCTGCGATCGGATTTTATGGTGACCGTGGTGAAGAGCGTCTGCACGAACAGTCCAGTGCGGGTAATGGCTTCTTGCCAGAGGTGTGTCAGGCATGGGAGGCGGCCGCTGAGCCGGCGGTCAGCCGAGGGATTCGCGTGGTTCAGCTGCGTCTCGGGATCGTGCTAACCCCGGCTGGAGGGGCGCTCGGACAAATGTTGCTCCCGTTTAAACTCGGTCTTGGAGGTGTGCTGGGGTCCGGACAGCAGTACATGAGTTGGGTTGCGCTCGATGATGTGCTAACGAGCGTCCTGCATGCGTTACGCACGGAGTCGTTGACAGGGCCGGTCAATGTCGTGGCGCCACACGCTGTTACGAATAAGGAATTTACAAAAACGCTGGGTCGTGTCTTACGACGACCCACGCTCTTTCCGGTGCCGGGATTTGCGGCTCGGATACTCTTTGGTGAAATGGCGGACGCTCTGCTACTGGCCAGTACGTATGTTGAGCCAAGGCGTCTACAGAGTACTGGTTTTGTGTTCGGGTATCCCGCACTGGAACCGGCGCTGAAACATGTCATTTCAAACTGAATTAAGAGATAATTATTCTTTTTGGAGGTGATAATGTCGACAACGGTACATGTCACAGTCAAAACCAAGGCCGATAGTTTTGACGCGATGCATAACTACGCAAAAGAAGATTTAGCGTTTACGCGCGAATTTGAAGGCTGCCATTCTATTCACGCTAGTTCTGATAAAGCGACGAACACGATAAAAATGGTTTCGGTGTGGGATAGCAAAGAGGCCTATATGGCTTACTTCGAAAAACGAGGTGAACGCAGCGGTGACAAGTTTGCGGCGTGGTTAGAGCCAGATGGTATCACCCTCGAATTCCATACTACGGATGATTGGGGATACGGGGCGGACTACACTCCGAAGAAATAAGTACCAGACGGGTGTGCAATTTTAAATAGCCAGAGCTGCGATGCAGCCTGGAGCTTCTTTAAAAGGAGAATGAACGATGTCCTCGATTACAGAGATCGCTCACACATTCTTTGAGGCCTGTGAGACAGGCAAAGGCTGGGAGGGATGCAGCGAACACTGCACCGCCGACGCGACTTTCTCTGCGCAAGCCGAACCGCTCCTTGACGTGAAGAGCGTGGAACAGTATGCCGAGTGGATGAAGCACGCGTTCACTTTCATGCCCGATGCAGGATATGAAATCAAGTCGTTCGCTACTGATGAGGAGCGGAGGTCAGTCTGCGCTTATGCCGTGTTCTCTGCCACGCATACGGGAGAGGGCGGCCCTTGCCCACCGACGGGAAAGAGTACGTCGACGGATTATGTCTACGTCATGGAATTCGACGGAGACAACAAGATCCGACACGTGACGAAGATTTGGCATGCGGGATTGGCTATGAAGGACCTTGGTTGGCTCGGGTAGGCGCCGCGGCCTAAACCGACGAATCTCTTGACTGTCAATGGAACTGATGCCGTGAGCCAACTCATCGAATGTGTTCCGAACTTTTCTGAGGGCATCGACGTAGCCGTGATCAAGCAGATCACGGATGCCATCGAAGCGGTCGATGGGGTGACGCTCCTGGATGTAGATCCAGGCGTCGCCACCAACCGAACGGTCGTGACGTTTGTCGGAGCGCCCGAGCCAGTGATCGAGGCAGCAGTGCGGGCCGCCGCCACCGCCAAGGAGCTCATCGACATGCGCACCCACACGGGTGCGCATCCCCGATTTGGTGCGATGGACGTGTGCCCGCTCGTTCCCGTCGCCAACATCACGATGGACGAGGTCGTATCGTACGCCCACCAGCTCGCCGAACGGTTGGGCATGGAGGTTGGCATCTCAGGATTCTTGTATGAGTACGCCGCCAAGATCCCCGAACGACGCAATCTGGCGACGTGTCGGGCGGGCGAATACGAAGCGCTGCGGGAACGTTTGTCCGATCCCGCGTGGAAGACTGACTTCGGACCGGGCACGTTCGATCCCGCGTACGGTGTGACCGCCGTCGGTGCTCGAGACTTTCTGGTTGCCTACAACGTGAATCTCAATACCACGAGTACGCGTCGTGCGAACGCCATTGCCTTCGACGTTCGCGAGAAGGGTCGAGTGAAGACCATCGACGGAACGGCGATTCTGGACAAGCGGGGTAACAAGATCTGGCAACCCGGCTCCCTAAAGTGCGTGAAGGGCATCGGTTGGTTCATCGAAGAGTACGGCATTGCACAGATCTCGATGAACCTGACGAACATCTCGGTCACGCCCGTGCACGTCGCCTTCGACGAATGCTGTGAGCGGGCGCGGGCGCGCGGGATACGGGTGACGGGCTCCGAGGTCGTGGGCCTTGTGCCGCTAGCCTCGATGCTCGAAGCCGGCAAGTACTTTCTCCGCAAGCAGCAGCGGTCTGTAGGCGTGCCGGATGCGGAGCTCATCAAGATTGCCCTCAAGTCCATGGGTCTCGATGAGCTCAAGGCGTTCAACCCTCAAGAGAAGATCATTGAGTACGCCGTGGCCAGCCGGAGTAATGCGAAACGACTCCTAGACAAAACGCTTGAGGCGTTCGTGCACGAGACGGCGTCGGAGTCACCGACACCTGGCGGTGGCTCGATATCCGCGATCATGGGCTCACTGGCCGCAGCGCTCGCCACGATGGTGGCCAACCTGAGCGCCCATAAACGCGGATGGGACGACCGATGGGAAGAGTTCTCCGACTGGGCGGAGAAGGGCAAGGCCTTGCACGATGAGATCCTGTCGCTCGTGGATGCTGACGCTGATGCGTTCAAGAAGGTCATGCAGGCCTTCGGCTTGCCGAAGGACTCCGAAGCGGATCACGCGGCTCGCCACCAGGCCATTCAGGAGGCGACCAAGGGTGCCATCGAGGTTCCGCTACGCATCATGCAGAGGTCCCTTGACTGCTTCGAGGTCATTCGGGCGATGGCGGAGTCGGGATTGCCCGCCAGCCTGTCCGACGTCGGGGTCGCGGCCCTCGCCGCTCGAGCTGGCGTCATGGGAGGGTTTCTTAACGTGAAGGTCAACGTGAAGGATCTCGACGACCACGCGTGGATCGACGAGAAATTGGCGGAAGGCCAGCGACTTCAGGATGCGGCAATCGCTGCGGAGAAGGCTGTTTTCGAGATTATTGGTGACAAGATCTGACCGTGCGACTTGAAGGGGCGGCGGTCATCGCCGCCCCTTTTTCATACCCGCGAGAATTGCTAGGAAATGTGGTGCGGAAGGGGGGATTCGAACCCCCACGCCCTTGTGGGGCACAAGCTCCTGAGTCTTGTGCAAACGCTTGTCACACCGAGTCAGGCCTTGTTTAGATTAATAAAAAGTTTCCTGAGTGATCACAGATACGCACAACTGTCCGACATATTGGAACAAATTGGCACACGCCTTATTGTGGCGGGACTTCAAACGGAGTGTTCGCCGCTGGCGTCGCGTGCGCCACGGCCGCCGTGCCCGCCGGAGACGCCGACCCCATAAACGACTTTCAGTTGACGCTGTTTGGCAACGAGAACCATCAAGAGGGCTCAACATTGAACCTGTCGGACTACGTGGGTAAGCCGGTAGTCGTCAACTTCTGGTACCCGTCGTGCCCGCCCTGCCGTGCGGAGCTACCTGATCTGCAGGCCGCATACGAAGCCCATGCCGATGAAATCCAGTTTCTGGGGGTCCAACTCCTAGGTTTGGATTCCGCCGAAGAGGGCCAAGAGTTCCTTGACGAGCTTGGAATCGAGTACCCGTCGGGCGCCGATACCGATAACCAGATGGTTCGTGACTTCAAGATCGTCGGATTCCCGACGACGATCTTCATCGACAGTGACCACAATATCGTCAAGAAGCATGCTGGCATCCTGAGCGCCGGGTCATTGGAAGCGCTCATAAACTCGACCGTCGTGCCTGCATCCACTCCGGTAGACGTCTCTGGCTCCTAGGATCGTCAGAATCTCTGCGATCTCCCCAAACGCAATATATCTAATAGGACGCACTGGTTCTGTGGCCTGAGATAATCCCAGTATGGATACCATGAAATGATGACCGGGTTGTTCTCAATGCTTCCTCTTGCCGCCGCGCTAGGTGAGGTGGGGGAATATAAGGATGGGCTAATCGTGCTCGTGCGATGGTTGCACGCGCTTGGCGCCGTTGCATGGATCGGCGGTAGCGTTTTCTTTGCGCTGATCGTTCGGCCGGTGCAACGCGTAGACCCGGACGGTGTCGGAGCGGTAGTCGGACGCTTTGTTGGCCCATATCGTGAACTAGTGGACGTGTCGATTATCACGATCGTTGTCACCGGCCTGATTTTGATGTTTGAGCGACTCACGGGCGACGACGCTACGGTGGCTTATTTCACCGTACTCAGTGCCAAGATCGTGATCGCGGGCTGGATGTTCTACATGGTGTGGAGCCTGCGCAAAACCGGGTTCGTGCCGGAGGATCGGTCCGGGATTACCCAACGGCTGTCGTGGTTATTCGGATACAACGCCCTGCTCCTTGGCGGCGTGGTCGTATTCCTGATGGCCGGTGTGCTCAGGGCGATCTTTGAAACGGCCGTTGCCGGGTAGAGGCAGTCGGCCCTTAACGGCCGATTCTCGCTAACCTAACGCCTGCGCTTCCAACACGACCAAGAAGTTCTTCTATGGTCACACCGGAGCCAGGATGCACGAGGTCCGGGGCGATCTCAGCCAGAGGGACTAGGACAAACGCTCGCTCATGCAGTCTAGGATGCGGAATCTGAACCCCGGTCTCATCTAGTACGACATCACCCAACAGTAAGACGTCCAAGTCGATGATCCTTGCGCCGTATCGTTCGGTCCGTACCCGTCCGATATTAGCCTCGATCTTCAACATCGCCACTACAAGTGCTCTGGGGCCGAGTTCCGTCTTAAGCGCCGCAACCTGGTTCAGATAGTCGGGCTGCTTGCCCGGCACGTCC
>CAJXDY010000004.1:0-87024 GCA_913052135.1 uncultured Acidobacteriota bacterium
CCTGAGCTCGATCGGCGACGTTATCCATACTTTCCCCGCCTATGTCGCGCTACGCAACGCCTGGCCATCAACGAGGTTCGGCTGGGCGGTGGAGCGCGCCGCCGCCGAGCTTTGGATCGAAGAGGCGACTGTTGGGGGCAAAGTCAGTTCGGAAGCCGAAGTCGCATTCAAGCAAGCTCTTGAATTGCGAGCTGATAATGCAGCCTCTTACACCGGCTTAGCTGGAATCTACAACGCGCAGCGCCGATTCGACGAAGCTGCTGAAATGAGTGCTGAGGCAGCCCGACTTTCTGGTGGCGGTGCTGGTGCAACTGACCCGGTTGCTGTGTATAACCAAGGCGTCATCTATTGGAACGCTGGGAACTTTCCTATGGCCAAAGAACAGTTTGAACAGGCCGTTGCGCTGGACCCGAACAATGCCGATGCCCACTATCAATTAGCCATGGCCAGCCTGAATCTTGGCGATATGACCTCTGCCGTGGAAGCGCTTGAAAAGTATATTGAGATCGCACCAGACGGACAGAACGCTGACCAGGCTCGAGGAATGATTCAACAGCTTAAGCCCTAACATGGCAGACAGCCATGTAGGGAAATCCGACCGCCAATCCGATACCGATTCCAGCTCCAACGTAGAATCTTCAATCGCTGAAAATCTCAAAGATGTGAGGAGCCGGATCCACCGGGCAGCCACCCAAGGTGGTCGAGATCCAGCCGAAGTGCAGCTAGTCGCAGTTTCGAAAACTTTTAGCGCTGAGCACATCAGAGCTGCCGCCACTGCAGGCCAAGTTGATTTTGGAGAAAATCGGGTACAAGAAGGGCTACAAAAGTGCGCACTTCTACGCGACCTCAACATCCGATGGCATCTAATCGGACATTTGCAATCAAACAAGACTAAAAAAATTGTTGAGCCTTTCGCGTGGATTCACTCAGTGGATAGTGCTGATCTACTAAAACGCGTGAATCGGATAGCATCAGAACAAGACGCTGGGCTTGAAGTCCTTATTCAAGTTGATCTCGCCGGCGAAGCCACGAAACACGGAGCAACACCAGAAGAACTACCTGATATCCTTACTACGGGTTCAGAGTGTCAGGCTGCACAAATTCGTGGGTTAATGCTCATGCCTCCTCTTGACGAACCTGAACGTGTTCGACCATATTTTCGTCGACTGTATCACCTGCGCAATGATCTACTAGGCAAGGGTTACGACTCTAGAATGCTGCACCATCTTTCGATGGGTATGAGTCATGACTTTGAAGTCGCCGTCCAAGAGGGGGCAACAATAGTCCGTGTGGGATCGGCAATTTTCGGTGCGCGTTCACAAAAAAGGAACAACACCCCGCATCGCTAACTTGAAACCCTGGTCCAGAGAGCGTACAACCAGACAACAACGCCTGAACGCTCTCGGGAGACCCAGTTCCCTATCTGATCTGTTGCAAAAGACGTTCCCAACGCGTACGGGTGAAAAAGTGCGTCGCGACTGAGGCTAGCCGTTGGACCGTTCCAGTCAAACTGGTTTGCCGATAATCTTCAGTGTCGCTTTTGTAAGACCAGTAAATTAACAGAGCCCGACCTTTTACGTGCGAGGCCGGCAAGAATCCCCAGTAGCGACTATCCTGCGAATTCTCACGATTGTCACCCATTACGAAATACTGATCAGGCGGAACCGTCACCGGACCGAAGTTGTTACGTGGATCAAATTCATTATTTATGATTCGACCACCACCGAAATCAAAATGATACACATAAGGCTCTTCGAGAACCTGTCCGTCAACATAGAGTTGCCGATCGCGAAGCTCGATTATATTTCCAGGTAACCCAATTACGCGCTTAATAAAATCTCGCTCAGGATCTTCTGGGTATTTAAAAACGATGACATCTCCACGCTCAATAGAATCTATGGGCAGCATGACTCGTTCAGAGTCTAGTGCCGTAGGACCAAAAACAAATTTGTTGACCAATAAATGATCGCCAATTAAAAGATTTTGCTCCATAGAACCAGTCGGAATCTTGAATGCTTGCACGACCCATGTGCGAATGAATAACGCTAGGATCACCGCAACAACAATGGATTCAATATATTCACGAAATGTAGATTTATTAAATGAAGACATTTTTGCAGAAATTTAATCAGTATCAACCTTCAACACTGCAAGAAACGCCTCTTGAGGAATCTCGACCCGACCCACACGCTTCATCCGACGTTTACCTTCCTTCTGTTTTTCGAGCAATTTACGCTTTCGGGAGATATCCCCACCATAACACTTGGCCAGTACGTTCTTGCGAAGCGCCTTCACTGATTCGCGTGCGATAATACGTGTACCGATCGCTGCTTGAATAGCCACATCGAACATCTGTCTTGGAATCAATTTTCGCAATCTGGCTGCCAAAGCTCGGCCACGCAAGTAAGCCATCTCACGATGAACAATCACAGACAAGGCATCGACAGATTCCCCATTCACTAAAATATCAAGTTTTTCAAGAGGTGATTCCCTATAACCCGTCACATGATAGTCGAGGGACGCATATCCACGCGAAAGTGTTTTTAAGCGATCATAAAAATCGAGCACGACTTCATTAAAAGGTAATTCGTAGGTGATGAGAACTCGATTAGAAGATAGGTACTCCAAAGACTTCTGAACTCCGCGTTTTTCCTGACAGATCTTTAAGATAGGACCGACATAGTCAGAAGGAGTCAGGATCAATGCTGTGATGATTGGCTCCTCAACTTTCTCCACGGAACCCGCAGTTGGAAGCTTGCTGGGATTATCGATTTCCTCGATAGTCCCATCTGTCTTCGTTACACGGTAAAGCACACCTGGAGCGGTCGTTACCAAGTCCATGTCAAATTCACGCTCAAGTCGCTCCTGAACGATCTCCATATGAAGTAATCCCAAAAATCCGCACCGGAAACCAAAACCAAGGGCCAAGGAAGTTTCTGGCTCAAAAAAGAATGCGGAATCATTTAGTTTGAGCTTCTCAAGAGCGTCTCGCAAATCAGCGTATTGGTGACCTTCCACCGGATACAAGCCAGCAAACACCATGGGTTTAACCGTTTTAAAACCTGGACATGGAGTTGCGGTGGGCCTGCTAGATTCCGTTATAGTGTCACCGATCCTGGCGTCACTTACACCTTTGATGCCGGCAGTTACAAATCCGACCTCTCCGACACCAAGTTCCTCAACCAACTCTGGCTTCGGAGAGAAGACACCAACTTGTTCAACCTCGTAATCTTGTTTTAAGGACATAAGATGGATGCTACTTTTCGGACGCAACGAACCATCAAGTACGCGTACTAACACCACAACACCTCTATACGCGTCGTACCAGGAATCAAATATTAACGCTCTCAGTGGACCATGTGGATCACCGCTAGGCGCTGGCACACGTTTCACAATAGCCTCAAGCACGTCACGCACTCCCGAGCCATTTTTGGCACTGACAAGAACTGCCTGCTGCGCGTCAAGACCTATAATTTCATTAATTTGATGTCGAGTTTCATCAGGTAAGGCTCCAGGAAGATCGATCTTATTAATAACAGGAATGATCTCTAAGTCACCTTCCACTGCAAGATAAGCATTAGCCAAAGTCTGAGCCTCGACACCTTGGGAAGCATCAACAAGCAGCACCGCACCTTCACAAGCGGCCAAGGATCTAGTGACTTCGTATGAAAAATCTACATGACCCGGTGTGTCGATCAAATTCATTACATAATCATCACCAGCTTGTGAGCGATACGATAGACGAACCGCCTGTGCCTTAATGGTAATTCCCCGCTCACGTTCAAGATCCATCGAGTCGAGCACCTGCGCTTCCATTTCACGTGGTTCAACCGCGCCGGTAATCTCAAGTAGCCGATCGGCTAAAGTTGATTTACCGTGATCGATATGGGCGATGATGGAAAAATTTCTAACGAATTGATGTTTCATGACCGACCATTGAATTACATGGCGCGCCCGAAGGTGAATCCTGTCGGACGAGCGAGGTCGAAAGTCTGATTACCACAAAATCCGATTAGCGTTCGTCGAGCATTCGAAGGGATTGTGGGTGTGCAGGACCAGTATACTCGGCCCGAGGTCGGATGAGCCGGTTGTTTGTCAATTGTTCCAAGACATGTGCAGTCCATCCAGCAATGCGACTGACCGCAAACAGTGGCGTAAAGGAATCGATCGGAATACCGAGCATGTAATAGGTAGAAGCCGAGTAAAAATCGACATTTGGGAAAAGGCCTTTCTCACGCTTAACACATCGTTCGATACATTGCGACATATTGAACCATCGCATACGATTCGCCTGCTTTCCAAGATCGGCCGACATCCGTCGAAGATGAGTTGCACGGGGATCCTCTGTTGTATATACCCGATGACCGAAGCCAGGAATTTTTTCCTTACGCTCTAACTTGGCATGAATAATCTCTTCAATTTCGACATCGCTCGCGTCTTCACCAATCTCTATTAACAGTCGCATCACGTTAGCGTTTGCACCACCGTGCAGTGGCCCCTTCAACGTTCCAATTCCAGCAACAATTGCTGAATGGATATCAGTTAAGGTTGCGGCGGCAACCCTAGCTGCGAATGTAGATGCGTTCAGTTCATGATCGGCATGTAACACCAGAGCGACGTCGAGTGCCTTGGTAGCTTCAGGCGTAGGGCGTTCGCCAGTCAACATGTAAAGAAAATTAGCAGCGTGACTCAGTGCTGGGTCCGAGGCAATAGGTGTGCCACCGGATGCCAAGCGAGCATGGGTTGCCACCAAACTACCGATTTGTGAGGTTAATCTAATAGCTTTTCTTAAATTTGCTTCCTTGGATGAATCGTCTGAATCCGGATCGAAATGGGAAAGCGCGGAGGTCATGGTGCGCAATGCGGCCATACCATTGTCGGGTGGTAGAAACCTAATCATCCGAAGGATTGATTCGGGAAGCGTCCTTGCGCTTACCATGGCTGATTTCATATCGCCAAGTTCTGCACGGGATGGTAGCCGTGCGTGCCAGAGCAGGAAGCAAACTTCTTCGAATGTTGTACTGGCGACAAGATCATGTATGTCGTAACCACGATACGACAGTACTCCACGCCGACCATCCATGTAGCAGATCCCGGACGTCGTTGCGACCACGTCCTCCAATCCCGCTTTAGTCTTACCTCGCATTGGCATCTAGAATATGATATCAGTCTGCGGCGTTATTAGCTTGGACCGCTTTTACAGTCACGACCAACTGACACACCTAAATGTGGTCATTGTGAACTATTCATGACACCTCAAGAACTCAAGGCATTATTGCAAGACGTCAGTAAAGGGAAGGTCAATACCGACAATGCCTACACGTGTCTGCTCAATGTATTGAGAGAAGCCCCTTACAAAGATTTAGAGTTTGCGCGAATCGACCACCACCGATCCATCCGCCAAGGATTTCCTGAAGTCATTTTTGGTCTTGGTAAGACACCGGAGCAAATCGTAGCCATCGCAGAGAAAATAATTGATGCAGATCAGGAATTATTAATTACACGCGTGAACGAAGCCACCTATAAGGCAGTGTGTGCAATAGCCCCAAATGCAATGTTTCATAGAGAAGCCAATATCATAAGTTTGTCTATTTTAGATAAACCATCAGGGCATGGCACTGTCATGGTTGTGACTGCTGGTACATCAGATGTTTCCGTTGCAGAAGAGGCGGCTGTATCAGCTGAAGTGATGGGCAACCAGGTCGATCGTCTATACGATGTCGGGGTGGCAGGACTCCATCGGATCCTTGCTGAAACCAAGAGGCTGTCTACCGCGAAAGTCATTATTGTCGTAGCTGGAATGGAAGGAGCTCTACCAAGCGTGGTCGCTGGTCTCGTCGACGTACCCGTCATAGCTGTACCAACAAGTGTGGGCTATGGAGCGAGTTTTGGTGGTGTCACAGCGCTCCTGTCGATGCTGAACAGCTGTGCGATGGGCGTCTCGGTGGTCAACATTGATAACGGCTTTGGCGCTGCATCCATCGCGAGTCTCATAAACCACTTGGACAAATCGTGATAATCACACATATACTCAGCCACCGTTGTATACACAGTTGCATTACCTAGCATCATTGCTAATCTGGATTACCAGATACGTCCTTAAGCAAGTAACTAGTTCCTTTTGACCTATTTTTAAAGCCTTTAATGACGGTCAGCATCCAAGGAACCCAGCACCTCTAAATCAGATAATGATTAACCCCACCTTCAAGACCCTAGAAAACAAGAAATAGCAGGTGGTCTTCGGTTGTTCGATTGGCAGCATGGTGTTAAAGTCAAGGGTTCAGTTCCCTGCCAAGCTAGTGTTTGGAAGTGGGAACCTGCGATCTCCGGCACTATTCAATTCCATGAACCTTAGCACCCTAAAGGCGCTTGAGTTCGACCGAGTTATCGATATCGCTTGTAGTTTTGCGGTGACGTCACTCGGAGCTGCGCAACTCAAGGCACTCATTCCTCAGAGCGATCCAAAACAAGTCGCGAAGACTTTGGCGGCGACAACGGAGGGCGTTGGCTGGTTAAGCCAGGAATCATTGTTTCCTCTAAAAGCTCCTACTGATTTAGAGAAAACACTCGCTGTATTATCGATCGAAGGACAAATTCTTGAAACCCAGCAACTGCTTGGGCTCGCAGAATTTGTTGCTTCTGCTAACGAAGTGCGGAAAGCGATTTGCACACTCCCTCGTAAAGCTTTTCCAATCTTGCACTCATTAGCGACACAAGTCAGGCGGTTCGATGCCGAACTAAAACGAGTCAACCAGTTAATCACTGTATCAGGAGAAATAATCGACAGTGCAAGCCCCACGCTACAAACACTTCGCGAGCGACTTCACAAACAACGTTTCCATCTTCGCAACACGATGGAATCCTACATTCGCAACAAAGAAACAGGATCTTATCTGCAGGAAAATATCGTAACCGACCGCAATGGACGCTTTGTCTTAGTAGTAAAAACAGCGCATCGAAAAAACCTGCCTGGAATTGTCCATGGTAGTTCCAGCAGCGGGGCAAGTTTGTTCCTAGAACCATTGAACACGGTTGATATCAACAACGACATTGTGGCGTTAGTTGAGCAAGAACAAATTGAGATTAGAAAAATTCTTCTTGGACTCACTGACATTTTCAGAGAACGATCATCTGATTTGAATCAGACTATCGATGCAATCACGGAAATCGATGTGATCCATGCCAAAGCGTGTTTCTCTAGACTTGTGGGCGGGATTGAACCAACACTCTCAACAGACGGCACGCTTGAATTACGTTCGGCCAGCCATCCACTACTAATGCCAGCTGTAAGAGAACGCCTTCGGAAGGCTGACCAGACCACTGTTTATAACAAATCAGTGAACGAGCAAATCCCCTCCGATCCTGTCCCAGTCAACCTTTTATTAATTCCACCCATCACCACCCTTGTAATAACCGGTCCGAATACGGGCGGTAAGACTGTCGCACTAAAGACGGCCGGTTTAGTTGTGCTCATGGCCCAAGCAGGACTTCACGTCCCGGCCGCGACAGGTTCGCGAGTGCCTGTCTTCCGTTCGATGTTTACTGATATTGGTGACGAACAATCGATTTCAGCAAACTTAAGCACGTTTTCTTGGCACATTACGAATATTGCGGCTATGGATCGATCTCTGACCTTTCCAGCATTACTCCTTTTGGATGAGATAGGTGCTGGTACCGATCCTGCCGAAGGCGGAGCACTCGGAGCAGCAATAGTGGACCATTTTCGTCGGCGGGGTGCACAAGTCATGACTACGACCCATTACGAAGCACTTAAATCTTACGCATCCACGACTGATGGAGTGACTTGTGCTGGTTTTGGGTTTGATGCGAAAACCTATGCGCCAACCTACGTGCTACATTACGGTTCCCCGGGACGAAGCCTGGCACTCGAAATTTCAGCCCGGCTAGGGCTAGCACCCTCTATTGTAGCAGCCGCAAAAACTCGCCAAACTACACTGGAAATCCAGCTTTCTAATCATTTAGAACGTCTTGAACAGGATTTACGAACACTTGATGACGAACGCCATCATGTTGCTCAAGTACGTGATCAGCTAGTTAATACAGAAATGGGATTACGCGCTCGTGAAACCGCTCTTACCAAGCAGGAAGCATTCATTCGTGCTGAGAAAAAACGAGGTGTTGATACAAGTGTCCGAGAAGCTAAGCGTGAAATCGACCTGACAATGCGGGAATTCAAGAAAGAAATGGTCACATTAACAAAGGCTGCCTCCTCTGGGCATTTACAAGATATGACTACTGGAATTCAAGGAGCGGCACGTGTAACTGCTCGAAAAACCATAGATACTATTTCGAATCGCTTTCAAAATGACCTCCCAAACATCAAAGCCGAATCTATATCTGAGCGAAACAACACGTCAGCGCAGAGCTTCTCTGTCGGAGACCATGTCATAGTAGAAAGTATGGGGTTTGAAGGGGTCGTTACAAACGTTGCACAGGATAGCGCTGAAGTGGATATTCAGGGCAAGCGACTTCTAGCACCTCTTGGAGACCTCCGAATGATAGACCAAGGATCACACAAGTTCTCACCTCCTGCGAAAGTGAGCGTGCAACTGCCAGAGTTGAATGAATCGTTAGCAGAACTGAATGTTATCGGTTGCACAATTGATGAAGCACTGACGAGAACCGAGGCATTCCTGGACAAAGCCTTATTAGCGGATCAATCGAACCTGAGAGTGATTCACGGACATGGTACCGGTCGGCTACGGAGAGCAATCGCTAATTTATTAGATGATCATCGAATCGTTGAACGATATTACACAGCGCCACCAGAAGAAGGTGGTGGTGGCGTGACAGTTGTTACACTAAAGGACTAGAGAGACTGGCTAAGGTAAATCGATCGAACTGAGTCTTTGCAACATAACATGGGACTTTTTCCGCAGAACTTCATCGACGACTTAAAGGCACAAACGGACATCGTGCGGATAGTGCAAGATTCTGTGTCATTAAAGAAGTCGGGGGCAACCTATAAGGGCTTGTGTCCGTTTCATGGTGAAAAAACACCATCCTTTCATGTCAACTCAGATAAAGGATTCTTTCATTGCTTTGGTTGCGGTGTAGGTGGTGACGTTATTAAGTTTCTAGAACTTCGAGACAAAATCACATTTCCTGATGCCGTACGGCAACTGGCCGAACGATCCGGAATGACGTTACCTGATAAGCAGGACAACGCGGACCCGGCTGCTGATGCGGAACGAGAAGCTCTTTTGAAGATGCAAGAAGTCGCCGCGGAATATTTTCGTGAACATCTCGCGGATAGCTCAGGTGCACGGACCAAGCGACAGCTCGAAGAACGAGGTCTGACAGCAGAAACAATTAAAGTGATTGGATTCGGGTTCGCTCCGGGCATCCGAGACGGCCTCACAAACCGTCTAAGGGAGAAAGGATTTTCTCAATCGTCAATGTTACGAAGTGGCTTAGTTATACAAAAAGAGTCAGGGCTACTGTACGATCGATTTCGAAATCGACTGATGATCCCAATCTGCCGTGAAGGAGGATCAATTATGGCGTTTGGTGGGCGGGCAATTGATCCTAACCAGCAACCAAAATACCTGAACTCGCCAGAAACACCAATTTATTCAAAGGGGCGAACACTGTATGGACTTCATCTATCAAAACAGGAAATTCGCAAACGGAAATATGCCGTACTAGTTGAAGGCTATTTTGATTTTGCCCAAGTGCTGCAAGCTGGAATTACTCCAGCAGTCGCAACTTGCGGTACTGCCCTGACGTCTTACCAAAGCCGATTATTGCGTCGTTACACATCAAAAGTAGTGTTGAACTTCGATGCTGACACCGCAGGCCAGGCGGCCGCAGCAAGGTCTGGAGAGATGCTAATCGCAGACGGATTTCAGGTGAATATTGCAGTGCTGCCAGACCGCGAAGATCCCGATACATTTATTAGGGAGCAAGGCGCAGAACGTTACATGGAAATACTGCGCAATTCACGGCAATACTTGGAATTTATGCTAGACCGGGCAGCCGCTGATTACGACTTTACCAGTGACAATCAGCGTAGAAAATTTTTAAATCAAATGCTAAACGTCGCTAAGTCCATTCCGGATGCTGCAACTCGAGACCAGTTTGCGGACCGTCTGGCTCACAAAGCACGAGTGATGGAAGAAGTAGTGCGTCTCGAAATTCGCAAGGCGGCCGTTGCTCGACGCACTAGTGTTGAAGAGCAAACTGTACCTTATCAACCTGCAGTCCGAACGGCGGAAAAAGGGTTAATATGGGCGATTGTGCATGAGCCAGAAATGGCACTCGAAGCTCTTTCCGAGCTGGATGACAGGGATGTTGAAGGTCTCGTTACGGGGCCACTGCTTCTCGGCGCTCGGTCATTTCATGGGTGGCCAGCAAAAAACGTTCCTGCAGCTTTCATGGAACGCTTAAGCCAAGAAGAGAAGTCGGTCGTTTCAACGATAGTAGAGGGAACAGACGCTCCAGCTCATGCCACTGACTGCGCTCGAACCCTTAAGCGCCAGAGGTATGCACGCGAAGGAGCTTTATTACAGGAAGAAATAGATAAATTACAAGAGCACGGCACAGCGGAAGACCTGGCCCAGATAGACGTACTCTGGCAACGAAAAAAAGATCTGCTGTCGCTCATCGAAACTTTAACTTTTTGAGTTCTTTAGATCAGACATAGATAGGTGAGAGAGGAGAAACCGTTGGCTATTGAAGAAAAATACGACGAAATTAGGCAGCTCATTGAGGTAGGTAAGCAAAAGGGATTTCTGCTTTATGACGAAGTGAATGAATTGCTTCCAGCTGATGTCACATCGTCCGATGACTTGGACGAATTGTTCGCCCTTTTCAATAGCGCCGGCATTGAAGTTATCGACTCAGACCAAAAAGTTCGTGAAGAAAAACCCTTCGGCCGACCAGATGAAGGTCGAGATCAGGTTGAACTTGACCTAACTCCTGGAACACTCGACAAAACTAACGATCCGGTTCGGATGTATCTGAGGGAAATGGGGACAGTTCCACTGTTAACACGAGAAGGTGAAGTCGCAATTGCAAAGCGAATGGAGCGTGGGAAACTGATGGTAATGAAATCAATTTCCCGTACACCGACCGTAGCAAAGCACATAATTCACATGGCGGAACAGTTGAAGCAAAATGCCGTCGGCATTAAGGACCTCGTTATATTTCATGAAGAGGAAGTGACCGATGATCGCCTTGCAAGCAGGACTCGACAAGTCCTCAAGCAAATAAACGCCGTGCGCAAAGCCAGAAGCAATGTAATGAAGCGCGATGCCAAGTTGAAAACAATCTTGAAACGCGAGAAAACGCGCTACCGGCGCGCAAAAGGGAAATCTCTTCGGGCAAAAATTGAAATGTCGCGATTAATTCGAGACATCGAATTTACTGAACCTGTAAAACAAAGGATGGTTGAACCAATTGTAGAATCCGCGCAGGCGGTACAACGCATCCAGCAAGAAATCGAGAACTTAGAGCGTCAAGTGAAATCCACGAGCAAACGTGGCCGACTAAAAGACGAGGATCGCAAGGCTGCCATGCGCCGCTTGCGCGAAGTTAAGATGGTAATGCGGGAAATGACGATAGAACTTGAGAGCACGCCCGCTCAGCTGGACCAAACACTAGGCACTATCGACCGAGGCGAAATGAATGCTGAGGTAGCAAAAAAAGAATTGGTTGAGGCTAACTTGAGACTTGTAGTATCGATCGCCAAAAAATATACGAATCGTGGCCTTCAGTTTCTCGATTTGATTCAGGAAGGTAATATTGGCTTAATGAAGGCCGTTGATAAGTTTGAATATAAACGAGGCTATAAATTCTCGACTTATGCCACATGGTGGATCCGTCAAGCAATTACGCGAGCAATCGCTGATCAAGCTAGAACAATCAGAATTCCTGTGCATATGATTGAAACAATCAATAAGCTAATTCGAACTTCGCGAGCATTAGTTCAAGAACTGGGTCGGGAGCCAAGTTCTGAAGAAATTGCTGACCGCATGGACGTGCCGGTTTCGAAAGTGCGAAAGGTGCAAAAGATTGCGCAGGAACCCATTTCTCTCGAAACACCTATTGGAGAGGAAGAAGATAGCCATCTCGGAGATTTCATTGAAGATCGACAGGTTGTCTCACCTGCTGACGCTGTCATTAATGTGAACCTCAAGGAACAGACTGATTACGTTTTAAAGTCATTAACTCCTCGAGAGGAGCGGGTTATTAAGATGCGGTTTGGTGTTGGAAGTGGTAGCGAACATACTCTCGAAGAAGTCGGTCAAAGTTTCGCAGTTACTCGGGAACGGATCCGTCAGATCGAAGCAAAGGCACTACGTAAGTTGCGTCATCCATCTCGAAGTAGAAAATTGAAGGCATTCCTAGAAGGAAGGACCTAGAAAACCATCACATACGGATACAGGTTGCCGATTGTGATGGTTAAGAGAATTCTAGGGCCCATAGCTCAGCGGTCAGAGCCACCGGCTCATAACCGGTCCGTCCCAGGTTCGAATCCTGGTGGGCCCACCATTTCTGCCTTGCAATACACGTTCCATTTGGTAACTCAAAGTCAAAACAGTAGTGAATCAAATCTCTGGGTCGACTTCAGCTAACGAACCTGAGAGAATATAGGATTATGTCAGTCAGTAACCCACCGAGAAGGCCGAGCCCTGTTGCTGCTTTCGAGCATAAGATATTAAGACTTACTCGTATGCGGGGAGTCGTTTCGAATTTCTCCGGTTGCAACGTTCACATTGTCCGATGTTGTCAGATCTCGAACACTTAATTCGCTTACAGCAAATCGATACTGCGACCGAAAAAATTCGGCAGCGTATCGAAGCCATTCCTTCACAACTCGCCAGTTCGCAAGACACTCTTGAGAAAAGTCGGGCCACATTAGTAACCGCACAGGACACTCTTGCGGATAACAAGCGCGTCCGCACCGATGTGGAAAATGACCTTGCAGCCGCACAAAGTCAGCTTAGCAAGTTTAAAGAACAGACACTGGCGGTCAAAACGAACAAAGAGTTGTGGGCGATACAAAAAGAAATTGCAGCTTCTGAAAATAAAGTGAGTCATGCTGAAGATCGAATTCTTGAACTCATGCTGGCTGCGGATGAACTTACATCTGCCGTAAGAGAGGCCGAAGCAGCTTTGAAAGCCGAAGAAGCCAGAACGAAAAAAGAAACAGCTGTATGTGAGTCTGAAAAGGTCAAACTTCAAACCGAACTACAACAGAATACAGATACTCGTTCGACAGTGACTAGTACAACTGAGTCACGTGCCCTTGCGCTATTTGAGCATATCTCGCACCAGCGACAGGGCATCGCCGTGGTGGAAGCACGGGAGGGGCTCTGCACATACTGTAACGTGCGCCTACGTCCGCAGGTGTTTAATGATTTAAGACTCAACAATGCATTAATTCAATGTGATAGCTGCCAACGAATTCTCTATTTCCAAGAGTGAATGCATAGTTGATCAAGGGCTGCACTATAACCGTTGAGATCAGTTTTAACGTGAATTACATTGGCGCATTATTTCGACGCCTAGCTAAATCATGGTAGTCGCATATATAGACGGTGGGTCACGTGGCAATCCAGGGTTAGCAGGCTATGGAGTGCGTATCGAGCGTCCCGACGGAACTCTGTGTGATGAATTGTATGAGTCGGTCGGTGTCGCTACGAATAATGTGGCTGAGTACCGTGGCCTTCTTGCAGCCCTTCGTTATATTCTAAGCCATGAATATCGAGACGCAATCATTCGTTCTGACTCACAGCTACTTGTACGCCAGATGCGCGGAGAATACCGGGTGCGACACAGTGGCCTGCGCTTACTTTATAAAGAAGCCTGCGAATTAGTCGACCAGCTCGGCCATATCAACTTCGAACATGTACCAAGAGAAATGAACGTTAACGCAGACCGTCTGGCTAATTTAGCCATGGACCAAGCCAAGGCAATTACTGATTAATAATCTAGAGTGTTTGCTATGAGAGTAATCGGAGTTGGTTTAGATGCCACAGACATTCCTCGAATTGAACGAGTGTATTCACGGTTTGGAAATCGATTCTTACACCGCATCTTCACGAAACACGAGATCGAATATTGTCAGAAACGACGTAACCCAATACCGCATTTAGCTGGGCGTTTCTCGGCAAAGGAAGCGACCATGAAAGCCCTCGGCACGGGTCATTCTCATGGCGTACTATGGCAGGATATTGAAGTCGTCAGACAAGGAGGAGCGCCACGAATCAGATTGCATGCGGGGGCTGCTAAACATGCTGAACGGCTTGGCGCTAATGACATACTCTTGACAATCACGCACTCAGACACGCTAGCCCTTGCCCAAGTCCTTCTGCTAGGTCCTTGATATTTCAATCCTGCTATTTCAGCACTGGCGTAAGCTGAATCGTCTCAGAACTGACATTTCTTGGCAAGGTGCTCTCTCCACGCAGAGATTTCTCCATTTCTGAACGAAAAAACGACTCCTTTTGTCCGCCGTCGATGATATCCCATGGCAAAGTCACGTCTTGACTCCGATCGCGAAGCACCCAATCAGCAGCATCTACTTTCGTCACCGCAAGCGCCGCTCGCCAATCACCTCCATTAGAAGCCGCTATCTCGATAACCGGAGCAATGCGGCGATCTCCAAGCGACAGAAGTGCTTGATAGTATGCCTGTCGGTCTGATTTTATGTTGACGTACACGTTCGAAATACTTTTCATGAGAGATCGAAGACGTTTCGCGCGTCGAGCGATTGTTGCCGAGGGAGTCATCGGTAGCCACTGATATGCGGTTCCAGGCTTCGGCACAAAAGGATTCACACTCGCCGTAATCCGTCCGACGCGTCCACGCTTCCTAGCATGTTTCAACATTACGTCTCGTATCTTGAGTGTGAGATCGCGAATTGCTTCCAAATCATCGTCTGTTTCAGTGGGAAGGCCGATCATGTAGTAAAGCTTGAGATTTTCAATGCCAGACGAAAAAATAAGATCTGCCCGATCCAAAATCTGCTCATTTGTAATGTTCTTATTAATGACTCGACGTAATCGATCCGATCCAGTTTCTGGAGCAATCGTCACGCTCCGTTCACCGCTTTCGTGAAGCAGCCTAATAATTTCTGGAGTAAGGTCATCAAGGCGTAATGAGGCTGGGCTAATCGTGTAGCCCATCCCAAGCAATCGAGCCAAGATCGTTTCAATTTCTGGATGGTCACACAATGCAATCGAGACCAGCCCAACTCGCTTGGCATACGTTCTTGCTTCTTCAGCCAGCGACAGGATACGCTCCGTGGGAAACGCACGAACCGGAAGATAGTTATAACCTGCCCAACAAAACCGGCACAGTTTGGCGCAACCTCGCACGACCTCAATCAGAAATCGTGAGCCAAATTCTGTCTGTGGCGTAAAAATCTGAGTGTGGGGGGGGTCGAGAGCCTCAGTGGTCTTCACAGCTGCTTTATGCACAGTGGGTGGCGCCCCTGTATTTACATGTGGAACCCAGCCTGCAACAGAATTATCTTCACCATAGGACACATCATAAAAGGTAGGAACATAAAAGCCCCGTTGGGACGCGAGTGTACGTAGGCCGTCACGGCGACTGGCCATGGATGCAGCCGCAACCAAATGAGGCACCAACACCTCACCCTCTCCTGCTGCCACAACATCGATAAACGGCGCGAGTGGTTCTGGATTCAGGAAAGTAACCGCACCGCCAAGAACCACCAAAGGGTGACGCTCGCCACGATCCTCGGCGTAAAGCGGTATACCAGACAAGCGTAATAAAGTCAGGACGTTGGGATAGTCCCACTCAAAAGATAAAGAAATTGCCAGCATGTCGAAATCACCGACATACGATTGAGACTCAAGTGTAATTAATGGTGTTCGAGATTGGATGGCCGTCTGTAATGCTTGTCTTGGGGGAAGAAAGGTGCGTTCACAGACAACATCTGGATCCGCATTAAATAACTTATAAACCGTCTGGAATCCTAGATTAGACATTCCTACGTGATACGTGTTGGGAAAAGCAAGCACAACACGCAACCGATCTCCGAAAGGCTTTTTGATGCAGCCCCTTTCAAGGGATAGTAGGTGTTGAAAATCTGATTTCTGCTGCCAATTAGACATGCTCAAGCGGAGGTAACGGAACACTGTTGGCGTAAGCGCACGCGCGCGTACTAGAGCTAACGGCAACTGCGACACCTTACTCGTGGTGGCAGTGCATCAAATTACTGTATCACGTCAAGGCGAATATTTTGGAGAAGTTCCAGTAGGGAACACTATGTCTTTATAGGTGACTGTTGTCCGCGTTCCGTTTATCGACGCAAGCACTCGTATGTTTCAGCCTCGATAGTCGTTGTCTGAGGTTCGCCTTGACGATCCTGATTTTTTTGAACCTGATGGGCGTAGTAATTCATTCGGTGTCTCTGTTGCGCGTGCGTCAGATCGCCATGTAGAATAATTTTGAAGATCAACAGGCGTAGAGCTGGAGCTCTGCGCGATAACCCCACCTTCAAAACCGGTAGCGATTACGGTAATTTTGACTTGTTTACCCATCTTGGGATCAATCACAGCACCAAAAATAATATTGGCATCTTCGTGCGCAGCTTCATGAATGATAGCTGACGCGTCCCCGATTTCGATTAACGACAAGTCAGAACCACCCGTGACGTTAAACATGACCCCGTGTGCCCCTTTCATACAATCATGCTCCAGTAATGGACTCGTAATAGCCTCGTTAGCTGCATCTTTGGCTCGCGAACTACCCTCGCCAGTACCGGTACCCATAATAGCAATACCCGCCTTGTGCATTATCGTCGTCACGTCAGCAAAATCGAGATTTATGAGTCCAGGCACAAGAATCAGATCAGAAATACCTTGCACTGCCAGACGCAGCACATCATCCGCCTTCGCAAAGGCCTTCACGAGGGATGTCGAACGACTAGTACTTGCCAGCAACCTCTCATTGGGTATCGTGATGACTGAATCGACTACGTCTTTAAGAGCATCGAGTCCGCGCTCAGCTTGTAACGCACGCGTCTTTCCTTCAAATCCGAATGGTTTCGTCACAATCGCAATAGTCAAAGCACCAAGCTCACTAGCTAAACTAGCAATGACTGGCGCGGCGCCGGTTCCAGTACCACCACCGAGACCAGCTGCAACAAACACCATGTCTGCCCCATCAAGCGTCTGCAAAAGCTTTTCGGTGTCCTCTAGAGCCGCTTGACGGCCAAGATTAGGATCAGCGCCAGCTCCGAGTCCTTTGGTTACCTTATGACCCAGCTGTAGTTTCGTCGCAGCCGAGTTACCTTTCAGAGCTTGGATATCCGTATTTACCGCAACGAAGTGAACGCCCTGCAACTCTGACGCCACCATTCGGTTAACTGCATTTCCACCACCACCACCGACACCTATTACCGAAATCTTCACACCCTCGCGATTCCCATCAGCTAGGGTTATACGTGAACCCGGCCTTGGCGAATGCTGCCCATTGCTGTCATGTGTTTGCACATCAGTCATAATTCGATCTCCACGCCTCACTAGATACCCAATGACCCTAAAAAAAATCTCTTAATATGCGACCGAAGCGTTCTCTCCAATCACCAAACATTCCCAATCCTATCGAAGGTAGTGCTGCAGCATCGTGACCATTCACGTACATGGCAAGTCCAACTGCGGTTGCAAAACTGGGATCCTGCACATGATCAGCGAGCCCTCCGACTCCATCGGGAAACCCACGTCGAATGGGTAGGTCAAAAATTTGCTCAGCAACCTCGGCCATGCCTTCAAGCTTGGATCCACCACCAGTTAACACAACTCCCGCGTTTAATGAACGTTCGTAACCGGACCTTCTAATCTCATCCCATAAGTGATGGAAGACTTCTTCTGCATGAGGCTGCAACACTTCTGCAAGTATTTTTTTCGGCATCGTCCGAGGAGCTCGTCCTCCAACACTCGACACTTCGACCAGGTCTTCTTCATCAATCAGCGCGGCGAGTGCACACCCAGCACGCTGCTTCAGTTTCTCCGCGTCTGGTATCGGCGTGCGTAAACTAACCGCCAGGTCAGTCGTAAAATGGTCCCCTCCAATTGCAATTACCCCCGTATGCCAGATGCTACCCCGCTCAAACACTGTAAAGTCAGTCGTACCTCCCCCAATATCAACGAGTGCCACCCCAAGTTCTTTCTCGTCAGTCGTCAAGACTGCTTCACTCGCCGCCAACTGCTCAAGCACCGAGGTCTGCACCTTCACGCCCGCTTGGTTTACGCATGCGACGATATTCTGTTTTGATGATGTGCTTCCTGTAACAATATGAACATTTACTTCAAGTCGAGATCCGATCATTCCAACTGGGTTAGTTATCCCATCCTGTTCATCGACAACAAAATCTTGCACTATCACATGCAAAATTTCTCGACCACTTGGCACAGCAATTTCTTGGGCAGCTTTAATCGCGCGACCAACATCTTCAGTAAAGATTTCTCGATTTTTTCCAGCGACAGAAACAACACCACGACTGTTGAAGCCTTTAATGTGTGCTCCAGAGAGGCCGAGAATGACGCGGTCGATCTCAATTCCTGCAGTCTGCTCAGCCTCTTTGATTGAACGGTCCACTGCCCGGACAGCCACCTCAAGATTAACGACTACACCCTGACGAATACCCTGAGACTCCGCCGTTCCGACTCCGACGATGTCAAGACTACCCTCCTCAGTCACCTCTCCAACAATAGTAGCGATCTTGGATGTCCCGACATCGAGTCCTACGAGATAACGGTTTTTTCTTGCCACGAGTTCTCCCTTACAAACATGTCCGGCAGTTTACTGTTGCACACTTGAGCCTCCCTCTAGTCCGACAGGGCGCACATAGACTCGATTGCCAAACCGGAGATCAACATAGTCAATGTGTGGAACTTTTTCCCGAAGTGCCGTAACCATCTCCAAGTACGATCGTAGCCGCTCAGCAAATTGGTTAACTCCAAGATGGATTAATGCTTCATCATCATCGAGAATTACGACCACATTCGATGGATTACTAACATCGATCTGTGATACCCGACCCACGATCCGAGGTTGGGTTTCTAAATCATTCATCACACGCATTGTTAGATGTGAACGTTGATCGTCGATTACAACCTGACCGTTAGAGGTCTCGTGCAATAAACCATCTATGACTGGCAGATCGAAATGGGCGTACTCTGTTCCGTACTCTGCTATCAATCGTGCCTGGTCATCAATTAAATATAAGTGTCCATCAATTCGTCCCAACGCCATGGGTACTCGCTCAGAAATAGAAATCTTGATAGTCGACGGTATGACGATGCGAAGTGTTGCGTCTTTCACCCATGGCGAAGCGAGTAATGCATTCCGCCACTGCTCAAGATCTGTCCTGAAAATGTTCTCCCCGTGAAGTTCATCAACTAAGCTCAATGCTTCGTCCGTCGAAAGATGAACATTCCCACGCACAATTACTCGATCGATAGACAGCACTGGCATCTGAAGTACGAATACCTTGATTTGATACCCCACGAATAGAACGATTACGAATATCGCGCTTACTTTGAGGACGCGCCGCCAGCGCGCCGTAAACACACGTCGCCTCTTAATGGGTCGAAGCTGCGTGCGTCGCCTGAACCGCTTATCTGTTGGTACACTGACTGTCATAATCTATCTCTATCACCCATAATTGGCCTCGATGACATCAGCATCCTGTCGCTGTCTTTGCTGTAGGTGATGAAAAATACGACCAGCAACGCCACTGATTGAACCGGCACCAAATGTAATTACGAGGTCCCCGCGTTTGGCCAGTTGTCCCACGCGGGTGACAACCTCATCGAGCGATCTAACTAGATGCACCGGCGACTCGCTAAATTGTCCTATCACTTCTGCCAGCACTTCAGAGGTGGCGCCTGGCATCGGAGTTTCACCGGCAGCATAAACCTCAGTCAATATGACCTCATCCGCACCAGCCAGCACTGAACCGAACTGGGACATTAACCGACTCACTCGAGTAAATCTGTGAGGTTGCACCACTACAAGCATTCGACGCTTGAACTGCTGACGCGCAGTATGCATCACTGCTGCAATCTCAGTAGGATGGTGACCGTAATCATCTACCACCAGCACACCATCAGCTTCCCCAAGTCGTTGAAAGCGACGCTCCACTCCAGAAAACTCCGCTAAAGTTGCAGTAACCTGTGTGAAGTTCAGACCGATTTCCAGTCCGACGACCATGGCAGCCAAAGAATTTCGAATGTTGTGAAGACCAGGCACCTGGAGGCGTAACGTTCCCAGTAACACGCGTTCACGCTCGCCAAACGGTTTATAGGACACAGAGCATGTCGAACCGAAAGTTTGCTCTTCTATATCAAACGCGAAAAGATCTGCATCCTGAGCATCAACTCCATAAGTTCTTACTCGCCGGGAAATCCTGCTTGCCTGCTCCCGTAAGCTTTCATCGTCGGCACATACTGCCACTAATCCATAGAAAGGCACCCGGTTAGCAAAGTTAACAAACGCGTCACATAGATGGTCAAGCGTGCCATAACTTTCCATGTGTTCATCATCCACATTGGTGATCACAGCAATTGATGGAGAGAGTCGTAAAAACGATCGATCGCTCTCATCAGCTTCTACAATCATGTAATCCCCTTGTCCGACACGCGCATTGCTTCCAAAACTACTTAAGCGACCACCGATTACAGCAGTTGGATCCAGGTTGGCACGTTCGAGCATGAACGCAATCATTGATGCAGTGGAGGTCTTGCCATGTGAACCTGCCACAGCGATGCTGTAGCGCAGTCGCATGAGCTCCGCCAGCATTTCCGCACGTGGAATCACAGGAATTTGACATCGGTGAGCTTCCTGGATTTCTGGATTCGTTGAGTCAATCGCGGCAGACATGACGACCACATCGGCATTGTGAACAAACTTAGCGTCGTGACCTTCATGCACAGTTGCGCCAAGTGAGACCAATAAGTCCGTCGTCTCGCAACATCGGAGGTCAGAACCACTCACCACATACCCCAAGGTTATTAACAGTTCGGCAATACCACTCATGCCACTACCGCCAATACCTACGAAATGAACTTTTTTCGTGCGGCCGAGCACGATTATGTCCGTTCCAGCTTTCGCATTTCGCTTTGCCTCATCAGTCTGCCCTTACCCTGCCATCCTTGAATTACTGCTCGCGATCATGAGTGAACAAGTTCTAAAACTCGATCAACGATCCGTGCCGCAGCATCAGGACGAGCCAGTTGTCTAGCTGCAGCACCCATTTCACTCCGTTGCTTACGATTCGCTGCCAATGTTTTTACATGGGACACCAACGCAGCCGCGACATCACCACCTGCAATCATCTTTGCGGCACCAACCGTGACCAAAGCATCGGCATTTTTAGATTGATGTTCGTCGGCCGTCCTCAACGGCACCAGAACACTTGGTCGACCTACGGCAGCTAGTTCAGTAACTGTCGTTGCACCAGCTCGACAAATAACGAGATCCGAAGCCAGCATGGCTTTTGCCATTGGCTCAAGAAAGGTCTCAACCTGAGCATTAAGACCGGCTTGACGATACGACTCCCGAACTTCAACAAGATCGCGCTCACCTGTCTGGTGCGTGACAATGAGCCGTGGTTTGATTTGTGCAAGGGCTGGTGCGGCCTGACGAAGGGCAAGGTTAAGAGCGTGAGCCCCCTGTGATCCGCCAATAACTAGGACGTGGCAAGTTTCTGAATCCGCATCTTGATCAATTTGCGATCCCATTTCAAAGAATTCCTTACGAACAGGATTTCCACTCATGAACCCTTTCGACCCAAAATCTGAGAGTGTTGAAGTAAAAGCTACTGCCACAGCTCTGACGAAAGGTCTGAGCAGTCGATTCGTCAGGCCCGGTATCACATTCTGCTCAAGGACAAGTGTGGGAATCCCACGGAGTGCAGCTATAGCCACCACGGGGCCTGAACTATAACCTCCCACGCCCATCACTAGATGAGGCACACGTCGAGACAGAAGACGCCAAGCATCACATGCACTTACTGGTAGCATCGCTAAATTACGTGCTAATTCCCTTCCCGACTTGCCCTTCAGTCCCGCACTCCGAATAAAATCCAATTCAAACCCTGCCTCAGGTACGGCTCGCGATTCGATCCCCTTCGTAGTACCTGCAAACGTCACTCTTGTCTTCGGACTTCGACGCGTTAATTCCTGAGCAACCGCTATCCCAGGATATAAATGGCCTCCTGTGCCTCCACCCGCAATCACGATCCTCAGTCCCATACTGATGACCACAAACGCTCTACGTTGAGCTGTCTCCTGCTCTCCACCTTATGAGTGCGCTGACGCGTGTTGTGAGACATTGAGCAAAATCCCCATTCCTATCAAGCTACTTATCAGCGAAGACCCTCCGGCACTTACGAACGGCAGTGGGATGCCCGTGGTCGGCAATAAACCTAAGACGACACTCATGTTTAGGAACGCCTGACCTATCACCATCGTTGTGATCCCGATCGCCAAAAACGAACCGAAGCGATCAGGGGCGCGCAATGCAACCCGAAAACCTCGCCAACCAATCACGCCGAAGCACAAGAGCACTGCACTCGCACCAACAATGCCAGTTTCCTCAGCAATGACCGCATATATGAAGTCGGTATGTGCTTCGGGAAGATACTGATGCGATTGCACACCGCCCATGACACCCAATCCAAGCAATCCTCCCGTGCCCACCGCAATCAAGGACTGAACGAGCTGAAAACCATCTCCCATGCGGTCATTCCACGGATTCGTCCATGAGATAAGCCGCTGCCATCGATACCCCGCGGAGAGGAAGTACCACCCCATCGGCAGAGCTAACAGCATCGCACCAATAACCCAGCGATAGCTGAGCCCTGCAGCCAACACCATCGCGCCAACGATGACGGCAACTCCTGCAGCCGTACCGAGATCTGGTTCTACCAGGATCAAGCCGGCAATCATTGCAGTTACAAGCCCGATAAAACCTAACGAGTAGGACACGTCGTTAATGCGATCCATTCGGCGTTCCAACACGGCAGCAACAAATAATATGACCGCTAATTTGGCAAACTCAGAAGGCTGGACACCAATTCCGGCGACAGCAAACCACCGCCGTGCCCCATTTATCTCAGGACCTAACAAGACCAGAACGAGCAAGAACGTGGCAACGCCCAATGCCGTCCAAATAACAGCAGGTTGCCGGTAATTCCGATAATCCAGCCGCATCATTGCGGCAAGGCCACACACACCGAAAATTGCCCAGCTCAGCTGCTTAAATAAAAAATAATATGGCCGTCCATCCATCGCTTTCACGGCTGAAGCGCTGTAGACCATCACAACGCTAGTACCTATGAGTAAGAGCGTTGCCATAAAGAGCCACTTGTCTGACTTCAGTTTTCGAGCCATACTCTTGTCTTGCTTAAAGCCCCTTGGGACAATAACTTGTCCTAAAGGTTCGATCGGTTGATTCCGATATTAGTAATGCCACTCAATCGTGAGCAGTGAGCAGTCATCAGCCGCTTTTGAGGACAAAGACACCAGTCTCGTAGACCGGGGTAGCCTACGTTCCCAGCGACTAGCTCTTCGCCGCCACAAGGCGACTGATAACTGCTCACTGCTCACGATTTCTCCTCATGTCTCTTTCAAGACGCACAACTTCTTCCTTAAAACGACGACCCCGCTCAGCATAATTTTGGTACATGTCAAAGCTGGCACATGCAGGACTCAGCAGCACCGCGCCCCCTGGTGGTGCCAAAGCAAACGCAGACCGAACCGCTTCACCCATGTCACGCGCATCACTGACGGGCACAACATCGGCCAGCGCCTGTCGAATCTTGCTCTGCGCTTCACCCATCGCAATGACGGCCACGGCATGGTCGGCCACTGCAGTGCGTAATTCCCTCAGATCACCAGCCTTCAGTCGGCCGCCAAGTAGAACGACCGACGGGGCATCCATTGTCTCAATCGCCTTCATCGCAGCATCTACATTTGTGGCTTTGGAATCGTTAACAAAACGAATTTCATTAATCTCTGCAACAGGCTCCAAAACATGCTCAAGCCCTTTAAACTCAGAAATCACTTGAGTCATAATGTCTGCTGAGACGTCCATAATGGTCGCAACAGTCACAGCAGCGAGTACATCAGCCAATAAATGCCGTCCCGTCAGTTGAACGGCCTGCACTGGAACCAGTGCCGCTGGTGAGGGTGTCGTATTCCACACTATGGTGCCACCCTCCACAGATACTCCATTGTCAATCGTCGCATTAAGACTAAATGGCCGCTGCCGGCCTTGACTTCCGCAAGCCAGCGACATGGCGTTGGCATCATCAGCATTCACCACTACCCAATCACTTGCCTCTTGGTTCATAAACACACGACCCTTAGCCGCGGCGTAGGCCTCGGTTGTCTCGTGACGATCGAGATGATCAGGGGTGAGATTTAGTAGTACTGCAATCCATGGATGAAACTGGTCGGTCAATTCCAGTTGAAAACTACTAACCTCGACGATGTGTAGAACGTCAGGACTTGATTCTCCAACTTGCGTACTTAATGCTGGACCGATATTGCCGCCAACAACGGTTTGGAAACCAGCCGCAGCGAGGATTTGTCCAACCAAAACCGTGGTAGTCGACTTTCCTTTAGTCCCAGTCACGGCAACAATACGACCGTCCATCCATCTTGACGCCAACTCGATTTCACTGATTACTGGCACACCCGCTGCTCTGGCCGCCTGAATGACCGACTGAATGGGTGGAACACCAGGACTCATCACAACCAAGTCAGCATTCACGAACGTTTCCATTCGGTGTTCACCAAACTCGAGTTGCACCTTTTCATTCCGCAAACTGTCTGGAAGGTCCGTCCGTGCCCGCAGGTCGGTTATCGTCACGGATGCTCCTCTATCAATCAGCAGCTCAGCTGCAGCGATGCCACTTTGCGCAGCACCCACAACAACGACGCTGTGGTTCTCAACCGAAAAATCCTTCTTCTTGCTATGTGGCACGTCCGCCTCACCGCAACTTCAATGTCGTTAAACTGAAAAGTGCGAAAATCACAGCAACGACGAGGAACCGAGTCATGATCTTTGGCTCACTCCAACCTTGTAATTCAAAGTGATGGTGCAATGGCGCCATCTTAAAAACACGACGACCCGTCATTCGGAAAGAGAAGACTTGAATAATCACCGACAGCGCCTCTGCGACAAACACCCCGCCAACAATCAGTAGAAGCAATTCTTGCTTAATGAGAACAGCCACCGTCCCGAGCGCGCCACCGAGTGCTAACGAGCCAACGTCGCCCATGAAAATGTCAGCTGGATAGGCGTTGTACCAGAGAAAGCCTAGGCTCGCGCCCACTAGCGCTCCGCAGAAAATCGTGAGTTCTGCCGCTGGGGAAAACTGAACAAGTAAGAGATATTCAGCAAATACGCGATGTCCGGTAATGTAAGTCAACCCAGTAAAGGCTGCGGCAGCAATAGTAAACGTGCCAATTGCTAAACCGTCGAGGCCATCCGTTAAGTTGACTGCATTGGAAGCTCCCACTAGGACAAGAACAACGAATGGCACGTACAAAAAGCCGAGTTCTGGAACTAACTCTTTGAAGAATGGAAAATTGAGACGCGTGTTATAAAGGTTTTCCTCCGTTAAGGCTAGAACAGCTACTCCTACTAGGGACGCAACCACTACTTGCGCAACCAATTTATAACGTGGACGAAGACCATGATGAGACCGTCGTTTCAATTTTAGGTAATCATCAACGAACCCGATACTGCCAAAAGCTAGAGTGGACAACACGGCAATCCACACATATGTATTAGTCAGATCAGCCCACAGTAATGTGGGAACAATCGCGGCAGTCAAAATCAGAAGCCCGCCCATGGTAGGCGTGCCGGCTTTTGGTTGATGGGCAATCGGCCCAGTGGTCCGGATCACTTGTCCGATTTGTGCTTCTCGAAGTTTTCGAATCATCCATGGGCCCAACATCAGGCTAAACGCTAGAGCCGTCAGACTCGCCGCCGCCGTACGGAATGTCACATACTGCGTTACATTCAACAACGAAATCTGTGCGCCATAAGGATAGAGAAGGTGGTACAGCATTAGGCGTAACCTCGAGTTATGCCTTCAACGACGATATCGGTACGAATCCCTCGCGAGCCTTTAACGACGATTAAGTCACCCGCCTGCATCAAATCCAGCACTAGAGGAACTGCCGTTTCACTCGTGTCGGCTTGTTGAACTGAACCCGGTGGCATCCCGGCGGCGACTGCTGCAGCAGTAAAGTCGTTTGCGTAATCACTACCAATCACTACAAGTTCTTGAAAACCACACGCAGCTATCATCTGTCCGCATTTCTTGTGTAACTGAGATGATTGAGATCCGAGCTCGAGCATCTCTCCGATGACTGCGATACGACGACCTGGAACGTTAGTGAATCGAACCGCGTTACATAATGCGGTGAGTGCCGCCGGATTAGAATTGTAGGAATCGTCGATCACTGTGATGCCATTTTTTAATTTGATTGCCTGGCCGCGATGTGGCAGAGGACAAAGTTTTTCGATCCGACTCGCAATATCATTAAGTGAAATTTGAAATTGCAGCGCCACTGTGATTGCAGCCAGAGCGTTAGCGAGTTGTCCGCGACCTAGAAGTGGAACATGCACCTCGACCTGGCCCTCAGAAGTTCGAACAGAAGCTTTGACCCCATCAAGACCGTAATCCTGCACGTGTTCGGCAAAGACATCGGCCGGCACTTCAACGCCGAAGGTGGTCACCTGACCGGCAAACCGAGCAGCGTGTGTCATCACGCGTACGTCATTCGCGTTGGCAACCAATTTGTCACTGCGGTCTGCACCTTCAAGAATCTCGGCTTTGGCGTCCGCAATATGTTCAATCGAATCAAAAGACGATAGATGAGCTTCAGAGACGTTCGTCCACACTCGTACTTCAGGTTCAGCAATCGCTACTAGAGCACCAATTTCTCCGGCTTGACTCATCCCAAGTTCCACCACCGCAACATCAGGTTTTGATAGCAACTTGATCAGCGACAACGGAAGCCCGATATGGTTATTCAAGTTTCCCTCATTGCGAACGACACAGTAGCTCCCGCTAAGGAGATCGGCAGTCATCTCCTTGGTGGACGTTTTGCCAGTACTGCCCGTGATGGCCACCACCTTAGACCCCGACTGCCGGCGAACATACCGACCCAGTAACTGCAGCGCTCGAACCGTGTCAGAAACAACGATCATGACCGGTTCGCTCGCAGAAGTAGACGACGGAATGGTGAACGACTCGCTCACAACAGCACCACACGCTCCCCGACCAATGGCTTCATCAACAAAGTGGTGACCATCAAAACGGTTACCCTGTATGGCAAAAAACAGATCGCCGCGCGACGCCGACCGAGTGTCGATGGATACCGCATCTACTGGTATCTCTAGACGCCCTGACATCAAACGCCCTTCCATCGCCTTCGCAACCTCTCCAGCTGTTAATTGCGTTCGTAACCCTTCTGGCACCATGCAACCTCTACGACACAAGAGCATTCGTCCGCCGACGACGTAATGCGTCTTGGGCGATTTCCAAATCATCAAATGACCGTCGTTCACTTCCGATTTCTTGATAGGTTTCGTGCCCCTTACCCGCAATAACGACTACATCACCTACGTGTGCTTCTCGAATCGCTCGTTCAATAGCTAGTTTGCGATCACTGATCGTAAGATACGGTGTTCGGAAAAAGTCGCCCGTCCCTTCTCCAACCTCAGCATTGGACCGCTGAGTCGCCGAATCCATCCCGCGCGTAATGTCTTGAATAATGGCAAGTGGATCTTCTGAACGAGGATTGTCAGACGTCACTATGACGGCATCACTTAAACGAGCAGCGACAGCGCCCATCAGGGGACGTTTTGACCGGTCGCGATCTCCTCCGCAACCGAACACCACAACGACTCTCTCACTAGCGAGAGCTCGTGTCCCTTCAAGCACCTGCTTTAATGCGTCGTCTGTATGAGCAAAATCCACAATAACCGTTAGGTCATCGTCACCATGTGAAACAACTTGCATGCGACCCGGTACGCTCTTCAGTGATTCCACGCCCTGCTCAATCGCATCGAAAGGCAGGTCCAACGCTATTGCTGTCGCGACCGCGGCCAAAATGTTATAGACATTAATGCGCCCCAAAAGACTAGACCTAAGATGCAAGACCCCCCGGGACGTCCGTACATCAAAGACCAGTCCATTAAAGGATGCATCGATGACATCTGCTGACACCACATCCGCCGGTTGGTCGATCGCATAGGTGACCGGCCGAGATGCTGCACTCGCGAGCAAAGAACCTCGTGGATCATCGAGATTCACGATCGTCCGTGCATCTGAAGGCAACTCGTCGAACAATCGACGCTTTGCCAGAAAGTAACTGTTCATATCACCATGAAAATCAAGATGGTCACGGCTAAGATTTGTGAACACCGCTGCGGTAAAGCGAGTGAAGTCAACCCGCCGCAAAGCTAGACCGTGTGATGAAACTTCCATCGCACACACCATCGAACCACCATCTACGAGTTCACGGAGCAAGCTTTGAATCTCTGGCGCTTCCGGAGTTGTCAGAGCCGCTTCGCGAGTTTCGTTTCCAATCTGGTGGCTAACCGTGCCTAATCGCCCACACGGCATCCCAGCCTGTTCAAAAATTTCACTAAGAAGATGGGCTGTAGTGGTCTTACCATTCGTGCCGGTAATGCCGAGCACCATTAATTCGTGACTTGGAAGATCGTAAAAAGATGCAGAGAGAGCGGCAAGGGCTTCACGCGCATCCGAAACCGTAATCCACGGGAGACTTACTTCAGTGTTTTGAGGGGAACCTGAAACGACTGCGACCGCACCGCGACGCTCTGCGTCTCTGGCGTACGTCGCCCCATCGACGTGTTCACCCTGAAGGCCAACAAAAAGAGTGCCGGGTTGAACGTTCCGAGAATCATGGGTGACTGCATTAACAATTTGTGAAGCAACCGGAGACTGCAGCACTGACTCTGACATACGACTGGTGGCAAGTTCGTCTGCTCGACGTAACAGATCGCCCAATGTCATGGACTTGCCTCACTAGTAGAAGCTCTTGGAGTCAACACAGTACGAGCAAGTCTCAAAACACATTCGAAGTCTCGGTCGATTGGTATTCCTGGTTCTGGCGTTTGCTCAACTACAAAACCATTGCCTTCAAGATGAGCGCGAACTTCAAGCTTGGCCAGTCCCCGCAACGCCTGCCGCGCACTTAGGCCTCGCAGGTCTGGCATAACGACTTGGCCAGGCTTGACAGTCGCTATCGCCGTTATGGCCGCGGGACGCTGTCGAGCGCCTGCAGTTCTGGATTCCGGTGCTGAATTTTGCGGCACCAAGATTAGTGACGGGGCATGAAGAGTCGGAGAGATTTCTAAATACCTAAGTGCAGCCTCGGCAATGCGTTTAAATATGGGTGCGGCAACAACACCGCCGTAGGTGTGTCCTGCTTTCGGTGAATCAATAACAACGAGAATCGTCAGCTCTGGTGCACGTGATGGCGCGAACCCGACAAACGAGGAATTGTACAGGCTCTTCGAATATGCCCCATTAACAAATTTTGCGGCGGTCCCGGTTTTTCCAGCAATCGTATAACCAGGAATCTGGGCTTGCGTAGCAGTACCTCGACGAACTACATCCTCCATCATTGATGTCACAGTAGTGGCTGTTGCCCGGGTGATCACCCGTTGCGGATCTTCACGTTTCATCTTGACTCGACGCCCATGTGCCACAAGCGCTTTAACAACGTGAGGTTCCATTAAATTACCGCCGTTTGCGATAACGCTTGTGGCCACAGCCATCTGGAGGGGCGTCACCCCGATTTGATATCCTATCGACACGGAAGCCAACCCACTTGGATCCAGGTTTTCTGGAGGCCACACCAAGCCAGGGTTCTCTCCGCTAAAATCCTGTGACAGCCTTCGTCCAAATCCAAAGCGGCGCGTATACTCATCAAGTCGATCGGCGCCAATTTCCTGGCCAACGAGAATCGTGCCCACGTTGCTCGATTTGACGATCACGTCAGTAAACGACAGCGTGCCGTAATTCGTAGTATCGTGAATCGTACGTGCACCGAAGTGAATCATTCCCTCACTCACGTCGAACAAATCGTCTGGTGCAACAACCTTTTCTTCGAGAGCTGCAGATGCCGTAACGATTTTGAAGATGGAGCCCGGCTCGTACTGGTCTTGAATCGCGCGATTCCGACGGACCTCGCTAGTAAAAAACCGGAACACATTTGGATTGAAGGTTGGCTCATTAGCGAGTGCGAGCACTTCGCCGGTATGTGGTTGGAGGATGATGACCGTGCCAGCGGACGCACGGTGCTCCTCGATCCCTCTACGGAGTTCTCGTTCTGCAATATGTTGCAGGTGCTCGTCAATCGTCAATTCAAGAGTTGCGCCAACGGTGGGAGCTTGTTCGATCCGACTGACAAATGCGCGATGGCGAGCGTCCGTCTGAAACAGGATTTTGCCAGGCTGACCTAGAATCGTTGATTGATACTTAGATTCAATACCGCCAAGACCCTTGTTATCTACCCCGACATACCCGAGGAGATGCGCTGCCATTTCCCGATTCGGGTAATAGCGCCGCTCCTCTTTAATCCACCCAATCCCCTCGATCTTGAGTGCCGCAATTCGTTCTTTAACCGTGGGTAACACTTGCCGACGGATATAGGCAAAAGCTCGGTCAGTATCCAATCGTGCGGTGAGCTCTTCCACACTAAGGTAGCTGCCTTTACCGCAATCTTTCAACACGTCGCAGAGTTGCTTGGCAACTATCTCAGCGTTGTTGATCTGTCTCGGTATCGCGGTAATGGTGTCGGCTTCAACACTCAGTGCTAGTACGCGACCTTTTCGATCAAGAATATCTCCTCGCTTCGCAGGAACTGAAAGTGTTTGTTCCTGCTGAATAGCAGCCTGATCTAAATAAAAATCACGGTCATAAACCTGGACGTACCATAATCGACCGCCGATCACGCACATCCACCCCAGCAATATCACTGCCACCAAGGTAACTCGACGTCGTATTGCGTGACGCCACTGGTCACTCGCACCAACTGCTGCTGTCTGCTTCTCAATCTCTTCACCGGACATGCCGGCTTGAGAATCATCAGCAAAAAGTGGGCCAATGCCTTGTGACCGCTTGGTCAATTACTCCCCCCTATATCTATCTACGAGTAGCCACGATCGCAGTGTCAGGCGGTGGTGCCATTTCGACCCGTTCTAGTACGATCACCTGATCCTCCGACGGCACTACCAAGTTCAGTTCTTCCCTCGCTATCCTTTCAACTTCCTTTGGCGACGTCAGGCTTTCAATTTCAAGACGAAGGTGCTGATTCTTTGATTTTTCTATCTCGTGTTCTTTGCGCAAATCTTCAATACGGTACCCATGTTGTATTAACTCAAAGTTTTGCCACGCGGAAAACAAGACCACCGCTACGATTACTATCCCAAACCCCACCCAACGCCTGAGTTCCTTGTGTTGTCTTTTGTCAGGTTCGCGAATGATCGCAGTGTTCCGAACTTTCGGCGTCTTTTCATACTCAATCCATTGCGACTTCATGCGACCCTCTCAGCCACACGCAACTTTGCAGATCTTGCGCGTGGATTACGCTCAACTTCTTCGTCCTGAGGAATGACTGGACGCTTCGTTAAAACGCGAATCGCCACCTTGCCCTCACGCTCAAACGCTCGGAACGTGTGTTTCACGATTCGATCTTCAAGTGAATGAAAGGAAATAACGACTAGCCTAGCCCCCGTCCGCAAGCGACGACACATCGCCTCCAGCGCAACTTCTAATCCCTCTAACTCCTGATTCACCCAAATCCGAATCGCTTGAAAAGTCCTTGTCGCCGGATCGATGCGCGTGTATCCTTTTCGCCTCAATGAGCGCCGCACGATTGACGCCAAGTCCCCAGTCGAGGTTACCGGTGATGTCCGCCTCGCCTCCACAATCGCTCGGGCAATACGTCGTGATTGTCGCTCCTCGCCATATTTAAAGATGATGTCCGCTAATGCTTGTTCCGAAGTATTCCGGATCAAGTCTGCTGCGGTCTGGCCAGTCGATTGATCCATCCGCATATCAAGCGGTTCGTCACGGCGAAAACTAAAACCACGCCCTTCACCATCCAAATGGAGCGATGAAACACCCAAGTCTGCTAACACGCCGTCAACGCTAGAAATCTGATTGGTATTTAGAACAGCGTCCACGTCTTTGTAATTGGCATGATGAAGTTCGACATGTTCAGCCCAAGCCGATAACGCTGTGTGTGCCTGGCTCAGCGCTTCGCGATCACGGTCAAGCCCAATCACTCGGCTGGCACCATGTTCAAGTAGTACGCGCGCATGACCACCTAAACCCACCGTGCAGTCAACAAACAAGCCTCCGCGCTGGGGAGCTAAAAATGTCAGCACCTCTGCAGTGAGCACTGCCTGATGCACAGTTGTATCCATCAAATGCCAAACTCCGCCAAGGCGCGCGCATCCTCTTCGGAATATGGTTCGCGCTGTAGCTTGGCTACAAATCGGTCATGGTTCCACACGTCCAAATAGTCATACAAACCAAAGACATCAACCTCGCCAACTATTAACGCTGACTCACGAAGTCGCTGATGAATCGATACACGTCCCTGTCGATCAAACTCAGCGGGCTGTCCAAAATAGTTGATTCGGTCAAAAAACCTCGCACGCGAAGGGTGTGATGAGGGAACTTGGGCAAGCTTCTGTTCGATCCCTTCCCACACCGACATTGGATAGACACGTGCATAGTCACCAGAAAGACTGGTCACGAACAATCTGGTTCCATAACGTTCCTGAATGAACGCACGAAAAGCAGTCGGAATTTTGAGCCGACCCTTGTCATCGATTTTTGCTGAGAAATTACCCCTAAGCACCTATTAAACTCCACTTTAAGCCATTAAAGTCCACTGCAATCGTAAGAAACGCAGAGGTTTATGTCAACATTCAAATAGTGGTTTCCATTTATCTTCGCTAAATGTTCTCCTATTTCTAATTCGGCGCTGTTTCGCAAAGATGACCTGCAGAGCGTGCTAACATTAAATGTTCTATTAATTGACGTTACGCGTGCTGCTTGTCGACCCAGCGGACTACCCGGTAACTTCCTATAAAAAATGTTGCGTGCAGGCCTGATTGGCTTCCCATCGTCTGGTAAGACCACCCTGTTTCAATTAATGACTCAGGCTCTTGAAACTGGTCATAACCGACGTCGTGGAGATCCTGCAGTGGGAATTTCACGGGTACCGGATGAAAGGCTCGACCACCTAACGACCATGTTTAACCCTAAGAAACGCGTACCAACCACTGTGCAGTTTTCTGACCCGACAGGTCAGCAAGGTCTGACCTCAACAGTAGATGTTTCGGTATTTCGTGAAGCGGATGCCCTACTTCACGTCGTTCGAGCGTTTCAAAGTGAAACAGCACCACCTCCTTCAGGTTCCGTTGACCCTGGACGTGACATACGTTTGATGGAAGAAGAACTAATTTTGAACGATTTAGATGTCGTAGAACGGCGCCTCCAACGCGTCAATCAGGATCTAAAAAAAGGTAAGAACACGACATTAGACCAGGAAAAAACTGTTCTCACGCAATGCCAGGAATCACTTGAAGAAGGTACGCCAGTGCGGGCACTTAACCTTGATGAACACCTCCAAAAACAACTGCGGGGCTTTCAACTACTTTCGGCTAAGCCTCTCTTGCTAATCCTCAACCTCGACGAAACTGACCTCTCTCAAAATACACCAGCCGATGCATCACCAGGTATCGAACGGATTAAGGATAAGCTCACGCACGCCCACGTGCCGGTTTGCGCAAAAATTGAGCTGGAAATCTCACAGCTAGATCCCAGTGACGCTCAAACTTTTTTGGCGGATCTCGGACTTGTGGAATCGAGCCTCGACCGTGTGATTCGTGCTGCCTTTCAATTGCTGGGGTACATCTCGTTTTTTACTGTTGGTGAGGACGAATGTCGCGCATGGGCTGTGCCAAAAGGAACCATTGCGCAGGCTGCGGCACGTGAAATTCATTCAGATATCGCCCGAGGCTTCATTAGGGCCGAAGTCGTTTCCTACGAACCATTAAAAGAGCGTGGCTCGCTTCATACTTGTCGTGAGCACGGTGAAGTGCGGCTCGAAGGCAAAGAATACGAAGTGCAAGACGGCGACGTTATCAATTTTCGATTTGCGACGTGATAGGATGCGCGAAGGGCACTGTGCCCGACACATCGTGCGCGTGTCAGAGACCATTACCGGAGAACTTATTAAGCTATGCGGGCACTCATCACTGGCGGGGCCGGATTTATTGGATCACATCTTTCGCAGGCACTCCTCAAGGCCGGCCATGAAGTGTTTGCGCTAGACAATCTGTCAACCGGCTCAATCGACAATATTGAACACTTGAAATCCCATCCCTCTTTTCACTATACGAATGAGTCGGTAACCAATGAGCCCGTGTTAGCCGAGTTGATCGATCGTAGTGACGTCATTTTCCATCTGGCAGCTGCAGTCGGCGTCAAGTTAATCGTTGAGGCACCCGTTCATACGATTGAAACAAATGTGCATGGCACTGAAGTCGTCTTAACTCATGCCAACAAGAAAAAGAAGCTCGTCATTGTCGCGTCGACTTCTGAAGTTTACGGTAAATCGAAGGAGGTGCCATTTAAGGAAGAAGCAGACATCAGGCTCGGTGCAACATGGAAGCACCGCTGGGCCTATGCCTGCAGCAAAGCTCTCGATGAGTTCTTGGCGCTAGCCTACTGGAAAGAAAGACAACTTCCGGTTATTGTCGTGCGACTCTTCAATACAGTGGGTCCACGCCAGACTGGGCAGTACGGCATGGTAATCCCGTCATTTGTCCGACAAGCCCTAGCCGGCCAGCCAATTACCGTCTTTGGAGATGGCTCCCAGTCGAGAAGTTTCACTTATGTGGGTGATGTCGTCGGAGCCCTCATAAAACTGAGCGCTGAATCACGAGCCATCGGACAGGTTTATAACATTGGCAACAGTCACGAAATTACGATCCGGGCGCTGGCTGAAAAAATTAAAGCTATGACAAACAGTTCCTCTGAAATTGTCACGATCCCTTATGACCAGGCGTACGATGCCGGTTTTGAGGATATGCCTCGACGGGTGCCGGACCTCACAAAGATTCATGAGTTGATAGGGTACGTCCCAGAAGTACAACTCGAAGAAATACTTTCACAAGTTATTGATTATTTTAAGGAACGCTAAGCAATCACCTGTATGCTGCTGCTAGCCTGACTCTCACGTAATGTCATCGCCAGTTTCGGAGACTTCCTCCGCGCCGCATCAATCATCAAAGCCGTCATCCGTACGACTTGCCCGCTCCGTAGGTGTGATCGGAAGTGCCACGATGATTAGTCGTGTCCTCGGGCTTGTTCGTGACCAAGTTCTGGCGTACCTCTTTGGCGCTGGAAATGCGATGGATGCCTTCACCATAGGATTTCGCATCCCGAACTTGATGCGTGATCTCTTTGCCGAAGGCGCGATGAGTGCAGCATTTGTCCCGACCTTTACTCGACGCATGACGACCGACGGTCGAGAGGTTGCGTGGCGACTCGGAAATCAACTCATCAATGCTCTGCTGCTTACCACAGGCATTCTGGTCATTGCTGGGATTATTTTTGCTGGTCCCATTGTAAATATGTTTGCTGGAGACTATGCCAACGTTCCAGGAAAACTCGAGCTCACAACATTGCTAACGCGCATCATGCTGCCGTTCCTGACGTTGGTAACCGTGGCTGCCGCCTTCATGGGAATGCTCAACGCCCATCAGCATTTTTTCACACCTGCGCTCTCACCAGCGATGTTCAACATCGCCATGATCGCTAGTGGGTTTGGTCTTGTTCCACTAATGCCGCAGTTCGGGTTGCCTCCAATTACGGGTATGGCAATTGGCACTCTTCTTGGCGGATTCGGCCAGGGATTCCTTCAATGGATGGCCCTCCGAAAACAGGGCTATCGATACCGCCTATTGCTCAATCCCCACGATAGTGGGCTGCAAGAAGTGCTTAGGCTAATGGGTCCGGGCACCCTCGGACTTGCAGCCGTGCAAATTAACTTGCTCGTCAACTCAATACTCGCGACGGGTGAAGGGACAGGCGCCGTCTCCTGGCTTAGTTATGCCTTTCGCCTAATGTATCTCCCAATTGGACTCTTTGGAGTCTCTATCGCCACAGCTTCATTACCGCAATTTTCTCGAATGGCAGCGCTGGAAAATACCACGGATATGCGTAAAATGATTTCCAGCAGTCTGCGCTTGATGATGATGTTGAATGTACCGGCTGCCGTAGGCTTGATGGTGTTGGCGACGCCAATCATCGCCTTGATCTTCGAACGAGGAAGCTTCACCTCAGCTGATACGGCTGCTACAGCTGCAGCGCTTCAATGCTATGCCCCTGGGTTAATTGGCTACTCCACGGTCAAAATTACGGCGCCTATTTTTTACGCCATGCGAGATAGTCGCACGCCAGCGGTCATCAGTGGGATCGCTGTTGCACTTAATTTGGTTCTCAATTTAACGCTAGTCCGGATTATGGGCTATCAAGGTCTAGCTCTTGGAACAGCAATTGCGGCAATTTTTAACGCACTGATCTTAATGATCTTACTGCATCGCCGTCTGGATGGAATTGACGGAGCAAGACTTGGCATTACCTTTATCAAAATTGTCGTAGCATCCATCATCATGGGTAGTGTAGCCGTTGTTACAGAACGATACTTGGCTGACATTTGGCCAAGCGCCCTTCTCAGTGTGCAAATACTGCGCCTCTCTATCACTATCGCGGCGAGCGTACTGGTTCTCTGCGGTGCGGCTCAGGCCTTGCGTATGGATGAATTCAACGACGCTCGTCGCCGTATTATCGCCAAACTCACTGGGACTGTTTGAAGCTGTTGAAACAATGGGTTTAAACGAGGCTGCGGCCAACATTATGGTACGATTACCTAGTAGGCTTGAGCCACGCTGATTGGATGTCAGTAAAGTTCCTGGTTCGTAAGTAGTGTAGATGCCTCAATATCGTTACTCCGCATCCCCATACCGCTTCGGCCCTGGGCCAATTTCTCCGGGCATTAAGATGTTGATAAAACTCAACATTCTTGCCTTCGTCGCAACTATCGTGTGGCCACGCCTCGTACTCTCATTCGGATTGACACCTCAGGCAGTATTCGAGCAATTTCATTTCTGGCAACCAGTCACGTATCTATTCCTTCATGGTGGTCTCTTTCACATCTTATTCAATATGTTGGCCCTATGGATGTTTGGCGTGGAACTCGAACGTCTTTGGGGAAGCAAGGCCTTTATTAAATACTATTTTGTAACAGGCATCGGTGCCGCCGTAACAGTATTGTTCGTCTCCCTACTCCCGATTGCGTCCGCTGACCAAATGTACTATTCGGTAACAATCGGTGCGTCCGGTGCAGTGTATGGAGTATTGCTTGCCTTTGGTCTGTACTATCCAGATCGCCCGATCTACATGTATTTCCTGTTTCCCGTACCGGCAAAGTATTTCGTCATGATCATTGGGGGAATTCTCTTTTTCTCATCAATCAACGATACGAATAGCGGCGTCTCACACGAAGCCCATCTTGGAGGACTCCTCGCCGGTTACCTCTATTTAAGAGGGGGTGGGGGTGGGACAACAAATTTAATTGGCGAAATTAAATACCAGTACATTAAATGGAAAATGAATCGTCTTCGTCGACGCTTCCATGTTCACCCTGGTAAGCGAGATGACGACTGGACTGGGCCTGTCCATTGACACTACGAATGTTTTGAGCACATCAGCGACTGGGATCTAATGTGTTGCGCTCTAGGTTGTCGCTGTCTCGTTGGAGTCGTCACGAGTGAGCTTCGCACCAAGCCAATCGTGGCGAGCTGGACTAAAAAAGTCGATTTCAAACGTATCGTCAAGCACTTCAGCCTGATGTTCGACGCCTGATGGAATAACCAAGACTTCGCCTTCGCTCACAAGGACTTCAGCACCAGCAATCATGAACTTAACCCGTCCCTGGAGCACATAAGTCATCTGCTCGCTTTCGTGCGCATGCTTGGGGACCATGGAGCCTTTCTTCAGATAGACTTGCACCAACATCTCACGCTCTCCAGAAACAACCTTGCGCGAGACCATTGCGGTAACCTTATCTGGCGCTATATCTTCCCACCGATGCAGTGTAAAACTGGTAGACATTGTATGTTCCACGCTACGAAATACCACGTTTTTAGGCTCTTTTGTCGCAAGAGCGCGATGAGTATACCACTGCCAGCCGATGTTATAATGTGATGAGTAACTCAACTATCAATTTTGAGTAGCAACAACATCCTTCGCGTGCCACTAATATCTGACAGAAGCATGAGTGTATTTGTTATTACTGGAGGATGTGATACGCCAAGTAACACATCCTTAGAATGAGCTAACGATTCGATGAGCCTAAAGGCCGCCACAGCTTCCAACCCGTCGTCGCAATCCAAAGCGATCAAGAATCAGAAGCACATGAAAGATCTTTCCCGGGACGATCTTTTAAATGCCTATCGCCTGATGGTTCTCTCGCGACGCTTGGACGAAAAAGAAATTCAACTCAAGAACCAGAGTGCAACATTTTTTCAGATTAGCGCGGCTGGACATGAAGCTGTCCAAGTCGCTGCCGGAATGCTTCTCAGACCAGGCTACGACTGGATCTTTCCATACTATCGAGACCGAGCACTTTGTTTAACGCTCGGTGTTAGTCCAACAACCATGTTGTTGGGAGGGGTGGGTTCGGCAGAAGACCCCAGTTCTGGTGGGCGGCAAATGCCATCCCACTGGAGCAGCCGAGAGTCGCACATCGTATCGCCATCAAGCGCAACGGGAACTCAATGCCTTCACGCGGTGGGCTGTGCTGAAGCTGGCGTTCTCGCTGCGACGCAGCGCACGGCTGACAAGGCCTTGATATCCGCCCACGATGATGAGGTCGTTCTAGTGTCGCTTGGCGAAGGCGCAACCAGTGAAGGTGAATTTTGGGAAGCCTTAAGTGCAACCTGTCTTCGAAAACTTCCGGTCGTCTACCTGATTCAAGACAATGGCTACGCTATTTCCGTACCAGTCGATGCACAAACACCGGGTGGGAGTATTTCCACCCTCGTCGAACGATTTCCTACGCTCCGCACGATAAGCATTGATGGAACAGATTTTTTCGAGAGTTACAGTGGCATGCATGAAGCGATTACTTACGCCCAATCACGAAAGGGCCCAGCGTTAGTGCATGCCAGCGTCGTACGCCTGCACTCTCATTCGTTGTCTGACGATCAGAAAGCATATCGAAGCGAAGCGGAATGCCAGGCCGATCTTGAGCAAGATCCACTAAAACTATTCAAACATTGGTGCATCCAGGAATCGATAGCCAGTGAGGCAGACCTCAAGAAAATCGAGTCAGCTGTCGACAATGATATTGCTGAAGCAACCAGTCAGGCACTTAAAGCCTCTCAGCCAAATCCCGCGACTGTTCTGGATTATTTGTATTCACCTAAAATCGATCCAGCGTCAACAGCCTTCACTTCTGAACCAACGCCATCCGGCGATCCGGAAACCATGGTGACAGCAATTAACCATACATTACGGGATGAAATGACTTGTAATCCTCATATGGTGATGTTTGGACAGGATATAGCGGACTGCAGTCGAACAGAATCGCTGCCGTCAGTGTCTGGCAAAGGTGGCGTATTTAAAGTTACCCATGGACTTCAGCGAGCATTCGGGGAAGACCGGGTCTTCAATACACCGGTAGCCGAGGCCGGTATTGTTGGCCGTGCTCTAGGCATGGCAATACGAGGAATCAAGCCGGTAGTGGAAATTCAGTTTTTCGACTATATCTGGCCGGCAATGATGCAGCTCCGCAACGAAATCTCCATGTTGCGCTACAGGTCGAACAACACCTACGCGTGCCCTATGGTAATTCGTGTGCCCATTGGAGGCTATTTGCGGGGAGGATCGCTTTATCACAGTCAGTCAGGCGAAAGTATTTTTGCGCACTGCCCAGGCCTGCGGATCGCCTACCCATCGAATGCAGAAGATGCGAGTGGACTGCTTCGCACTGCTATTCGATGCGACGATCCCGTGCTCTTTTTTGAACATAAGCACCTTTACCGACAGACTTACAATAAACATCCGTATCCTGGGGCTGATTACACTATTCCGTTCGGACAGGCTGCGGTCCGCCGTGAGGGTCATGACATTGTCGTCGTAACGTGGGGTGCTCTTGTACAACGGTCGTTACTGGCCGCCCAGCAAGCGTCGAAAGCCAACATAAGTGTCATGGTGCTCGACCTACGCACCATAGCCCCTTACGATTGGGAGAGTATTGCCAGTGCGATTCAACAGACAAACCGGGTCGTCATCGCCCACGAAGATCAGCTTACTTGCGGCTTTGGCGCCGAACTTGGATCTCGCATTGCCGAGGAACTTTTCGATTGCCTAGACGCACCAATCAAGCGCGTTGCCGCCCTTGATTGCCCCGTCGCCTACCACCCAATTCTGGAAGAACAGATCTTGCCACAAACTAATGACATTCTGAAAGCTATCCAAGAGGTTGCTAGTTATTAAATGCCTTACCATTTTTTGGAAAGACACAATCTGCCTCTCGCTGCAGACACTAACGTATCGTAATTTTTTTGCCGTCAATAACAGGTTAATTGGTAGACTCTCGACCGCTAGACTGAACTCGTGACGCGCTGGATCTTCGTCAGCCCTACACCCACAAGAATCGCGAGAGCACCCGCCACCTTGGCGAAACCAATGGGTTCATCCAACCAGAGGGTAGCAATTATCATTGCCGGCACGGGAACGACATTCCCGTAAATAGATGTACGGGCACTACCGATGCGCTGCACCGCTGTGCACCAGATCAAATATGACACAACAAGTGCAAAGATGGCTGAATACGTAAGGCCAGCCCACGCTGATCCACTAATGGTCATCCAGTCAATTTGTACGAGTTCGACAAACCCAAGCGGAAGAAATAGCACTGTGCCAATAATAAAGGTGCAGGCAGTAACAACTAGCGGTGAATATTTTGTGAGTAACTTTTTTGCAAACACCGTGTAGACCGCCCAACACAATACCGCTCCTAACATAAACACATCGCCTATAACAGAATCCAGAGCAACACTCGCTTGACGACCGACAATAAGATAGAGCCCTGCAAACGAGAGACTGATTCCCAACCAATGCACAGCTGACACCTTGGCGGAACCGCGACAGAGCATGACGATGGCGACAAACACTGGTGTCAGTCCCAGAATTAATGAACTGTTGGACACACTTGTTCGCACGATGCCTTCAATGAAGCAAAGCTGATAAAAGAAGTGCCCGACAATCGCTAGACCTACAAGTGTCGGCCAGTCACTCCGTGATGGTAATGGTTCTCGATAAAATCGCAGGAGTCCCAGAAATAGGATTGCTGCAATGGCCATCCTTATTGTGTTAAACGCGAAGACAGGAAATTCGCTGATCGCAACCTTGACTATGCTGAAATTGCTGCCCCAGAAGATGGTCATCAACAACAACAAGCCATCGATGGGTTTTACGTGCGGACGCATATGACGATAGGTGAGCCGAATACGATTCGACTCACCCGATTCGCCTCCAATAATTATCCGCCGAAAGGCTTCACGAAAAAGAGAATCAGGGAAATAAGTAGCACGTAGATAACGAGCGACTCGATTAGCACGAGACCCAGAATCAGCACAAACCGAATCTCTGGAGCTGCATTTGGGTTTCGCGCAATCCCTTCAGCTGCAGCGGCCAAACCACGTGACTGAGCAAGCGTGCCAAACGCTGCTGCAATAGCCAACGCGAATCCTGCCGTAATGATGGACCACTTATGCAACTCTCCCAAATCGAAGCCCTGGGCGGTCCCAGCTTCTTGCGCGTACAGTGGCGAAATAAGCCCTGCTGCCATCACCAGTAACATTAACACCCACGTAAACCGTGTATTCACAAGCATAGCCTCCTCAAAATCAAAATAAACGCACCATTACATTCATCAAGAAATAATTGACCGCGCAGCCCCACCTAGGTTGAGCGAAACGCAGATGTTACGCATGCACGGCAACAGCTCCACCGTTAGCAGATTCCTCATCTTCATGGTCATGATCGACTGTTACTGCTCCTTGGAGGTAGATCATTGTCAACATTACAAAAATAAACGCTTGCAAGGATCCCGTAAGAATGCCCATGAACATCATCGGTATCGGTACAACCAAAGGTACGATCACGAATAAGATCGCGATCACCAATTCTTCACCAAACACGTTACCGAATAACCGAACGGACAAGGACAACACTCGGGATAAGTGACTAATGATTTCAATCGGGAAAAAAATTGGGGCGATCCACATTGGCGCCCCTGGTGGAGCTGCAAAATGTTTCAGGTAGGCGATCGGACCTTGTTCTCTCACACCATGCCAATGGTAGTAAACGCAGACTGTCAGAGCGCAGCCGAGTGTGACATTAATATTACTGGTCGGCGCCATTAATCCAGGAATGAGTCCCATCAGATTACCCAGCGCAATGAATAACCCCACCGTGCCAACAAGCGTTAGGTAAGCCGGGCCTTTCGGTCCAACAATGTCCAGCAATAACGTCCTGAGTGCGCTTAATCCATCTTCAAAAACCAGTTGTACCGGCCCAGGATTCTCACAACTAAGATTACGGCTAAGTATGGAACCGACAGTGCCCACGACGCCAATAATTAACAACGACATCACTAAATAATCAGGAATGAGATCACTTCCGACAGGACTGTGCAGTCCGAACAGGCCAAAAATTGGGGTAAGAATGGGCTCCAAAACGGCATTTACCGCCTTGACAATCAATAAATCGTGGATCAGGGCTTCCATGTAGTAGTAAGTGTCCTTACGAAGACATCCTGCTCCTCGAAACTACCCGAAAACTTTCGAGTGCAATTGCGAAAACCACGCAGGAGGCACCCACAAATAATCCCAGAGCATGCAGGCGAAAACGAGCAATCATAACGTACCCGATCAAACCGAGTAAAGCATACCGTAGGACGAACTTTGCCATCACCGTAGCTATCACGCGACGACTCGTCCGATTTTCAACACCTCGCGCCTGTCCTCCCACGCGAGTAAGCGCGGAGACCATGCCGTCAACAACTAACTTAATGACGCTGTAACTGACACCAGTCACAGCCCCACCCGCCAGAATTCCGATCACTGCATCAATTCGATCAGCCGCAACCAACCACGCAATCGCTGCAAATACAATGCAGGCAACAATTGCATTCCGTTCAATTCGACGCAGTACCGGGTCCGCCTCCTTGCCGATCATTCAAGAAGCTCTCCGAAACCCTGAAGACATTGAGGACTCCAGCCGTCACACCTAAAAAGAAGAACACCAGGAAAAACCACGGAGATGAACCAAGCCAACTATCAAGTAAATACCCGAATCCTGCTCCCATCACCACGGCTAGAACAAACGAGAGGCCGACTGCACTAAGTGCCCCGACTGTTTGGAGTGTGCCCAAGCGCGTTCGGCTGAGACGTAGCATCTGCTGTTTGCTAGAATCGAGGGACGGTAAAGCAACAACTCAATAAAACAGAGCGCCGACAATAACAGGCTCACGGAGCACCTGTGTCGACGCCGCTGCTAACTCAAAAAGTGGACCCGGATACAGCCCGAATACGATCGTGCCGACCAAAGTAATTACTAAAGCGGCAACCATCGCCGGGCTAACTCTAATCGGTGGCCCAGCAATCTCTTCCTTGATCCACATATAAACAATGACACGAATGTAGTAATACAGCGAAATGGCACTGTTTCCCACTGCTACGACAGCCAGCCAAATATAGCCACTTTCAATCGCGGCACTAAACAGCCAAAATTTACCCATAAATCCGGCTGTTGGTGGTATGCCACCCAGCGACAGCATGAAAAAGAGCATCGCAAAAGCTGCAACCGGATACCTAGAATACAGGCCGCTTAAGTCCTTAAGTTCATCACCCGCTACATTCTCGCGCCGCAACATTGTCACCACAGCAAAGGCACCTAACTGCATGAAAACATAGACCATTAGGTATACAAAGATGGCTGTAAAACCTCTTGGCGTACCCGCAACAACACCAATCAATATGTAACCTGCGTGAGCAATCGACGAATAGGCGAGCATTCGCTTAATGTTGCTTTGCGTAATGGCCGCAATATTACCCAGGGTCATCGTAATAATCGCCAAGGCGTAGAAGATAGGCCTCCACTCCTCAACTAACCCGGGTAATCCTTCGAAAAAAATTCGGAGCAACATGGCAAAGGCCGCCGCTTTTGATCCCACCGATAGAAACGCGGTGACCGGTGTCGGGGCACCTTCGTACACATCAGGCGCCCACATATGAAATGGCACTGCAGCAATTTTAAAGCCAATGCCCGCAATTACTAAAATTATTGCAACTAATAGCAGACCATCCGATTCACCTGCCACAAACGTAGCTGTCAATTCTCTTAAATTTGTTGTGCCGGACAGTCCATAAAGAATGGACATCCCGTAAAGGAGAAGGCCTAAGGAAAAAGCGCCTAACAAGAAATACTTCACGGCAGCTTCATTTGATCGACGGTTAGGTTTCACATAGCCGACCAAGATATAAAATGCAACTGCCATCGTTTCCAGGCCAATAAAGATCGCAATTAAATCGATCCCGCTCGCCATAAACATCATGCCGAGCGTCGCACATAAGATTAGGAAATAGTACTCACCGACCTTGAGTCCTTCTGCTTCCAAGTATGACGACGACATTAAGACGGTAATGGCAGCAGCACCGAGAAAAATTAGTTTGAAGAAAAACGCGAAGCCATCAATCGCCAACAGTCCACGTGACACAACCAGATTTGCGCCAGAAAATGGAAGCAAGGTAAGTGCGGTCGCTCCAAGAACAGCGAGAGCGCACCATCCAAGAACACGCTGGTGTTGCCTTGAGGTAAACAGGTCGACGATCAAGAGCAGTAATGCTCCGGCCGTCAGCACGATCTCGGGCAGGATATATTGAAAATCCTGCATCGAAAAGCCGGCTGGCATGTGTCAGTTACCTCCTGCCAATGCACTACCCCTTAGCATGGAACCGTTAGATGGCTCGCTGGTGAGCTTGTCATCTGGGCACGCTTCTGCGACTACTCCATCCACTCGTTCGCTTTCTTTTGCCAATCGCACCTCAGCATGGCTGGGGTCGTCCTGGCACACCGCCATGACATTCTGTGGAGCGTAATCCGCATTCACCCGCGTCATCACACGCTCAACAGACGTTTCCAGGCGCCGCAAGAATGGAGAAGGATAAAGCCCAATCCACACTGCCAAGATGATAAGCGGCACGAACGTTGCTAGTTCTCGCACATTCAAATCAGCAAGTCCTTCATTCTTAGGATTATCAATCGTGCCAAACATCGTTCGCTGGTACAGCCACAGCATATAGGCAGCACCTAGCACAATTCCGGTTGCAGCAACAGCCGCCCACCATTTACTAACCACGAAGACGCCCTGCAGAATTAAGATTTCGCCAATGAATCCATTGAGTGTTGGCAGCCCAATCGACGACATCGTCATGATTAGAAACACAGCGGCAAAGACTGGCATGGTCTTCGATAATCCGCCATACTCAGAAATTTCTCGCGTATGTCGACGTTCGTACACAATTCCTACGATTAAGAAAAGTGCCCCGGTTGAAATGCCATGGTTAATTTGCTGAATAATGCTGCCAGTAATACCCACTGGAGTTAACGCAAACATACCCAGCATCACCAGCCCCATATGGCTAACTGAGGAGTAAGCTACTAAACGCTTCCAGTCACTCTGTGAGAGCGCCACTAACGCGCCATAAATAATGCCAACGATAGAAAGTCCGGCAATCAACGGTACAAAGCTTACGGTGGCATCAGGCAAAATCGGAAGACTGAACCGAATAAACCCGTACGTCCCCATCTTTAACAAGACAGCTGCCAGAATGACTGAGCCGGCTGTCGGCGCATCAGTGTGTGCATCTGGTAGCCATGTGTGAAACGGAAACATTGGCACTTTGACAGCAAAACCAAGGAAGAACGCTAAAAAGACCCACCATTGTAAATCCACCGGCATATTTAGTTCATGGAACTGAGTAACGTCGAACGTGTAAACACCGGTCACACTGTACTGGTAAAAATAAACCGCCAGAATACCCAGCAACATCACAACGCTGCCTACAAGTGTGTACAGGAAAAACTTGATAGCCGAATACAAACGATTGTCGCTACCCCAGATCCCAATCAAGAAATACATCGGAACAAGCATCACTTCCCAAAACAAGAAAAACAGCAAAAAATCGAGAGTGATAAATGCACCGATCATGCCCGTCTGCAACACAAGCAGAAAAATATAGTATTCCTTCACCCGCTCAGTGATCGCCGTCCAAGATGACAAGATCGCGATCATCCCCATCAGCGTAGTCAGCAAGACGAGCAACGAACTGAACCCATCAACCCCCAGGAAATATTCAGCTCCAATTGATGGAATCCACGGCGCCCGCTCGACAAATTGCCAATCTGGATTTGCTGAGTCGTACCAGAACCAAAGTGGCAACGAGACAAGGAACCCCAAAGACGCAACGATGTTAGCAATCCATCGAATCGTATCGTCACGACGGCGATCAACGAACAACAAGATGATCGCGCCTACAAGCGGCAGCAATAAAATAAGTGACAGTAGTGGAAATTCAGCAGCGTTATTCATATTCATAAAACAACCAGTAGCTTTAGGGTTATGTACGTCAATCCCATTGCACCCACGTCAACTCACTATGAAATACACACTAACGAAAACGAAAACACCCAACAGCATCACAAGCGCGTAGTTTTGAATTAGACCAGTTTGTATACGACGCACGCTAAAACTGGACTCCGAAGCACTCCAACCGACAAGGTTCACCAGTCCATCAACAACATACTTATCGAAAAGATGCGACAACCAGCCTGAGAAAACTGTGAGCCGAGCAGTCAGGTTGACTGCGCCGTCGACAACACGGGCGTCAAATTGCCATAATTTTTTGGCACTCAGCATCGTACCGCGAACAGCTGTCGCGTTGTAGAACTCGTCGACATAATATTTGTTGAGCAATACACGATGTGCTCGTGCCCACTGGTTTCGCATGCGCTCTGCCAATTCTGGTCTCTGCACATAAAATCGGTAAGCTAGGCCAATCGCACTTACCGAGATCAGCACTGACAAAGCCATCAAACCCAATTCTCCAGCATGGGACATATGAGCCGCTGGTACCGCAGTCGCTACAGCCAAGCTTGGTTCAAGAAAATGTTCGATGGCATTGTTTCCACCGAGAGCTGCAGGGATGCCCACGAAACCCGCAACAATCGCCCCGATCGCCAAAATCGCTAACGGTACGGTCATCATTCTTGGTGACTCGTGCGGTCCATGCCAGGGGCCATGACCACCATGGGTAGCCGTTGATGTTTCGTTTTCGTGGTTGTCCGTCTGCCACGCCGGACCTCGGTAATTACCGAAAAACGTCATGGACATCAAGCGGAACATATAAAAAGACGTCATGGCTGCCGTCAATACGGCGAGTCCCCAAAACACCCGATTACTAAGGAATGTACGAAATAAAATTTCGTCTTTGCTGAAAAATCCTGCAAGCGGCGGTATCCCGGCAATCGCTAAACTACCAATTAACATTGTTATAAACGTTACCGGCATGTACGCTCTCAGACCACCCATGCGCCGCATATCCTGCTCGTGATTCATCGCGCGGATAACCGACCCGCTTCCAAGGAACAAGAGTGCTTTGAAGAAGGCGTGTGTCATTAAATGAAATACACCCGCTGTATACGCGCCAACGCCCATGGCTACAAACATGTAGCCCAACTGCGAGACGGTCGAATAGGCCAAAACTCGTTTAATGTCGTACTGGACCAATCCAATTGTCGCCGCAACAAACGCAGTCAATAAACCAACAATGGCCACGATTTCCATCACCATGGGTGCATGCGAAAAGAGGACAGCATTTCGGGCGACCATGTAGACGCCAGCCGTAACCATTGTTGCCGCATGGATCAATGCCGATACCGGAGTCGGACCCTCCATCGCATCGGGTAACCAGACATAAAGTGGAATCTGCGCGCTTTTGCCTGTTGCACCAACGAACAACAGCAAGCAAATTATAGACAAGACGCCGAACTGGGCGATTTCAATGGGCATCTCGGCTGCAATATTAGCCACTGCTTTGAAATCAACAGTACCGAATGTGAAAAATATGAAGAAGATAGCTAATACAAATCCCCAGTCTCCAATCCGATTGACCAGAAAAGCCTTCTTCCCAGCATCAGACGCACTCTTTTTTTCGTAATAAAATCCAATAAGCAGATAGGAACACAGCCCTACACCCTCCCAGCCAACGAACATAACTAAAAGGTTCGCCCCAAGAACCAGAGTCAGCATGAAAAAGCAGAACAAATTTAAGTAACAAAAATATCTTGCATAGGCACCCCGCGGTTCGTCATGCATATAGGAAACGGAATACATATGGATAAGAAACCCAATACCAGACACGATTAAAATCATCATGGCAGACAAAGGATCTAAGCGAAATGCCCAAGGAACTTCGAAGGCTCCAATGCCATTAGCTGTTGCCAATGGGATAGGAGGGATCCAATTCGCCAAGACTACGACGTGTTCACGAGCCTCAAGGCCCAATAAATCCACGAACGCCATTAGAGACAGGACAGCCGCAATCCCCATTGATGCGCAAGCGACAGTTGCTGACTGTGCCTTATTGAACAGTCGGATTCCAACTAAGCCATTAATGGCCGCGCCGATTCCGGGTACTAAGGGGATTAACCAAATTAGATCCATATTTGCTCACGCCAACCGTGATATGCGATTGTTACCATCGCATCACGTTCATTTCGTCGATATTCACCGTTTCCTTGTTTCGATAGAACGCTAGAATTATTCCTAGACCGACAGCGGCCTCAGCGGCAGCCACCGCTATAACAAACACTGCAAACACTTGACCGACCACATGCTCCAACTGGTACGAAAACGCCGCAAGGTTAATATTGACGGCGTTTAACATTAATTCAATCGACATGAAAATAATGAAGATGTTACGGCGAAGCATGACACCGATCACGCCAATCATGAACAGGGAGGCCGATAACACCATGTAGTGAGTTGTAGTGATTTCTAACATGTTTCCACTCACATAGTCAGGGCGCCGAAAATAAGGTGCGTCTGTCCAGCAAATACCATTACAACTCTCTCTTTGCTAAGACGATGGCACCCACCATCGCCACCAACAATAAAATCGACGCAACTTCAAACGGTATTAAGTAGTTCGTATAGAGCATCCAGCCGATTTGTTCTACATTTCCTCCAACATCAGAAAGCCCAGCATCACTGACCGTAGCAACTGACGATGGGCGAACTGCGCTGTAAACGATGATCGCAGCAAACTCGGCTAGCACCGCACCAGACAAAAGCATTCCAGTTCGAGCTAAACGACGAGGATCTTCATGAGCTTCTGGTGACCCCTTTAAATTAACCAGCATAACGACGAACAAGTACAGCACCACGATGCCACCCGTGTACACCAGCACCTGAATCACAGCGAGGAACTCGGCCCTTAACAAGACATACAGCATGGCTACGAACATAAAGTTCGCCACCAAGAACAGGACACAGTGGACAGTGTTACGGGTAGTCACCACTAAAATGGCAAAACCTAAAATGAAGGCAGATAATCCATAGAATGCGATTGCTTCGCCCATAATCTTCTTTACCCGTTTACAACAAAACCTTCACAACGCCACTCACCACAACATTTCCAATAGCAATAGGAATAAGCACTTTCCATCCCAAGCGCATCAACTGGTCATACCGGTATCTAGGCAGCGTCGCACGAATCCAGAGAAAGACATATAAAAATACAAAAGTCTTGCCGATAAACCAGATCCAGGAAGGGATTAGATCGAGAAAACCAAGTGCCTCAACGGCAGGAAACGGCCTTAGCCAACCCCCCATGAACAGCGTGGTCGCGACCGAGCAAATAACAATCATGTTGGCGTACTCAGCCAAGAAAAATAGAGCGAACCGCATTCCACTGTATTCGGTATGAAATCCACCGGTCAGTTCTTGTTCGGCTTCCGGCATGTCAAATGGAGCACGATTGGTTTCGGCAAGTCCACCAATGAAAAATAAGACAAACGCAACCGGCTGAACAAACAGAAACCAGAGACCAGATTCACGTTGTGCTTCTACAATGCCCACCATGCTCAACGTCCCAGCAGTTACAATCATACTAACTAGCGTCATCGTTACCACCACTTCGTAACTAATAAGCTGCGCTGAAGCACGCAAGCTCGCCAGCAAAGGATACTTACTGTTAGACGCCCAGCCACCTAAGATAATTCCGTAAACACCAATCGAAGCCACTGAAACGATGTAAAGCAGGCCAACATTAATGTCTGTGATATACAACGGCTCCAAACGACCAAACAAATTCACTTCGGGACCGAACGGAATCACGGCAAAAACAATTAATGCAGGCACAAGCACCATCATGGGAGCGATTGTGAACACCCATTTGTCAGCTCGAGCCGGTGTAATGTCTTCCTTCATCATTAGCTTTAGCGCATCAGCGATAGGCTGCAACACTCCTCTTGGACCAACTCGCATCGGACCAAGCCTTGATTGAACCCAGGCAATGACTTTACGCTCGAGTAGCGTCATGTACGAAACCGACACCAGTACAGCATTGAGAAGAATGACGATTTTCAGAAGCGGGATAACAAGAATGTCGACCATATCTCAGACTTGTGGTGTGTCACCAGATTCTACAGATCTACCTATCTACCTCTCCCAACACGATGTCAATCGAGCCGATAAGCGCAACAACATCGGCAACCAAATGCCCACGAATAAGTCGTGGCAAAGCCTGCAAATTACAGAAAGAAGGCGACCGAACCCTGAAACGATATGGATTCGTTGACCGGCCGTCGCTGACGATGAAAAACCCAATCTCACCCTTTGGTGATTCAATTGCGTGATACGTCTCACCAGCAGGCGGCTTAATCAGTCTGGGGACCTTGCCTATAAACGGACCCTCGGGTAGTCCTTCAATACCTTGACGGATAATTCGTGTTGATTGTCTGAATTCTTCCAACCGGACCAAATACCGATCATAGGTATCACCTCGGTCACCGATCGGAACATCGAATTCGACCTCGTCATAGGCTGCGTACGGTTCGTCCTTTCTAACATCGCGAGGCACACCGGATCCCCTAAGTGCAGGACCGCACATTCCAAGTGCTACGGCTTCAGAGCCCGAAATAATACCTATGTCACGTGTGCGTTCGAGCCAAATTCTGTTGTGAGTCAATAATGTTTCGTACTCATCGACTTTTGAATCCATGATGTCGCAGAACTCTAGCACCTTGCGATCCCAACCTGGCGGTACATCCAAAGGAAGACCGCCAATTCGCTGTGAGTTGTACGTAAGCCGAGCACCGCAGTATTCTTCAAAAAGATCAAGAATCAGCTCACGCTCCCTAAAAGCGTATAGAAACACGGTCATAGCCCCGATATCCATGGCATGGGTGCCCAGCCACAAACAGTGGCTTGCTATACGCTGCAACTCATTCAGTACCGTTCTTACGTATCGCGCGCGTCGTGGCACTTCGATGGACATCAATTTCTCGACAGTTTCACAATATCCAAGATTCGTCGAAGCTGCGGCCACATAGTCCATGCGATCAGTGAGAAGAATAATTTGGGTCCAGTCTCGATTTTCGGAAAGCTTTTCAATTCCGCGATGGAGATAACCGATGACAATGTCTGAGTCGACCACGCGCTCACCGTCTAGGTGCAGCACGATTCGGAGCACACCGTGAGTACTCGGATGTTGGGGCCCCATGTTTAAGACCATCTCGTTCGTGTCAAACATAGGACGTGGTGCCTCGACGGTCATAGTTAAAACCCTAACTTATCCTTTCCTAGGTGACATCCCTGTGGTGCAACCATCTTCAACCCAATTGATTTTATTCGCCTTCATTCTCAGCATCTAGGTTGCGGAGTCTAAGCCAATCCTGTGGCCCTTCCATTAAAAGTTCACCCGGACCTTCCAGTGGATAATCCTTTCGCTGCGGATGCCCTTGCCACTCTTCAGGCATTAGAATACGGCGGAGATCTGGATGCCCTGTGATGTTGACACCGAACATGTCATACACTTCGCGTTCTAACCAGTTAGCTGCTGGCCATACGTCACTCACCGAAGGCACAGCACCATTTTCATCGGTCCGCACCTTTAGGCGAACCCGATTTCTGTGCTGCGTAGAATACAGGCAATACACAACATCGAAACGTTTCGCGCGAGCCGGCCAGTCACTAACCGTCACATCTGAGCAAAGATCAAAACCAACGTCCGGTGCATCCTTTAGAAATTCTGAAACAGCTACAAGGTGTTCGGGGAACACGATGACCGTCCAGTCACCGACCCAATAGCTGAGTTGCTCAATTGCATTCGGATGCGCCACCCGCAATGCAGTAATAAAAGATGGAACCTCCAGATCGTCCGGAGGGGCAGGGTCAGTCGGGCTGGTTGGAGTAACCGGGACCTTCTTCGCAGGTGGTTTAGTCGGCCCTGGTTTTGCAGATGCAGTTGCCTGGCGCTGATTATTATTGGGTGGTTGAGCCAAGCCTGCCCCGCTAGCATCAGGAGTTGGTGGTTTTTGTTCGTTATTCATCGGAAAACTAACCTAGGTCCACTCGAGCGCGCCCTTTCGCCACGCATAGACATAGCCGACAACCAAAATGAACAAAAACACCACCATCTCGATTAAGCCGAAAAGCGCCAGCTCGTCCATGATGACAGCCCATGGAAACATGAAGACAGTTTCAACATCAAAAATCACAAACAACATTGCTACCAGGTAATACCTGACACTGTACTTAGCGCGTGCGTCCGTCTCTGGTTCGATCCCGCACTCATACGGCTCGAACTTTACCTTATTGTAGCGTTCAGCCTTAATAAGGCTGGCAAAGATCAATGTGAAGATCGCAAAACCAATCGCGACGAGCAAAAACAATAAAATTGGAATGTAGGCGTCCAGCATGGAAACCCTTGTTCGTGAATCCTATATTTAAACTCAACTCAAGTAATGTATAAGCTTATACCGGTACACGTAGTGAGCGAAAGTCGATTACACGGTTGCTGCTTGTGGTGTGGGTTAGCCAGACATGAATACAAGCATCACATCGATGCAAAACTCGCTCGTTATAGCACGTGATGGCGTCAAGGGTCAAGAATCTGACCCATTCCCCTCGTGAGCGAAAAATCCTAGCAACTTGTTCAGCACCAATAGTTTCCAACGCTTGACGTGCTCGAATGTTGGCACCTATACTCCGAGTAAGACGTTATTAACAGGAGCTTCACTGCTTCGGCGTTACCGGATTAAATGATGCACCATATTACGCTCACTGGCACGCTGTCGCTCCTCACTCTTATCTGCACACTCCCACACCTTGCTCTGAATGCAGCCGAAAACAAATCGTCTCAACAAAGGCCTTCATTTCAAGCAGGTGTAGATATCGTTTCGATCAATGTAACTGTTATCGATGAAGGAGGCCGGTATATAACTGACCTAGACGTCGAGGAAATTGGCGTCTTCGAAGACGGCATCCAGCAAGATTTAACATTCTTCACACGCGAGCAATTACCTATTGCGCTGGCACTGCTGATTGACACTTCTGCCAGCATGGAACGACGGCTGAGTACGGCACAAGAAGCTGCCATCGGATTTGCTCATCAGCTTCGTCAAGCAGACCTCGCTTCGGTCATCGATTTCGACAATCGTGTCAACATATTGCAGGAATTCACTAATAAACCAGAGGCCTTAGAGCGAGCCATCAGACGAACTTCTGCCGGGGGATCAACATCCTTATACAACGCCATCTATATTGCGCTTAAAGAGCTGCAAAAGAATAAAGCCAAGGGTGTCGATGAAATTCGGCGTCAGTCGATTGTCGTACTGTCAGACGGTGAAGACACGTCCAGCTTGGTAGGATTTAACGAAGTGCTCGAACTGGCTAAGCGCTCAGAAACGGTAATCTACACAATTGGCCTGCCCACTCGTGAACGCCGTGGCAATCGAGGTTCTGAAGAAGCAGTTTATGTTCTGCGTCAGTTAAGCCGTGAAACTGGTGGGCGGTCGTTCTTTCCGGATTCAATTCTTGAGTTGGCTGACATTTACAAACAAATCGCAGAGGAATTGTCGAGTCAATATACTCTAGGCTACACATCTAACAATCAAAACCGAAATGGTGAATTCCGTCAGATCGCGGTTCAAGCCAATCGGGTGAACGCCACGACCCGAACAAAGCGAGGGTATTACGCACCGACACCTCAGTAAAATTATGATTCAATTCCAAACATTCTTCATTAATCTTGAGCGAGAATTTAAAGGCTGATTGTTGTGAATATTATTCTTTTTGTTCTGTACCTCATAGCTGGGATCGCCTACGCTGTACATTTTGGGAACCGAGGGCGCTTAGTTGGCCGCTTTGCTACAACAATGCTCGCTTCAGCTACCTTAGCCCATACATTCATTATTGGCATGAGGACCATGCAAGTCGGCCACCTGCCACTCGTGGGTACAACTGGTGCCATTTCAATGTTCGTTTGGTTGCTTGCAATTGCCTACCTGTACACAGAAACAACAAGCAATGAACGTTCTATTGGCACGCTCATTGCGCCTTTGTTAGCCGGACTCCAGCTCATCCCTGCGGTAACTAACTACCGTGTTGTTGAACGACCACCGATACTAGAAAGCCCTTGGTTCGCTCTTCATGTTTCGTCGCTCCTCTTCGCCTATGCGAGCTTTGCGATTGCGTGTGTCATCGGCATCACCTACCTCTTACTCTTTAAAGAACTCAAGGCTAAGCATCTTGGGGTGTTTTATGCAAGATTACCTTCACTGCATATCCTGGATTACATGAATACTCGAGCTATTGCTGTCGGGTGGCTATTCTTGACAGTCGGCTTAATAGTGGGTGGCGTGTGGACCTCTCAAGCACACGTGGACGGAACTGATCCTCGGATGCAAGCAATGACATTGCTAGACCCTAAGATCTTTGTCGCACTTTTTTGTTGGGTCATATATTCCTTTGAACTTTATGCACATCGCGCAATGGGCTGGACTGGCCGTCGCATCGCCTGGTTATCGACGTTTGGTTTTGCAATTGTTTTATTAAACTTTGTTCCAATCGGATATTTCTTGACCTCAAGTCACAATTTTTAGCAACGGCATCAAAGCGTGAGTCAAATCTTTCTTTTAGGCATCAGCCACCGAACGGCATCTATTGAACTCCGGGAACGCCTTGATTTTTCTGAGCAAGAGCTTCCGAATGCTACAGCTCAATTACTCAAGCGACCCTCCGTGAACGCTGTCGTAGTGTTATCAACATGCAATCGATCGGAACTTTATGTCCAATGCACAAATCCAAAAGATGCGCAGAAGGACATTTTTGATTTTCTTTGCGAGTTTAAAGACATTTCACCTAATGAATTGCAACCAATATTTTATGCGTTAGCAGGGACTGAAGCTGTGCGACATCTATTCCGCGTATCAGCCGGCCTTGACTCGCTTGTCGTAGGTGAGCCTCAGATTTTTGGCCAGGTGAAACAGGCCTTTGCGGCTGCTGAAAAACTGCATGCTACAAATAGCGTCCTAAACCGCCTTTTTAACTTGTCCTTTGTAGCAGGGAAACGAGTACGCTCAGAAACTGAATTGGGTGAAGGTGCTGTATCGATTAGTTATGCAGCCGTCGCCCTTGCACGGAAAATCTTTGGTAAATTAGAAAAATTGTCTGTCCTGTTAATCGGCACTGGGGAAATGGCCCAACTGACTGGTCTGCATTTTAAAGCACAGCAAGTACAGAAAATATTTGTTGCAAGTCGCACACCTACCCATGCAGAAGCCTTGGCTACCGAAATTCAAGGTGAAGCGATTCCATGGAGTCAAATCGATACGATTCTGGCATCAACCGATGTTGTTGCTACGGCAACTGGTGCAAACAAACCGCTCCTGACCAAGAGTCAGATTGATGCAGTAATGCGAGAGCGCCAGAACCGCCCATTGTTCTTTATTGATATCGCTGTTCCCAGAAATGTTGAACCCGATGTGGGTTTCATAGAGCAAGTGTTTCTCTACAACATAGACGATCTCCAAATGATCGTTGACAACAACCTCTCAAAGCGGAATTCGCAGATTGAAAAATCTGAAGCGATTGTTGAAGATTCTGTGACTTTATTCACGAATTGGTTGCGATCTCGAGGTGCAGTACCCACAGTGGTGGCGTTACGCCAAAGCTTTGAAGATATTCGTAGATTGGAACTCGAGCGCCTTAAACCGAAATTAGCATCACTATCAGTTGCCGATCGTGCCCGAGTCGAAGAAATCAGTCGCCTGTTGATCGAAAAAATACTGCTGACGCCAACCGAACAACTTAAGGCGATCTCCAATGAAGCAACACTCGCAGCATATTCCGATGCTCTTGAACACCTGTTTGAGTTGGACCCTCATGCTGATCAATCTACAAAGTCTGAGTCTAACCCCCCAACAACAACATCTACTAAGACACCGGTGACGTCGTGAGGAGCCTCAAAATTGGAACACGCGGCAGCCAATTGGCTTTGGTTCAAGCCCGAACGTTTGCCAAAACGATTGAACAGCGCAACGGAACCTTGACCAAAATATCGGTGATTAAGACGACAGGGGATCGACTTACCCAGAAACCACTTGCAACGATCGGTGGCAAGAGATTATTTGTCAAAGAAATCGAGGAGGCACTGCTGAATGGCGAAGTGGATGTTGCGGTGCATAGCGCAAAGGACATGCCCGCGAAACTTCCGGAAGGTTTAGCAATCGGCGCGGTCTTACCACGTGCCGATCCTCTAGATGCTCTAGTACTACCAATCCACTTACAAAAACTAGAACGTGATGCCTCAGCAATCATAGCTTCCCTTGGACGCACACCACGAGTTGGCACCGGCAGTGTTAGAAGAATCTCGCAGTTACGACGCATACTCCCAGAAGCTCGATTCGATTCGATTCGGGGTAATCTCGACACTCGACTCAAAAAAGTCGATGGGAGGGAATATGACGCGATTGTTCTTGCTGTTGCTGGTCTTCAACGTCTCGGATACACAAAGCGCATCTCCATAGCCTTACCTATCGACCTTTGCATGCCTGCGCCTGGACAAGGCGCAATCATTCTTGAGGTGCGTTCTGATGATCGAAATGCGCAAGCCATCGTGGAATCTGTAAATGATGACGCGTCGGCAGCAGCAATTGTTGCGGAACGAACGCTTGTAGCCGCACTTGATGGTGGCTGCCAAGCACCGATTGGCGCACTCGCATTACCTTACGATTCAAATCTCGACATGTGGGCTTTAGTAAGCACCTTGGATGGTACAAAGACAATAGTGTGCCGACATCGTGGACCCGTGACGACTCCAGAATTACTCGGCCAAGAACTCGCTGACCAAATGATTGCCAAAGGAGCGCGGGCAGTTCTAGAGGACGCGTATCGTGCGCAGACAGTGCCGGAACCGCACTCTTAATCATGCCGAAACCTAGCGTTCTCATCGTCGGCGCCGGCCCAGGAGATCCGTTACTGATCACCGTCCTAGGACTTCGCTATCTCAAAATGGCTGACGTCGTTGTTCATGACCACCTCGTTCATCAACGATTACTGAATATGGCACGGAGCGATGCCGAAATAATTGACGCCGGAGCAGCCGCCTTGCAAGAATCGCTCGAACAAGATGCGATTAGTTTTCTCCTAGCCGACAAAGCTCGTGAGGGTAAGCTCGTTGTTCGCCTAAAATGGGGTGATCCTTATGTCTTTGATAGTGGTGCAAAAGAAGCGATGTTTCTACACGAGCAAGGTATCCCATTCGAAGTGGTACCTGGAATCCCAGCGGCAATTGGGGTCCCATGTTACTCCGGCGTGCCTGTAACCTACCCAGAAGCTGGTGATGCCCTTGTACTCGTGCGAGGCCACGAAGACGAAACCAGTAAGGCGCCTAACGTAGACTGGAAGAAGTTAGCCGACCTCACCCATACAATCGTCTGTTACGCTGGCGCTAACCAGCTACCTCACATCATTGAATCATTACTGACAAATGGTCGAGCGCCAACGGACCGAGCGGCGGCCGTATATAACGGAACCAAGCCAAGCCAACGTACTATTGAAGGCACACTGGAAGAATTAAACCAAGCAATTCAGCATTCAGGCGAGGTCGGTGCAGCTGTACTCATCGTGGGTTCAACGGTTCGCTTGAGACCATATCTACGATGGTTTGATACCCGTCCTCTCTTCGGAAAGCGGATCATTGTCACGCGCGCACGCGAACAGGCTGGACATCTTGTAGACCAATTAGCCGACCTCGGTGCTGAACCGATCGAGGCCGCAAGTATTCAAATCTTGCCGGCTGATGACAGTCGTCCACTTGATGAGGCATGTACACGCCTTAATGAGTTTGATTGGATTGTTTTCACTAGCGCAAACGGAGTCGAAGCCTTTATTCAACATCTCGTAACTGACAGTCGTGATATTCGAGACCTTAAAGGAGTACGATTATGTGCAGTGGGAACGGCGACAGCCGATCGACTCATTAAACGCGGCCTTACGGTTGACGTCATCCCAGAAGAACATCGGGCCGAAGCCATTACAGGCGCACTGCAGGTGAAGACAAATCTGACCGGTGCCCGCATCTTGCTCCCTCGCGCTGACATCGCCCGCGATGTCCTACCCACGCAATTACGATCGGCTGGTGCAACAGTTGAAAACGTCACCGCCTACAGAACCTTATACACAATGCCAGAGTTACCAGGCGACCCAGACATATATCAGTTGCTTTTGCAGGAACAGATCGATGCCATCATTTTTACAAGTGCCTCGACTGTCAAAAACTTTGTTCAGTATCTTGGTGCAGAATCCGCTGCGGACTTGTTACGAACAGTGCCAGTCGCATCAATTGGGCCTGTTACCGCGGAAGCTGCCCAACAATTTGGCATTCAGACTTCGATTATTCCAACCAAATATACAATCCCTGCATTAGTGGACGCCTTGGTTGAACACTTCACTCAAACTGGAAGCTGATCATAAAATAACAGTAATGACGATCCGAGATAGTTCGTCGACACGCTCACGGCAACAAACAACTCTTGACTTACTTCAACGTCCTCGACGATTGAGGCGCACGGAAGCTCTGCGAACACTTGTTAGAGAAACACATTTGTCAGCAGACAATTTCATGTATCCATTGTTCGTCTGTGAGGGGACGAACGTCCGCGTGGAAGTACCGTCTATGCCCGGCGTATTCAAATTGTCAGTCGATGAAGCAGTAAAAGAAACTGAGGCGGCGCTAAAGGATGGAGTGCGTTCGATTTTGCTCTTCGGAGTACCAGACAGTAAAGACGAAAGTGGTTCTGCAGCGTGGGCTCCAGAGAATCCTGTGCAAGTCGCAATCCGTGCGTTCAAGGAAAAAATCCCGCAAGTAATTCTAGCAAGTGATGTTTGTTTGTGCGGTTACACTTTGCATGGCCACTGTGGTGTGATCGTTGACGATGAGATTGCCAACGACGCTACTGTGGAACAGCTGGTACGCATAGCTATCTCACATGCTGAAGCTGGCGCAGACATTGTCGCACCATCCGACATGATGGATGGTCGCGTGAAAGCCATACGCCAAGCACTAGATAACCAAGGGTACGAGAATGTCGCGATTATGTCCTATGCAGCTAAATACTGTTCTGCCTTTTATGGACCTTTCCGAGATGCTGTTAATTCATCACCGAGTTTTGGAGACCGACGAACGCATCAAATGGATCCTGCAAACACAGAGGAAGCTCTTAAAGAAGTGGCTCTCGATTTAGAAGAGGGTGCAGACATCATCATGATTAAGCCAGCAGGACCGTATCTCGATGTGATCGCGCGGATCAAGGCAGAATTCATGTGCCCGACCGCAGCTTATCAAGTGAGTGGCGAGTATGCGATGCTTAAAGCGGCGTCGCAGAACGGATGGTTAGAAGAGTCATCCGCCCTACTCGAATCTCTACTGGCGATAAAACGCGCTGGCGCAAACATTATCATCACCTATTATGCCCGTGAGGCAGCTCGACTCCTGCGCTAATAGAATGGGCCCGACGCTTCCTTCTTAAACCCTGAGGTGCTTGAAAACAGAGAGTTCCGACTCTCATTCGTGCGTCGAGACGTGATATCTTGATCGCATGCCTTCCGCTCGACAAACCTCCTCCCAAGCTTTTACACGTGCGCAACGAATCTTAGTCGGCGGGGTGAATAGTCCAGTCCGCGCATTCGCAGCCGTCAAGGGTCGACCTCCTTTCATCACTCGAGGTAAAGGTGCCCATCTTACTGACCAAGATGGTCGACGCTACCTAGATTACGTCATGTCGTGGGGCCCTCTTATCCATGGTCACGCACCTGCTGGATTAACACGTGCCTTGACTGCTGCCGCCGCGAAAGGCACCAGTTTCGGTGCCCCAACAATCCTAGAGACGACTCTCGCCGAACATGTGTGCGCATTAATACCCTCGGTTGAAAAGTTAAGGTTTGTCAATTCGGGAACTGAGGCCACAATGAGTGCGATTCGCGTTGCAAGAGCAGCTACCAAACGCGACAAGATTCTCAAATTCAAGGGTTGTTATCATGGACACACTGACTCTCTTCTCGTTGATGCAGGGTCCGGCGCACTCACACTCGGCATACCTAGTAGCCCCGGTGTGCCAAAAGGTGTCGCCAGCGATACGCTAGTGGGCAATTACAATGACCTTGATTCCGTGAAGCACCTATTTCGAACGCATCGACAGCAAATCGCAGCCGTTATTGTTGAGCCGATCGCTGGGAACATGGGAGTGGTGCCACCTGCTAGTGGTTTTTTGGAGGGCCTTCGAGAACTATGCAATCAAAATGATAGTCTTCTAATCTTCGATGAGGTTATCTCTGGATTTCGAGTATCAAAGGGCGGCGCTCAATCGTTGCTCGCCGTACATCCTGATCTCACATGCCTCGGTAAGATCATCGGGGGAGGCCTACCGGTTGGCGCCTACGGTGGCGCAGCAGAATTCATGTCTCTGGTAGCTCCGATGGGTGAGGTTTATCAGGCCGGAACGCTCTCCGGCAATCCACTCGCGATGACGGCGGGACTTTGGTCGCTCAAACGTCTCTCCAATGTTCTGTATCGGCGGCTAAGCCGTATGAGTGGGCGACTCACAACTGGTTTAACCAAAGCCGCCAAGGATGCAGGAGTGGACGTTCAAGTCAATAGCGCTGGATCGCTTCTGACACCGTTTTTCACGGCGAAACCAGTGAATGATTATCATAGTGCGGTGGGAGCTAACACCAAAAAATACGCAGCATTCTTTCATGCGATGCTCGGTCAGGGTATCTATCCCCCACCTTCGCAATTCGAAGCCTGGTTTCTTTCTGGAGCCCACACCGACCAAGATGTGGAACACACAATCAAAGCTTCTCAGAAAGCGATGCGTGCAGCTAAACGAGCGTAGTGGTCACAACCATGAGACCGCTCAGCCAGCGCATGAAGTTGTAATCTAACGTCAGAGTATCTTCAGGCCGTCTTCACCAGGAGCTTCAAGCTTAACCCTTTGCAGAGTGACAATTTAGAGGAAAAGGCTGCAATGGTATGATTCTTAACGTGACTGAACTCAAGCTGCATCGAACCATCGGCGTCTCGGTTGGCGACGTGCAAATTGGCGGTGGCGCCCCCATTGCAGTTCAGTCGATGACGAGCACAGACACGGCTAACATAGCTGCTACAGCTGAACAAAGCATGGAGCTGGCGCAAGCAGGATCGGAGCTCGTGCGAATTACCGTAAATGTCCCTCCTGCAGCTCTGGCCGTACCTGAAATTAAACGTCGTCTGAAGCAAGAGGGCTTCACAACGCCCCTTATAGGCGACTTCCATTACAACGGTCACCAATTATTAGCTCGTTACCCTGAGTGCGCCCGTGCGCTTGATAAATATCGAATTAACCCGGGAAACGTTGGCACCGGTGATCGCCGAGACGAACAATTCACGGCCATTTGTAAAATCGCCAAAAACCATGGAAAGGCGATTCGCATTGGAGTAAATGGTGGTTCGCTTGACCAAGAATTGGTTACAGCCAAAATGCAGGAAAACACAGTTCGAGATCTTGGCCAGTCGTCAGAGGAAATCATTAACGAATGTATGGTGGTCTCTGCCGTACGATCAACTGAACTCGCAATAGCTGCAGGGTTGAAACAGGATCAGATCATTATTTCTTGCAAAGTGTCTCGACCGCGTGACCTGTGTAGTATTTACCGAACCCTCTCAAAAAAGACTGATCAACCATTACATCTTGGACTAACCGAAGCGGGGATGGGCATTCGAGGTCTCGTGTGGTCGGCGTCGACAATGGGCATCCTTTTGCAAGAAGGAATTGGCGACACCATTCGGGTCTCACTCACTCCGAAGCCTAATGGCGACCGTCGCGAAGAGGTTTATGCTGCGTGCGAACTATTACAGGCGCTTGGACTTCGTTCATTCGCACCGAGCGTAACGGCCTGCCCAGGATGCGGACGAACTACCAGCACGACGTTTCAAGCCCTTGCTGAATGTATTCAGGATTACGTACGTACAATGATGCCAGAATGGAAACTGAAATTTGAAGGAGCTGAAACTTTGACATTGGCTGTGATGGGGTGTGTCGTTAACGGACCAGGCGAATCGAAGGCAGCAAACATTGGGATTAGTCTTCCTGGAACGGGCGAGGCTCCAACGTGCCCAGTCTACGTCGATGGTCAACATGTCACAACACTGCGTGGGGAACACAATGAATTATTCGATCAGTTTAAACACTTGATCGACGATTACGTCGTGACACACTACATTAAGAAAAACGCTCACGCCCAATCCTAGTAATAATTTTCTCTCGACTTTTTTCGTTTCCAATAATGGCTATTCGGCTTATCGCGATCGATATTGATGGCACACTAACCAACAGTCACGGTGAAATACCCCGGGTGAACCACCTTGCCATTAACCATGCTCTGGACCGCGGGATTAAAATCGCACTAGCTACGGGACGATCTTTTCACCACACGCGTTTAATCTCTGACAATCTGCACCACTCGGTAAAGCTTATCCTGAATAATGGTGCACTTATTAAGTCCTCGAGTGGTGAAACACTTGAACGCTGTGTTATACCCAAGGCTACAGCCGCTTACATCATTGAAGCGACGCGTGCAGCACGTGAGGGCGTGTTAATGATGTTTGACGAGCCCGAAAAATACGAACTTGTAGCTGAAGGGATTGATTGGAATCACCCAAATCGACAGACCTACTACGAACTGCATCAATCAATTATTCTAGAAGTTGACTCGTTACTCGACGCATTATCACATGATCCGATCCAAGTAAGTTTCAATGGTAGCGTTGACGCCATGCGCGCACTGGCCGAAGTATTGACTAGCTTACCTAGAGCACGCGAATTTTCACACACCCTCACCGAGTACGTACATCGAGATTTTTCACTCCTGGACGTCCTGCCGGCTGGATGCTCGAAAGGCGCAACACTGCAGCGCTTAGCGAAACGGCTTGCGATAAGTCGAGACGAAATTATGGCAATTGGTGACAACCTGAATGATCGTGACATGCTCGAATTCGCGGGACTAGCGATTGTTATGGGTAACGCCGTCCCAGAGCTGAAAGCACGTGGCTGGCCAGTCACCGGCAATCACGATGACGGTGGACTCGCAACAGCTATGGAACAGTTTGTCTTTCAATCCATGTGAGTCCCAAGTACAAGATCAGGATTTATGAACATCACTTGGTAGCCAGTTAGCTAATCCTCTGTCGCGCTTAGTCCAAACTGCCAACAGGATCAGAGCCACAACAGTTAATCCTGTTGAGAGTCCAATCCATAACCCAATGACACCAACACCCCATAGGAAGCAGAGGCTATACCCCAAGGGAAGACCCAGACACCAGTGACCAGCCAAGTTCCAAAACATCGGCGTCCGCGTGTCCCCTACCCCTCGAAACACACCGGTTAATACACCTTGCAGACCATCGACCATCTGCATGATCGCGGCCACAAACAGCAGCGAAACTCCCGTTGTGATCACAGCAGCATCAGTTGTGAATAAACGCATTAATGGTGCCGGCACCAATAGAAACAGTGCAGCTGCACCAGCCATGAAAACAACGCCCAGCATTACAGCTGTCCATGCAGCACGACTAGCCCCGGCAGGATCAATGCGACCAACCGCGTGACCGACTCGAACCGCAGCTGCTGACGCCATGCCCAAGGGAACCATAAACGTAATACTCGCCATATTCAGTACAATTTGATGCGCGGCAAGCGCTATGGGGGGCAACTTTCCAGCAAGAGCAGTGGAAGCTGAAAACACACCAACTTCGAGTGTAACCTGTATGGCCACAGGTAAACCGAGCCTCAACAACTGCCACATCCGGTGAAGCTCGATGCGGAACGCCGTTTGCCTAAATAGATGCCCACTCTTGGCATCATGGAGGAAAACCGCAACCACGAGGCTAATTGCCATATACAAACGCGAGATACAAGTCGCCCAGCCAGCCCCATTTACGCCAAGTGCGGGAGCGCCGAAGTGACCATGAATCAGAACCCAGTTTGCGAGGATGTTGATCGCGTTTGCGCTCAACAAGGTAAACATGATGGGTTTCACAACTCCCATCGCTTGCAAATAACGGCGAAGGGCTACGTACAGTAATAACGGCCATGTACTCCAAGTGATGATCTCAAGATAAGGACCGGTCAATCGCAAAACCTCAGCGCTAAATCCCCACAAATCTAGAAATGGTAGGCCGAGCCAAACCAAGAGCATTAATGGCAGCGCCAGGCACACGCTCATCACGACGCCGTGCAACAACCATCGGCGACATTCATCAAGTTTCTTGGCACCGAAAGCTTGTGGAATTAAACTGTCAAGCCCTAGCAATATCCCTATACCAAACACTGCCAACGCCAAAAAAAGCATGCTTCCCACGCCTACAGCGCCAATCGATTCAGGTCCAAGTGGTCCTACCATCAGGATATCGACCGTGCTCATACTCATCCATCCAAGCTCGGTCAGAACCATCGGCACAGCCAGAGCAAGCATCGGTCTTATTTCCGATCGCAAGTGATGAGGAAGTGGATTCATTGGCTAATGGCCTACTGCGCTACTTTTGCACTTTCCGACTGATCGAATGGAACAACCGTGGCCCACAATGCTTGGCACTGCCAGCTACCGCTGGTCGCTCTTAAGATGCTGACACAACTTGCGGGCGTGATTAACGGATGTTTTTTTGGCCGTAACGTGATTGGAGTCGATAAAAACTATCCACCTGAACGCGAGGGCATGTCTGATTCTTCAAGTCTGGGTAACAATTCCTCACGCATAGCTAGATGGTAAACCGATGCCGCAATCGAGATGGCAGATTTTATGGCATCCGCTTCAATGACTCGTTCGAACGTATCCAAGTTCGTATGCCAAGTATAAGTACCATACTGAATGGGGTCCTGCCGCATCCCAATCCCAGGTAAGCCAGCTTCGTTAAACGACGTGTGATCGGAACCACCTCGGCGACGGCTTACCGTTGCCCTCACACCCACAACTCCCAGATCTTGAAAGGGTAAAAGTGCTGTGCGGAGTATGTCAGCAGCCTCTTTCGGTCCAAACACCTGCGCAGCGCGAACTCGTCCTGTACCTGAGTCGATATTAAAGTACCCACCGAACTTGCCATATGCCGGCGTCGGTTGTTCAAAAGTACCAAAATGCTTTTCAACATACGCCTGTGAACCTAGCAGCCCTTGCTCTTCACCACTCCACAGTGCTACTCGAATAGTACGGCGTGGTGCTGAGCCAATGGCCTGCAAAATACGAGCTGCCTCCATCATGACAGCACTACCAATTCCATTGTCAGTAGCACCAGTGGCTGCATGCCAAGAGTCGAGGTGTCCGCCCAACATGATTACTTCGTCCGCCTTATCTGTTCCAGGAATTTCAGCGATGGCATTGTACGAAGTGCTTCCCTCTGGATACCAGCGATTGACTATATTGAACTCAAGCGAAACAGCATCATGCTCCAATAATCTCGTAATACGACCAAAGTCCTCGTTCCGCATAATGACGGTCGGCAAGGCCTGTTCAGGATCATACGTACGATTCGAGAAGGCTCTAATTTGCCCGTGATCTCGACCGGCATCGTTCACCTGCACCAATGCATCGCTACTCCGTAAAAATCTTGCTACCCGCTGGGCGACTTCTCGAGCCGATAGGACGTCCGTGTCCGCTGACGTCGATTGACGCCGCGGACTGACTTGCGTAGAAGGATTATTACCCTCTGGATTGTAATCCGCTCGGAGTGTTGACTCCTCACGACGCCGAGCACTCCCAGCCAACGTAACCGGCACCAACCGGTGCTCTCCAAAAAGTACGATCTTTCCAGCAACAGCATCCTGGACCGAGTCAAGGTACGTCGACAATTCCTCTTCAGTCGGGCGAAGCGGTGGACGAAGCTGGTACACATCTCCCTTTACAGTACCTTCAGTGCTCGGGGTCCATGCTAGCACCTCACAGACAAGGTGATCTTTAACAGGTGAGACGATATGAGCCGTAAGTCGTTCATTGAGCCAGCCCGGATGACCGAAGTCCCAAGCTTCAAGATGGCCATTTTGGAGACCCCACTCTTCAAGCTGATCCACAGCCCACTGCGCTGCTGCTTCAAGATTAGGGGAACCGGTTAAGCGTGGGCCGTAAACATCCGTTAGATAGTGTAAGGTTTGAAGAATTTGTGAATTCGCTGTGCCTTCCTGACGAATCCGCCAGTTAACCTCAGCATCAACAGGTTCGTCGGCAGCAGTTGGCATAACTCCCAACCAGAGTGCAAATAGTACAGCAAACACGATGCGACTTCTCATTAGGACCTCGCTATCATCACTATAAGCCAAGCCACTCTCCCCAATTTATTCGTGTTAAGTCGTTGTAGATCACGGTGACCATTAACATCAAAAGTACGACAAACCCGGCCAATTGAATTTTCTCCTTGATTCGAACACTGAAATCTCGACGAGAGAGTCCTTCAAGAGCCATGATGAAAATATGCCCACCATCCAACACGGGAATAGGTAAAAGATTCAATATACCCAAATTCAAACTAATCATAGCCATTAACGTAAAGAGGGCAACCATACCTATCTGGGCCGCACCTCCAGAGAGCTGAGCGATTCCCAACGGCCCAACTAATTGCTTCGGAGAGGTTTCGCTTGTTAATAATCCACCAAGAGTTTGAAAGATTAATCCAGACCATGCGTAGTTCTTCTCAAAACTCATCTGGATTGCTTGTAGCGGTCCCGGCTCAATAGTTCTTACTTCAAATGGACTCAGTTCGACACCGATCAAGCCCACGTTGCCACGCAAGGCAGGGGTTACCTCAATTTTGAGCGTCTGGCCACCGCGAACAACTGTCAACATTAAAGCTACGTCAGCATTTGCATTAATGGTTTCTACGAATGGGTTATCTCGTGTGATCGGTTCACCATTGACTGCTGTAATGACATCGCGTGGTCTGATGCCGGCGAGGTCCGCTGGATCACCAGTCATCACATTGAGAATTTGCGGCTGCATAATCGGCACTACGCCCAAGTCACCTACCTGGAACTGTGTCTGAGCCTCTGGTGTAACCTGAATCGTCACCTCCTGCAGGCCACGCCTGAGCACAACTTCAAGTTCACGTTCAGCCCTCGGCATCACTGTGACAAACAGCTCCTCCCAAGTCTGAACAGGTCGACCGCCAATTCTAAGAATTAGATCACCAACACGAATTCCACTTTGTTCAGCCGGCGAAGCTTCCATGACGTACCCAACGATGGGAGGTTGCTCCTCGTAGGCGGGCAGATCCGCACCTTGATACAACACCACAGCCATAACGACGAACGCCAGGATGATATTCATGGTGGGACCCATGATGAGAACCTGGAAACGTTCCCATTTCGTTTTCGAGAGAAACTCGTCGTCGGCTCCTGATCGAACATCATCAGGATTCTCGCCGGCCATCTTCACATAGCCACCGAGAGGAATCGCACTAATACAGTAGTCCGTATCACCACGTCTTACGGTAAGGAGCTTTGGTCCAAATCCCAATGAAAAGGTCAACACCCTTATCCCGATCCTTCTGGCCATCAGGTAATGACCCATCTCGTGCACGAACACCAACACGCCAATTACGAACGTGAATGCCGCAATACTTGTCAGCAAAATTCTTACCCTCGCGTCCTAAAAATTATGTGCGACCGATCACTGCGTCATTCAGTTGCAACCCGCGGATCGAGCACACCGGTCTGTATAGCTTTGCACCTACTGCTTTGATTCTAACTCGGTCACCTGCTCATTGGAAAAATCCCGAGCCCAGCGATCAATTTCCCGTACGTCACCAACCGTACGGATGTTCATTGGTGACATCAGATCACGAGCATCGAGAGTTCGTTCAATGATGGTCGGAATGTGCAAAAAAGCCAATTCACCGTTGAGAAACGCCTCTACAGCGACTTCATTGGCGGCATTCAAGGCGATTGATAACTCCGCTTTACCCTTTAAAGCGCGATAAGCGAGTTTAAGACAAGGGAAATGCGTGTGATCCGGGTGCTGGAACTGCAGTGTTTCGCAACGGGCAAGGTCGAGTCCTGGCAGATGTCCATCCCAACGTTCCGGGTAGGACAAAGCGTATTGGATAGGCAATCGCATGTCGGCAATACCCAGTTGAGCAATTACTGATCCGTCACGAAACTCCACCATTGAATGAACGATCGACTGAGGATGTATAAGGACGTCGATGTTGTTCGGTTGCACTCCAAAGAGCCAGTGCGCTTCAATGACTTCAAGTCCCTTGTTCATCATCGTGGCTGAATCAATGGTGATCTTCGCCCCCATGGTCCATGTGGGATGACGAAGCGCATCTTCTGGAGTCACGTCTTGCAGCGCGGTGCCCGACTGACCTCGAAAAGGTCCACCGGACGCTGTCAAAATTAAGCGCTTGATATCTGCATCAGCCTGGCCTTGCAGGCATTGATGAATAGCACTGTGTTCACTATCCACAGGCAGTATGGAGACTTGCCGTTGGCGCGCCAGCTCGGTCACAAGACCTCCAGCCATCACTAACACTTCCTTATTTGCCAGCGCAATCGTTTTTCCCGCATCGATGGCCATTAACACAGCCTCAAGTGCTGCCGTACCCGAGGATGCACATAAGACAACATCGGCGTCCGGGTGAGTTGCCACTGCAATTAATCCTTCCGTCCCGAACGAAGCTGACTTCACATCTATATCTGCCCCCTGAAGCCGATTCTGTACGCTGGTGAGGGCCCCTAGAGTTGCCATGGCAATGGCACTGGGCTTAAATTTCTCAACCTGATCTGAAAAACGCTCGACATTTTCCCCAGCGGCAAGTCCAACCACGCATAGTTTTTCGCTATGCGCACTAACCACATCAAGTGCACTCGTGCCCACTGATCCCGTTGAGCCCAAGATGGCAACGTGTTTCATTCACACTTCCTTACAGCGTACCCAAAATCAGGTAATAAAGTGGCACCGCAAACAAGAAACTATCAAGACGATCAAGCACACCCCCATGTCCAGGAATCAACGAAGAGACATCCTTAACTCTAGCTGCGCGCTTCAGGGAAGACTCAAATAGATCTCCAACAATACCTGCGCTAACCAATCCAAGTCCAAACAATATGCGAAGCCACCAAACAGCGTTTGGCAGCCACCACGCCCCTATAATTGTAAAAACCAGCGTTCCGGCAGCTACACCTAGCAGTGCACCCTCAACGGTCTTTTTCGGACTGATGATGGGTGCCAATAGTCGTTGTCCGAACATTCGACCCCCGTAGTACTGTGTGGTATCGCTCGCAACAAGCGTCGCCAGGATAAGAAGTGCCGCCTCGGGCCCAACCATTGTTCGTATCGCTACGAATGACCCAATGGGTAATCCAAGATAGAGTGGCGCAAACATGATGGCTACCAAAGCATACCAACGCTCATCGTGCCGTAAAGATTGACGAGTCAACGCAATAGAACCTATTGCAAACGTTGTAGCCATGACCGCCGCGGTCGACATCTCAACCCTCGCAAAAGCAACTAACGCACTAGTTGCTAGCGTGGCCGTTATGATTAACAACCTGACCAACAAAGTTAGCAAGCGAGTACTAAGATTAAAAGTGAGTCTGCAGTATTCCATCCCGGCAATAACCAAGACGATCCCAGCCAGTACGAATATGCCTTCTACTGACAGCCACCATGTTGCACCAACAACGATAGCAATCATGACTACACCACTAAGGACGCGAGCCATTTAAAGTGACCCTCCACGGGCAACGACAGTGCGATTCGATTCGTCGTAGCGTATTTGCATGAACTTGGATTCCGGGCTTATCGCTTTCCCTGGCCACCTTTACTCTGGTGTTACGAGATTCAGCTCCGCATCCTTTGTGATGTCGATTTTACGCACACTACGGCGCTTGGGATCAACATTCCAAACGCGCACTGTATAACGGCCAGGCGGCATATCGGATGATATAAACTGACCTCCCCGTTGAGCGACTACCGCATACTCTGCTTCTGTGATCAATATGTACGCGGCCATCGCCGGATGCACATCGCAGGACACACTGTAGGTCCCAACGCTCTCAAAAATATGAAGATGCGCCCCCTTGCTCGGAGTAGCGACATTAAAGATCGTCTCAAGCGTGGCCGCATTCGTTACGTGAACGTTGTGCAGCACATCGTCTCCATTCGTGAAGGCCACCTCCTGTCCGACTCGGGCAACAAGTAAACCCGGAACGAATACTAAACCACGCTGATCCATTGTTACTGTGGCTGTTGACAATGGTTTTGCTTGAGGTCCGTCTTGCTCGAATAGAATGGCTGAATGAAATCCTCCAGCCACTGGAGGCGCCAATCCTTTGACAATAACACCCTCGACGTTCGTCGCCGTTCTTGGCACGTTGCGTCGTTCCTCTGTCGGTTCGGTCATAGGAGTACAACCGAGGTGAACAAACCATACGGTACCAACAAATAGGAGCGTGGGAGTAGAAAAAAACTGAGTCAAAGACACTCGTCAGTGTAACAATCAGCCAACAACAGCCGGTCTGGCGATACCACCGTACCGCCGATTGCGCTTCTGGTAAGCAAGTAAGGCTTCGAATAAATGGCGACAACGAAAATCTGGCCACAAAGTCTCGGTTACCCAGATCTCTGCGTAGGCAATCTGCCAGAGTAGAAAGTTACTCACACGCATCTCGCCGCTCGTACGAATCAAAAGATCTGGATCTGGCTGACCACTAGTGTACAAAAATTCTGCAAAGCGCGTTTCGTCTAATTCGTTTGCTCGAACATTAGACTGAATGGCTCGACGTGCTGCATCAACTATTTCCGCTCGTCCACCGTAATTCAACGCAATATTGAAGACCATGCCCGTATCCGCCTTCGTCTCCTCTTGGGCGAATTCCAATTCTTGACGAACATCATCAGCCAACTCATCCTCACGCCCGATCACTTGAAAGCGAATGTTGTTCTTTAATAGCGTCCGTAGTTCCAAGCGTAGATACTTCTTTAATAAGCCCATTAAAGTCTTGATTTCGTTTTGTGGGCGTTTCCAATTCTCGACCGAAAACGCGTACAAGGTGACCACCTGGATTCCAAGTCTGGCAGATGACTCCACAACATCACGCACTGAGTCGATACCCGCACTGTGACCTTGCACCCGTGGCAGTCCTCGTTGCGCGGCCCAGCGACCGTTCCCATCCATGATGATTGCGACATGTGTGGGAAGCCGATCAAAGTCAATTTGCCTCGCCAAAGATGCTTCTATCGATTCAGGATTAACCCCATTAAGAACATCTTCAAGTGACATAACGCGGCGCAATCCTCCCACCTTGAAAAGACGATCTACGCACAACGAATCCTAACAAACCTTGATGATACAAGGTGTTAGGTGGGGGTTCAAGCTGGCCAAGAATTTATGTCATGCGTCAGTAGTTCACTCTTACCAAAAACAAACCACGGGCTGGTGCCGTGGGTCCGGCTTCACTGCGATCACGGTTTTGGATTATGTGCTTAATACTCTCTGGCGGTCGTCGGCCTGTGCCGATATCAACGAGTGTTCCAACGATGATTCGAACCATATGCCGAAGAAATCCATTTCCTTCAACATCGATCGTAACGAGCGAACCATCTACTACTGGAAAAGGGTCGATCGTGCGATCACCTAAAGAACATCGGCTAATCTCAAGTCGAAGAATGCGACGCAGGGTTGTCTTGACAGAACTGCGAGCTGCTTGAAAGGCTGCGAAGTCATGCTCACCTTCAAGCAAAGCGCCAGCCGCAAGCATAGCTGAACAATCAAGATTCTGTGTCACATGCCATGCATACCGGTACTCGAATGGGCTAATGCTGTCGCCAACAATAATCCGGTATTGATAATGTTTAGACTTTACAGTTCGACGTGCATTGAAATCAGAGGTGGCTTCCTGAGCTTGTAAGATCCGAATATCCCGTGGCAAACTCGCATTCAAAGCTCTAACAAGTGCCGCTGTGCCGATCTCGCTGTGCATTTGAACACTAGCAACCTGGCCTATCGCATGAACGCCGGCATCTGTGCGACCAGCACTAGTGATACCCACATGCCGACCCTCAATACGCCCTATTGCTTCCTCAACGTAAGCCTGAATAGATTTACCATTTTCCTGTCGTTGCCATCCCACGTACGACGCGCCATCATAGGCTACAATTAATTTGATAGTTCTGAACATCACCAAGATTCCCAGAACGTTTCCGCACCATTTCAGTGACGAGCCACTTATGCGAAACCCAACAAGCGCCTCATCTCGGTCTATTCACTACCTTTTAGTCGTGACCCTGGCTGAACAAGCGGCTCATTGTTTGAACACAATGGACAATCCTGCGGTTTGTAAGTTGGCAACGACAGGCTCACTAAGGTTTGCAGGTCGACGTCCAACGAGACTGCGGGGCCTCCGCGATTGACAATTGCACCTACACCAACTACCTGAGCGCCTGCACCACGCACGACCTCGATGGTTTCACGTGTTGACCGACCTGTTGTAACCACGTCCTCAACTATGAGCACACGTTCGCCAAGCTGCAGTTTAAATCCTCTCCGAAGGGCCATCGTGCCATCTCGTCGCTCAACAAAGATTGCTCGAGTATTCAACCCGCGAGCCACCTCCTGACCTATCACGACTCCACCCAGTGCTGGAGACACCACGATTTCTGGTTTTAATTGTGAGGCTCTGGCGGCGATTTCAGCACCTAATAAGGACGCCTCCTGAGGATGCTGCAAAACGAGTGCACACTGCAGATATCCCGGGCTGTGCAATCCCGATGAAAGCTGGAAATGGCCTTCAAGAAGTGCCCCAGAACGCCGAAATAGGGCTAAAATTGTATCTTGATCCATAACGTCTCGTTTGTCCTATAGTGGAAAACCTCTCAGTAATTAGTTCTGAACAGTTTAGCCTAACCTCATCCCTTTAATGGCCCCCACCGCCGTCAGTATACAATTGCTTGAAACGTGAACGTGGATTGTTTCGTCTATATATAAGGGACCCTAGCATTCAATGTATATGTAGTGCTGCGGTCCGGATCTTATTGTTATCCCAAGACACTTGTCCGACGCCTCTGTCTCAATCACATTTGGAGAAATCTGTTATGTTTCTGGAAGCTACAAATGCCCGTAGATACTTATTTGCCGTCGTGGCAACTTTTATTATTGCAACTCCGGTTTTCGGACAATCCATGTCTGAAATTAATCAGCCGACCGTCGCCTCTTTGTCAAGATCTGGAGGCATCGTGCTGCCAGACGATATCCATACCCAAGCAGAGCAGGGTATTACTCGTCGTCTATCAATGAATGACGCAGTTGAAATGGCCCTGGAACAGAATCTGACGATTCAGGTCGAAAGACTCAATCCACAGCTGCAAGACCTATCAATTGCCACCGTGCGGGCAGCATGGACACCCACGTTAAGCACGACGTTTCAGAACAACGACCAACAAAGACCGTCATCAACTCAGCTGGATGGTGGAGCGATAAGCACCTACACGACTGCGTTTTCGAATGACATCGGCATCAGTCAACTCACGAAATGGGGCGGTAACTATAACGTTAGTTGGAATAGCTCGACGCAGTCCACGTCAAACTTTTTTACGAGTTTTAATCCTTCAGTGCGATCGACGATTAACTTCAATTATTCGCAGCCTCTGTTGCGCAATTTTAAGATTGATAACGCACGGCAGCAACTTTTGATTAGCACAAAGAATCGTGAAATTTCAGACGTCCAGTTACGAGAGACAATCGTTTCAACCGTTCGACAAGTGAAGAATGCCTACTGGCAACTCTCCTACGCGATTGCCTCACTTGCCGTGCAACAACAATCGCTCGAATTAGCTAAAGAGTCTCTCCGTAACAACCAGATCAGAGTCGAAGTCGGAACTATGGCACCCATCGACATCGTCGAAGCACAAGCCGAAGTGGCCCGGAACGAAGAAACCGTGATCGTAGCGGAATCAAACATCGAAGAAGCGGAGGATGGTCTTCGAGCGTTAATCATGGATCCGGTCACACCTAACTTCTGGAACATCAATCTGGAACCGACTGATACACCTCTGTTACAAACGCGAGAAATCGATATCGATGCTGCTGTGCGCAATGCGTTATCAAAACGCACAGATTTATCTCGGGTTCGTAAAAATCTTGAGAATGTCGACGTGAACATCCGCTACTACAAAAATCAGACGCTCCCTGATGTTAATTTCCAAATGAACTACTCTGCGCAGGGTGTCGGTGGAACAAAACTGACCAGGGATTCATTTTTTGGTGGAAACGTAATAAACAGTGTGTCGAAAGGTTACGGATCAGTCCTAGGAGACGTGTTCACCAGTGATTTTCCAACATGGACTTTCGGTTTTACAGTGGGTTACCCGATCGGCACCAGTACGGCTGATGTGAACCTTGTGCGTTCCAGACTGCAACGGAGACAAACGGAAACTCAAATCAAGAGCACTGAACTACAAGTGGCAGGCGAGGTCAGACGAGTTGGTCGGGAAGTGAATACCAACCTGAAACGAGTCGACGCAACGGGGTCCGCACGTCAATTCGCTGAACAACGGTGGGAAGCGGAACAGAAAAAGTTTGCCGTCGGCATGTCAACAAGCTTTCTGGTATTCCAGGCTCAACGCGACCTAGCGCAGGCACGCAACAACGAACTGGGTGCTATCTTGGATTACAATCGAGCAATCGTAGATTTCGATGCGGTGCAAGAGGCTTCGTTAACCGGTGGGGGAGGGAGTTTCACGCTAACAGGTGCAGGCGGGACCGGTTCTACCGCCTCGACGGGTAATGGACAGACAACAACGGGTATTTCGCCTCAGACTGGTGGTGGCAACTTCTTCTAGCATGAAACTTGAGCCAACAGTATTAATACCCCTACTTCTTTCTAGGAGAGTTCAACCGAGACATCGATTTCACTTATTAGGCAATCGATGCAGCTTAGGTTGATGCTACACTCTGCCGGTGCCGAAGCTATCAGTCATTGTCATCACTCAGGACGAAGCTGCGAACATTGAAGCTGCTCTGGACTCGGTAACATGGGCAGACGAACTAATTGTTGTCGACTCGGGTAGCTCTGATGAAACTACAAGAATCGCAGAGCGCTTTACGAAACATGTCTCAACAAGAAACTGGGAAGGCTATGGTGCTCAAAAGAACTATGCCGCCTCGCTCGCATCCCATGATTGGATCCTATCGCTAGATGCGGATGAACGGATTCCCCCAAAACTTGCCGAAGAAATTCAAGAGCTTTTAAAAACGGAGCCTGTCAATCAAGGTTACCGGATGCCCCGCGTTGCGTTTCATCTAGGTCGATGGATAAGAAGTACCGACTGGTATCCCGACTATCAACTCAGGTTATACACTCGTCGTTTGGCAAGTTGGAACGAACGTCTGGTACATGAATCAGTGCAAGTTCAGGGAACTACCGGGACTCTTCGAAATGAAATACACCACCTCGCCTACCGCGACCTCTCTCACCACTTTATGACAATGGACCGCTACACCACACTTGCTGCAGAAGAAATGTCCTCGCAAGGCCAACGCGGTTCCCTGTGGAAAATGGTTGTCCACCCTCCGTTCGCATTCATCAGAAACTATCTTGTTCGTGGAGGCATTCGTGACGGGATTCCTGGCTTCATCGTATCAGTAATGAACACCTACTACGTGCTCTTGAAATTCATCAAACTCTGGGAATTTCAACACAAACGAGCATCGGGAAACGACAATTAAGGCTCAGTTCCTGCTGAAAACAACTCATGTTTTCAATGCACATCGATACAGCACCGAGTTGGCGAGGCGGACAAAATCAGGTGTTGTTGACCGTTCGCGGCATGCAAGCGCGCAAACACCAGACAACGCTTGTGGCACATCCAGCAGGTGAACTTCGCCACCGTGCCGAGAAGGACGTTGCCGTGATACCTCTGGTGCCACGCCATGAACTGGATCTCAAAATGGCCTGGAAGCTGTCTCGACTTGTTAGAAAATTGCGACCAGACATTGTTCACGCGCACGATCCACATGCAGTAGCTATAGCCGCCTTAGCACTTTTGCTCGGTGCACCGAAACCAAGGCCGTTCTTGATGGCATCCCGTCGTGTCGATTTTCATCTCAAGAAGAATATTTTTTCACGCTGGAAATACAAGCAAGTCGATGGGTTCGTTTGTGCATCGAATGCTATTCGCGAGATGCTAATCGGCGATGGATTTCCAGCTGATCGGGCATGCTTAGTGCACGACGGTATTGATATCCAACAACTTGAGGCCGCGAGGCCAGTCGATTTACACCAAGAATTATGCCTTCCAAAAAATGCACTTATCGTAGGAAATGTTGCAGCGCTTGTCCCGCATAAGGGTCATCGCTATTTGATTGATGCGATGCCAAGTGTTCTAGACAAGATTCCCGAAGCGCGCCTTGTTATTGTTGGGCAGGGCCAACTCGAATCCGCACTGCGGGCACAGATTAAAGCTCTCAACCTTGAAACGTATGTTTTCCTAGTTGGATTCCGTCCAAATGTACTGGCGTTCCATAAAGCTTTTGACATCTTTGTCTTAAGTTCCATCACGGAGGGACTGGGCACTTCATTACTTGATGCCATGGCAGCTCGCCGCGCTATCGTTGCAACGCGTACGGGTGGCATTCCTGAAGTAGTTACAGATAAAGAGACGGGACTGTTAGTCTCTCCACGAGACAATCAGGAACTCAGTTTGGCGATCATTCGACTACTCCACGACCAGGAGTTGTGCGCTCGGATGGGAGCAAATGGCTTTGCACGAGTGTGCAAATATTTCAGTGCCGACCAGATGGTCAATTCGCTGCTTGCTGCTTACAACCACTTGGGTTACAAAGACCGCGAAGCGGACAGTTCGTATCCTGATGAGCCTGCCTGAAACCGCATGAATTAGTCATTCCGAGTCGACACAGTGAAAAGTCATACTTCACTGGGTCAATCGGCGCAAAGACACGTAACGATGCAGTGAGGTCAACTGCCATACGCCAGCTTGGGCTACGATATTTGGTCAAGTTGAGACACTGGCCAACACGGACAATGTGAGTATCAAGTGGAATAATTAATTTCGATTTTGAAATTAAAGACCACACCCCAAGGTCAATCGCATCCTTACGTACCATCCATCGTAAAAACAAGTTCAGTCTCTTACATCCACTCCCTGACGATGGTTTCGGAAAAAAATATTGCACACCGGTTATGGGCATTTCTTTCCCATACACAATTGATAAATCGATTTGCAAAGCCCTTTGAGAAAACGATTCGAGTGCATTACCGATATCGCTAGCCTCGTGAACGTAACCCTCAGCGAAAAACCGCTCGATCGACCCGGACATTTCTATCATCCGCCGAATTATCCAGAGCAATGCAACGATGTCAATGCCGCGAATCCATCGGTGTTTAATTAGATACAACTCCTGGCGATACCGATTTGGTTCGAACGATTTGATGAACTCAAACGGAGATGGACCGGTAACCGCAAGTAATAGCTCAAGGGTGGATAGAATGCTCTCAACCCGTCCAAATGCTAATGCGGCCGCACAAAATCCAACCACTTCCCTATCGGCATTGGTTTGATACCGATGGACTAAGTGAACTGGATCAACACTAGCCTGCACCCGGTCATGACTCCGGTACAGTCGCTCAAGTTCCAGTCCTAGAGACCGCGAGGAATTAGCAAACGATTGCTGATTGGACAAGTCTGGTGTCAAAAGGTCGTAATTGGTTCACCTGTTACACACTGTGGACATTCCGCAACTGGATAATTCTCAGGTGCGCGGTATTCAGCTAGAGCTGCGTTGGGAACCTCCAGTGACGTAACAACCTCGAGTCGATCACAGATTTCAACCGTTCCGATGACTGAACCACCTGCGCCATGCACAAGGGTTGCGCACTGCTCGAATGTCTTACCTGTATTTCGAATATCGTCAGCTATGAGCACATGCTTGCCGGACATCCGACTCGCATAAAAACTTCGTAGGGTTAGACCTTCAACCGGATCGAAGTTGAACGGCGCAAAACTACATGGGGGATGAGTGAGGCTTCGCCGCCCATCGAGTAGCCCAGCAATAGTATGAGCCAAGAGGGCCCCGCCAGTCACCGGACCGGCAACAATCTGAGTCTTAGAAATCAGGTCTTCAGACAAAACATCAATGAGATCCTGTGCAAATCGCCAGATGGTGGACGGTTGCTGAAACAACTGATGGGGATTCAAGTAAACACGCCCGTGATATCCGTTGCCATAATCGAAATGCCCGTTGAGCATTAAAATTTCAAGATCTTGTAGAACCTTCAAGGCTTTATTCCGCACTTCGCGTTGCCGACTCACGTCACCTGCCTTTTTGAATTATTTAGCTGCGTTATCCAATGGAGAAGCCCGTGGCTCCTCCGTCAAGTCCAGGGTTGACGAAAACAGTACGCCCGCCGACTACAGTTGCCGCGACAGCGCCATGCAATTCCCAACCGTCAAATGGGGTATTTCGCGCCTTTGAGCACACATCAGCCGCCTTAAATGTTGTCGTGGCATCTAATGAAAGGAGAGTGAGGTCAGCAGGCGCTCCTTCAACCACCGTACCTCCCTCTACGCCTAAGATGCGAGCAGGATTAGTCGACAACAACTCAACCAATCTTGACAAAGATAAAATCCCCGAGTGGACCAACCGATCGAGTGAAATAGACACCGCACTCTCAAGGCCAATAATACCGAATGGTGCTGCATCGAATTCCAAGGCCTTTTCATCGTAGTGATGTGGAGCATGATCAGTGGCTATGGCATCCACACTGCCATCGGCCAAGCCTTCAAGTATCGCATCACAGTCAGCCGCCTCACGTAACGGGGGGCTCATCTTAAAATTTGTGTCGTACCCCGCCAGGGCTTCGTGAGTCAACGTAAAATGATGCGGCGCGACCTCACATGTCACACGAATTTTACGCTGTTTTCCAGACTTGACTGCACGCAACGATCCTCGCGCACTCAAATGTGCGATATGCACTGCTCCCCCAGTTAGCCCGGCAAGCGTAATATCCCGCTCGACCATAAGTTCTTCAGCCACCGCCGGCAAGCCACGCAGACCCAACGCGGACGCATGAAAGCCTTCGTGTGCAACCCCATCTCCTTTTAGCGATAAATCTTCACAATGATCAATAACGGGCATTTCGAACATGTCCGCGTACTCAAGCGCGCGGCGCATTAGCAAAGCATCCGCAACTGGATAACCGTCGTCGGAGACGGCAACACAACCAGCCTTCCGAAGCTCCGCAAAATCAGACAGTTGTTTTCCGAGGGAGCCACGTGAAACGGCACCAATTGGATACACGCGTGCCTTGTTCGCCTGCGTCGCTTTTGCCAAAATAAATTCTGTAACGCCAGCATTATCGTTGACCGGGTCGGTGTTTGGCATACAGGCTATAGCAGTAAAACCGCCTGCAACAGCCGAGGCTGTCCCGGTCTCAATCGTTTCCTTGTGCTCTTGACCTGGTTCGCGGAGATGGACGTGCATGTCGATAAACCCAGGACACACTACCCAATCTGGTGGCACGTCAACAATCTTCGCTCCAGAAGCATCAAAATCACCGCCGACCTGTGCGAAGACGCCGTTGTCGAGCAAGAGATCACATGCCCCATCGATTCCACGCCCTGGATCGACCATACGACTGCATCTCAACAAGGTTTTCATTAGCTCTTAAACCCTCCAAACCTCAAATCATTTCCCCACTTCCAGCCATCAAGTACAGCACGGCCATTCGAACAGCTACTCCATTGGAAACTTGCTCCAATATTACCGAACGGGTTCCATCGGCAACTTCCGAGGCAATTTCAACACCACGATTAATAGGCCCAGGGTGCATGATGATGACGTTTGACTTCGCTCTCTTCACACGCACCGAAGTCAAGCCAAATACGTTGAAATATTCCCGTAATGACGACACAAAATGCCCTCGCATCCGCTCCTTTTGGATTCGCAGCATCATAATGACATCGGCATCCGTGACTGCATCCTCGATCGATGTGGTGCTACGGACGCCGAAGTCAGACACTGAAGGAGGTATCAGCGTCGGAGGACCACACAAACACACCTCAGCACCTAGTAACTTCAGCAACAAAAGATTGGATCGCGCAACTCGGCTGTGCAACAGATCTCCAATAATCGCCACCTTGAGTCCCTTAATACGGCCATGATGGGACAGAATCGTGAATGCATCCAGCAAAGCCTGGGTTGGGTGTTCGTGCATGCCGTCCCCAGCATTTACGATACGTGCCCGACAAACACGCGCTAGTTGATGACATGCGCCAGATGAGGGATGACGAAGAACAATCATGTCAGGAGCCATTGCTTCAAGGTTGCGCGCGGTATCGATTAGAGTTTCACCTTTCGTAACACTAGAACCAACTGTCGAAATGTTCAGTGTGTCCGCACTCAGTCGTTTCTCAGCGATCTCGAATGAGGTTCGTGTGCGTGTGCTCGGCTCAAAGAACAAGTTAACAATAGTCTTGCCTCTCAATGTCGGAACCTTCTTAATGGCACGAGAGCCGACTTCTTTCATTGCTTCGGCTGTTTCCATGATCAACATAATTTCATCAACCGAAAGATCGTTTATGCTCAACAAATGACGTGCCTGTATTGTCTTAACCGGCATCGCAGAATCGTTCGACTCCACAACCTGATGAGAACTAGTTGAGTAGTTCATGGCAATTCTCTTCAGCAAAATATTGTGTCAATCTGATCAAACTGGGATTCCTTCCTCAAGCACCACTTCGTCCAAGCCGTCGATTTCGCTCAAATGGACTTGGATACTCTGATTCGTCGACGTAGGAAAATTCTTCCCAACATAATCAGCTTTTATTGGTAATTCCCGATGTCCGCGATCTATCAAAACGATCAGTTGAATATCTCGCGGACGACCAAAATCGATTAGTGCATCCAACGCTGCACGTGTCGTTCGTCCCGTGTACAACACATCGTCCACGAGAAGAATACGTTTATCATCAATTGAAAATGGAATTTCTGTGCGGCGTACAAGTGGCTGCGGCCCAACAGACTGGCGCATCAGATCATCTCGGTATAGCGTAATGTCAAGCGCGCCAGTTGGAACAGGTTCCCCCAGTATATTTTGTAATTCATTGGCAATACGCTGGGCAATCGGCGCACCTCTGGTGCGAATGCCTACGAGCACTAATTTATCGCTAATCCGATTCCGTTCAGTTATTTCATGAGCAATACGCGTAAGTGCGCGCGCCATTCGATCTGCATCCATCACAACAGGCATCGGCACCTCACTGTAGATGGCAGCACACACGAACAGGGGGTCGCGCACACTTCGTCACTCGAAAACAGTATTTCTGGATTTATATTAGCGTGCCGAAAGGTAGGTTGGTTTAATGCGATATACGTCACTTATATTCTCTTCGCGACCTCACAGTGTCGCACTTAAAGAGTGAATTTAATTCTATCGAGTGCTCAGGAGTAATGTCAACTCTCACATAGGACAATGCTTATACACACAACGAATCGGCTAATTACCCTTGATAGATCGCGAAAAGGCACTTCATACAAATGAAAACCAAGAAAACCAAATCTTTAACTGCCCCTGCCAGGTGGTAACCCACTCTCGTTTGCATCTAGACTCGAAACCGGATCGGCAAGGTATACTGCAATTATGGTGATGGAGCTGGAAGCTCGAGTGGAATCGAATGTACGCCTATCAGATGACTACAATGTAGTAACCCTAGAAGCGCCAAGCATAGCTGCAAATGCGGATCCTGGCCAATTCGTTATGGTGAAATTGTCGGATAATCAGGAACCTCTCCTTCGACGCCCGTTTTCGATTTTTGAGATTCGCAGGGACAGTGCTGGCGCACCAACCGGATTTTCATTGCTCAATAAACGCATTGGTATCGTTACTCAGCAAATTTTTGATCTCACAGACACTAAGCAGATTTCTATTCTGGGACCACTAGGACGACCCTTTACCGTGATAAATAAGCCAACGCAAGCTTGGCTTGTAGCAGGCGGGGTTGGCCTAGCTCCATTTGTAATGCTCAGCGAGAAGCTCCGCCAGCAGGGTGTAGTAGTGACCCTATTTTACGGGGCACGAAGTGTTACTGAATTGTTCTACATGAACATATTCGAGCAACTCGGTGTAAATGTCGTGACTGCAACCGAAGATGGTAGCCTTGGCATGCAGGGTGTTATTACGGTCGCCTTAAATGAACGGTTGCAGAAAATTGGAACCAACGAATCACTAATGATTTATGCGTGCGGGCCAACACCAATGATGCAAGCAGTAACAAACTTGGCAACAGAATATCATTTGCCTGTCGAGGTCTCGTTGGAACAGGTCATGGGATGTGGGCTCGGAGGCTGCTATAGCTGTGTCGTAAGAATTAGAGACCAGCAGGGACAGGAGCACTACACCCGTTCCTGCGTGAATGGACCGGTCCTATCTGGTGAACGGATTGTTTGGGAAGCGCTCTAGATGATAATCAGTGCGGTCAACTTCCAAAGGAACGTAAGACTAGTATGAGACCGACAGCATGGATCTGAACATCGAGATTGGTAACCTGAATCTTGACAATCCTCTAATTGCAGCAAGCGGCTGCTTCGGTTACGGTGTAGAGTACGCTGATGTCGTTGACCTTGCGTCCCTAGGTGCTGTTGCAGTTAAAGGCTTGTTCCTAACTGAACGACTTGGCCACCCACCTCCCCGCATTATCGAAACCCCTGCTGGGATGTTAAATGCTATCGGGTTGCAAGGAGTCGGTGTTCATCGCTTCATCCGTGAGTACCTTCCTCAGCTACGAAACTCCGGCGCTGTAACCATCGTCAATATCTGTGGAACCACTATCGAAGAATATGAGGAACTCACACGGATTTTATCAGACGTAGAAGGCGTGGCCGCAATCGAGCTAAACATTTCATGCCCTAATATCAAGGCCGGCGGAATTACTTTCGGATGTAATTTGGCAGGCACGCACGATGTAGTGCAAGCCGCTAAACGTGCAACCCACTTACCTGTTATCCCAAAACTGACACCTAATGTAACCGATATCGCATCCTTTGCTCGGGTAGCCGAAGAGGCAGGGGCAGACGCAGTTTCCCTAGTGAATACTTTCCTAGCGATGTCCATTGACGTCGAGACCCGTCGCTCAAGATTGGCAAATGTTGTCGGCGGCTTAAGCGGTCCAGCGATTCGTCCAATCGCTGTTCGTATGGTGTACGAATGTCACCAAGCGGTCAGCATCCCGATTATCGGAATGGGTGGCATCACAACAGCCAACGACGTTTTAGAGTTTATGATCGCTGGCGCTAGTGCTGTTCAAGTGGGAACTGCGAATTTCGTCGACCCCTATATCTGGAAAAAACTGATGATTGGTCTTAACGATTATCTCGAAAAACATGAGATAAAACGGCTTCGTGACATCATCGGCACCCTAGAAGTCGACCTGGCTGAGGAAGCATGAATCCGCTGCTGATTGCGCTTGATGTCAGCTCAAAAAACCGAGCGCTCGAACTTGCTGACATCCTTCGGAATGTCGCTGGTGGATTTAAGATAGGCAGCAAACTATTCACGGCAGAAGGCCCCTCAATAGTTGACGCCCTTGTCGCTCGTGGAGACAAGATTTTTTTAGATCTCAAGTTTCATGACATTCCAAATACTGTGGCAGCAGCGGTTACTGCCGCAAGCGATCTCGGCGTTTGGATGCTCACGGTCCATACTCAAGGTGGAATTGATATGATGCGGGCAGCTAAAGAGGCGGCCCACTCGGGGTCGGTCACCCCACTCGTTGTTGGTATTACGGTTTTAACCAGTCTAGACCATGACGCACTGCAGACAATTGGTGTCTCACGCCAAATCCCTGATCAAGTAACCAGGCTGGCAAGTCTTGCCCAAAAAGCAGAGATCGATGGCGTGGTGGCATCACCTCGTGAAGTCAAAGCTATTCGCGAAACTTGTGGAGCGGATTTTAAAATTGTTACCCCTGGCATTCGAAGCGATCTTGAGACTACATCACTGGTGCATGACGATCAGGTTCGAACTGCGAGTGCGACCGATGCAGTACAAGATGGGGCTGATTACATCGTGGTTGGACGTCCTATAATTGAAGCACCTGATCCAATGGAAGCAGCGCAGAGGATCTCAGCCGAGTTAGCCTAACCCGTCGGTAGAAGAAGTTCCTGTTCCAAATGTTTGGTCAACAGAACGCGCCTAGAGCACCTGCAATCAATCTGACACTTTATTCGCGCCCGGACTGTCATCTTTGCGAGAAAATGAAGGTAACACTGGCGCGCGTTGCGCGCCGTTACCCTTTTGAACTGACAGAAATAGATGTTTCAACGAATTCAGAGCTTGAGAAGGCCTACGGTAGTGAAATTCCAGTCCTGATGATCGAAGGTCAAAAAACGGCCCACTACTACATTCGCGAAGAAGAACTCTTACAAAAACTGGCGGGGTATTACTGATGGAATAAAACGGGGGCAGCAACACGGGCAAGCCGCGTCTACTACCCCCGTTCAGGAAGCCTACTACTTTGCCGTAATGATAAAGTGTCCGCGCCGATTCTGTGCCCAGCAAGCTTCAGTCTCTTCTGTGCACGTTGGCTCTTCTTCACCTTTACTGACCATACTCAAACGACCCGCGTCCACACCAAGGCTTGTTAAGTAGTCAACAACGGCTCTTGCGCGTTGCTCACCAAGCCCAAGGTTGTATTCATTGGTGCCTCGCTCGTCACAGTGACCCTCCACCATGATCCCCGTACTAGTCCAGCGCTGTAACCACTCTGAATTACCCTGGAGCGTGTCGCGTGCTGCATCGGATAATTCCGCACTGTCATAATCGAAAGACACATTTCCAAGTGGTTGTTCACCATTCAACTCGGCGAGTGACTTACGATCGAACAGTTCTTCCTCTGTTGGAGGAGGTGGTGGCGGCGGGGGTGGTGGTGGTGGCAGCGGGGTGGGCGGCCGTGTCGGAGGGCTTAGCGTCCGCAACGCCCTTCTGCCGCAGCCTCTGCTCCTCGCGCTTGGCCTGTCGCGCCCGTCGCCCCGCATCAAGCTCGTCCTCCTCGTCATCGACAGCCTCCGTCCAGGCAGCTGGCCATGCCGCCACAGACGTCTCGGGCGACGCGACGCCCGACACCGTAACGCCTGCGGCCTGGGCGGCCGCCACCACTGTAGCCTCGGCGGCTGCCTCGTCCGTGTACTCAGCCGGGGCCCTGGCCTCTGCGCCCGGCGCTTTGGCGGTCTTGGGCGCCTTGCCGCCGGCCTCTCCCGCGGCCGCCGTGCCGGGCTCTGCGGCACGCTTCTTCGTGCGTGCCGCGGCCAGCTTTGTGCCCTGCGAAGACACGCGCTGACCACCCACGACGGTAGCGCTGCAGAGGGCGTCCGTCGCCTCTGAGGGTTTCAGGTGCGGCATCTCTAGAGCGTACCGCCTCAGCGCTGTCGCCGACGGCGCAGGCTCGCCGCTATGGCCAGTCAGCGCGGCCCAACGTATTGCAGCCAGGATGGCGTAGACGTCCGCGCGCAAGGGGGCGTGCTTGAGGTGCGTGAAGTCTTGATGCACTGCTGCCAAGACGAGCTCGAGCTCCGCCTTCAACAGCTCAGGCGCACCTCGCGGTCCGCACGCAGCTGAGCGGAGGCGTTCCTGAGGAACGACGCGTCCTGCTGCACTGCTGCAAGGATGAACTCACGGTCCGCCCGCAGTGTAGTCGCGGCGTATTTGAGGAGCGATGCGTCGCAGCGCACGGCCGCGAGCATAACGTCAGCATCCGCTGACAGCTGAAGCGACGGGGCCCTGGACATTACGCGGCGCCACGCGAATCGAGTGAGCGCGCATGCAGCAGCACCCATCTCCGTCTCCCGTCCGCGGCGCCCCATGCTCGTGTGCTGGTTTTGCGCGGAGCCAGCGTTTGCCCGCCCCGGCTTTTTTTTGGATTGATTGCCAAATGCAAACTTCGGGTGGAAACAGCCAACCAGCTCGAATTCGAGGATCTCCTGCGATCGCGGCGACCGTGGACATGGCGCCGATGTGTAAACCTCCGGAGCGGACATCCTTCATGCCGGCGAAGTCTGCGAGACCCTTCAGGTGCACGAGTCGATCGGGGGAATGAAGGCCCTCCTTCAGGACCGTGATCAGGTCTTGCCCGCCGGCGAGGGGGATGGCCTCGCGACCGCCGTCGTCATCCCACTTTGCCGGTAGGAGATCGATCGCCTCAGAGACGC
>CAJXDY010000005.1:0-75313 GCA_913052135.1 uncultured Acidobacteriota bacterium
GAGCAGCAGACTCTTAATCTGGAGGTTCCCGGTTCGATTCCGGGGCGGCTCACCATTTTTTTGAAAGTGCAAATACGACAAATTGCTTTACCTCGTATCGGAATCTCGACCTGCCTTCTCGGGGAAGAGGTCCGCTACGACGGTGGTCATAAGCGCGACCCGTATATCGTTGAAACACTCGGCCCATTAGTCGAATGGTTCCCGGTCTGTCCAGAGGTAGAGCTTGGCCTCGGAACACCCCGTGAAGCGATTCGTCTCATTCGCAATCCGAAGGATCCCGACACCATTAACCTGGTGAGTCGAAGTGGTAACGATCTCACAGTTAAGATGCGTCGATTTGCCAGACGACGGGCACGCGAGTTAGCGAAAGAGCATCTGAGCGGCTATATTCTGAAAAAGGACTCTCCTAGCTGTGGGATGGAGCATGTGAAAATTTGGAGCGGGCATAATCAAAAAACATCGGAACGTAAGGGGCGAGGCCTCTTCGCAGACGAACTACTTCGTCAGTTTCCGAACCTGCCAACGGAAGAAGAGGGGCGTTTGCACGATCCACAACTTCGCGAGAACTTTGTTGAACGCGTGTTTATTTATCGTAAGCTTCGCGCGCTGTTTGCAGCGCGGTGGACTGTCGGCACTATTGTGCGCTTTCATACGGCTCACAAGTTGACACTGATGGCACATGCACTCAACCGGTACCGAGAACTGGGGCGGCTAGTCGCCGACGCGAAGGCATTCCCACGCTCAGCATTGGCACGTCGCTATGAGGACGAATTCATGGCAGCGATGAAAACCCGGGCAACGCCTGGCCGACATGCTAATGTGCTGATGCACGCAGTCGGCCATTTCAAACGAAACCTCGACCAGGAATCACGCAACGAATTATTAGCGGCGATCGAAGATTATCGTCAGCGACTCGTGCCCCGCATCGTGCCCATGACCCTTGTCCGTCACCACGCGCGAACGCTCAAGGTGGCATACCTGCTTGGACAGGCTTATTTGAATCCACATCCTAAAGAGTTGGCCCTTCTGAACCACGTCTAGTCGAGTTTTCCGCGCGCCGGGCAATTCCGTGTAACATGCCACCAAAAATAGCCGCATGGAGTGAGTAGATCGCATACCAGTAGCAGAGCCCGAAGAGTCCTGCAGGATCAAACACCGCGGTTTGACGGTTAATTGATCCTGATCCCTTGCCGGATTTAACTTCAAATTCCAGCCATGCCCGACCTGGCAACTTCGTTTTCGTAACAATCGTGATGGCTAACGACCGCTGGAATTGTCACGAGCGGAAAAAGCGGCGCCAAGCCATCGCCAGACCTGTCCAAACCAATACGACACCGCCCAGCGAAGCCACCCCAGCGATGGTTTGTCCCGCGAATCCGTAAACTTCACCTGTGTGGGCGTACCTGAGCCAACTACGTAGCTTTTGACCACGGCTGTACGTGGGATATCCTCCCATCACGTACGCCACACAATCCAAGCGTGCGAAGGTCAGGTCTAGCCGTTTTGACGGCTGGCCACCATTGCTTCGGTCAACAGTGAAAACTACTGGTGCATCGTTTGTTTCTGGAACTGTCAAGGTAATGCTTTTCCAGTCTGGCACCGTTTCGGCCACACGCTCCACGAGTGTTTGATAGCTACATGGTGTAATAGAAGCATGCTTCGTCTGCACGTTGGTCCTTACATCGCGCACCGAGATCGAAACGGGAGGGGCTTCACCAACTGCCCGATACACAAGGTCGCCTGCCCAGCCATAGGAAATGACTAAACCGCTCGTCACGATAATCAGTAATGGCACAAACAACCAGAACCCGACCACATTGTGCCAGTTAAGATCTCGGGCTCTCTCCTTCAGGTCGCTGCGGAAGATAATAATGCTGCGAACCGACTGGAACGTCCACGTCCGTGGCCACAAAAGATAGCACCCACTCACAAGAAGGAGAAAAAATCCAAAATTCGCTGCACCGGTAATCGCGCGACCAAAATCCCGGTCAGAGCCCTGCAGGGCGAACCAGCGGTGCCAATACATAGTGCTTCGTAAGAAGTGTCGCATCGGGCTGTCCCCATCGTTCAGGAGCGCACCGGTGTAACGACTGGCGTAGAGATAGTCGCCCCGACCCACATTCAAGGCAGCAGGTTCCCTTGGATCGGCACGCAAGGTGATCGCGGATAGGGCTATTTCAGACTCGCCTCCGGCCACACGCTCAAGCAACTCGTCGATCGAAAGCGGTGTTGTCTGTGAACTCCTAGCCGAAGCATGGTACTGGCGGTGCGCCCAGTCAGTAAGCTGTCTGTCATAGGTAAGCAGGACTCCGGTGACCGACAGCATAAGGATGACCACCGAAACCACTACAGCCACAATGAAATGAGTCCAGAAAATTATTTTGCGTAGCATCAAAGGTCCTAACACTCTCTATTAGAAGCGTAGTCGAAACCCAACTGTTGGGATACGAGGAAACCCCTGCGAAGCCACTTCGACGAGCCTGGGCACGGTTGAATCTGGATCATTGACGAGTTGAGGTTCAAGTGCAACTGGATTATCACGACCCAATAAATTAATCACTTCAAAATAAAGCGACCAACGCCCATTACTACCTCCAGGTTGAAATGTAGTTCTGAAATCAACCCGGGCATAGTACGGCAGCTGGCCAGAATTCAGATTCTCCACATTGCCATAATCAACGGTGTACCTGAGATTTCCATCTGGATCAGTTTCTGGTGCAAACTTTCCCCGACTATCTTGCTTGGCAGACACCCGCAGACCAACCGGTGCTGTATAGGGAAACCCACTGGCAATCCGAGCCGTGGCAGCCATGTACCAGAAACTGGTCAGACGGTAGCGGCCAACGGCATTGAATGCGTGACGTCGATCATATTCAAACGCGTACCGCCGACCATAACTTTCCCGATTGGCCCGAGTCCAAGCATACGAAAGCCAGCCGGTTAGTGGTGCTGCAAGGTTCGTGTGATTGAGGTAGACATCAAAACCATACGCATAGCCACCTGCCTCGTTTGTCGGATTACTCGTGATGAGTGGCGCGGTAGGAATACTGTTCTGCAAACTTGCAGAAAAATCATATTTGGAAACCCGAGCGGTTTGTTCAGCCTTCGTCTCAAGTCGACCAATGAGTAGATCGTCGAATTTCTTGTAATAGCCCTCGACTCGCGCTGCCATCTTTTCTCCTAGGTCCTTTTCGACCCCGAGCACAACGTGAATCGCTTTTTCGTATTCAAGTTTCAACTCCCGGGTGGCTGAAAGGTCGATGAAATAGTCTGACTGGATAAGCTTTTCATAGCCTGGACTTTGCGTGTACAACCCAGTAGCGAGGCGCATCCTAGTGCCGCCACCTGGTGCGTAGCTCAGCGCAACACGTGGCGAGAGAGTGCCTCGTCCATTGATAGTGCTCCAATCCACCCGCAGACCGGGCTCGATGGCCAGCCGCGAGGACGGTTTATAGGTGTCCTGAATCCAGAAACCGCCACGCGTTCCAACGAGCAAGGAATCAAGATTGTCAGGTAATCCCACACCACCGCGAATACTTGATCCATTAGCTTCGATTCCGTTTCGGTCACCGCTGGTCGCAAACTTCACTCTCGTGTTCAAGCGATGAAGTTCAAAGCCTGTATTAATCAAGTGTTTTGGTGTCGCCTGAATAGATAAATCCTGTCGTGCTGATAGGTCGCGCACCGAAAGCAAGCGATCGAACACGATTGTGGCAAATCCGAACGCGGCACCATCGTTCGTGGAGTTCGATCGTTTCGCATCTGCCCGTATCTTTCCGTTGAAGTCAAGAAGTTCCCGATTACGATACCAAGACACGATCGTCGTTGACGTACTGCGAGATCCGAGAACCGCGTCGAAGCGGGCCGACGCCAGATCATTTTTCACATCAGACTGGAAAGCCGCTCGTTGGCCAGACCCAGTCCAATTCTTGCTAAAATCTGCATCTTCAACACTGCGAAGACCCGTTAAGCTGAATCGATGGCCCGGTCCGAACTCCCAACCAGCCTGTAGCTGAAAGTCGACAAACGCGGGCAAATTTTGATCCGTTAGGCGATTGAGAACAATGTCATAGTAGGTCCGACGTGCGCTGAACAACCACGTCCCGTTGTTCGCAAAAGGCGTCGCCCCCTCTAGCACGAAGTTCCCATCAGTGATGCTCAGCGCAGTGGCACCTTGAAACTTTTTTTCACCTGGACGATTATCGACAATAAGCAACGAAGACAGACGGTCACCATAGGCAACACCGAAGCCACCCGCGGTGAGGCTAAAATTCTCAACAGTTTCTGGGTTGAAGGCACTCGTGATACCAAAAAGTCGGTACGGATTATGGATTTCAATGCCATCCATGAGGGTCAGATTTTGATCAGGAGTACCTCCACGCACTGCGAGTCTGCTGGAAAAATCATCCGTCGATGCCACGCCTGGAAGTGTGTCAAGCGCACGGAAGATGTTATCGATACTTCCAGCAACTTCAAAAACCTCCTCCGACGTAATGACATTAGAGGAGGCTTGTTCTGGTTCAAGGGCCTCGCCCACAACTTCGACAGTTTCAGTAAAAGTGTTTCGGAATAACTGGACCTCGAGCTCAAGATTTTCAACCAGTAAGGTCGTCACCAAATAACCATCGACCTGGAACCGTAACCGTGGCTCTCTCTCACCAATCAGCACCGAAAAACGCCCAGCTTGATCCGTCACGACCGTTTCTTCTTGACTAACAACAGATACCTGGGCAATCGGGGCCAGCGTCACACCGTCCATGACAATACCCGTAACTCTGATGGAGTCTTGCGTCATAGCCAACAGTGGCCATGTGAACATTCCCCACATCAACGTCGCAACACTAAGGAAGAAAAGTTTCGTCAAGAGATTCGAATGTTGTTAGGTGCCGGGTTATTTCAGAATTGTACAGCGAATAGTGAGGTGTTTCGTCAATATGGCAAGAGTATTTCCATCGGAAACTCTTGATTTGTCAAAAATCTGTGCCAATTTGAAATCTTCGAGAAAATCGAGACCAATCGAAATGTCAAATCTAATAGACAAGCGTTACATCAAAAAATTGAACGGTCTAACAACCACAGTAACAGTTGGACTTAGGTGGATGTAGCTGTAGACTACGAGACGTTTAGACATTGGTTCTGTGCGGATAGAAGGCGCCAAAAGTGCCGATCAAGTGAAAGTTAATGTGGAGTGAACACTATGAAACTAACCCGCCGACAAGTAATGCAATTGGGACTAGGTGCTGGAACTTCCCTGCTACTTCCTGAGGTGTCACTGGCAAGGCAAAGTGCACCACTTATCCAACGCCCGATACCTTCAACGGGTGAAAGACTTCCAATCGTCGGCATTGGCACGGCCCGGCGCTACAATGTGACGACAGCCGCAGACAAGGGCGAGCTTAAAGAAGTCATCCGGTTGTTTTCGGAACTGGGCGGTAAAGTGATCGACACTGCCCCATCCTATGGTGCGGCTGAGGATGTTGTTGGGGAAATTGTCGATGACCTCAACATCCGTGACGCATTGTTCCTTGGAACTAAGGTTCGTAAGGAAGGTCGCAGTGCGGGTCTGGCAGAAATGGAAACATCGAGAGAGCGACTACGGACTGACATGATCGATCTTGTCGCCGTCCACAATCTCGTCGATACCGATACACAGCTCGCGACTCTGCGGGAGCGGAAAGCAGAAGGGTTGATCCGTTACGTGGGAATGACGACTTCATCGAATCGACAACATGACAATTTCGCGGACAAGATTAGCCGTGAGCAGATCGACATTATTCAGGTGAATTATTCACTCGACCGACGAGCTGTAGAAGATCGAATTCTGCCAGTCGCTGCCGACCATGGTCTTGCAGTTTGGGTCAACCTTCCCTATGGCCGAGGTCGACTCTTCGATGCGGTTGGCGACCGCCCGCTCCCAGACTGGGCTGTTGAATTTGATTGCGAAAGTTGGGGCCAGTTCTTCCTCAAGTACATCCTTGGCCACCCTGCTGTCAGCTGCGTAATCCCTGGAACTGCGCGAGTCCGGTATGTCGCAGACAATCTTGGTGCTGCGCAAGGGCGGCTACCTGACGAACGGCAACGCCAACGCATGGTGCGGTTCCTCGAGTCGCTGTAATCCAGATGATAGATCTCCAACCGCATACGCCATCTTGGCCAACGCGAGTGCTGCACCGAATGGTCGACGTGCGGAATGAAGAAGTCGCCGCCATGCTTTGGTCATGTGCCTACTTTTTCTGTGTTCTCACCGCGTACTACATAATCCGACCAATTCGAGACGAGATGGGCGTTGCGGGTGGAGTCAACAATTTACCGTGGTTGTTTACTGGCACGTTAGTCGGCATGATCATTTGTAACCCGCCCTACGCTGCCTTAGTCGCTCGGTTACCACGGCTCCGTTTCATAACGCTCTCTTACCGCTTCTTTATGGGAAACCTCCTAGTATTTTTCCTACTGCTGCATCTTGCTACTGAAGCGCAGAACATTTGGATCGGGCGGGTCTTCTTCATCTGGACGAGTGTCTTCAACCTCTTCGTCGTATCTATTTTCTGGGCTTTCATGGCGGATCTCTTTACAAGTGCTCAAGGTAAACGCTTGTTCGGTTTTATTGGCGTGGGTGGCACGCTGGGTGCGATTGCTGGGTCTAGCTTAACCATGACGTTAGCCGAATTGTTGGGGCCGATTAATTTATTACTAATTTCAGTGGTACTGCTGGAAATCGGTATCTTTGCCGTACGTCGACTTTCGACCATTGCAAGTCAATTTAGTGATTTACCCTCGACCCCTCACCCTGAAAACATAATCGGCGGCAGCATCTTTTCTGGCATGAGCCATGCGTTGCAATCATCGTACCTGCTAGGCATCTGCTCCTATATGTTTCTGTTCGCAATCGCTGGAACTGTACTTTATTTTCATCAAGCTGAAATTATAAAAACGGCTTTCGACGATCGTGCCGTTCGCACGGTGTTTTTCGCACGGATTGATTGGCTCGTAAATCTCCTTACACTGAGTACTCAGATGTTTCTGACAGGTCGCCTCCTGAAGGTGCTTGGTGTAGCCCTCACCTTAATCTTGCTCCCCGCGGTCTGCGTGATTGGTTTCTCAACATTAGGTTTCGCACCGACATTGCTAGTGATTGTGGTGTTTCAAACGCTACGCCGGGCAACTAACTATGCTGTAGCCAGGCCGACTCGTGAACTTTTGTATACGGTGGTCACCCGTGATGACAAATTCAAGGCAAAGGCTTTTATCGACACCTTTGTTTACCGAGCAGGCGATCAGATTGGTGCTTGGACATATGCCTTGATGGGTATCATCGGACTTGGTGCGACTGGCATCGCTTTTGCCGCTGTCCCACTTTCCGCAGTCTGGCTCGGGCTCGCACTCTGGTTGGGAAAACAACAGGAAGCAAAAGCCAACCTGTTAAGCTAATTCCTATCCTCAATCTGGAGAATAGACTATTGTCGATAAGCACAAGAATTCTACTCGCGTTGCCGACTCTTGTTCTCACGATGTCTGCATCAACCCTTGCCCAGAACTCGGAACAGGCGCGCAGAAGCCTTCAGGGCATTAACGACGTAGAGGTTGTAGTCCAACCACTTGGCCAAGACGCTGAAATCGACGGATTAACCCACGACCAGCTTCAACAATCCGTTGAAAGTTATCTCAAGGGCGCGGGGTTTCTCTTGCTTCCGACTGGTTCCGCGTACCTTTACGTCAATATAAATTTAACTCTTGGAAGTGGAATTTATATTTATTGTGCTGAGGTTGAACTGCGGCAATCAGTCCACTTAGAGCGTGAACCTGCCACGATTGTTCCCGATGCTGTCACTTGGCAGACGGGTGTTGTCGGTGCAATGTCAGCGGCAGATCTGGCAACAGCCATGCCGGACCAAGTGCTTCAGTTGGTCTCGATATTTTTGCAGGATTTCGACAGGACGAATCCGGGACGGCTCACTCTTCTTCCACGCTAAATAAGACAACAGCCGGCTTAATCCGACTGTGCACTGTTTCGGAATGAACGGATCACGTCACGCTTTTCCGTATATGCGGCCCGAGCCGATACATACGCGTCGTGGGCTATTCCTAATTCGCTAGCAATTTGCCGAATCCGATTCTCCTCGACAGCCGAGATGGAGTCGTCAGCCGCTGAGATGGCAAATACGCAGTCGAGTAATTCTCGACACTGTACATCAGTCGCAATTTCTCGAAATTGACGGGTAACTAGAAAATCTTCTGTCGCACCAAACAACTCATTCTGATTTTTCGAAATCTGTACAACGAGCAGTGCCTGTGTTTTCGACAGATGACCAAGTTCCTGGACCATATGTGTCATTAGGTCAAGTTCTTTATCGTTGATGTGTTGATCGGCATGCGCAATACGACCAAGCACATAGGCAAAAGCTGCCAAGTAACGCGCGCGATCAGGCTCGAGGCAATCCAATTCTGCAAGGATTCTCTGAACCGTTTCGGTGTCGGTACCGGTATCCTCAAGTTGGCTATCAGGTCTCTCAAGTCCTAAGAACTTTAAAATCGACATGGGCTATAACAACAGGTGACGGCTAGCGCCGAAAAACTCTTGGCATCGAACCTCTGGGACTGGCGCCCAACATTACGGCCAGCCAGCGAAAGTCTTCTGTGTTTTCTAACGCTATCTTGATGATTACTGTGAGAGGCACTGACAGGAGCATACCGACTGGCCCCCAGACCCAGCCCCAAAATACCAGCGAAAGAAACACCACCAAGGTAGACAATCCCAATTTCCGTCCCATCAAATAGGGTTCGAGAAAATTCGCAAATACGACATTAATCACGAGGTACCCCATTGCAACAACGGCTGCGTGTCCTGGACCGAATTGCACGAGGGCAAACAACACCGGAGGAATCGCTGCCAAAATTGAGCCTAAATTGGGAATGTAATTGAAAATGGCGGCAACGAGTCCCCACAAAAGTGGAAAACCAAGACCAAGAAGTGATACCCATAAACCAACACAGATCCCCGTCGCCACACTAATAAGCGTCTTAATCGCGAGATAACGTTGAATTTGACTGACCATGACTCCAAACCGCTCAACGTTCTGTAATCGATTTCCAAAAGCCATTCGTAATTTTTTAGTAAAACCAGTCGCCTCAAACAGAATGAATATCATCGTTAGAATTACGAGAAACGTATTTTGCGCAATGGTTGCTACTGCCCGCAGCGCAGCACCAACAAGATCCACTAGGGCACCGGGATTAATAAGCTCCATCGCGCCGTATTCCTCAGTCGTCACGCCACGCTCTTGGAGCCAGCTTAGAGGCTCCGCCATTAATTCCTGTAACCTTGCTTGGTAACCAGGCGCCGCCGCCGTAAATTCGTTAAGCGACTGACCAACTACCACCAACAAGCCAACCAAGATCGCTATATTAGTCAAGACAGTCAATAGGACCGCAAGAGCGACGGGAACACGCCAGCGCTTTAACCATTCCATTAACGGCAAACTGATGATTGCAAGGAAAACAGAGACTAAAAACGGCAGCAGTAATTGCCCAGCAGCACGTAATCCAGCAACTACCACGATCAGGCTAGCTGCAATGACAAGAAAACGGGCTCCGCGATCGCGCGACCGGTCCTCGTAAGCTACCATCTCGTCACAAACTCCAAAAACATTGGTCCTAGGCGACCAAAATCCACCGTATCTTCTCAGTTATTAACAATCTGCGATAGTCACTATGGACATACTATCGTACCAAGATCTTATCTTGAACATCATCGACTGCACACGATTGCGCACAAGGGAACGTTGTGATGCAACAGTGAGAACTAGCTGTCTATTTCCAGGGTAACGACTAAGATCAAACCAAGAAAATGCAACTAGTGCTGCTTGGTTCGCATCGCAGTCCGTGAGACAGGTATACTTAATAGAATCAGCGTTAGAAAAGTCGGTGGGTGTGACCTAGTCGACGGTGACGAAGGCACACAGCAATCTAATTGACCAAGGTAACCCAGGTGTCAATCGACATCCTCAAATTGGAGTCGCGCGAAAGTGGCGGAACTGGCAGACGCGCCGGATTTAGGATCCGGTAGCCGCAAGGCTATGGGGGTTCAACTCCCCCCTTTCGCACCATCACAGTAACCGCTAATCACTTCAGGCTCCCTCAATATCTGGTGCGGCCTGAAAGTAAGAATCCGTCAGTTTGTAATTAATTATGAAAACCGAATTTGTTGACATCAGCGATACGGAAAAGAATCTCGTCTTCGAGATTTCAAGTGACGTAGTAGACGCCGAGATCGAACGTGTTGCACTAAATTATAGAAAATCCGCTCGTATACCTGGCTTTCGACGCGGTAAAGTGCCAAAAAAAATTGTGCGACAGCGTTTTCGAGATCAGATTCTCATCGATGTCGCACACGAATTAATACCACGCGCAGTTGACGATGCATTGCGGGAGCGTGGACTGGAACCTATCGAAACGCCGAGCATTCGTGATGGCCTAGTCAAAGAAGGCGAAGCGCTTACATTTACCGCCTCTTTTGAAACAGTTCCACCTATTGAACTTGGTGACTATGGAGCGCTCTCATCGTCCCGACCGTCCACAGAGATTAGCGATAACGATATCGAGCAGGCATTCACGCGATTACGTGACCAGGCGGCACGTTTTGACCCGGTTGAAGATCGACCGGTTCAACAAGCCGATTCTGTAATCTTAGATTTAACACGACAGGTCGAGCACAACGATAAGGTTGACAAATCAACACCAACTGAACCAGAACGACACGAAGATATTGCCGTTGAGATTGGTGCATCGATCAACCCTCCTGGTTTCGATAAAGAACTTCTTGGTCTTGAAGTTGGTGCCACTAAAGAATTCACGTTGTCTTATCCAATGGACTACACACCAAAAGAGTTAGCCGGGGTGAAAGCAAGCTACTCAGTAACGATCAAAGCTATAAAAAGCCGAGTCGTGCCGGAACTGGATGATGAATTCGCTAAAGATATTGGTCCCTTTGACTCTCTCGTTGAATTACGTGAACAAATCGTCGAAAACCTGCAGCGTGAATCCGAAGAAGCAGCAGATCAACAGGTGCGCGCAAATGTACTGAAACAAATGTCCGGACGTGCACAATTCGAAATACCTGAAGTGCTGGTGAAGAAAGAGACCGACCGACGAGTTGAAGAACTCGCACGGCGATTAATCCAGCAACAGGTCGACCCAATGAAAGCAAATATTAACTGGGAAGAGTTCCGAGAACAGCAGCACGAACCTGCAATCGAGGCAGTGCGTAGCGCATTGGTACTTGATGAAATTGCACGCCGCGAAAATCTCACCGTCGATGATACAGACATCGATCGTGAAGTTGCCCGCTATGCAGAACGTGCTGGTCGTACACCTGCAGCCCTTCGAGCACGATTGGAAAAAGAAGGTGGATTACATCGTCTGCAGACAAGTGTCCGTCGAGAAAAAGCTGTTGATTTTTTGCTATCGCGTACAACAATTGCAACAGCGTAAGAACTTAATAATCCTTTAATTTCAGAAATTGAGAAAAATCAATGAATGACGAACGAGCACAATTGGTACCAATGGTTGTCGAGCAGACCAATCGAGGCGAGCGCGCTTACGATATTTTTTCTCGCCTCTTGAAAGACGGTATCATCTTCCTTGGTTCGGCGCTTGACGACGCAGTTGCTAATCTTGTCATCGCACAGATGTTGTTTCTTGAAGGAGAAGATCCAGATCGAGACATTTTGCTGTACATCAATAGTCCTGGCGGCTCAATTTCTGCTGGTCTTGCGATTTACGACACCATGCAATTTATTAAACCAGATGTGCAAACTTATTGTATTGGGCAAGCAGCTTCAATGGCAGCTGTGCTACTAGCCGCGGGAACCAAAGATAAGAGATTTTCGCTGCCAAATTCACGAATTGTGATTCATCAGCCATTAATGTCTGGGCTTGGCGGACAAGCAACAGATATTGATATTGCCGCGCGTGAAATTGTTCGGATTCGTGAACGGCTTAACAAAATTCTAGTTGAACACACAGGCCAGTCCATGAAACGTATCCAAACAGATACTGAGCGAGATTACATCATGTCGGCCGAACAGGCTCAGGAATACGGTATCATTGATGATGTCATTCGTAAGCGTGCTTAACATATATTATTGATAGCTGATCATCCGAGTCTAAAACATGGTTAAGCAACCCAGCCAGCCAGAAACTCCTCGGTGCTCGTTCTGCAACAAAGATCAGAACGATGTTCGTAAACTCATTGCCGGCCCTAATGTCTTTATCTGCGATGAATGTATAGAGGTTTGTAATGACATCGTCGCGGATGACAAACAGTTCGAAACACACAGCACTTCTCACCCTTCACTTCCGGTGCCCACAGAAATTAAAAAATTCTTGGATGATTACGTTATTGGCCAGGAACAGACGAAGAAGAAACTGGCTGTAGCCGTTTACAACCATTACAAGCGTATTGAAATCCAACAGCAGACACGAAACAAAAAGGAAATCGAACTAACAAAATCAAACATTCTCTTAATCGGTCCGACGGGGACTGGAAAAACGCTTCTAGCTCAAACTCTTGCCAAAATCTTGTCGGTTCCCTTTACCATCGTGGATGCTACCACGCTGACGGAAGCTGGTTACGTCGGTGAAGATGTCGAAAACATTATCCTCAAACTCCTACAAGCAGCAGGTGGCGACATCGAAAAATGCCAACAAGGAATCATTTACGTAGACGAAATTGATAAGATCTGCCGTAAAGACGAAAATCCTTCTATCACGCGTGATGTATCCGGAGAAGGCGTACAACAGGCACTGTTAAAAATTATCGAAGGAACAGTTGCTCATGTTCCTCCACAAGGTGGGCGAAAGCATCCACATCAAGAGTTTTTTCAGGTTGATACGACCAATATCCTCTTTATCTGTGGTGGTGCTTTTGTTGGATTGGACCGAATCATTCAAAACCGCATAGGTAAAAGCGGCCTAGGCTTTCATGCGGACATCAAGTCGTTAGACCAAAGTGAGATTGGGTCGACTTTGGAGCGCATAGAGCCCAACGACTTAATTCGTTACGGTCTGATTCCTGAATTCGTGGGCCGTTTACCGGTTGTCGGCACACTTCATGAACTCGACAAACCTGCTTTGATTCAAATCCTCACACAACCCCGTAACGCTATCGCTCGGCAATACCAAAAACTCCTTGAATATGAGAACGTAAAACTTCGATTTACAGACGATGCGCTTGACGCGATCGCTGATGCCACTCTTAAGCGCAAAATTGGTGCACGCGGTCTTCGCATGATTATTGAAGATTTGATGCTCGAAATCATGTACACGTTGCCAAGCGAAAAAAAGATCACCGAATGCGTGATCACCCGCGATGTAGTGCTCTCAAAGGAAAAACCTATTACAATGTATGAAAAGGCCGGCTGAACAAGCGGCGGAAATTAATTCATCTCAGTGTCAATAGCTATTATGGATACTTACGAAACAATCCCGATTGTTCCATTAAGAGACGTTGTCGTGTTTCCCCACATGATGATGCCGTTTGTAATCGGTCGACCATCGTCAACACGAGCACTGGAGCATTCCTTACTAGGAGATAAGCGTATCTTCCTAGCAGCACAGCATGACGCAGCTAACGATGATCCCACCCCGAATGATATCTACACGATGGGCTGCGTCGCTAACGTCGTGCAAAGCCTGAAATTACCAGATGGCAATATCAAGGTACTAGTCGAAGGTGTGGACCGAGCTCGCATCATGGAATGGAAAGAAGACAAAGGCTTTTACCGTGTTGAGATCAAGGTCATAGAAAAGCAAAAGTGCGACAGTAGTAACGTCGAAGACACGATGAACCGAGTTATGTCCTTGTTTGAACAGTACGTCAAACTGTCGAACAACATGCACTATGACACTATAGTCGCGGCGGTAAGAGTAGACGACCCCGACAAACTCGCTGATACGATTTCGGCGAACTTGGTTCTGAGTGTTGACGACAAGCAGAATCTCCTGGAAATCATTTCTCCGCTTGACCGCCTGAATCGTATTATCAGTCTTCTTGAGACCGAGGTTGATAAATTACAGGTCGACCGACGCGTTCAAACTCGTGTAAAAAGACAAATGGAGAAGGCGCAGAAAGAATATTACTTAAATGAGAAAATGAAAGCGATTCAGAAAGAACTGGGACGCAAAGAAGACAAGGGCAACGAAATAGACCAACTTAAGGAAAAAATAGAAGAATCGAAAATGCCTAAGGAGGTGGCGGAAAAGGCGACCCAGGAACTTGAACGACTTGAAGCCATGCCACCCATGTCTGCGGAGTCAACCGTCTCTCGTAATTACCTTGACTGGTTGATTGCAGTACCGTGGCATAAACGATCACGGGAAAGTCGAGACTTAACGCGGGCAGAAAAAATTCTAAATGAAGATCATTATGGTCTTGAAAAAATTAAGGATCGCATTCTTGAGTTTCTTGCCGTTCGCACTCTCGTAAAGAAGCCTAAGGGCACCATTCTAACTTTTGCTGGACCGCCTGGGGTTGGTAAAACATCTCTTGCCAAGTCAATTGCGCGTGCAATTAATCGTAAGTTCGTGCGCCTCTCAGTAGGCGGCGTACGTGATGAAGCCGAAATTCGCGGACACCGACGCACCTACATCGGCGCGTTTCCCGGTCAAATCATACAGATGATGAAGAAGGCCGGCACCGTGAACCCTGTTTTTTTGCTAGACGAAATAGACAAAATGTCTATGGATTTTCGAGGCGATCCATCGTCGGCGCTGCTTGAAGTTTTGGATCCTGAACAAAATCACACATTCCTCGATCATTATCTTGACGTCGAGTTCGATTTATCAAATGTGATGTTTATATGTACTGCGAACGTGATGCATACGGTGCCACAAGCGTTACGTGATCGAATGGAAGTGCTGCAAATAGCCGGTTATACGGAATTAGAAAAAATCGAAATTGCACGACGTTTCCTATCGCCCAAGGCATTACCAGCGGCTGGCCTAAGTAAAAAGAATCTTGTCTTTACTGATGAATCGTTTGGAACGATCATCCAACGGTACACTCGGGAAGCGGGCGTCCGTAATCTAGAGCGAGAAATTTCGTCGGTCTGCCGTAAGGTTGCCCGTAAGGTTGTCCTTACAGGTAAATCGTTTTACGAAGAAATCTCAGCTGAAAAAGTTACTGAGTATCTTGGTGTGCCACGATTTAGACCGTCTATGGCCGAAGCACAAAATGAGGTTGGAGTTGCCACGGGTTTAGCGTGGACGGAGGCTGGTGGCGAACTATTGGTAACCGAAGCAACGCTCATGTCTGGACGTGGTCGACTAACGCTAACAGGTCAGCTGGGTGAGGTTATGCAGGAATCAGCTCAAGCAGCAATGAGTTATGTTCGGTCCACGGCTCACGAAATTGGCATAACGCGTGATTTTCATCGTCGAACCGACGTTCATATCCACGTGCCGGAGGGGGCAATCCCTAAGGACGGTCCCTCGGCTGGCATCACTCTGGCAACAGCGCTAGTCTCAGCCCTGGCCAACGTGAAAACACGTCGTGACGTCGCCATGACTGGTGAAATCACACTCCGCGGTAAAGTGCTACCAATTGGAGGCCTTAAGGAGAAGGTACTGGCCGCTCACCGTGCCGGATTAAAAAATATTATCCTTCCAAAAGATAACGAGAAGGATCTAAGTGACATCCCAAAGAATGTATTAGATACCCTCAACTTGTATATGGTCGAAACAATGGACGAAGTGTTAAAAATCGCCATGTCAGAGCCGCTGAAGTCCAATCTGTCTGCGGATGCCAGTGGAGAAACTAAACCCGTGTCTGATGACACGATAACGCACTAATTCAAGCCTAGACGACGCAAGGAAGCCACTGGCTTGGAGATTCGTTTCGATTCTAGTGAGTATCTTCGGTGAAGATCGTTTCAGCCGAATTTGTAACGAGCACGTGTGACAACACCGGCTTACCGAAGCCGGATGAGCCACAGGTAGTATGCGTGGGTCGTTCAAACGTCGGAAAGTCAAGCCTAATCAATGCTTTGGCGTGTCGTCGAATCGCGCGAACAAGTCGTACTCCTGGCAAGACGCGACTGATCAACGTCTATAAGTTACGTTTAGCGCAAACAGGACAGGGCATATCTTCGGTACACCTTTTAGATTTACCTGGTTATGGATTTTCACGAGGTAGCCGAACCCAAGCTACAAGTTTTGCCGAACTTACGGATTCCTATTTCGGACAGTTTACTGTTAACACAAAGTTTCAATCGCATTCCGTGGAACAGCACTATGTGGCCAATGTGATGTTATTAATTGATAGTCGTCATCTAGGTCTCGCTTCTGACTTAGACGCGCTCGATTGGTTGCACAGCCAGGGTTGCCGCACTGTAGTCATCGGCACGAAAGTCGATACCTTATCTCGCGCACAGCGCAACCGAGCCGACCAAACACTGGAAGAATCCTTCGGCACCTCAGGATTGTTTGTTTCGGCTAAGACCGGTAAAGGCATGAATGAACTCTGGAAAACAATTATCGCAATGAGCATCCCTCAACCATAAGACAAATGCGAGACACTGATACGACCGAAGGCATACTTGAGAAACTTCCTAATGGGTTCGGATTCCTTAGGACTCCCGCTTCGAACTACCTGCCCGGACCTAAAGATGTTTATCTCTCCAAAACCCAAATCAATAAGTTAGATCTGCAGACAGGTGACACCATTTCAGGGCAAGTGCGACAAGCGCGGAACGGCGAGCAGTATGCATCAATATCAAGAATAGACACGGTTAATTTTGAACCACCGGAACGAGTACATCAACGTCTACTATTCGAAAACCTGACGCCCCTTTATCCAGATAAGCAGCTTTCCCTCGAAACCACACCTGAAGATCTATCTACTCGAGTTTTAGATCTCATGGTGCCAATCGGAAAAGGCCAGCGCGGTCTCATCGTTGCAGCACCGCGCACCGGGAAAACAATGCTGCTACAGAAAATCGCACATGGCGTCGCCACTAATCATCCTGATGCTCATTTAATTGTGATGTTGATCGACGAGCGACCAGAGGAAGTCACTGACATGCAGCGCTCAGTACGTGGAGAAGTTGTCGCGTCTACCTTCGACGAACCTTCCCAACGGCACATTCAGGTAGCTGAAATCGTTCTTGAAAAAGCGAAGCGCCTTGTTGAACATCGCCAAGATGTCGTAATTTTACTCGATTCAATTACGCGTCTAGCCCGCGCATATAATTCTACGATCGCATCCTCTCGTAAGGTTTTATCAGGAGGTATTGACAGCAATGCACTCCAACGTCCGAAGCGTTTCTTTGGTGCCGCACGAAATGTAGAACAAGGTGGCTCACTGACAATGATTGCCACTGCCCTTGTTGACACAGGATCGCGCATGGATGATGTTATCTTCGAGGAATTTAAGGGTACAGGTAACCTTGAAATTCATCTTGACCGTAAACTTGCAGATCGACGAATATATCCGTCGATCGACGTGCAAAAGAGTGGCACCCGCAAGGAAGAGCTCCTCATTGCTCCAGACCAATTGAAAAAAATTTGGGTTCTGCGGAAGGTGTTGAATCCGCTTGAACCCCAAGAGTGTATGGAATTGTTACTTAGTAAGATGGGAAAGACCAAGAATAACGAAGAATTTCTAGCATCGATTTCTAAGATGAATGGAGCGAACACCAACACCATAGAAAACAGGTCGAGACGCACACGCGGCCGGTGAGCATCGGCATGCTATAATAATATCTTAAGCTACATCGGAAGGAGAACGCTTGAAGGAAGGGATCCATCCTAAGTACTACGAAATCGAGGCCCGCTGTGCTTGTGGCGCAACGTGGAGTACTCGTTCGACAAAGCCCGAACTGCGTTTAGAAATCTGCTCCAGTTGTCATCCGTTCTTTACTGGAAAACAGAAGCTGGTTGACACAGAAGGCCGCGTCGAGCGTTTCACGAAGAAGTACGGAGCTCAAACGGTCGAAAACCAAAAGAAACTTCGCACAGCACGCAAGAAAGATAAAGCCAAGTCAGCATGAGTGGCGTCGATTGCTGGAACGACCAGCAATGATCCTGTTTAATCTACACGTACAACCTTGCAGAGTGATTATTAAATCAGTGAACGAGACTGACAACCATCGACCGTAATACAGGCTCCACTCACCCAACTTGCTCGTTCAGACGCAAGAAACGCAACCACCTGCCCGACCTCGTCGGCTTGTCCAAATCGACCAAACGGTAATTCATATTCAATAAATTTCGCCATGCCCTCAGGATCTTCTTGTTGGCGTCGGTACCATGAACCACCTGGAAACGAGATCGAACCCGGCGCTACACTATTAACGCGTATCCCGTCAGGCGCGAGTTGCCTCGCCATGGATTTGGCTAAACTAACTTCGGCCGCCTTGACGGCATTGTAAGTCATCCGTCCACCCGATTCACGTCCCCAGATCGACGCAATCATAATGATCGCACCCCGACCAGCCCGACGCATGTGAGGCACGGCTAGTCGCGATGCTCGAATGGCTGGATACAATGTAAAGTCTAGGGCCTCACGCCAGTCCTCATCGGTAGTCTGCACAATATCTCCACCACCAGCTTGGCCCACATTGTTAACAAGCACATCTAGACGACCAAATCTCGCAATAGAACTATTAATTACTGTGGCAATGCCATCTGTCGTGGTTACATCGGCTGGAACAGCGAACACCATATCTGATTGACCAGCTACTTCTTGTAACTCTTGTTCGGCTTTGGCTAACTGATCATTTGTTCGCGCACAAATACATACTCGACATCCTTCCGTTACCAACACACGAGCACTTGCAAAACCTAGGCCTCGACTCGAGCCCGTTATGACTGCAACCTTATCTTTTAGTTCGAATTCCATACTCATACCAATCTACGAAATTCATTGAGGTATTCTTAGCTATCTACCTCTACATAAAACTGGGCCGCCACCATCAGGCAACGGCCCAGTTATGTCTGTTAACGTGATCCTATTATGCGCAACCACTGGTGGTACCGCAGTTATTGCATTTGTAACAACTGCCGCTGCGCACCATAATGGCGCCGCACATGGAACAGGGTGGTGCGTCCTCTTGATTCTGAATGGCTGCAAATGTTGTTGAGTGCTTCTCTGACTCAACGCTTAATTCATTAACCGGTGGTTCTAATTCGTCAGCCTTAAGCGCATCAGGCTTATCACTATTTACCCCAGCGTTAAATTGTGCTCCCGGCGAGAGAAACTTTGTGGCTAGCCATCTGAATATGTAATCCACAATCGACTTAGCAAATCTCACTTCTGGGTTCTTCGACATGCCAGAAGGCTCAAAACGTACATGACTGAATTTGTCGACAAGGACCTGCAGGGGCACGCCGTACTGCAACGCATAAGAAACTGCTTGGGCAAAAGCATCGGCAAATCCTGAAATGGTCGATCCTTCCTTAGCCATTACGAGAAAAATTTCTCCTGGTGATTCATCTTCAAATAGCCCGACGGTGATATAACCCTCGTGGCCTGCGATGTCGAACTTATGTGTAATGGCCTTACGTTCATCAGGCAGTCGACGACGTGCTGGTTGTCCGACAAGCTGCTCAATACCATTAATTATCGTCTTTTGACCGTCACGCGATGTATTCAATGGCTGTGTTCGCTTGCTCCCGTCTCGATAGATCGATACCGCCTTAGTACCCAAACGCCAAGCATCAATATAAGCTTGCTGAATTTCCTCAACCGTTGCTTCCTTTGGAACATTAACCGTTTTCGAAATAGCACCTGAAATAAACGGCTGGGTCGCGCCAATCATTCGAATGTGGCCCATGTAGTCAATGGACCGATCACCACTTGCCGGTTTGAAGGCACAATCGAAGACAGGTAGATCTTTATCCTTGAGATGAGGTGCACCTTCAATGGTTTCATGTTCATCGATAAATGCACTGATCTCTTGAATCTGATCCTCTTCATACCCAAGTTTAGCTAAGGCCATTGGTACGGTTTGGTTTACTATTTTCATCATCCCACCACCAACGAGCTTCTTATACTTAACCAATGCAATATCTGGTTCGACACCGGTGGTATCACAGTCCATCATGAATCCAATAGTCCCTGTCGGCGCCAACACAGTAGCTTGAGCGTTACGGTAACCGAACTCCTCTCCCAACTCGACAGCATCGTCCCACGCTTCTTTCGCTGCAGCATACAAACTACTCGAGACGTTGGTCCTATCAATATCCTTTAAGGAATTACGGTGCTTTCGCATTACTCTTGCGAATGGTTCGGCATTATCGGCGTATCCGGCAAACGGTCCGCCCTGATCTCTCGCGATGCGCGCAGACTGAGCATACGCTTCACCTGTCATGAGGGCCGTGATGGTCGCCGCGTAATCACGACCAGCTTGACTATCGTAGGGCAATCCTCGCGCCATGAGTAACGCCCCGAGATTGGCATAACCTAAACCGAGTGGGCGATAGTCACGACTATTGCGCTCTATGGGCTTACTCGGATAGCTAGCATTATCAACAATAATTTCTTGCGCTGTAATTAACGTCCGCACGGCCGCACTAAAATCGCTAGCGGCGAAATCACCACGCTCGTCCACAAACTTCATCAGATTTAGTGATGCCAGATTACATGCGGAATCATCTAAAAACATGTACTCCGAGCAGGGGTTCGACGCGTTAATACGCGCCGTATTGGGACAAGTATGCCAATCATTGACAGTCGTATCGAATTGCATACCTGGATCACCGCAGATGTGCGTAGCGCTGGCGATTTGACTCATCAGGTCTGACGCACGATACGTGTCCATAACACTGTTATCGCGAACAGCTCGAGTCTGCCATTCACCATCGTCAAGAACAGCCCGCATAAAACCATCCGTTACCCGAACGCTATTGTTGGAATTCTGAAAAAACACTGAAGAGTACGCTGGCCCGGTAAACGAACCATCATAACCAGCGTCGATAAGCGCCCACGCCTTCCGCTCTTCGTCCACTTTGCAATTAATAAAAGTTTCAATGTCTGGGTGATCAGCATTCAAAATTACCATTTTGGCAGCACGTCGTGTTTTACCGCCAGACTTGATGACACCAGCGAAGGCATCATAACCCTTCATAAAGGAAACTGGACCTGAAGCCGTACCACCACCAGCCAGCACTTCCCGCGACGAGCGAATCGATGAAAGGTTTGAACCAGTTCCGGACCCAAACTTGAACAGCATCCCCTCAGTCTTCGCTAGGGTCAAAATGGACTCCATAGTGTCTTGGACTGAGTTAATGAAACATGCCGAGCACTGCGGAGCTTTCTCAAAACCACAATTAAACCAAACGGGGCTGTTAAAAGCGGCCTTCTGTTGAACCAATAAATACTTCAGATCGTCACTAAAGGCATGCAAATCGTCTTCAGTCGCAAAGTAGCGCTTCACTCTAGCCCATTCTGTGATGGTGTCGACAACGCGACCAATGAGCTGCCTGACGCTATGTTCACGTTCTGGAGTTCCTAGCTCTCCCCGAAAATATTTCGACACCACAATGTTCGTCGCCTGTTGCGACCAAAACGTTGGTATCTCGACATCACGTTGTTCAAATACAAGTTCACCATGTTCGTTTCCGATAGTTGCCGATCTTTGTTCCCACGCAATCTCATCGAAGGGATCAACGCTCTCGCGACTAAATACGCGTGGAAACTGAAGGCCTGATTGCGGCGTGTCTGATTGTCGCGCCGAAACCTGCGCATCATTAACGTCCGTTTGCTGCGCAGTTCCTCTATCCATAACTGGCCTCCAAATACTAAAGACCACCTCGCCCCAAAGGTCGGTCTAGATCTAATTTAAGAAATACTTATCTCGAACTTCTACTACTCAATTTATGCCTTCACAGCCGAGTCGAGAACCTGGGATTCTCTCGGTGAGGCTGATCAGCCCTCAGGCGGTCAACTATGTGTCCTGTCTATCGGTTTGTCAAGATAGAAACTACTAGATATGGTGTCATCTTTTAAGGGCAAGCGCTAGATGTTGATAAAATAGCCATTTTTGAGGTTTCTTTTGCCACCATCCTATGGCTTTATTTTCTGATTATAAGTTTTCGGCTCACCAAGCTACGTTCCATGAAATCGCTATGATAAAGTCCTGCCGTGCTGACTGACAAGGACTCCCCTTCAAGCAAGTTTACCTTATCCAAAAACCAGCAAGGGTCCATTGGAGACCCACGCATTGTTGGCCACGAATCCTCTCATCTGACCAAACGTTTCAGAGCACTATGCGAGGTGATCCTCTGTTCGGGTTTTCCCACACAGTTACTACTCGTTCAAGTAATGACGGCGATCGGACTTCAACCGTTCGAAACAGATGGCAGTCTTGCAATGAACTACGTCGTGGTATTGTCGCTAGCCGATGCAGTCGTACTAACAACGTTAATCCTGTGGTTGCTAGCACTTCATGGGGAAAGCCCTCGCAATCTCTTCCTAGGTTCACGAGGAATCGTACAGGAATTCAAGTTCAGCCTCCTGCTTATCCCACTTGTATTATTCCTTGTAGTCGCTGCTTCAGTCAGCTTCCAACACTTCGCACCGTGGCTTCATAACGTGCCGGAAAACCCTTTCGAACCTTTAATTCAAACGACCGCAGACGCTTCCATCTTCGCGCTCGTAGCCGTCATAGCAGGCGGTGTACGCGAGGAGATCCAGCGGGCGTTCATCCTTTATCGTTTCGAGCGGTATCTGGGAGGAAGCGCTACAGGCGTTATCCTTTTTAGTTTAGTTTTTGGAGCAGGGCATCTAATGCAAGGATGGGACGCCGCAATCATCACAACTCTACTTGGTGCACTGTGGAGTATCGTCTATCTTATACGACGAAGCGTTATCGCCCCGATTGTTAGCCACGCTTCCTTTAACCTCATCCAGATTATCCATCACCTGATTAGTTGAGTAACTCGTTGGTTACGGCACGTAAACTATCTCCACACTCTCGCGCAATCGCGCAATCCAATTTTCAATAATAACTTGCCGCCGCTCTTCCAAGAGATCGTTTCGGACGAGTTCACGTGCGTCATTAAATGGGAGTCTTGAACCATAATGGATGTATAAATCCTCATTCTCTTTGTGGTATTGGACTAGTTCTGCATTAGTCGGCTCTGCGGTCGACGTAAAACGCTGCCGGAGATAACCCTCGATCCGCAAGTCATTACGAATAAGTCGATAGAGGCGTTCCTCGGTCATACCGACAGATTTCCACGCTGTTTCAAAAGACTTTACTGTTGAATGGTGCTCTTTCAGTTCATCAACCCGACGCTGAATCGAAGTTTGACGCGGTTCTGAGACAAGAAATCGATCAACTTCAACCAAGATGAGAATTCTGTTGATCAAACGGGAGGTCACCTGAGTCTCAGAGCCTTCGTTGGAGCCCATCGCTAAAACTCCTAACTCGGTTACGGCTCGAACATCGGACAACATGATTAATTGGCGGTCTACTGTAGCAACAACCTTATCGATAATATCTTGCTTTGCGGACCCAGCCGTCAAAACAAAGAATAGCAACACGCAGAAAGCGCGTTGATATACCGGCCGGAGATACTTAGCAGCACCTAGCATTTACACCACCACATACACTCATGCGGCCACATATCAAAACGCCTGACCGATGCTTACGTGCAACGCCATACGTCCTTCCTTCCGATTGCCGAATTGACGTCGATCTAATTTAAAACCTACGTCAACACGGATCGGTCCGATTGGTGATCGGTACCGCACACCAAACCCAGCACCGCCTCGGATCCGATTTACTGCCATATCGTTAACTGCCCGGAATACATTACCAAGGTCTAGAAAAGCAACTGCACCGATAGGACCTCTAATCGGAAAACGGATTTCGTTATTAATGATAAACAACCCGTTGCCACCTTGAGGAAATCCATCTTGGTCAATAGTTGAACCGTCACCGAGACGGTCTAGTGCGAATCCACGAACTGTTGTCGACCCTCCAGCAAAAAATCGTTCGCTCACAGGAAGATTCTGAACGACCATCTCTGTTGCTTGACCACCAGCTTTAATTTCCACAATACTCCGACTAAAACCTCTAGCGAACCCAAGCCGAAGTCCTGTTGCAAATACAACACCAGCCGACCTTGGTAAGCCTCGGTACAGAAACCCCTGCATCAACACCTTCGCAAAACCGACCTCGGACCCGATACGTCGACCGGCACTCTTCACCTCAAAACTTATTAACGAGCCCCGGGTTGGCTCGAATGGATCATTGCGACTATCGCGCAGCGCAGTGCCGGAAAAAGCGGACAGACCGATTTGAGGAAACAGCCTGTCAATCAGCGGTTGATCGCTTTGATTAAAACGCTCATCAAATAAAGTATTCTGATTGAAAGAATATCCACCGCTCAGGATCGCACCGGAACCGAACGACTGACGCCACTCTACATTTATCCCCTGTTGCTTAAGATTGAAACTCGATCGGATAGATTGATCAACAAAAGCCGACACAACTAGTTCGCCACTCGTCTCGAACACACGTGGTTCGCGGAATGTGAATAGTGCGCGATATTCGTTGAAACCGTATCCTCCAGACTTCCCTTTGCCACCTTGGTCGTCGTTCGGGCGAAGACTGACACGCGCAAATAAATTGACTGAGCGGTTTTTTCCCCACAAGTTTCGTCGTCCAATCTCAACAAATCCACGGGGCGCAAACTCAAACCGCTCAATCGCACTAGCGCTGGTTTGACTCTCTCGCTGTAATCTTGTTCCAGCTTCAAATCCTCCGCCATAACTCAACAACGTGGCGGGCACCTCTTCTACCATTACCAGCACGTCGCGACGGGTATCACTATGATGATTAAATTCTGCGAAGCGGATCCGTTTGAACATGCCTAATAAATTCAGGCGCTGCTGACCTTCAGCTAACCGCTCCCGACTGAGTGCCTCGCCAGATTGGAAACCCAAAGTGCGCTTTATGGTTTCAATGCTCACTCTGGAATGGCCACTGACAAGTACATGGTGGACGACAGCTTGAACGCCTGGATCGATAATAAAGCGTAGATCGACTTTCGTAAAATCTTCTGAAAAAGCCATGTCAACTTGCACAGAAGCATGATCATAGCCTTGGCTGAGCAGGTAATTAAGTATCCGATCCCGGTCTCCAAAAACCCTGCTTTGTGCGTATGGATTAGCAACTTTGGACTCTAGAAGCTCTAACAATAGGTCAGTTTCTTCACCTGGGGCTTTTTCTAGCGTTACCGACTGAACAATGACACGCAGACCTTCACTAATCGTCAGGCGAGGGGTAACGAGCCGTGAATTTACAAACGGATGTTCAGAAGCTAATAAGGCGTTAACAATTTCTTTTTTGACAGAAACTTGCGAGTGTCCAGCCAGCCGGTAAGTCGCGATGATAGTAGCCACGCTGTCATCAAAGGAAGCTTCAACAAAAACATCCTCAGCACGCATATCCATGATTTCTAGGATCACGTTGTCGGACAGCATCTGGTTCCCGATAATCTCTGGATTGGTTATCTTGTAAATTTGGCCGGGCGAAACGTGAAAGACGATTCTTAACTCTTCGTCATTTTCTTGTAAACTATAGCTGGCTTCAACACGAGAGTAACCTAACCGACGAAAATGTGTCCTGATTCGATCGATGGAATCGTCAAGTAAATCCAGATCTATAGATCCTTCTCGCGCTATAGGCACCAAAGCCTCTTGTTCTTCTGGTGATAGGACTTCGTTATCGAACTGCACCAACACAAACGGACCTGGGTTCGCATGAATCGTCAAATTAATTGATGTGTTATTCAGATTGGTGGTAATGCTGTGGTTGACTTCAGCCTCGTAATACCCTCTTTCCTTCAAGGAGTCACCGTACACACTCAAACGACGACGGATCGCCAAGCGGTCATAAGGCATTCCTACATGCAGTCCAAGTTGCGTAAGCAACTGGTTTGTCGACTCCAATGTTCTACCAGTGACCTTAAGTGAGCTTACATTTGCGCGCACTCCGGCCTCAATTTCAAAATTCAGTATGACCCGACCTGACTCTTCATCGATACTCGTAACAGCATCAATACGAGGGTTCATAAACCCGTTGTCACGATATAAAGACTCGAGTAACCCCGTAGCCTCGGCGGTTTGAGTAAGCGTGAGAGATTCACCATAGCGTTCACGAACGAGCTGACCAAGACGCCTTCGTGGCAAACCAAGCACACCTTTAAATTCAATTTTTGTGACCGTGCGTTTCGGGACAACTACATACCTTAACGCAACGCCATTTTGCTGCTCGTTAGCTTCCGCACGAACATCCTCGAATTGGCCAATCGTGAAAAGATGAAAAATGCTGTCTCGAACTTGTTCGATCAACAGTGGATCCCCAACACGCGTAACGATTGCCTCTTGAAGATCTTTAACTGTTGTTTGAGACGAAGTGCCCACGATCTCAATGGATATGATCTGGCGATCAAGGTACGTCATGAGAGGAGCGGCCAGTAATGGATAGGCCTCAAACAACAGGAGTGTAAACACCACCATCAAGCAGCCACCAACACCACGTGTCGAATAGCTCCGCTCCACACGAATCCCCGCCCGCATCAGAAAGCGTGCCTTACACGAAAGTCGAGTGCGTAAGTTCGATCCTCGTTTTGAGAGAGAACCCATGAAAGTTGCTCGCTTTGATCGTACTCAAGCAGGACAAGCAAATCCTGTTCGGTCCCGGTCAGAGTTCGTGAGAGAGTCGCGTAAATGCGATCAGATACACGCTTGCCAATAGTTAACCTGGCTGCTGGTCTAAGCTCGGCTGTCTCGCGCCGGACGGCATCGGAAAGCGAAGGCGTGATCTCAAACGAATCGACGCCCAACGAACTCTCTAAAACCCTCCCAAACCCAGAGGAAAGTTGATCGGTAACCAGTTGTGCCGCACGCGCTTGGAGTAATTGTTTCTCAGTCTCATCAGCTGTCCGAATAGCCCGCAACTCGCCCTCAGCAGGATCTCTTACATTACCGAGCAGCAAAGACAGAATATCGCTTGACGGTAACGGAGGGTCTGAGCTCAACGTCGGTACGAACCGGTCAGTAGTACCAGCGACGTGGAAAACCACACGGTAAATCTCACCCGGCACGCGCACACTTGTCTCAGCTTCTACATCGAAGAATGGATTGATTTCACGAGGATTCGTGAAATCCATGCTGCCTCGGGTTACTACATACCGATTCCCCTCAAAGAATACCTCCCCGCGGTCAATCTCCATAAAACCAAATAACTGAGGAGCAATAGGCGTACCTCGAAGTGTAAGCTCCCCACTCGATACGATTCGCGTATTCCGGTCGTTAATACGTAGGGTGCCTGGCACATTCACGCGGATATCAAAATTTAAAGGTAAAGCTGATGCATCAGCAGAGGGCGCTCCAGCAACTGCAGCGTCCTGATTCAAAATATCAAACAAGCCTGCATTCGTTTCCAATGTTCTGACCCATCTTGCGTCATTCACCTCAACCACACCTGATAACACCGGATTCTCAACGGGACCCTGAAGAACTAGATTGGCGTCAACAGTAGAACGAAATTCTTCCGGATATCGCAACTGTATATCATCACCTACAGCCAACATGCTGAATTCATCTAGACGATATCCGTCTAGACTAATGGACCCACCAAACTGCACATCGCCACCACCTAAAGTCGCCGTTAAATCATCCATACGTACATTGCCGTTGTCGAATGTAACACGACCGTTTACCTGTTCGAAGGAATGCGGCAGAGAGGAATGTCGCAAACGACCATCAGTAATCTCAAGAGAGCCTGACAGTACTGGTGCCTCAATCAGACCTCGAATCTCAGTAACAATCTCAGCGTTCCCTGCACTGCGAATGTCACTAAAAAACCCTTGTAGAATCGCCAAGTTCGCATTGCCAGTGACCAGCAACCCAAAACGATCTTCACCCAATCTCACTTCGCCACTGACAGTCAATTCCGTATCTTCCCCTTCGAGCTGCATCTTCGAGACTTGCACCACCTCTTGATCCAAAATAATTTGGATTAAATCGCTATTACGAACTTCGTAATCGTACAGAACTAACTGCAGTTGCTCAATGCTGGCAGTAACATTGAGCTTCGCAAGATTACTCAGTGGACCAAGCACCCTAAGCGCCCCGCTGCCAGCCGTATCCGCAAACGGAAGAAATCGTGGCGCGAAAGCCCGCAAGAAAGGATCGAGTGAAGTGTCTGTAAATCGTATGGTCAATTCCGCATCAGCTTCCGGAGTAATGGCCACTTGTCCCGAGGCCGACACCGCCATGAGGGGTGACGCAACCTCCAGCTCGACAGATGCCTGCTCGTTTCGTACGCCAACACGACCAGTCATCGGGCCAATTGTTTCACCACGTATCAACAACGTATCAATGCGACCTTGTACGTCGTAAATTGGCCAATCAAAACTACCCGAACCACCGGCCGTAAACTGGAGTAACCCGTCCAATGGAAGTTCTGGCATTGAGACGGCGGCCACTAGGCCTACGGGAATCCGACGGCCGTCCGCGTTGAATGTGTAAGTGCCACCCCAGTCAACGTATGCGGCACCAGTGATCAAGCCTTCACGTTTACGAATTTCAATGCCATCCAAACGCACACCACCGCCCTCATAACGGAGCAGGGCCGTCGCTGATTCAAACGGCTCACCGTAGGCAATCACCTCTCGTACTGTCGGTCGTGCAAATCCAAACGGTGCAATGTACTCGCCGTATAAGTGAAAGTCTCCTGTGATTAACCCTTCAACCGGATACTCCAATTGATCGAATGCAGTCCTGAGATCTAAAACCGGCCATTGTTCTGCATTAAAGCGACCATTAAACTCTTCATCTCCATCAGTTCTCGGATAATCAAACGTGAAACGGCCATCGATCAACATTTGAGAGAATCCTTTTGTGAGAATACTCTCTGGAACAGTCGCATACCCGTTCTCGATGGTTGCTTCACCTTCCCAAGCACCCCACATTACATCCCACGCCCGTGGTTCAGCCTCGAATCGACCTTTCACACTTGGATCGATTAATTCGCCGGTTAGTTCTCCATCAAATGTCCCACTTCCTCCGATTTCCACCACCTGAGTGGGTCGCTCAAAGACTGTCATCAAGCCAGCTAAAACACGATGGCTTTCCTGCAAATTACTACTGGTCATGTGAAATGGAAGACGAGAATCTGAACCATAGGCTGTCTGACCCTCGAAGGATAGAAATGTGTGAGGAGTGGCTAGTTGGCTACCAGACGCTACATCGATCACACCAGAGCCGAGAGAATAATCAATCACTCCCCCAAGTGCCAGGCGCCCCTCTAGGACGTTCTTGACGGTCGATGTATTAACAATTGTGCCCCTTGGCGAGCGTCGCTCTTGAAGCGTGATGAGATCGGGTGGTGACACTTCGATGCGACCAGCTCCTTCCCGATCAACGAAGCTATCGCGTGGCCAAGACATCTTATTCCAACCGGTAGCTCGTCCTGCAAGCGGCAAGGTATCAAACTCAGGAAAATCGGTCAGGCTGGCCAGATCTAGATCGTCGTAAGTCACCTCCAGACTGGCAACACCAGCGCCTCCCTCATCCTCTGACGTTAAGGCATAGGACAACTCAAGTGTTCCGTCGTGGAACACTGCAGAGGACTCATGGATGTCGAATCCGTCTCGCCGCCATTCGAGAGACCCACGCACCTCGGAAAATGGATTACTGTCGATCCCTAGTCGTTCGCTCGAAAACTCGCCTCGAAGATTGCGGCCACCATCGTACAGGTGAAACGTGCCCACAAAGTCGCCGTCGCCAGACAATGTAAAGGCTTCATTTGGAAAGAAAACGTCACGCAGAATGGGCAAATCTAGTTCGGATCGAACTTGGTAGAACTGTTCCGGCCAATTCATAATATCCGCTGTGCCCATCAAGCTCGACTCCGTTCCATCAGTCTGCAGGTCTAGTTGATCGAAAATCACCTTACCGTCATCGATCTGAAAATCGGCTTGCAGAGCTGCTTGCATCGGTTCAAAAGACTGGAGCTGTACCGTGCCTCCTGAGAATTCCGCGTGACCTTTGTAATCCAACATCTTGGTTACGGTAATATCAAAATCTCGTCCTACTACACTCCAGGGAGTCGCGTGATCTTTATAGGTAAATTGCCCGCGTTCCGCATGGATTTCACTTAGAGTCGTAACAAACCATGTGTCTTCGGACAGTGCCAATTCGCTGAGATCTGGAAAAGTGTGGCGGTCGCCTGGAAAACTCTCGACTACCATCGCCCAGTCGGATATTGCGACAGAATCAAAAAGCAATTCCCCACGGAAAAGTGCCGACCAAGGCATGGAAATAACGACTTGGTCTGCGGTCAAAAATGCTCGATCCTCAAGCGTTGGGCCCTCAATAACAAAGTCTTCAACCAGAAATTGTCCGCGGAAAAGATAAACCGAGAGCTTGCCAATGTGGAGAGGGCGGCCCATTAGTTCCGTGCCAACTCGTTCCACATGTTTGCGTAGTGCTGGACCGAGGTCTACTGTTACGGTCGCCACAACAGCAATCACCACTGCAGCCACGAGCCCTATCAACACTAAACGTGGGTAGCGGGTTAGCAGACGGCGGTGTCTCTTGCTCACCTCGACCTCGTTACGCTTGGTTTCAGGTCTCAACTCGAACATAAGGGGCCTTCTTGTTCCACCGTCGCCAGCACCAGACCGGCTTCGACCACGGCACCCGCTTTCACCTTGATTTCAACAACGCGACCCGCGCTTGGTGAAGTAAGCGTATTTTCCATTTTCATGGCTTCAACGACTACTATTCCTTGTCGTTTGATCACTGGATCACCTGCAGCGACCAACAGTTTGACTACTCGACCAGGCATTGGTGCAGTAATCTCCTGCAATCCATCGGCAACCGTTGCCGAAGTGGTGTCTGTTGTAAATACTGATCGATCTGTGTTGAGCCCAATTTGAAAGACACAACTAGATTTTTCCACGGCGACGGTTGCTCGCCGACCAGAATCAACAATAGTGACCATATGGCTCGAAAAATTCTGATCGCAGAAAATCACCGACAATGAAGACTGATCAAGGCGACGAGCATCTATGACATGCTGTCGGCCATTCACAGTCACGGTAAAGCGATTGTCTACCCCGATAACTCGGTCTATCTTGACACTCCGCACTTGCCCGTTGACGTCAACATCAAACGTCATCAGATTACGCGCAAGGCCTCAGCCTTGGCCTGCCGCCGCCATTCGGATGGCTTGTCTGGTTGTTTCGCAGCAGCTGAATCCTTACCAAGATAGGCATGCAGGGCCGCACCGACGACCGCGACCTCTTCGACTTCAGAAGTCGGCTCCATAAGTGGCTTACCATTACGCTCCGCCATCATCATGTCGATAAAATTCGTGTTGACCGCTCCACTGTGAAATGCAGAACTTTGAAGGAGCCAAGAGAAAAACGGAATGGTTGTTTTGATTCCATGAACCTTGTACTCATCCATCGCACGTCGCATGCGGGCGATAGCCACGGCTCGATCGGGGCCCCAAGCAATCACTTTAGAAATTAACGGGTCGTACCAAGTAGGCACCTCAAATCCCGAAGCAACACCGCTGTCATCACGAATTCCAGGACCAGAAGGTGTTCTCAGGGCTCGGATCGTCCCAGGTGACGGCATGAAACCATTGTCTGGATCCTCTGCGTAGACGCGACACTCGATGGAGTGGCCCCGTGGCGTAAGTGTTTCCGCTGGATTAATGGTCAGCTGCCTACCGTGCGCAATGTGAAGCTGCCAATGAACAAGATCAACGCCTGTGATCATTTCGGTAACAGGATGTTCAACCTGAAGCCGAGTGTTCATCTCTAGAAAGTAAAACTTGCCAGCCGTATCAAGCAAAAATTCAACAGTACCGGCATTAACGTAACCAACCGAACGAGCAAGCGCCACCGCAGCGGTCGCCATCTGTTCGCGCAACTCTCGGGTCACGAACATCGCTGGAGACTCTTCAACAATCTTTTGATAACGACGTTGAATTGAACAGTCGCGCTCAACAAAAGGCACTATTGCACCGTGCGAATCGCCAAGCAGTTGCACCTCAATATGACGTGGCTCGATTATTTGTCGCTCCAAATAGACGAACTCATCACCAAACGCTGTTTGGGCCTCGGACCGCGCCTCTCGAAGCGCTGACGTAAGACCTTCCGGTTCACGCACCAGGCGCATGCCCCGCCCACCACCGCCTGCCACGGCCTTAACAAATAGCGGATATCCGACTTCCCTAGCAATTTGCTTAACCTCAATGTCGGACAGATTTGGATCTAAGGGAGTGTCAGTACCAGGCACCACAGGAACTCCGGCACGCTGTGCCGCCTGGCGAGCCGCGATCTTACCACCCATGAGGGCAATCACATCAGCTGATGGTCCAACAAACGTTAAATTCGCATCGCGACAAGCAGCAGCAAACTTCGCATTCTCGGAAAGAAAGCCATATCCTGGATGCACAGCGGTCACATCAGCTTCACGCGCTACATCGATCATCCGGTCGATGTTTAGGTAACTCTCGGCTGGCTCGTTAGCCCCGATTTCATAAGCCTCGTCGGCATACCGTACGTGGGGCGCTAAGCGATCACAATCTGAATAGACGGCGACACTCTGAAATCCAAGCTCTCGACAAGCACGCATGATGCGCACTGCGATCTCTCCACGATTAGCAACTAATACTTTCATCGTGATCAAACAACGATTGCAGATACAAGACTACTTAGCTGCGCTCGCCCATCGGCTGCTATAGTGAAACCGAGGGCAAGACCTCACATCTACCTATTATTCTAGCACTTAAGGGCGTCGGTCAAAGTGTCTATAGGGGAATATTGCCATGTTTCTTTGGCGGATTACGGTCACGTTTGTCGGCAAGATTCGCGAACGCTGCGATTAGGGTCGATCTCGTTCGTCGTGGTTCGATCACAGCATCAACAAAACCATGCGCAGTAGCTGTAAAGGGATTGGCGAATTTGTCTCGGAACTCCTGGATCTTCTCATTGCGCAGCGCATCGGGATCGCTTGCATTCTCGAGATCGCGTTTGTAGAGGATGTTCACCGCACCTTCGGGTCCCATCACGGCGATTTCTGCCGTTGGCCAAGCATAGTTAAGATCGGTACGGAGGTGTTTGCTTGACATGACGCAATAGGCGCCTCCATAGGCCTTTCGTGTTATGACTGTCACCTTCGGCACCGTTGCCTCAGCGAAGGCGAACAATAACTTGGCACCGTGGCGAATAATCCCGCCGTGTTCCTGTTGAATTCCTGGTAGAAATCCTGGTACGTCTTCGAGCGTTAATAGCGGAATATTAAATGCGTCACAGCAACGCACAAATCTGGCCGCCTTAACCGAGGCGTCGATGTCGAGTGTGCCAGCGAGGTGTGCCGGTTGATTAGCAACAACGCCAATCGAACGTCCGGCGAGTCGTATGAACCCTACGATGATGTTCCTTGCAAAATGTTGGTGCACCTCAAGGAACTTTTTGTGATCAGCAATTGAGCGGATTAGGTCCAGCATGTCATAAGGATGACTTGGTGACTCTGGAATAAGACTTTCCAGCATTTCATCTTCGCGATCAGATGGATCCGCGCATTCCAAGTCAGGCGGCTCATCCAAATTGTTACTGGGTAAGTAGCCCAGTAATTCCCTCACAAGGGCTAAACATTCTCGATCGTCAGCGACCGCAAAGTGGGCAGCACCGCTCTGGGAGTTGTGCGTCATCGCTCCACCTAACTCCTCCTTCGTAACCTGCTGGTGCGTAACGGTCTCCACAACATCTGGCCCGGTTACAAACATGTAGCTTGTGTCCTGCACCATGATGTTAAAGTCAGTAATCGCTGGTGAATAGACAGCGCCGCCCGCGCACGGACCCATAATTGCAGAGATCTGTGGAATCACCCCTGAGGCCAAAGTATTGCGAAGAAAAATGTCGGCATAACCACCTAACGAAAGCACACCTTCCTGAATCCGTGCACCTCCCGAATCATTGAGCCCGACGACAGGTGCACCCATCTTGATCGCTAGGTCCAGGATCTTCACGATCTTGGCGGCATTGGTTTCCGACAGTGAACCACCAAACACCGTAAAATCTTGTGCGAAAGCGTACACTGTTCGGCCATCGACACATCCATACCCAGCCACAACACCGTCACCCGGCACCTTTTGATTAGCCATACCGAAGTCCTGACACCGATGCACCACCAGCTTGTCAAGTTCATTGAATGTTCCGGGATCGAACAATCGATCGATACGCTCACGAGCAGTGAGTTTCCCAGCGGCATTCTGCCGTGCTAGTCGTGCATCACCTCCACCGCGTTCGGCACGTGCCTCCAACTCGGCAAGCTGTTTACGTGTATCCAATCGCTGTCAACCTTTTCCAGTTTGTGCTTTTTCCCAGTCGGCAAGGAATTGTTTAAGACCAATGTCAGTCAGCGGGTGCTTAAATAATTTCTTGAGAACAGCCGGCGGACAGGTACACACATCAGCTCCCATTTCCGCTGCCTGGATGATGTGAAGCGGACCTCGGACGCTGGCTACCAGCACTTCAGTCAAAAATTCATAATTTTCGTAGATCTCAACAATAGAACCAATCAAGTCCATTCCAGACGTGCCGATGTCGTCAAGGCGGCCTACAAACGGACTAACAAAGGTGGCGCCAACCTTGGCTGCCAACAGCGCCTGTGCCGCGGAAAATACCAATGTGACGTTCACAGGAATATTCTCGGAAACCAAAGCCCGACACGCCTTGATCCCTTCCTCGCCAAAGGGCACCTTAACGACTATGTGATCGTCAATTTTTCGCAGTTGACGACCCTCTTGAATCATTCCTTCTGTATCTGTCGCCACAACCTCGGCGCTGACAGGACCTTGCACCAAGTCACAGATTTCTTTGAGAATCTTGCGCGGATCACCAGCTTCCTTCGCAAGTAATGAAGGATTGGTTGTAGCACCATCCACGATACCAAGTGGCATCAAGTCGGTGAAGTGTTGCACATTACCCGAATCAACGAACAATTTCATGCTGTCGCTCCTTGGGATACACAATCATAGGCGCCCATTTTATCAACCTTACTTCTACCTCTAGGCAGTTGTACACTCTGAGCCTGCTCATCGCGGCGTCTCTTGAACTTGATTGGATGGGCCACTAATATTGGGGGCCTTCGCGGTATCAAGAGCCACGACCGCGTACACATAATCAACACCAGCTATCCCGGACGTATCCCGATAAGTCGTTTCCGTAATGATACCGGAGTGTAACGGCTGCAGTGTCTCACCTGTTGCTTCAGCCCGCAAGACCTGGTACCCCGCGAGATCTGCCTCAGAACTTGCATTCCAGATTAGGTTGATAGTCCCAACATTGGCAACTGCAACCAAATTCGTGGGTGGCGCGGGTGGGAATGTATCGATAAATTTAACGCACGTTTCCGTTGACGGCGGACTCTCAATCATTATCTCGAACGTCTCAACAGGCTCAGTTGCGTCAACTGACTCCGGGGAATCAAGGACCATCTGGTTAATCTGTTTAAGCGTTCCGATCATGTAGCAGCGCTCAAGACCAAATTCAACACGTGGATCCTGGAACTGCAAAGATTCTAATGGTGTGTCGTTTAGTGGTATCGGAACAACATGGGTAACGTTCGTGTTCTTTGCAACTTCATACACGTTATACCGGCTAGTAATACGCAGACGACTGGGTTGGCCAAATTCTTCAATTGGCGCCGACCTTAAACCCGATTCCGACACTGACGCCTGAACAAGACGACGCGCCTCACGCGCTGGAATCCAAGTCATCGTAACAACATCGCTTGTGTACTGAACGCTAGGATATGCCGTTGAATACGGCGGGGCCGTCAACCGCATTGGAATTGGTGCCGCCGGACTACGACGTCCTCCCTTGGTAACGCCGATCACTGCATAAAAGCGACTTGGAGGTGGTACAAATGACGGGGACACAAGAGGGCCTTGGAGCTGCTGCAATCTTGGCTGCTTCTTATCTTGTTCATTGCTACGCCTACGAGGGCTCCGCCGGATCTCCGTTAGGTCGATCGGTGTCAGCATCTCGGGTGTAAGTGTTTCGATAAACGAAATGCGCTGCCCCTGCACATATCCAGCATCTTCGATGACTGTTAACAAAGCTGCTGATGGCGTATCAGCTATCGATTCTTGATCAGACTCATCACCTTCAAGGTCCTCTGGTTCGGGAGGCTGATACACTTCGAAAGTTGCGATCAGCGTCGCAGTTCTTCGAAACTCACGATCGGTCAATGGCGGTTCAGTAGAGGGAAATGAATGGGCTGTTAAAGCATATAGCTCGACGCTGCCTATGTCTGCTGGCGTACTGCCGTCTGAGTTTTCAGTTGGCACATTGAAATTGAGGAAAACCTCAGACCCGATCCGACGGATACTAAAGTCCTCGACTGGAGCTGGTACTAAGCGCAGTGGCGCAAGCGGAGGCCCCTTCTTACCGCAAGCACCGATTGCAAAAAGTGCCAGCGACGCGATTGACACCAACAGCCGCCACCGCGATTTGGTCACAGGATGTACCGTGACAGATCCTCGTTTTTGACGATATCCGCCAACATGAGCTCTACGTACGCAGCGTCAATAGTGATTGACTTTTCAGGCAAGTCCGGAGCCTCAAATGAAATTTCGTCAAGGAGCTTCTCCATTACTGTGTGTAAACGCCTCGCACCAATATTTTCGGTACGCTCGTTGACAATGGTAGCGAAGTGGGCGATCCGCTCGACTGATTCGTCCAAAAATTTCAATGTTATGCCTTCAGTGCCCAGTAAAGCGACATACTGCGTAACCAATGCGCCTTGAGGCTCAGTAAGGATACGCACAAAATCTTCCTTACCAAGCGCTTCCAATTCAACGCGGATAGGAAAACGTCCCTGCAGTTCCGGAATGAGATCGGACGGTTTCGACACATGAAAGGCGCCGGCTGCAATAAAAAGAATGTGATCGGTGCGGACCATACCGTGTTTAGTATTAACAGTTGTACCCTCAACTATCGGAAGTATGTCTCGTTGCACACCTTCACGACTAACTTCAGGACCGTGACTGCCTTCTCGTCCAGAAATTTTGTCAATTTCATCGATGAAGATAATCCCCGCCTGTTCAACACGTTCAACGGCCGCGCGATCGACACTTTCCATATCAATAAGCTTTTGCTCTTCTTCCTGTGCGAGATATTCAAAAGCTTCTGGCACTTTCATGCGTCGTTTCCGCCGATTGCCCTGAAAAATCCCAGGGAGCATATCCTTTACATTAATATCCACTTCCTCCAACGAAGAACCGGCGATGATCTCAAACGAGGGAAAGCCTTTATCGCGAACATCCACCTCAACAGACCGACTATCAAGGCTACCGTCATGCAACTGCGTACGAAATTTCTCTCGGGTAGTTTGAGTATAGTCACGGGCAGCTTCAGCTTCAGCACTCTGCCCCACTGGCTTAACAGGAGGCAACAGTAAATCAAGAAGGCGTTCTTCAGCATTTTGCTGAGCCTTTTCTTTGACCTGAATCAGCCTCTCTTCGCGCACCATGTCAACGGTGAGCTCAATCAGGTCACGTACCATCGATTCAACATCACGTCCCACATAACCAATTTCGGTGAATTTTGACGCCTCAACTTTCAAGAACGGCGATTGCGTCAACCGAGCTAATCGTCTCGCGATCTCAGTTTTGCCAACACCGGTCGGACCGATCATCAGAATATTCTTCGGTGCAACTTCTTCGGCTAGTTCAGCTGGTAGTTTCTGCCGTCTCAGCCGGTTTCTTAACGCCACGGCAACGGCCCGCTTGGCCTTATTTTGACCAATCACGAACCGGTCGAGCTCCACCACAATCTCTCGTGGCGTCAGTTTATCGACCGTCGAGCCAGCTGAGGCTGGTAAATAAATCGGCACTAGCTACGGTTCCACAAATTTATTAACCCTGTCACGAACAAACTCCATCGTGCTTGGTCAGCACACTTGTCACAATTCTTCAATCGTAATTGAATCATTGGTGTAGATGCAGATGCTCGCCGCGATGTTCATTGCTTGCTCGGCAATCGCATGCGCGTCGAGCGAAGTGTTCTGAGCCAAGGCTTTGGCTGCTGCTAAGGCGTACACTCCACCTGAACCGATTGCAATAATTCCGTCATCGGGCTCAATAAGATCTCCAGTACCAGACAACAAGAAGGTTGACGACTTATCCAGCACAAGCAACATCGCTTCTAAACGCCTGAGCAAGCGATCAGTGCGCCAGTCCTTAGCCAGCTCAACGGCTGAACGTTCTAGATTTCCCCGATACTCTTCTAACTTTGCCTCGAACCGAGCAAACAACGCGAAAGAATCAGCTGCTGACCCCGCGAATCCTGCAAGTATCTGATCCTTATACAGTCGTCGAATCTTACGAGCGCCCTGCTTAACAACTGTGTTCGCAAAAGTGACCTGACCGTCACCTGCCATGACGGCCCGTCCCTGGTGTCTCACGACTAAAACCGTTGTGCTGTGAATCATGAGTTGAAAACGGAAGGTATCAGTTCTTTATTTCGATCTATTGCGAGTCTAGTAGATGCATGAAAATACTGTCAACGTCGCGGGAATAATCAATTCTCAAGACTTCCACGAATCAAAAGCGTCCGATCAATCATATATTCGCCCAACTTGACCCAAGGGTCACTACGATGTTTGGCAAATAGACTAAGCTTGGCATCCTGAAATAATCGGTGCTCCATCAGTTCTAGCCGTGGTTGAGTCCCCGTGTAACCCAAACCTGATTGCATGACAAATGCGGCAGTGGTCGAACCTGGCTCGAGCCCTGCCAAATCAATGGCAGAAATTGTTGAACTGCCAAGCTCTTCTGGATCTTCCGTGCCGTCAGCCAGCACCAAACGAAAAGAGCCAAGGAGTCGAACCGAACTAACATTCTCCTCAAGTGCATTATGAAGTGTAAATGAAATACGCGGAACAATCTTGTTCTTCCCATCTTCAAGAATTCCTGCGTCAAACCACCCAGTCGTTATATCAGTAACGACGAGTGCCTCGGTGATATCAATTGACGGACTGCATCCCGATCCAAGGCTCGTCACTCCTAGCACGAAGAGCCCAACGGGGCCGAGCCGCCACCACCATCTAGTTTGTCTTGAAGAGTTCATCAACACGGATTGTAGATCAGAATTCACCTGTCTCAATCCGCTTTATCGCATCCTCGCGTGAAAGTTCTCTCGCTCGTAAGGCGATTAAGTCAGATCCGCGAATCTTCAGCATCATTTTCATGCCTGGGGTGTCATTCGGTGAAAACGAAGCGACGGTGGCGACGACCAGCCAGTCATCGGCACCGAGCAGGATCGCTTCACTATGATCTAGTATGACGACCGTGACTTCGGCCGCGATCCGGTCCGCGTATTCGGCTTGAAGATCTTCCTCACTCGCGACGAGCACCTCACGATCGACCAGTTTTGCCCCGGTCGGAGGAGAAGATGGTGGCAGCGGTCGTGGAAAGGCTAGAAGTGCCCGTTCAAAATTTTCCATTAATTGCTCGTCATCAAACGAACGCATTTTCTCTCTGAGCACTGGAAGCACTTCGTCAAGATCGGCGGCGATGCGTGCACTGAAACCCAATTGGTTCAACTGGCGAAACACCCAGTTGACACTAGGACGAAGCATCGGCACTTGAACGTCAAAAAAGACGCCATACCCATCCAACTTAAAGCCACGTGCCCGTGCAGCCCCCGCAAAATTGATCCTACTACTTGGATCAGACGTCTCTATCCGCGAAGCGAATTGCTCTGCACCATGTGTCACTGCTTGCTCGAAAACGCGTTCCATAATACGCAACTGGTATCGCGATTCGATCGCATCAGACGAGGCGACCTTCTCATTTAGACTCGCTTCCATGGTTGGCCTGTCGCCAATAACAACAGATGAAAGAACGGCCGGATTACCTCGGGCAACCCAAGACGCGTCGGACATTTCAATCTCAACTCGATCGGGCGGGACGAGCATGTCCGGGCGGGCGTACACCACCAAGTACTGATTCAGCAGTTCGTGGGCGAGTTCTTCCAACGTTTCCTGCAAACGCTGCCCTCTCAGAAGGTCGTGACGCTTCCCACCGGTCCTCTCAGTTCCACGGTCGAGGACCATGTCGCGATACCGTGCGTTCGTACCAAATCCTGCACCGCTTGAAGTTAAGACCACGGCATGCAGACTTGCCCCACTTTCATCGACGCTTTTCAAGACCGCCTGATAAGACCGGCTACTGTAATCAACGCCCTCAGCCGTCACGACGAGAATGATAGGACGCGTCGTATTCCGACGGGTCAACCCCCGCGACGCGTTCAGAATCGTATCCAAGAGATGGCCACCACTCATGGGTCGTGGAAAAATCCGTTTGACCGCAGCTTGTAGTTCTTCAGGGTTGTTCCGATAGTCAGTAACAATGGTTGGCCTGTCGCCAATCGTGAACAAGGCCATCTCGTGAGGACCAGCCATCATCTTGACAAATGATTCAAGGCCCGCCCGCAGATCTCGCAGGTACGGGCGAACCGCTTCACTATTGTCGACGACCAATGCGATTTGGAACGAGCCGCCCGCTTTCGTGACACTTAACACTTCACGTCGTATGCCATCCTCACGAACAATGAATGCATCGGCAGCGAGACCAACGACGGGATTATCTTGTTGATCCAGCACGCTCACATAAATCCGCTGGTCACTGGCGGAAGCTTGGAACGACTCGGCCACGGTGCTTGTTGGTCTCGTCAACACTTCGGCTGCTCTCATATTCGCTGCTAACACTGGAAGCGCCAAGACGTTTAGCGCCAACAAGGTCAGGATGTTAGATACCAGTGTTCTCACAACCACCACCCCCTAAGCTATCTTCCTGCCACAAGCACGAGATAATCCATCAGTTCACGATGCTGGACAACTTCTGCCTCGGTAAATCCCTGAAGTTGCCCTAACTGTTGGTCGATCCGTAACAAATCAGTCTGTCGTTGAACCTCGGTTTCACGTAACAACTGTGCAAAACGGAATGCCAGTTCGCGTTGTTGACGTTGCTCGCTCTCGTCTACCAAACCTTGCACGCGTTCAACGAGCGCGTCATCAGTCATGCCGGTTCGACTACCTTCATCTCCAAGTTCCGCATTCGCCAGCGAAACCTCAGAAGCAGAACCAGCCTGACTTTCAGCAAATTCCTCTCGCAGTCCTTGGGCTAACGTCGCGAATTCCTTCCGCCACTCTGGCTCTGCGTTTTCAAGTACAGGTGCGGTAATCGGTCTTGTCCAACCTGTCCGCACGAGGAGACCTTCCGATCCGTACGTGATCTCAAGATTAACCAATGAAACAGCCACAGCGGTGACCAGCAACGCAGCTGCTGCCAACCCAAAGGTGCGAACGGGCTGCGAATGCCACCACGGGCTAGACCCAGAATCATTACGACTGACAAGTTGAAACTGAGGTTCAGGTTCTGCTGGCGCCCACTCGGTCAACATGCTGCGTACGCCCTTCAATTCGTCAATCTCCTGCGCACAAGCAGTGCAAGTCATTAAATGACTGGATATCCATTCCCGCTCCTCTGCACTACACTCGTCATAGAGATAAGCGATGAGGACCGCCTTATTTCCACATAAATTGAATCGCTTCGAATCCATTATGATTCCCTTACTGATAACCGATTAACATGCGATTGACTCAGTCCGGCCTCTACCCGGATCGAGGGATTGGAGAGCCCCAATCGCCTGAACTCTTCTCGCAGTTGACTTAGCCCGTGATACACCCGCGTTTTAATTGTGCTCACCGGACAATCCAATAAATTCGAAATCTCCTGAAACGTAAATCCGTGGTATTCCTTCAGCACAACTGCTGTCCGCTGTTCCTTGGAAAGAGCTTTCATCGCCTTCGCAACCACGCCGCCTAATTCTCGACGTTCTACTAGATCCTGAATTGATTCGGATGTATCGTCGGCCGGAGCCAAATCAAGGATGTCAATATCTTCTGGTAAGGCAACAACTGGTGTTCGACGCTCTCGACGCACCCAGTCACGACACAAGTTGATCGCGATACGATAGAGCCACGACGAAAATTTGGCCTCGCTCCTGAATTTTTTTAACCCTCGGAATGCCCGCAGAAAGGTTTCCTGACAGACGTCACGGGCATCGTCTTCCCGACCGATCAGGCGATAGGCAAGTCGATAAATTGGCCGTTCCCATCGCTGCATGAGTGCATTAAAGCTCTCAGTATCACCCTCAACATATCGGGCGACAAGTTCCTCATCGGTCCAACTCATCGTATCCACCAATGTCCCCATTAATCACACATCCTTAGTCGACGCATACCTTTGGGCGCACGTGCGACTTCTATAACTTTAGACGACACAAACCCTCGAAGAGTTGGCTACACTACCTCTTAAAATTCTAGCAAACCTTCTAAAACGATAAGTCATTGTATAAAATGACTTTATCTGTTTCCTACAATGATCCAATTATCTTCAGTTACAAAAGCCTTCGGTAATCAGGTGCTCCTAGAGCGAGTGAGCTGGCAGATCTCGGTCGGTGAACGGGTTGGTCTTTGTGGTCCGAATGGTGCTGGCAAGACGACTCTCCTGCGAATGCTTGTTGGCTTCGAACAACCTGACGAAGGAAGAATTATTTTATCGAACGATCTGAAAGTCGGTTACCTGCCACAGGATGGTCTCGCTCATTCCGGTTGTACGCTCAATGAAGAAGTAAGCAAAGCGTTCCAGCCCCTGCTTGATATACAGGGTGAGATGCACTTGCTTGAGGAACAACTTGGCGATAAATCAGTGTCAACTGATGCGTATAACGAAAGATTGTCACGATACAGCGATCTCCAGGAAATATTTCGTCGTCGTGAAGGCTACATGATCGATCTCAAGATCGCGACCGTCCTGCGCGGTTTAGGATTCAAAGACAGTGACTTCACTCATCAAACCCATACTTTTTCTGGTGGCTGGCAAATGCGGATCGCCTTGGCCAAGCTCTTACTGAGTCGTCCAGGATTGCTACTACTGGATGAACCGACGAACCATCTAGATCTGGAAGCCAGAAATTGGCTTGAAGACTATCTCAATGGTTACCCTCATGCAGTGATACTCGTTTCCCATGATCGATTTTTTCTTGATGCAGTCGTTACCCGTATCGTCGATGTCGGCGCTAGAACATTGACAAACTATACCGGCAACTACAGCAGCTATTTAACAGAACGTGATGCACACTTGAACCGTCTCCGAGAACGCAAGCGCCGACAGGACGAAGAGATCGCGCGGATTAGACAGTTCGTAGATCGGTTCCGTTACCAAGCCACAAAAGCAGCGCAAGTGCAAAGCCGGCTTAAGATGCTGGACAAGTTTGTACCCATCGATGTCCCGCCAGAACGGAAGCGAGTCCACTTTACGTTTCCCACGTGTCGACAAAGCGGACGTCAGGTCCTCGAATTACAGGATGTTCAAAAGTCATATGGGGAGAATGTTGTGGTTCGCAAGGCGGCTCTGTTCGTAGAACGTGGCAACCGAATAGCTATCGTCGGGCCTAATGGAGCAGGTAAATCAACCTTAATGCGTATATTGGCCGGAGTCGAATCGCCAGACGTTGGCCAGCGTTATCAGGGCCATAACGTGATCGCCGAATATTTTGCTCAAGACGAAGCGGACCAGCTTGATGGCTCGCGGACCGTGCACGAAACGTTGGCAGCTGGAGCACCACTTGAGGCGGTACCGACGATCCGTAACCTGCTGGGTGGATTTCTGTTTTCTGGTGATGACATCCACAAACAGGTAGGCGTACTATCGGGCGGCGAACGAACGCGGCTAGCAGTCGCCCGGATGCTGCTGCGACCAGCAAACACCCTGCTTCTAGATGAACCCACTAATCATTTAGACATTGATTCGACTGACGTGCTTCTTGAAGCACTTGCGGCATTCAAAGGTACACTCATTTTTGTTTCGCATGATCGCTATTTCGTTGATCGTTTGGCAACACAGATTATCAAAGTCGGTACTGGCGACGTCTTGATTTATCCGGGCAGTTATGAGGAATTTCGGTGGAGTCAGCACGAAAATCAACAACCTAGAGATCAGATTGTTAAGGGTGGATCACGAAAATCCGAACAGGTCGGCGCAGGTAAAAAGCATAAACAAGCCATTGCCAAAAAGCGAAAGGCTCAACGCACTGTTGAGACTCAACAGAAACAAATTGCCGATCTTGAGCGACAGATCTCTGAGCTGGAAAAAACCCTTAAGCAGCTTGAGTTGAGGATGGCCGAACCAGGATTTTATAACGACCCTAAAGCATCTCAGCCCACCATTAACCACCACCAAACGCTCATGTGGCAAGTTGGCGATCTAATGCATCAGTGGGAAGAACTCCAACTCAAGGCAGGTGTCGAACCCGCTGGCGAGTCCTAAACTTGCACACCATGAAAACTACACCGTCTAAGCACGAGGGTGCGTTTTCTTATACAACGTAAGCAACTGGGCTGCATTGACATGCGTATACCTTTGCGTGGTGCTGAGCCGCGCATGTCCTAGCAGTTCTTGAATAGCACGTAGATCGGCTCCGCGTTCGAGTAAGTGTGTCGCAAACGAATGCCGAAGCGCGTGTGGACTGATACCTGACCGATCGCCGCACTCAGAAACGTATCGACGTACCAAACGATCGACGCTCCGAGTGGACAACCGCCCTCCTCGATAATTAAGAAATAACGGATTGTTTCGGCGCCGTGTAAAATTAATACCCACAGGGCTTGTCCCCTGCTTAGAATGACCGCCAGCAATTAGTGCCGTCCTGTCTTTGAGATAAGATCGGATAGCAGCAGCGGCCCTCCGATGAAACGGCACCTCACGCTCTCGTCCTCCCTTTCCCTGCACGCGAACCAATCGACCATTAAGATCGATATCTTCAAGATCTAGACTCACGAGTTCGCTCAAGCGGAGCCCGGAAGCGTAAAACAACTCAAGGATAGCCTTGTCTCGTCGTCCCAAAGGCTGAGTCGCGTCTGGCCTACTCAACAACTGTTCTACTTCACCCATTTCAAGATGAGCGGGAATCTTATGTTCAAGTTTGGGTGTCCCAACCAATGCGCCAGGATCACCAGCAATTTCCCCCTCGAGCCTGAGATATCGACCAAAGACGCGTATGGCTGCCAATTTTCTGGCTGAAGAAGCGCGTGAGACGCCTCGGCGATAGAGTTCAGCCATAAAAGCCCTTACTGCTAGGTCCTCGAACTCGCTGACCGGAACCGAAGACGATTTTCGCCCCAATTGAACTGCCAAAAATTCAATGAATTGGGATAGATCGCTCTCATAGGCACGTGCAGTGTGCACTGATACGTTACGGTTCAACCGTAAATGCTCAAGAAATGAATGCAGGTGGTCGTACATTTACTTGCCTTCCACTATCTTGACACCAGACTGACAAATCATCCAACGCACGTTCAGCCATAGCCTGGCGACGCATTGATCGGCGCCGCGGCCCTTTAATGAGCGGCGGTAATAACCCAAAAGTCATATTGGTAGGTTGATAGTTGCTCGAATCAGCGTGGGCAACATAGTAAGCCAACGCACCCAGTGCAGTGGTGCGCGGTAGGCTACGTGGAACCTGACCATGACAGAGTGCCGCAGCATTAAGTCCCGCAATCAAGCCTGAGGCTGCACTTTCTACGTAGCCTTCCACTCCCGATATCTGTCCAGCAAAGAACAAGTCAGCACGACGCTGTGTTTGCCAAGTCTCTTGCAACACACTTGGAGCATTAATGTAAGTATTGCGATGAATCATACCGAAACGAACAAACTTTGCGTTCGCAAGACCCGGAATAAGCCGGAGCACTCGCTCCTGTTCTGCCCACTTCAACTGTGTCTGAAACCCAACCAAGCTGAAATGGTCAGCAGCCAAATTGTCTTGACGTAGTTGAACCACGGCATAGGACTCACGACTGGTATGAGGGTCGACCAAGCCAATCGGCTTCATCGGACCAAATCGCAATGTGTCGATCCCGCGACTAGCCATTACCTCAATTGGTAGGCAGCCCTCGAAAAATTTCGTGTTGTCAAAATCATGAATCGCCGCTACTTCAGCGCTCTGAACAGACTCCACAAAATTAATGTACTCTTCACGAGTGAGCGGGCAATTCAAATAATCACCCCTTACTGAATCAGAATCAGACAACAAAGTCCTGTCGTTTTGATTAACTTCTCGATCCCATCGTGAAGCTCGGAATGTTACTGTTTGATCGATTGAGTCAGCAAGCACGATAGGACTGATCGCGTCATAAAAATACAAATGGTCTGTGCCCACAAACCTAGCGACTTCGTCTGAAAGCGAGGCTGACGTCAGAGGCCCAGTAGCAATTATTACAGGTTCCAATGGATCGCAAGGCGGAGGGATCTCATGAATCTCCTTGCGTTGGATCGTTACCAGTGGATGCGCTTCAAGTGCGGACGTCATCTGATCGGCAAATTGTGTCCGATCTACTGCTAGAGCCGTCCCTGCTGGCACACTTGTTTGATCCCCGATCTTCATCACTAGTGACTTGAGTTGCCGCATCTCTGCCTTCAAGAGACCGACTGCGCTTGTAAGTGTGTCTCCCCGGAATGAATTACTACAGACCAGTTCTGCCAAACGGTCCGTTTGATGGACAGCCGTGGCCTGCTTGGGCCGCATTTCATAGAGGCAGACCTCAACGCCAAGCGATGCAGCTTGCCAGGCGGCTTCGCTACCCGCCAGTCCACCACCAATAATATGAATCATGATCTGTTGGAGAGTAATCAATCAACCCGAAGCGCCAGCATGACCCCACCTCGATCTGTAAGCGCTCTCAGTTTGCGGTGTTCCCCCTTAGACCGCAGCAAGCTCTTCACTTCTGATGTAATCACACTCGTCGTTGTCGCAAAACACTTGACGGCCGTGACGCTTCGTGGTTTTTTCAACAAGGTACTCACGCTTGCACTTCGGGCAGGCTTCGGCGAGAGGTCGCTTCCACAGCGTGAAGTCGCACTCAGGATAATTACTACAGCCGAAGAATGGAATATTTCGGCGCGTCTTGCGTTCAACTATATCCCCGCCATCTTTTGGACAACTCACACCAGTGCTTTTGAGTTTCACATACTTACAAGTCGGATAGCTGCTGCATGCTGTAAATTCACCGAAACGACCCTGCTTAATAACTAGTTGCGACTCACACTTCGGGCACTTTTCCTCGAGCAACTGATCAGGTTTCGCCGCGGAAAGACCCTCCTTGGTGGCAATAATCTTCCGGGTGGTTTTGCAATCGGGATAGCCCGAACACGCCAGAAACTGACCAAACCGGCCACGTTTCACAACCATTGGTTTGCCACAATTCTCGCAGTTTTCGGCCTCTTCATCCTGACTTGGCTCGGTAGTCTCTAATTCACGTGTATTCTCACAATCGGGGTACGCACTACAGGCGAGAAACATACCAAAACGACCGACCTTAATGATCATCGGGGCTTTACACTTGTCACAGGTTTCATCGCTCGGCAGGCCCTCAACTTTAATATTAGGCATAGCCTTCTCTGCCTGTTCGAGGTCCTTCTTGAATTTTTTGTAAAAGCTCGCAATCGTGCCTTGATAATCGGCTTCGCCAGCCTCAATCTTATCGAGGCTCTCTTCCAAAGCCTTGGTGTACTCGACGTCGAGAATGTCGTTAAAGCTCTTTAAGAGCAACTCCGTAACAAGCCGCCCAAGACGTGTTGGCTTAAATCGACCCTCGATCTTTGCGACGTACTCACGCATTTGCAGTACGCCAATGATCGCAGCATAGGTGCTTGGTCTCCCAATGCCGTTTTCTTCGAGTTCCTTGACCAGCATTGCTTCACTGAAACGGGATCTCGGCTGCGTAAATTTTTGCTCAGATCTCGTTGCTTTGAGAGACAGCGTGTCACCCTTATTCAATACTGGTAACAAGCCCTTGGTGTGTTCGTCGTCTTCGCGCGTGCCCTCTTGATCTCCTGAACTGTCACTGTTGTCTTCCACGTCCTTTGAATATGCCGAGAGCCATCCTTTAAACTTGAGCACGGAACCTTTAATCCGAAACGTATAGATACCAGCGTTGATATCCACCGTGGTGTCGTCAAAAATGGCTGGAAGCATCTGCGACGCCACAAATCGATTCCAGATAATGCGATATATGTAAAACTGCTCCTTCGTCAGGTGCGGTTTCACTCGATCTGGATGGTATTCCATCGAAGTCGGTCGGATCGCCTCATGCGCGTCTTGTGCGCCTTTTTTTGCGCGATAAATATTGGGCTTTGTTGGCAGGTATGCCTCACCGAAGGCACTCTGAATATGTTCACGCACATCCGTTAAGGCTTGATCTGATACCCGCGTCGAATCGGTGCGCATATACGTAATCAGGCCGACTGCATCTTCGCCAGGTAGCTCTATACCTTCGTAGAGTTGCTGCGCGATCATCATGGTCCGTTTTACTGGCATCTGCGAAGCTTGCTGCAACTTACTTGTAATGTACGGTGGAGCCGCCTGCTTTTTCCTAGCCTTAGTCCCGACGGTATCAACAACAAAAGATTCATTTGTAACTGCCTCAACAATCGTCTTTGATTCAGCTTCATTGAGAACCTTGACGGTTTTACCGTTCTTCTTCTGTAGTTTTGCCTCAAATTCCGGTGGGACTGGACCAATAAGATTCGCAAAGATGTGCCAATACTCTTCAGGTTTGAATTGTTCAATCTCGTGCTCACGATCGCACACGAGTTTAAGCGCGATCGATTGAACGCGGCCAGCACTAAGACCACGACGCACCTTGTCCCACAGTAAGGGACTCAGTTTGTACCCAACGAGGCGATCAAGAACACGCCGTGCTTGTTGTGCGTCCACCATCCGTTGATTGATTTCTACCGGATGGTCAAGTGCATGCACTATCGCTTGTTTGGTGATTTCGTTGAACATCAAACGATGCACGGAACGCTTCTTGCCCCCAAGTTCAGCAGCTAAGTGCCAGCCGATCGCTTCACCTTCACGATCGGGATCCGTCGCCACATAAATGTCAGTAGCTACCTTTGCGGCTGCACGAAGCTCCTTGATCACTTTTTTTCGAGCCGGAATTGGCTCATAGACCGGTGTAAAACCTTCATCCACGTCCACGCCAAGTTTACTCTTCGGCAAGTCACGGATGTGTCCCATTGAAGCGACGACCTTGTAACTCTTGCCTAGATACTTATTGATGGTCTTCGCCTTAGCCGGCGATTCCACCACCACGAGTTTTTTAGCCATAAGTCTTGTATTCACGAAAATCGGCGTAAAAGTTATGACACACCGACCACGTTTCCAGCAAATACGTTACCATTATCCAATCAGCAGAACGAAACCAGCCAGTTCAAGAAATTCCAGACGCTATACTGCGTTTAAGGCCAAAAAATTAAGCAAAACCTTAATCTGATGCCACCCCAAATAAGTTTAATCCTTCCTCATAGCTATCGACCAGTTGCACTAGAACCTTTGCTCTAATATTAAAAAATCAGGCAATTTCTCCAATATTAACAACTCTTCTAGAAAGCCTAGGACGATAAACCCAAGACTTCACGCTATTGATCTGAGCTATAAGTGAAGGTATCCAGCAAAATCCATCACCTTCTTGGTGATAGATCACAGTTGAGCGAATAACCCTGCTTGCGCCAGCACGTGCCCATAGTTATAGTGAATCAGGGTGGTTATAGATAGAACTCACAATAAGTCATTAATCCACCAACAAATTATGTAAGAACTGCATGTACCTAGTTCCCTCAAGGAAGGATTTCCCGTTGACGATAAGGCAGGGCATGCTGTCGGTAGGCTTCGTGCTGATACTTTGCACGTTAGACGTGCAGGCCGATGATCGCTCAGATGCTGAACGACAGGTGGAATTTGGTATCACAGTGGCCGAGCGAGGACTATGGCGAGAAGCCACTTTTCGGTGGCAACGCGCTGTCGCCATCGATCCGACCTATGCGGCCGCATGGAATAACCTCGCCGTGGCACACGAACATGAAGGTGAGTTTGAATCAGCTCTTGAAGCTTATGAGCGTGCGCTAGCATTGGAACCAAACAACCTCTCGATCCAACAGAATTACGAACTGTTCAGGGAAATCAATGATCGCATTCAACCGTAAGCTCCTACTTAGCCTTACACTTGTTTGGTTCACTAGTGGATGCGTCAAGTCGTCACTGTCAGAAGTGATGATCGAAACACCCATTAAACCAAAACTGGACGTGAGTTCATTTGAACGGGTGCTGGTGGCAGGCTTTGTGGCCGGTGGTAGCCAGGAACTTAATGCGAATCTCGAAATAGTCCGATTGCTCAGAAGTCAACTGCGCATCCAAGACACTATGCAGGTGGTAGACGCAAACACTCTCCTGCTTAACGAACTAATTGATCAACGGATTGAGACAACTCGACGGACTCTTGGGGAATCGACACCACTTTTACCGCCCGATGAGATCACTGAAGAACAAGATTTTATAGCTTACGAACGCGTATTTACTGATGTAGAATTTTGGCAACGCCTAGGTAGAGAACATCGGAATCCTCTCATCATCACTGGCACGGTCCTATTTCGACCGCAAGCGCGCACGGGCTTCGTGACTAGAGAACAAGAAACCTATGACGCCTTCGGTCGCCGACAAGTGCAACCAACTAGAACCTACAGTGAGCGACAAGGATTTGTTTTAAGTCCAAAATTTATTTTCATAGACGGCCGAACAGGAGAAGTCATTTATACTGAGTCTCACCGAGAGGAAATTTTGTACGACTCGCAACAGAACACACCTCCCCTGTCAGGGTTTTTTGAGTTAATGGATCGTATAATTCCAACTTTTCTCAGTTCTATGAGCACTCAGACAATTCGTGGATCACGAACATTGCTTAGATAATATTGAATGGCAGCAGCAAAACGCCGACAGATTGTAACAGGCAATTAGCAGCTATTTTCCAGAAATTGACCTTGAGTAAGTCGTATTCATGGCTGCGTTGCACCTGATTAAATTAGGTGTTAACCTAATAGATTCATATAGTTGATTATGATGCGTCTAGAGAAAGCTTTGATAATTAGAGCGGTGAGGAGTAGCAAGCTTGTACGCAATTATTAAAAGTGGTGGTCGGCAACTTAAGGTGGCGCCTGGCAGCTTGGTTACAGTGGACCGGCTACCCGATGAGCCTGGCCAGGAAGTGAACTTCGATCGTGTACTGCTCGTCGAAAAAGACGGCGGTGAGATTGTGGCTGGAACCCCTTACGTTCCTAATGCGAGCGTATTAGGAATTGTTGATGCTGAAACCCAAGGGCCAAAAATTCGTGTGTTCAAGAAAAAGCGTCGTAAGGGATACCGGCGCACACAAGGGCATCGTAGTATCTTGACGCGCATTCGAGTCAAGGACATCATCGTTAAATAAACGTTCCGATGGGGCCTTGGAACCAGATTAGTCATGGCACATAAAAAAGGACAGGGAAGCTCTCGGAACGGTCGTGACAGCAACGCACAGCGTCTTGGTGTGAAGCGATTCGATGGGAATATCGTGACTGGTGGCTCCATTCTTGTTCGGCAGCGGGGACGCCGATTCAGGCCGGGGCTGAATGTCGGCGTTGGAAAGGATGATACGATCTTCGCCAAGATTGATGGTCGTGTTCGCTTCCAAGATCACGGTCGGCGGGGTCGGGTCATTAGCGTGCTTCCTGCCGATTCCTGATTGACGAAAAGCATCCGTATCATTCGGTTATGATCCTAGGTTAATTTGGACTGCGTGCGAATTTCTTCATGTTCGTCGACGAAGTCGACATTCAAGTAACGGCGGGAGATGGTGGGCGGGGCTGTCTAAGCTTCCGACGCGAGAAGTTCATTCCGCGTGGAGGCCCTGACGGAGGTGATGGTGGAAACGGAGGCTCGATCTTCCTTGTCGCAAGTTCTCACGTTAACACTCTGATTAAATATCGCTTCCATCCAGAGTACAGAGCACGACGAGGTTCTCACGGCGCAGGTTCAAACCGCACAGGTCGTAACGGCCTTGATATTGAATTAGAAGTTCCATCCGGCACAACAGTCTTAGAGCAAATCAGCCAGGATTACCACCAACTCGTTGACCTGACGGAGGTAGGCCAGCGTGCCCTCATAGCACGAGGTGGACAAGGGGGTCGAGGTAACGCCCGCTTCGCAACGTCGACTAATCAAGCTCCTCGACGAACAGAACCTGGGCAACCTGGCGAAGATCGTCGACTAAAATTAAAACTAAGACTGTTGGCAGATGTTGGTCTTGTGGGGTTTCCTAACGTAGGTAAATCTACACTTATTGCGCGTCTCTCGGCTGCCAGACCCAAAATTGCAAATTACCCATTTACGACGCTATCACCCAATCTCGGCGTTGTGACACTGTCGGACGACCGGGATTTCGTCATGGCAGACGTCCCAGGACTCATACAAGGTGCGCACCGTGGACTAGGGCTCGGACAGCAGTTCCTGAGCCACCTCGAACGAACAAAAGTTCTCGTTCACGTAGTGGATGTGTCCTCGGCATCAGGACGAGATCCAGTTCATGATTTCGAAATTATCTGCCAAGAGCTTGAGCTGTTTATTCCACCTGCCACTGGAAAAAACGATAATCGACTGAGTGAACGGCCGAAGCTCGTGGTCGCTAACAAGATTGATGCGCTGGATGAACCCGATCGACTCGCCCGTCTGAGCAAAACCATGGCCGAACGAGGAATCCCACTCTTCCCTGTTTCAGCCATAACTGGCGAAGGGTTGTCAGCTCTAGTTGAAGCTCTTTGGCAAATGATTAAGCGATAGTTTTATGAACGATCAAACTAGAGTCGGTATTTTTGGCGGCACTTTCGATCCAATTCATTTTGGACACTTACAGGTGGCCGCCATTGCACAAAGGGCCTTGCATTTGCATGATCTTCTGTTTCTACCATCCCACATACCTCTACACCGAGGCTCCCCCCCCGTTGCAAATCGTGAGCATCGTCTAGCAATGATCAAATTGGCGTTGCAAAATCGAGCTGGTTTCCATGTATCGGAACTGGAATTGAGTTCACGAGAACCCTCCTACACTTCCAACACGCTGCGGCGACTCGCCAACCAAGGTTATACGTCCCAGCAACTGTTTTTTGTCATTGGAGCAGACGCATTCTCAGAAATCTCCACGTGGCGAGGTTATCCCGATATTCTAGATCAAGCACATTTCATAGTGGTTTCCAGGTCTGGACATTCAGTCGTGGAAATCCTTCGTCGTGTCCCGGGCTTAGATGACCGGATCAAAGAAATCCCGGAAGCCCCCTCATTACCCGTGGACATAATACAAATGAAATTACAAAACCCGACGGTCTTTTTTGTCCAAGCTACGACTCCAAACATCTCGTCGAGCAGCCTGCGCCGTCAGATGGAGATCGGTGAATCCGTGGAGGGACTTATTCCCCCTGAAGTCTTGAACTACATCCGTCAACAAGACTTGTACGTATCATCATCTGGAAAAAGACAGTTTTAATGCCCACTAAACAAAACGAACCGTTCATCACTAACGCGACAACTCACCTGCCGGAATCAGTTAGACGAGCTGTCAAGGCGATGCATGACAAGAAAGGTACTGACGTAGTGATCCTTGATTTTCGCGGGACTGAAGTCTTCACGGATTTCTTCGTCATGTGTTCTGGACAACACGTCAGACAAGTCAAAGCGATTGCAGACAGCGTCGCTGCACACATGCGGACACAGGCCATTAAACCAACGCATATCGAAGGTTACAATCGTGCAGACTGGGTATTAATGGACTTTTTTGATTTTGTAGTGCACATTTTTACCCCAGAAACTCGGTCCTTCTATTCATTGGAACGCTTATGGGCTAGCGGGAAACGTCTATATGTCGACAATGATAAGGCTGGATGACGATTAGGAATCCTCGGCATGCACTTCGGAGTTACCCGTACTCAAGAGAGACGCAAGTCGTAACGCGACAGACGAAAAAACTTCCTCGGCAACATCTTCCTTAGATTGCTCACCATCCACACGTACCCACGTCTCTTGTAATTGCTCAAGATAGCTCTTGCGAACTCGATTAAGTAAAGCTAGGTCGCGCTCGTACCGATCGCGACCAACTGCCTTCCGCCGAGCTGCAGTCTCAGGCATGATGTCCAGAAGCACTGTCAGATTTGGCTCCGGTAAGAAGCGCTGAATATCAGTCAACCATGCAGGATCCAGGTCTTGTGCTGTACCATAAGCAATGCTAGACGCCACATACCGATCACAGATGATTACAAGGCCGCCAGCCAACCATCGCTCGAGGTCGCTCCGACGCTCATATCTATTGGCGACGTAGAGCAATTGCATCACATCACTAGGGTAATCTCGCTCACCCTGCAGTACCCTAGCGATCTCCTCACCAATAGAGGTCCCGTAGTCTGGAAAGGAAACAACTCGTGATTTATTACCATTTTGTCGTAATCGGTCACGCAGCAGTTGTGCCTGAGTCTCTTTTCCACTTTGATCGAGCCCTTCGAACGCTATTAAAACTCCTGCCATGTGTGCTCCTATAAACAATGGAACTCGTCAGTCAGCATTCCCTCAAGTGACTCACGGGATTTAATGAGTCGCCATTGTTCACCTTCGACCAGTACTTCAGCTGGCCGAGGTCGACGATTGTAATTCGATGACATCGTGGAACCGTAAGCACCTGCATCAAGAATTCCAATGACATCTCCAACTTCCAACGGCGGTAAACAATGATCCGTGCCGAAAGAATCACTGCTCTCGCAAAGCGGTCCAACAACATCATACATAGTACTTGACCCACTCCTGGCGACTGCCGGTATTAGGCGATGCCGAGCACCATACAGTGCTGGACGCATAAATTCACTCATGCCAGCATCGAGAACAGCAAAAAACCTGTCAGTTGACTGTTTCTTTATATCAACCACGCGTGAGATTAACGCGCCAGCAGGGCCCACAAGCCAGCGTCCTGGCTCAAGCAACATCGTTAAATTAGAACCGTGAAATTCGTCTATTAACATCGTTACATAGTCAGTAATTTCGACTACTTTTGATCCATCATGTGAAATTCCTAGTCCGCCACCAACATCTACATGTTCCAAGACAATACCAGACTGGGCGAGCTCCTGAGCTAAGCCGATTAGCATGCGTGTCGCTTGACGAATTGGTTCGATTATTACAATCTGAGAACCGATATGCGCATGGACACCGACGAGCTTCAATTCTTCTCTTCTAGCTGCTTCACGATAAATCGTTAAGGCATCTTCAATTGGAACGCCAAACTTAGCGCGTTGGATACCAGTCGAAATATGAGGGTGACTGAGAGCGTCGATACCAGGATTGACCCGAACAGATACATTGGCTATTAGTTTATGCGCGCGTGCTATCTCCTGAATCCGTGCCAATTCCCCAGGCGACTCTACATTGATTGTCTTAACACCGAGAGAAACAGCCTTGAGCAGTTCATCCGTTGTTTTGCCAACACCCGTGAATACAATTTCCTGTGGCGTGTATCCAGCCCGTAAAGCCACTTCCATCTCGCCACCTGAATTGACATCAACAGAGGCCCCTAAGCCGCGAAGCAATTTCACGATGCCGAGTGTTGAGTTTGCTTTCAAAGCGTAATGCACAGCATGCGGGTATCTTGACAATGAGCGAGTTAGCTCAAGGTACCGACGACTGATTTCGTTAGCGCTGTAGACGTATGAAGGCGTCCCAACTGCATCGGCAAGATCGACTAATCGCACGCCGTCACAACTCAAGATGCCTTGATAATCATGAAATCCGGTCATAATCAACAGCTGTATATTATGAAAACGCCTACCATCTGGAACAGTCGATCACGGCTGACAAACTAGCGCTTCGCCGCACAACCCCAAGATTACTAGGATCTAAGGTTGAAATTGGCCAAAGAGGAGATCAATAGATTCGAGAACCGCAGGTTGACTGTTCAATAAATCGTATCCTGCGAAGAAAGTGGACAACGGTTAACTGGTAATTTGAACAGGTCGCTTGGCAGGAAGCGCCATAGGATCCGCAATAAGTGTTTGGTCCGCTGGGGCTTCATCGATTTGCCAAGAGTTAACATCTTCAAGGACTTTCGCAGCGAAATCTGTATGGAGTTTGTGTCCACCACGATGTGCTACCACATGTCCGATAATAGGATAGCCAAGCAACACTAGGTCGCCAACCACGTCAAGAATTTTATGCCGAACAAACTCATCTTCATAGCGAAGCACGCTGTTCAAGACACCTGTTTCACCAAGGACAACAGCATTATCAAGTGATCCTCCGAGGGCCAGTCCTTTACGTCGCAGCATCTCGACTTCCTTCAGAAAGCCGAAGGTGCGTGCTGGTGCAATTTGATCGATGAAGGCTGTTTCATCTAGTAGGATCGTCCGAGACTGATGACGTAATAACGGATGATCGAAACTGATGCTGTAGGTCACCTTAAACTGCTCTGCAGGGTACAAAGCGATCCGCTTGTCTCCCTGGTCCAAGGAGATCGCTCGCAAAACCCTTAGGTAATGTCTTGGCATGCCGAGTTGTTTTATTCCAGCTTCCTGAATCAAATAGACGAACGGCGAAGCGCTGCCATCCATGATCGGGACCTCTGGAGAGTTCAACTCAACCACGACGTTATCAACACCAAGACTCACCAGAGCAGCAAGCAAGTGTTCGACGGTGTCGACTGAAGCGGCATCACGCGAGAGACCCGTCGCATAACCCGTCTCATAGCGGAGGCTCGATAAATTATCAACAGTGGCAGGTATTTCTAGGCCACCAAGATCGAGACGGTGAAAACGAATACCGTAATCGGCTGGGGCCGGTTTGAGTGACAACGTAACCTTATTGCCGGAGTGCAGGCCAATGCCGGCGCAAGAAACAGCTCGTCGTAAAGTTCGTTGTGCGTTCATATATTCCCAGCTAATCACTATATTGCTTTTACCAATCTACTGCCATGTATTGTGATTCTTTTAGAATTATCGGTCAAGATAGGGGAGCAGGCTAGAGCACCGTTGGCTATTTTTTGAGCGCTAATCACACATTAAACGACTTTAACTGCTGAATTTTGACCAGCATAGAGAATCCTCGACAAACTCGCCCCCGTATAAGATTCGGGGTTTTTACAAATAACCTCTGGAGGCCCTTCGGCTACAATCTGCCCTCCCTCTTCACCGCCTTCTGGACCTAGATCAATGACATGATCAGCGCATTTAATGACGTCCAGATTATGCTCAATGACGATTACCGTATTGCCTTGATCTACAAGTTTATTAAGCACGTCTAACAGCTTCCGTGTGTCTTCAAAATGGAGTCCAGTCGTTGGTTCATCCAAGATGTATAAACTCCGTCCCGTTCCCCGACGTGCGAGTTCCTTGGCGAGCTTCACTCGCTGTGCTTCTCCTCCGCTCAAAGTAGTCGCCGACTGGCCAAGCTTGATGTAACCAAGACCTACATCTTGCAACGTTCGAAGTTTCACTTCGATGGGTGGAAAATTTTCAAGGAATGGAAGAGCCTGATCGACAGCAAGCTCTAGAACGTCGGCTACGGATTTACCTCGATATTTAATCTCTAAAGTCTCACGATTGTACCGACGACCTTTACATGATTCACACGTTACATAGACATTAGGCAGAAACTGCATTTCGATCGCAATCACTCCGCCACCCTGACATGTTTCACAGCGTCCACCCTTGACGTTGAACGAAAATCTACCTGGGCGAAAACCTCGAGCTTTCGCTTCAGGTATCATTGCAAACAACTCGCGAACAAAAGTGAACAGTCCCGTGTAGGTTGCAGGATTTGATCGTGGCGTTCGACCAATCGGCGATTGGTCAATCTGGACGATTTTATCGATGAACTCAGTATTATCGATGCGATCATGCTCTCCAGGTTTGTCAGAGGCCTTGTACAAAGTCTTGGCCAACGACCGATAGACAATGTCATTAACAAGGGTCGACTTACCAGAGCCGCTGACTCCAGTAATGGCAGAAAAAACACCCACGGGAATGCGGACATCGATATTCTTGAGATTGTTGGCTCTGGCACCACGCACACACAGCGCACCACGGACCGCGTGCCTTCGTTTAGATGGACACGGAATGCTTCGTTCGCCACGAAGATACTGACCCGTTAGGGAATCACTTTTGTGATTTAGTAATGCCTCAACTCCACCTTGAAAAATCACTCGGCCACCATGTTCACCGGCACCCAGTCCAAGATCGATTACGTAATCTGCCGAGCGGATTGTTTCTTCGTCATGCTCGACAACAATCACGGTATTCCCTAGATCTCGTAGACTGGCAAGAGTCTCAAGTAAAAGGCGATTATCGCGCTGATGGAGACCAATCGAAGGTTCGTCAAGCACGTACAACACACCAACAAGCTTCGCGCCGATCTGAGTCGCCAGTCTTATGCGTTGACCTTCTCCCCCTGAGATGGTTGCAGCACTTCGATCGAGCGCAAGGTAGCCAACTCCAACATCATCAAGAAATCGTAATCTTTCGAGAATTTCACGAATAATACGACCACTAACTAAGTGTTCACGATCAGTTAATTCTATGTTCGAAAAAATACTGATGGCGTCATATATTACCAAACGCACATACTCAGAAATCGTGCGGCCCTTAACAGTCACCCCTCGACTGTGAGGTTTCAATCGCTCACCTTTACACGAATCGCATTTGAGAAGAGCGCGGTACGGTTCGAGTTTTGTTTGATCGGAAAGGCTTCCTTCCTCGTAACGCTTCCGCATATTTGGCACAATGCCTTCGAACCCATCACTCAAAGACTCGCGTTTGCGAGAAACGTTGCTTCGCCGAGGTTTTCTTTCGTTGCTATCAAACTTTCGTGAAACCTCTGGACGACCGTACAATAGTAATTCCTTCATCTTTTTAGGTAAGACGCGAAACGGTTTATCGAGAGGCACTTTGAACTTACGTTTGAGACGAAACAGCGCTTCGCGAACCAGTTTCTTGTCTCCCTGCACCCAAGGCTCGATTGCGCCATCAAGTAGTGAACGTGACGAGTCAGGAACGATCCGCGCAGGATCGAAATCCTTTACCGCACCAAGACCTTGACACTTTGTGCAAGCGCCATGTGGAGAATTAAATGAAAACGCGCGAGGGGTCATCTCAGGCATACTGATGCCACAATGTGCGCAGGCTAGCACTCTCGAAAATAAGCGGTCTCCACCTTCGTAACTATTAATGATGACAGTATCATCAGCTAGTTTCAGGGCTACTTGGATCGATTCACTGAGTCGCCGCTCCATACCGGGCTTTACAATTAGCCGATCTACAACTACTTCGATGGTATGTTTCCGACGACGGTCAATTTTTAGGTCACTTTCAAGTGTCCGCAACTCACCATCAACGCGCACTCGAGTAAACCCTTTACCTCGCAGATCAGCCAGATCTTTCTTGAATTCACCCTTCCGTCCTCTGACAATCGGTGCAAGAATGTTGACGCGCTCACCAGTTGGATCAACTTTCACCAAGTCGATGATTTGTTCCACCGATTGGGAGGTAATCTCTCGCCCGCACTGCGCACAGTGCGGCACGCCAATACTAGCGAAGAGTAATCGAATGTAGTCGTATACCTCAGTAACCGTACCAACAGTTGACCTCGGGTTAGACCCCGTTGTCTTCTGCTCAATTGAAATGGAGGGTGATAGGCCGTCTATTGCATCAACGTCGGGCTTCTCCAGCTGTTCAAGAAACTGACGAGCGTAAGCCGACAATGATTCAACATACCTGCGTTGTCCTTCAGCATATACGGTGTCAAATGCTAGTGACGATTTCCCTGAACCAGAAAGTCCAGTAATGACAACGAACTGATCCCGTGGGATGTCAACGTCAATATTCTTGAGATTGTTAACGCGTGCACCGCGTACGGCGATTGTTTTGTGGGCCATATCGCACGGTCAGGCTGTTCTTATCAATGCTAAACCTTAATATTTTATCACCAACTTCCTAAACTCTAGTCAACTGTTCAATGTGCCAAGATACGAAGAGTCGGCCGTAACCAAATTAACGACAACTACCTAGACCTCTGGTGCAAATCACCCTAGCTAAACGTTTAAGTGATACGCGACTTCATTGGATGTCACAACGAGGCCACCTCTAGGGTTAATGGCTACCCCAACCAATGCCGGCGCCGTCAAAACCTGCTCTGTCTTACCCTGATCCGTGACACGGTAAAGACCACTAGCACCAGCAAGCGCTTCAACGATGTAAAGTGTCCCATCTTTATCAAACGTTAATCCCTGAGGCCGACCGAATACAGTATCTAGAGGCTGAACTTCCCCTCGTCTATTTATACGATAGATGGTATCAGTCGACGAAAGAGTTGGAGCCGATACATATAAAGTCTGATCACTAGGTCCCACTGTAAGGTGAAATGCTGCAACACTAGCTGGCAGGGAAGCAAAGACAGACTTCTTGCCGGTCTGATCAACCTGAAAAATCGTGCCAGAACGGTCACCAACAAATAAAGTGCCATCATTATCAAATGCCAATCCACTCGCAACGCCGAGATCTGTCGCAACCGTCTCGACCTGTCCCGTTGGTGAAACACGGTAAACAGTTCCCTCAAAACGACTCGACACATACAGTTGGTCGAAGCTATCGAAAACCATTGAGGTGGGATTGGCAATGCCAGACACGAACGGTTCGCGATTTCCATTTGGTGTGACACGAAAAATAGAAACTGGCGCTTGGTGCTCACGGGTCCCACTAATAGTCACGTACAAGTTACCAGTACGATCAAAAACCGGACTGTCAACTTGATGTAAACTTGTGGCAACCGGCACACCGATGTTAATCTCAGCCGTCGCTGATTGCTGTCCACCAATCGTAATCGGCGCTCGGCCAGTCGGCACACCTGGAGGCACCAATACTTTAAGAAGTTTTGACGATGCAAATACAATTCTGGCGAAAACTTCCCCGATCCTAATTTCCGGTAACTCTCCAGCTTTATCAAGAAAACCTTCACCTTCAATCGTGATACGCCCCCCCTCGATTGCCCAAGGGGGACGAACAACGGTCATGTTAGTTAGCTTATGAGGCATGCAAGTAGAGAGATCTCAGTAATGTAGATCCGTAATTCCAGATCAAGTGGTCGAATCAAGGATCTTTAACTTCAAGAATCGTCTAATTCGATGTTCCAGTAAATATAATCGCGCCAGCTTTCTGGAGTTTCACGCAGACCGACCGAGATTCTAATAGCCGGTGTCCGTGTGGGTCGTTTAGGCGTGCGAATCAGTCGCATGCCAGCTTCAGCTGGCGTCCTACCGCCTTTACTTCGATTACAAGTAATGCAGCATGTGACAATATTCTCCCAATCCTTTCGTCCACCCTGCGCAACCGGAATAATGTGATCAAACGTAAGATCAGTCGACGGTGGTGTCTGCCCACAATACTGACAGGCGTGGTGATCCCGAGCGTAGATATTCGCACGGGAAAACGGAACTGTGTCGAAACGCCGCTTAATCTTAATATAACGAAGAAGTCGAATAACCGATGGCAGTTTAATGCTAAACGAAACCGAACGAATCTCACGATCGTAGACTGAAACAACTTCAACTTTACCTTGACATAAAAGCGTGATGGCTTTCTGCCAGTTCACTACCTTAAGTGGTTCGTATGTAGCATTAAGTAGGAGGGTTTGTTCCATACCTAAACATCACAATCCGACGTGAATCTCCTCGCTAATCAAAGCGATAGCCTCTCGTATCTGGTCAAGACCTTCAGGACGAACCGGTAGTAACGGGTGCCGGGGAGGACCTCCATAATAACCAGTAAGGTCCAAGGCCGCCTTTAACCCTGGAACTCCATAAACGGTTGTAACAAGATTCGCTAGTTGGGTCAGTTGTCGCTGCACGACAAGAGCTTGATCTAACTTGTGCTCTTGAACTAACTGTAACAATTTAACGCAAAGTGCAGGTTGCACGGCAGCAAGAGCCAGAATACCTCCTATGGCACCGACACAAAGACTCGCAAAAAACGTAGGCGCAGAACCCACCAAAACACTGAAGCCTGGACTCACTTTAACAACTAGATCGCCAACCTGCTCAATGCTTCCACCAGACTCTTTAATTCCGATTATATTGGGATGCTCCGACAACTTGCCAACTGCGATTGGTGACAGGTTGACGCCAGTGGCTGCCGAAAAATTATAGAGTAGGACTGGAATCGGCGCTGCATCTGCAACAACCGTATAGTGCCTGATCAAAGCTTCCTCAGTCATCAGTCGCTTAAAAAAAGACGGCGTGCGGACGAGTACAGCATCTGCACCAGCGTCCGCAGCACGACGCGTTGCTGTAACTGTGGCACGAGTCGATTCTCGCCCAGTGCCTGCAATTACCAAACGACCTGCTGGCATCACAGTTCTGGTAGTCGCAATCAGCTGGTCTGCCTCGTTATCGTTGACCTGTGCCGACTCACCGTTAGTGCCAAGCACAACAATTCCAGCAAGGTCAGTCTCCATCCAGCGCGCGAGATTATCACGTAGAGCACCAAGATCGAGTTCGTCGTCGACAAATGGAGTTGGTATCGGTGCAAAGACTCCACAAAAATTCATGCAGACTCCTCTTTAAGCAAGTATCTCACCGCTACAGGCAACACGAAGGACTCGGCAGGTCACGCATTGTATGGAGACCTGGTGAAGCTTCGATGACTTTTGGAATTGAATTCACAGCGATCGACGCAGTAGCAATGTCACCGTGGACACCGCCACTTATCTTCATTGCAATTTTAGGCGAGCCCATAATACTAACGGAGTCGTATGATTCTGGAGCACCGAGATAGGCTTCCATATGCAATTTGATCGCCACACGTCCAGCACGATAGCCTACTCCATCTTGTAAGATTCCACAGACGTATCCTGGTGGCACAGTAAGGAACTTACTGGTTATACGTTTACTGGCAATTTTAGGTTTTATCGTATCGGTCACCCTATCGATTTTCCATCCAAGAGCATCAGCAATCATTGAAATTGATTCCTCTAACCCAACATGTCGAACTGCGCCCTCTAAAACCTTTGCTCGAAACTCTGCTCTAGTCAGACCGCAACCAATCTTCTTCTGAAAGGGTAAGCGTCGAGTGCTCGCATCCTGAATCCGATCAACTCGTATACGATCAACTCGCTCGCAAACTCCAGTCAAAGATATCGGTAGAGCATCCATCGTGAATCCGGGGTTAACTCCCGTGCCCAAGACTGCCACTTTAGATCGCTTCGCTAACCGATCAATGCGACGTGCATACCTAACATTTCCGGTGACCGGATAGGATAACTCTTCAGATGTCGACACTATCGGCAATTTAACTCTGAGAATCGTCTCAATCTGCGGCGTTACCTGCTTTAGCGACGAACTCGTGCACAAAACGACCGCGTCAGCCTTCACACGCATACAGGTTGAACTTATGTCGGGGTCAACCGTGACACCGAGTCGATGCCCAACCCCAGCTAACAATCCAGCATCGTGGCCAATTTTTGATGGATCAACGTCAACGGCTCCTACCACCGTAAAGCCAGATCGCGCGACCATTTGGCCAATAACAGCACTTCCAATCGGTCCGAGACCTACCTGTATCACACGAATCGACATTAACCGTTTCTCCCCCACGTTTGTACGTGAACGCACAAAGCATATTGCTACAGTATTATTTAAAATTACCATTATACGATGATCGACTGAAATCTGGCCTTACCCGAGTTCTGTCATTGAGAATGGTGTAGCATGCCTCAAGGTTGATCACTCATATAAGGGGGCACGAAGGAGACTTTCAATGAAGCGTCTCAGTTTAATGATATTTGGCATCCTGCTTGGCATGATTACTCTGGTCGCGGCAGATTTAGATATCGAAGACCTTAATGTTAGGCATTCGATTTCAGAATTACTCCAACCGGTCTCCTCTACGGACTCACAGCATGAGCCAGGGAACAGATTGCTCCTAGCATCACCGACTGGTCGATACTCTGCTCGAAACGCGAACTATGACATCTATGTCCGTCTAGATCCCGATACCCATATGCTGGAAGGCCGAGAACTACTAACGTGGCGTAATGACTCTGGACGAGCCACTTCCGAACTACAGTTTCATTTGTACTACAACGCCTGGAAAAATACGAAGTCGACGTGGATGCGAGAGTACCTGGTAGCACGAGGTGAAGCTTTTCTTTCTAGACCACCAGAAGACTGGGGATGGATTACCGTAACAAAGATTGAACTTCCAGCAACAGAGAATACCGTTGCCATTAATCTGACGAGTGACGCTCGTTATATTGCTCCAGACGACGATAATAAGGACGATGAAACTGTTTTGTCGGTGCTGCTACCGGATCAAGTTGAGCCTGGTGAAACGCTACAAGTGGAAATTGAATGGAAGTCAAAAATTCCACGAACATTTTCTCGAACTGGAGTGGTGGGAGATTTCTTTTTCATTGCTCAATGGTTTCCAAAAATTGGTGTTCTAGAAGCTTCTGGTTGGAACTGCCATCAATTTCATGTAGGCACAGAATTCTATGCTGATTATGGTGTGTATGACGTTCGTCTCACCGTACCAAAAGGTTGGATAGTCGGCGCAACGGGAGTCAGGCAAAGCTTGGAAAATAACAGTGATGGAACAAGTACACACCAATATGTACAAAAAGATGTTCATGACTTTGCGTGGACCACGAGTCCAAATTTAATTGAGCGAATCGAACACTTTGAACACGAGAGTTTACCTGACGTTGAAATGCGCCTACTTCTGCAGCCCGAGCACGAGGCACAAGCGGAACGCCATTTCAGAGCCACGCGTATTACTCTGACGCGGTACGGCGAGTGGTTCGGCGCCTATCCTTACACTCAACTCACGATAGTGGATCCCGCATGGCAGAGTGGTGCAGGCGGGATGGAATACCCAACCTTGTTTACGGCGGGAACGTCTTGGCTTGCACCAAGCAAAATAACCCGACCTGAAGGCGTTACCATTCACGAAGCTGGCCATCAATTTTGGTACGGGTTAATCGGCAACAATGAATTTGAATATGCCTGGCTGGATGAAGGGCTCAATACATTTTCCACCGCTAAGGCAATTGAGGCAGAAGACTTACCTAATTATCATTCTGTGCGTTATTTTGGAGGCTTCCTTCCTTACGTCTTTAATGATATTCCACGCTCTAGAGCCGTAGATGGTAACCGTCTAAGTGGCTATCGCACCGCGGCTCGTTCAGACGCTCAATCGACGCCGACCTTCCAATACTGGCCAGGCACTGGCGGCGCAATCTCATACAACAAGACAGCATTGTGGTTGCACACTCTTGAACGCCATCTCGGTTGGGAGACTGTTCAGAAAATACTTTCAACTTTTTTTTCCAGATTTAAATTCAGGCACCCACTGCCTCAAGATTTTTTTGCTACGGCAAATGAGGTTGCAAATGCGGATCTCGACTGGTTTTTCGATCAGGTGCATCGGAGCTCGAATGTGTTCGATTATGGTGTCCAACAGATAGGAAGCCGACCTCAGGGTGGTCGTGGCTTTTCAGGAGATGGAGAGCCGATATTCACTGATCGCAGTAATAATGAGCAGTTTCAGACGGATGTAGTGGTACGTCGATATGGTGAAGCAATCTTTCCGGTCGATATCTTAGTAACGTTTACGAACGGTGAAGAAGTACGAGAGACATGGGATGGAGTAGCACGATGGAAACTGTTTACTTATCAGCGTGCCGCACAAATCTTACAAGCCGAAGTCGATCCGGATTCCGTTTTACTTCTAGATCTGAACCGAACGAACAATAGTAAAACCATGAAACCAATGACAAACATCGCCACTACCAAATGGATGCTCAAATGGATGACCTGGCTGCAAGATGTAATGCTTACTTATGCGTTCTTTGTGTAAGTGAGAAATAATCACGAAGAGACAAACAACAATACACAAAGTTATGACGATTACCCAAGTGTTCCACGACGGCATTCAGCGGGTAAAAGCGGCGCCGGTCATTTTAATCGGGATTTTTCTGACAACCCTGATCTTAGCCGTTCCCCAAGGACTTATCCTCCGTGACATGCTGCGTACGCATCTGGGAGATAGTTTGGCGGCCGAAGCTGTTGCAACTGGCGTCAACTTCAACTGGTGGCAAGAGTTTACCGCCCAAGCAAAAGGTCTTGGCGCCACCTTCTCTCCAACAATCATAGGGTTTGCCGCCGTACTCGATAATATTAGTGACCTACTCGATAATCGATCGCTGACGACTGCCGTCGCAGGCATCACTGCAATCTATCTGGCGGTGTGGACTTTCCTTCTTGGAGGCACGCTGGATCGTTATGCTCGCAATAGACCCATCAGAACTGCGGGTTTCTTTGCAGCATCAGGTATATATTTTTTCAGATTTTTAAGGCTGGCCATCATTAACTTGGCAATCTATGCATTCATGATGGGCGTCGTGCACAGTTGGCTATTCGATAATCTTTACGAATGGTGGATACGAGATCTTAGCGAGGAACGGACGGCCTTTTTTCTACGAGCGTTACTGTACGTCGTATTTGGCTCAGGTCTTGTGATCTGCAACATAGTACTGGACTACGCCAAGATTCGAACCGTGGTTGAAGACCGTCGCAGTATGATCGGTGCCACACTGGCCGGATTTCGTTTCGTTGTAAGACATGTCCGCCGTGTTATTGGTCTGTACTTCCTAAATTCCTTGGTTTTCATTGGGATAATAGCAAGCTATGCCATCTTCGCACCCAGTGTTGGTGGTGTAGGGGGCTCAATGTGGTGGGGGTTCTTAATTAGCCAAGCATACATACTAGCTCGCCTATGGATTAAACTCGTCTTTCTCGCTAGCCAGACGGCTTTGTTCCAAGCGGAACTTGCTCATGCTGGATACACAGCGGCACCGTTTCAGATCGCACCAGACTCCCCTGCTGCGGAAGCTATCGCCGGGAGACCACCCCGCCAATAAGATGAGAAAACGATGAGCACTGCTGCTGACAAGATTACGGCCTGGATAAAACAACAAGTAGTGACATCCGCTGCCGATGGACTTGTTGTGGGACTAAGTGGCGGAATCGATTCTGCAACCGTTGCACGACTATGCCAGATCGCCATACCTAATAATGTACTTGGGGTTCTCTTACCTTGTCACAGCGAACCTCAAGACGAAGCTGACGCCAACCTCGTTGCGCAGCACTTTAAGTTACCAACTATCACCATAGAACTTGATACAAGTTATGATTTTCTACTTAAGCAACTCAAGGGAGCCCTTGCATCTGAGACCGACGGCAGCAGAATGCCCGAAGCGAATCTTAAACCTCGTCTACGCATGACTTCACTTTATTTTGTGGCCAACACTTTTAACTACCTGGTTGCTGGTACCGGAAATCGAAGTGAACTTGAGATTGGATATTTCACTAAATACGGTGACGGTGGTGTAGACATGCTACCGCTCGGCAATCTATTCAAGGATCAGGTGCGGACGTTGGCCCGTCAACTTGATATCCCAACTCCAATCATCGAAAAAGCACCGAGTGCTGGACTTTGGCTCGGTCAAACTGATGAAAACGAAATGGGCTTCTCCTACGCAGATCTAGAGTTGTATCTGCGTGAGAACTCGAAAGAGTTACCAGTCGAGTTGACGTCTCGTATCGAACATTTGATGCGATCAAGCGCACACAAACGGGCACTCCCGCCACGGCCCCCAGAATTTGACGGATAAAACTTTAGGTGGTGAGTTGCGATGTCGAAGTATCGATAAGTCGTCGTACCGTGGCAACTATATGCGTCGTGGAAATGCCATAACGATCAAATAATTCATCAGGTTGTCCACTTCTCGGAATATCCTTTATAGCCAAGCGGTGGACTTGAATCCCGAGAGGGCTCACAGCTGCACTGACAGCATCGCCAAGGCCACCATTAACGTAGTGATCCTCGACTGTAATGAGAGCGTTACCGGTTTGACGAGCCGAGTCGACTAAAGTCGCAACATCGATAGGTTCAATCGAATACGCATCAATTACACGGACCGGAGTCCCCGCCGCCGAAAGTTCATCGCTGGCCTTCAGGGCTTCAAATACGGTTATTCCAGCGGCAACGACCGTGGCCACAGCCAATGGAGTGTCTCGTATCACCTTAGAACCACCGATCTCGAATTTCTCATCGGCGCCATAAATAACAGGGGTTGCAGGTCGAGTCGTTCTGATATAAACCATGCCCTTATGCGCCGCCGCCGCCATAACGAGTCGCTCGGTGCTCATCGCGTCACAGGGATACAGCACTGTGCAATTAGGTACCGCACGCATCATCGCAAGATCCTCAAGCGCCATCTGTGATGGTCCGTCTTCACCAATTGACACGCCGGCATGCGAACCAGCAAGTTTTATATTCAAGTTACTAATACCCGCCATACGAATAAAATCATAGGCGCGAGATAAGAAACATGCGAACGTGGAGGGAAATGGAATTGCACCTCGGCTAGCAAGTCCCATAGCGGCACCAACCATCACCTGTTCAGCAATGAAAGTTTGATAGAAACGAGCGCCGTGCGCTTCCTCGAAGGCGTTACTGAATGTCGAGTTGCTCACATCCGCATCGAGCGCAACGACTCTCTGATCAACGGCTCCCAGAGTCGCAAGGGCGTTCCCGTACGCCTTCCGGGTCGCCACCTTGGCATCAGTGTCGTACTGTGGCGTTAGGACGCTGACGTCATTCGCAGGTTGCACCATCTCGGCAGGCAAGGCGGATGGTGAAGGAATCTTCGGAGTGACTAAGCCAGCTGTCAACCGTGCTTCAAGTTCCGCGACGGCACGGTCAGCCTGCTCTCCTTTCTTGAGCGCCTTACCGTGCCAATTGTCAAGACCCTCAAATATTGACACCCCTTTACCTTTCAGCGTGCGAGCCACAATCATCGTGGGACGATTTTTGGTTCGGCGAGCCTCTTTTAATGCATTAAGAAGCGCGCCGATATCATGCCCGTCAACGACAATGGCATGCCAGCCAAAAGCTATCCATCGCTTCGCATACTCATCAACATCGTGACCCCATTGAGTCTGACGGCTTTGACCCAACGCGTTCACATCGGTCACGCCACATAATGAGTCAAGCTTGTGATGCGCACCAACCTGCGCAGCTTCCCATACTGATCCTTCCGCCGATTCTCCATCCCCAATCAGCACGTAAGTCCGGTAATCCGAATCAATTCGCCTTGCATTCAGAGCAATGCCTACTGCGGCACAAATACCCTGCCCTAACGAACCTGTCGCCACATCGACGAACGGTAACCGTGGAGTTGGATGCCCCTCAAGGTCGGAATCGATACAACGAAGCTTCGTTAATTCTTTACGAGAGATTACGCCGGCTTCAGCCCATGCAGCGTACAATAATGGGGCCGCATGTCCTTTCGACATCACAAAGCGATCATTTCCAGAATGTTGTGGATTCTTCGGATCAAACCGCATCTCGCCAAAAAACAAAGTCGCCACGATGTCCGCTGCGGAACAACAACTGGTCGGATGACCGCTACCAGCCTCACTCGTAGAGCGAATGGAGTCAATACGAAGCCGTGTGGCAATATTTTGCAAAGCAGGAACTAGAGAAGCACTATCGACCGACACAACTCACCTCCAAAACAGTAGTCTAGACTTCACACACCATATCGTAGTACTCAAACAACTCAACTGTACTCTACGCAGCTAGTATCTTCTCGCTAAGATCATTCTGAGTAAGGAACAGTCTGTTTACTCTGGCCAGTCAATTATAATAGGGTCATGTTCTTCTTACGCTATATGTACGTTTTGACGCTTGCTGTGTGGCTTGGAGGCATGATTATCCTGGGAACGCTGGCAGCTCCAGCAACGTTCGACACACTCCAAGCGCGAAACCCCTCTGGTGGCCGTGTGGCTGCAGGTGCTGTCTTTGGTGAAATGTTAAAGAGGTTTCATCGGGTAAGCTACGTGGCAGGAGTGATTATGATTGCGTCCCTGATTGGTATGGCTGCACTGGGACAACGTCCAATAGATTTCGGCGTCCGCCTAGGCCTGTTGTCGATCATGCTGCTACTGAGCCTGGGCTCTGGAATGGTGGTAACGGCTCGGATCGAAAAATTGCAGCAAGCCACTGCTGGGCCGATCAGCGGACTGCCCAGCGATGACCCAAGACGACAACAATTCGGGCAATTGCATGGCCTGTCGAATCTCCTGATGATGCTGAACGTCGCAGGAGGATTGGCGCTTGTCTATTGGGAAGCAAAAGGTTGAACAGGAACTTGCTCGCACCAAGGTGTTATCGAGCCCATGATATAGTGCCCTCGTGAAACTGGACGAGGTTACCCAAGCTGTTCTTGCTCGGGACGAAATTGTACGCTACCTGCACGAGTCCCATGAAGGCGATAAATCTGACACCAGAGAGCGAATTCACGCCTATCTTGAAGAACTGCGAACAACCCAGCGATATCCGTTCTATCGTGCTCTTAAACATCCGCTGTATCCGATATTTAGAAAACTGGATTTGCGTCCAGAACACGTGGATATTCCAGTAGCAGCCACGCGTAAGGGTCGAGTTATCTATGCGTCGAATCATAAAAGTCATCTCGACTATTTAGTGGAACCAGTGGTGCTCGACGACCACGGTATTCGTCCACCGATTATCGCAGCCGGTATCAATCTGTTTAGTGGTCCACTAGGTTTACTGCATCGCCACATCACAGGAGCAATGCCCGTTCGACGCAATACCAAAGATCCTGCGTACTTGGTGACGCTAAAGGCTTATGTCGCCGAACTGCTACAACGGCATGATCTCTTAATTTATCTTGAGGGCGGTCGTTCATATAACGGTGCTATGAAATCACCAAAGACAGGACTACTCCACGCGGCCCTGCAGGCAGACCACGAGAACCTGACTGTCGTGCCAGTCGCGGTAGCTTATGATCTCGTGCTCGAAGATCAAGTACTAGCCAAACAGGGAACCAAACGTTCTCAACGTCCGTTTACTCGTGAGTTAGCTGAAATGATCCGTTACGGTATGGGGTATCACTCACGTGCCTTTGTCACCTTTGGATCTCCAATGACGTTACACGAATGGAATCCAGAGTCACGTCGATCGGTCATGGATTTGGCCAAACTGATTAGTGAGACAATAGGTAAGTTGCACAAAGTACTGCCTACCGCGCTCCTTGCAGCGGCGCTTCGGCCCTCGATGTTAAAAAACGATTTAATTGATCGAATCGACGGACTCTTGGACGAGTTGCGTCAAGTAGACGCCAATTTGTCAGTAGCGAGTGGTGCCGAAGCCCTAGAACAGGCAACTGAACCACTAGCCACACGAGGTGTCATCGTGGTTGAACACGATCGTTATCGGGTGCGTGAGCGCACTGTACTCCGGTATTACGCGAGAACAATCAAGCATCTGCTCTCACCAACAGGACAGGTCACACATTGAAGCCAGGCCGATTCATTCCTCATCACGTCTGATATGATCACTGCATGCCGCAGATAGATAAAGCGGCGCCTGCGCCGTCGCCGTCGCTCACGGATCTCAAACGGGCTCTAAAGACTCCATTTGTCCCCATTCCAGCAGGCTGGTTTCTAATGGGTAGCACGACTGGACAGGCGGACGAACGCCCGTTACACCGTGTTTGGGTCGAAGCATTCGAGATGGCTGTGTATCCCGTGACGCGGGCACAGTATAAAGAGTTTCTGCAATCATCCAAGCATCAGCCATTGCCTCGGGACTGGCACAATCCGCTCTTCACAAGTCCAGACCAGCCAGTCGTCGGTGTGAATTGGTACGATGCGTGTGCTTACTGTAGATGGTATTCGACACCCGAAGGAACAGTCAGACTTCCAACTGAAGCGGAGTGGGAACGTGCGGCACGGGGTGGACATCAAGCTCGTGAGTATCCCTGGGGTGATTCAATACCTGACTGGGTGCCAATGAACGAGAATGGTCCGATCCAGGCCCCATGGACTGTCTCCCATGGCGAACCGAACGATTTCGGCCTTTATGGAATCGCAACAAACATCCACGAATGGTGCGCTGATTGGTACTCGGGTGATTTCTACGCAACTTCTCCAACATTTAATCCCGTAGGTGCGTCAACCGGTACTCGACGTGCCTCAAGAGGCGGTGCGTGGCGACATGCTCAAACCATCAGCCGAACGGCCGCACGCAGTCGACTCGATCCCTCATTTCGGTACACGGACTACGGGTTTCGTATTGTGAGAACCATCTAACAGGTCACATAAGATGAGCGTGTTCGAGAAATCGAGGGCTATCTCGCACGCCGTCCACCAAGCCGGTGGCCGAGCGTTGATCGTTGGAGGCTGGGTTCGAGATCGCCTACTCAAGCGACCGTCAAAAGATCTTGATCTGGAAGTCTACGGGGTTTCTGCCGACCAACTCCGTCAACTTCTTTCCACATTCGGACAGGTCAACACAGTTGGCCAAAGCTTTGCCGTTTTCAAAATCGACTCGATTGACGTGTCCTTGCCACGACGTGAGTCTAAAACAACGGCTGGACACCGAGGTTTTGAGGTCGTCGGAGATCCTAACCTACCTATTGAAGATGCCTTTCGGCGTCGTGATTTCACGATTAACGCAATTGGCTGGGATCCCCTTACCGATGAATACGTTGATCCATTTCATGGACGAGATGATTTAACGCGAGGTCTACTCCGAGCCGTAGACGAACGAACATTTGGAGATGACAGTCTGAGAGTTCTACGGGCGATCCAATTGGCTGCCCGATTCGAATACAAACTCGACCCGCCCACCGCTGTCATTTGTCGTGCCACCAAGCTAAACGATCTCCCAGCCGAACGGGTCTGGGGAGAGTTCGAGAAGCTCCTCATATTGGCAATTCGCCCTTCACTAGGGTTTTGGCTGGCACTTGAAATCGGCGTAATCGAACAATTATTTCCAGAACTTCAGGCCCTTGTAGGATGTCCCCAAGAACCAGAATGGCATCCAGAAGGAGACGTCTGGAAGCATACGCTACTCGTCATCGACGAAGCCCGTCGTCGTATCGACGGACTGTCGCGCCCATGTCAACTCGCTATCATGCTCGCTGCGGTTTGCCATGATTTCGGTAAGCCGGCGACCACAGCTCGCATCGATGGAAGAATTCGATCTCGGAATCATGAACAGGCCGGCCTCGGACCCACGCAGGATTTTTTGGATCGGCTCAAAGTGCATTCGGTCGATGGTTTCGACGTCCGTAGACAGGTCGAGGGCATGGTCGCGTACCACTTAACACCAGGCATGTGGCATAAGAGCCCAGAAAAAGTTGGCGACGGGGCTTTTCGACGACTAGCTCGTAAAGTCGACCTTGAATTACTAGTTCTCCTCGCATCAGCCGATTGTCATGGGCGTAAGGGTCATTTCGATTGCTCGGCTATGGAGTGGTTTGCCTCCCGGACACATGAACTCGGAATTGAACATGCCCCTCCAGAACCACTGCTCAAGGGTCGACACCTGCTCAGTCTCGGATTGAAACCAGGACCAGAGGTAGGAAACATTCTCAAAGTGATCTACGAAAAGCAGCTGGATGGGGATATCACAACATTGGAGGAGGCTTTGGCCGAAGCAACACTCTCTTTGAGAAGACCTCAGTGACTAACCTGCAAGTGCAACACATTTCATAAGTGTTTCCGGAGCCATGTTTCCACCAGTTAAAATCGCAACCACGCGTTCACTCGAAGAAAACTGGCCTTCGGCCGCACGGTTCAATACGGCTGCAAACGCTGTCGCGCCGCTTGGTTCAACCACCAGTTTTGCCCGCCTGTGTAGCCAAACAACCGCCTGAGCAATCTCACGGTCAGCAACCGTAACGAACTCATCGACGAATGCCTGCGCGTGTGCGAACGTCAGGTCACCCGCACGGAGAGGCAACAAACCATCTGCGATACTTGTTGCAGTTGGTAGTGTAATTAAGGATCCAGCGTCAATAGACTTGCCCATTCGAGCGGCACCATCAGGCTCAACGCCAATGATCCGCACTGACGGCTTAATCTGCTTGATGGCCGCACTGGCACCGGCAGCCATGCCGCCGCCGCCAATTGGAACAAACACAGTTGTGACGTCCGCACATTGATCCATGATCTCAAGGCCGGCTGTACCTTGACCGGCAATAATCGCAGGATGATCAAATGGCGGGACAATCGTCAAACCCTCGGTTTGTGCTTCAACCTCGGCTCTATTTTTTCGATCAGCCGACGTTGTACCTTCAAAGATAATCTGTGCGCCCAATTCCTTAACACCTTCCACCTTTATTTCAGGCGCCGTCGTGGGCATGACGACTACGACTGGAGCATCGACAAGTTTTCCAGCTAACGCGACGGCTTGCGCATGATTTCCAGACGAATAGGTGATCACTCCTCGCTTTTGTTCGTTAGGCGACAGCTGCGAAACCATGTTATAAGCTCCACGAAATTTGAAAGCGCCAATCGCCTGAAAATTTTCGCACTTTAACTCAATAGTCGTCTCACTATTTAACAATTGAACCTTTAGCAATGGTGTCAGTTTTGCAACACCTTGAATCCGATCAGCTGCAGCCTTAATAACATCCAAACTCACGAGATCTGACATTCTTTAATCCTTCCAGTCGAGCACGATAAATCCAAGATACGACTATTACGTCAGTATAGTAATGTACTCTTGTTAACAAAACGTCTCCCAGTGGTATCAATCACAGCACGTTGTTTCCAGAACTGTATACTGAAGGTTATGTGGTTAAGTCTCCACCTGCGTCAACTGACTGCAGGGCTGTCACTCGCACTTTCATTGGTCATTGTGAGTAATACGCAACAGGTCCTGAACGCACAAGAAAGAACGCGAATTGGTCCGTTCGTCATAGAGCTGAGCGGTGCATTGGTCAAGAATGGACAGAATGAGCAGATTGCTAGTGACCGCAGTCTGAATCCGAAGGAACTGCCGGCGTTAGGCCTTGGAGTTGGTGCCGGCGCACATTGGTATCCACTCAAGATTAAGAAGTTTACGCTAGGCCTGGGTGGACAATTCCTGATGTCACGTGGTTCCAGCACCCCGATGCCAGACCTGTCCACTACTGTTGTAAATGAACTTTGGCCCCCGACTGTAGAACCATCCATCAAAACCCGCTTTCAAGCTATCTCACCGCAGGTGTCGTTTAACTTCGGTGGAACGAGTGGCTGGAGCTACATAAGCGGCGGTCTGGGGAAGGCAAAATATAGCGTAACGAAAGATATTGGCAGTCGCTGGATGGAAGAAGAGCCGGACGTTGATGATCGCTGGCTGAATATGAACAATTATGGCGGGGGCGGTCGGTGGTTTGC
>CAJXDY010000006.1:0-74211 GCA_913052135.1 uncultured Acidobacteriota bacterium
TGGTAGGTCTCCCCTTCGGCCAGGGTGATCATGTAGCGGCGCGCCTTGCGGTCGATAAGCAGGGTCAGATCGCCGGGATGAAAACAATTCTTATCGGTTTGAGTTTGGTTCAAATCTGTGGTCTGGTCTCGTTCGGACGTATCAAGTGGGACTTAGTCCCTGGCCGAGGCCGGGCGGCTGCCCTCCAAATAGGTGGTATTCGCCGGAGAATAGGGGTCCATATGTGGGAAGAAAACGATCAGTTTGGCGTTCTTGCCGCCCACTACTTTGAACCCATGCTCGGCGCCGGGTGGGATGACCACGGTGTGGTCCTTCTCCACGGTCACAGTCTCGCCGTTGATCCGCACTTCAAGGGTGCCTTCCATAATCATGATCAGTTCGTCTGTCTCGTGGGTGTGGAGGGGTGCGCCGGTGCCTGGTTCGGCGGTGTTCAGGCTGAGGGAGCTGGAAACCCCATGTTCTTCAAGGGTGACATCCCACTTCCATGAGCGAAGTTCCAGCCGGTCTTTCGCTTGGCACTATTGAGCGAAGAGCACCCCGTCCTTCGGCCACATTGATGGTTACCAGAGATGGCGAAGATGGGGTCGAAGTTTTATTGGGCAGACGGTCTGAAACCATGCCAGCATTTCCTGAATACTGGGCCTTTCCCGGCGGCAGTATCTCCCGTAGTGATAGAGAATCAGTCGAGAGATTACCACATCTAAATCTCGCCCAAGCAGCGATGTTTCGAGAATTGGTTTCATCGACACGGTAGCTCTCCCTGTAGGCCAATGTGAATGTGCAAGCTTACAGTTGATTATATTGAGGCGGCAAGTAGTAAATCGATTGGACGTCGACTTGCTGCCGGCCTTGTAGTACAGTCCGCGTCGAAACGTCCTGCACCATGATATTTACGCAGGTTTATGATTATGCTGTGGTGGATAATCAAAAGCTTGTTGACCTAATACCACTGAATATATGTGTTGATGTCCCGTCATCTTCGAACCATTCTCATCGTGGGTGTGACTGGAGGCTTACTAGCCTTCTTTCTGTGGAACATTGATTTAGATCTTGTCTTGTTTGAGATTCGCAATGCTCGTTTAAGTTATCTTGCCATCTTGGTAGTGACGACAGTGTTAGCGTATTTTGTTCGAGCTCTGCGCTGGCAAATTGTCCTGATACCTATCGGCCAGACTCATTTCATAACTGCGTTGCGGACTACCATTATTGGGTTCGCAGCCTCAGCGCTGTTACCAGCACGTCCCGGTGAAGTGTTACGCCCATATCTTCTCGCTAGGAAAGAGGGGGTGAGTGCTTCATCCGCTTTTGCAACAATCCTTATCGAAAGGTTGCTTGATTTCGTAACAGTACTGCTCCTATTTGGAGTTTTCTTAATGAATTTTGAACCAACTGGTGGTGTGGTGGCAGGGCGAGTGCTTGAGGCAATTAAAATCGGTGGCATCTTGGGAGCGTTAGGCGCTTCCATAGCCTTGTTATTGGCTTTTTTCATCACAAAACATCCGGAATCGGTTGAGAGGCTAGTACCGAAGGCCGAGAAGATCCTTTCAAGGCGCCTGGCCACCGTTTTTGGACGACTCTTGCGAACATTTGTGCTGGGCTTGGGTGCAGCTCGACGGCCAGGCATTCTATCCTTGGCCATGGCACTCTCCATTCTTCATTGGTTAATTGTAGCAACAGGTGTGTGGTCTACTGCCGAGGCGTTTCGTTTGGGTTTACCTTTTACGGGTTCGTTTTTGCTTCTATCTCTGATGGTTGTGGGTCTTTCGGTGCCTACACCGGCCGGGGTGGGTGGATTTCACGCATCATTTCAAATCGGTTGTACACTGTTTTATGGAGTGCCGAACGACCAAGCTGTGGCCGCAGCGATCGTTCTGCATGCCATTTTATTTATACCAGTCGCAATTGCTGGTTCAATCCTAATGGCGCAGGATGGTTTGAATCTGTTTCGCATTGACGCTATTGTGCTCTCAAGCAGTGATGACTAGTACTCGGTACTGACTTGAACTGAAAGGGGTTCACGGTGAAGTGCCCGTTTTGTAATCATCTAAGTGATAAGGTTGTCGATTCTCGTGAGGGGAAAGAAGGTCAGGTCATACGTCGTCGACGCGAATGCCTCGGCTGTGGCCGTCGCTTTACGAGTTATGAACGAATCGACGAGATTCCTTACATGGTTGTGAAAAAAGATGGGAATCGTGAGAGATTCGATCGGCAGAAGGTTATGGCTGGTTTGTTGAAGGCGTGTGAAAAAAGACCTGTTAGTGCAGCGATGCTGGAAGCTATTGTTGACCGCGTGGAAGCAGCCTTACAGGAACAATCTGAAAAAGAGATTGCGGCAGCTGAAGTTGGCGGTTTCGTCATGCGTGAACTCAAAGAACTCGACAAAGTTGCCTATGTTAGATTTGCTTCCGTTTATCGGCATTTCAGGGATATTGGTGAGTTTATGACTGAACTTAAGGATTTGCTGGACAATAAAGATTCTTAGCCGGGTCGCAATTCATTATTCTTGGGCCTCTTTAAAAATTACATAAATCTAGAATTAGTTTTATCGAAACTGGTACCGCGTGCTTAGATTGATCTATTAGCTTGGCTATCGTGGAGTACACTTGACTTGTAATGAGATGCCCAAAATGTCATTACGTCGGTTTTGAGTCTAGTGAGCGATGCCGACATTGCGGCTATGACTTATCTCTCAAAGCTGCTTCCTTGCCGGAAACAGATCCAGTAATTCGCTCCAATGTAAAGAGTGGCGAACTGGCCGAACTTCCACTTCATCTGGAGCGCCAGCTTAAACCGCGGACTTCGCGTTTCGAGGCAGAGCTTGAAGAGGATCTGTCAAATCTTGAACTGCCACTGTTTCAAGAGTATCCAACAGATGGAGCAACAAACAGTGAAGGCTTGGATAGAGGCGCCAGAGAATCAATTGGTTCCGGCGTTGAAAGGTCTTCAATGAGTGCTGTTTCAAGAGTTCGTCGTCTGTGTGCAGCCGTTCTTGATATTGTCCTGATGGTTTGTATCGATGCAGTCGTCGTGTACATAACGTTAAAGCTTTTAGGGTTAGCAGTCACTGAATGGTCGAACCTTCCCATGGCACCATTAGCTGGTTTCCTGTTCTTGTTAACCGGGGGTTATGTTGTAGCGTTTACAGTGGCGGCCGGGCAGACGCTCGGGAAAATGGCTTTTGGTATCAAAGTAATTTGTATTGATGGAACTTCTGTAGGATTTGGAACAGGCTTGCTGCGAGCGGCCGCCTATCTCATTTCGGTTTTGCCTTGCGGGATCGGCCTTGTGGTTGGTTTGTTCGACCGGCAAGATCGCACACTTCATGATCGTGTCGCTGCGACCAGAGTGGTTAAGTCATCATGAAAAACACTTAATGACTGACAAAATAAACTCTTTCTCTAACTGGGTGCTATTCAGGTCTTCTGTATAGGCGTTGCTAATTCAGTTCAGTGCAAAGGATTAAATAATTATTGGGAATAGTGAATGATTCGATTAGCTTTTGCGATTGCAACAGTATTCAAGGCTGGTTACATTCCGATAGCTCCTGGGACTGTAGGATCAATCATAGGACTGTTGGTTTTTTGGCTTATAAAGGATTACGCATCTTTTACAATTGAGATGTTTGTCGCCGCCGCCTTATTTTTTGCAGGCGTCTGGGCTTCAACGATTGTGGAGCAGGTCCTTGAGCGTCATGATCCTGGAGTTGTCATTGTCGATGAAGTTGTCGGCATGTTGGTTGCGCTAATGCTTCTTCCTCCAACGATTACAGTGATGTTTTTGGCGTTCTTATTATTTCGTGTTTTTGACATCATCAAACCGTATCCTGCTCGCTGGTGTGAACAGCTATCACGTGGCTGGGGCATTATGATGGATGATGTTGTAGCCGGATTGTACGTTAACGTTTTAATTCACATCATTCTATGGATAGTGCCCCAATGGTTGATGTGAGCATGAATGCGCCGCGTCCGATTGAGAGAGTTTGGATTATTGCGATTGGGAGCGAAATGTTGACACCATTTCGCAATGATACAAACTCAATTTACATCACTGAAAAATTAAACGATCTCGGAATTGAGGTGCGCGGCAAAACTATTGTTGGCGATAACCATGTAGAGTTGGGGAATGAACTTCGGCATGCGCTGGACCTTGTGGATGCGGTGTTTTTGACCGGTGGATTAGGACCCACTGAAGATGATCTCACGCGCGAAGTAATTGCTCAAGTTTTAGAAACACCACTCGTAGAAGACGTTAAGATCGTTGATCAGATCCGCGCAAGATTTTCCTCTAGGGGCATGCGGATGCCTGAGGTCAATCGGCGTCAGGCGCTTGTACCTAAAGGTGCAACACTCCTGCCAAATCCGCGGGGCACAGCGGCTGGGTTATGGATTCACTGGCGAGATAAAGTCATCGTGGCTTTACCAGGTCCTCCTCGAGAATTGGAGCCAATGTTTGATGAATCATTGCGGAATCGATTGCGAAAATGGACCCGTGATGTGAGTTTGTCTAGGCGAGTTCTAAGGATAACTGGTCTTGCTGAATCTCAGGTCGAGGAGCTTACGCAACCGATCTATTCGCGCTGGCAGAACAAGAAACCTCCTATTGCGACCTCAATTTTGGCAACTTTTGGTCGTATTGAGATTCATTTGTCGGTACGCGCGGCCACAGAAACTGAAGGTTTAGCGTTACTAGATCAGGCAGTTAAGGATCTAGCTCAACCGTTGGGTTCATCGCTTTATAGCAGTGACGGACGCACGTTGGAACAAGTTGTTGGTGATCTCTTGTGCGCTCGGAAGTGGAAGATCGCAGTGGCTGAATCATGTACCGGAGGGCTTATTTCATCAAGACTCACGGATGTGTCTGGTAGTTCAGCTTACTTCGAAATGGGTGTAGTAGCTTACGGAAACGACACAAAAATTAAGCAGCTTGGCGTGCCAAAACTTATACTCAGTGAGCACGGGGCGGTTAGTGAGTCCATAGCAGCAGCGATGGCATCCGGTGTAAGAAGCAAAGCAGGAACAGAACTGGGTATTGGTGTAACAGGGATTGCTGGGCCTTCTGGTGGAACGCAAGAGAAGCCTGTGGGCACGGTGGTGTTTGCGGTAGAAACCTCTGATCAACAGGAGCTCAGAACGATGAGATTTTATGGCGGACGTGAGCTTGTCAATTACCAAGCATCCCAGTTCGCACTCGACATGGTTCGTCGAATACTGGAAGATCGTGATTGAAATAGCCGAGATTGTTTTAGGTCGGGGCCGTTGACTTGGTTTACTTCATGCGTGCCCAGATATGAATACATCACTTGTTTTGCTTGGATATATTGTTGGTTCGATTCCATTTGGATTTTTATTAACGTGGAAGTCCTCTGGAATTGACGTTCGAAAAATTGGAAGTGGCAACGTCGGTGCAACAAACACTCTCCGTGCGGCAGGCAGACTTACAGCTCTGGCGGTAATGATGTTAGATGCGGCTAAAGGTGTGGCGCCCGTTCTAGTTGTAGAGCGTATGGGTGCAAGCGATATGAATTGTGCTGCAGTAGGGCTTGCCGCAATCATCGGTCACATATATCCAGTGTGGTTACGATTTCGTGGAGGGAAAGGAGTTGCGACTACAGCTGGTGTGTTTGGTGTGCTGGCACCGATCGCTGTTGCTGCGGCGGCTGGACTGTTTTTCGTCTTGGTTTGGCGAACTCGGTATGTATCGGTAGGTTCCATTGTTGCATCGATTGCTCTCGTGCCCTTGACCTACCTTATTGCTGCACCTTTACATATAGTCGTCGTTGCTTCATTCTCGACAGCGTTAATTGTTTACCGGCATTGGGAAAACATCACTAGATTAAAGTTGGGTATAGAACCTCGACTTGGTGATGAAGTTCAATGTTAAGAAGAAGACGATGGATCAAAAAATAGCAGTTCTAGGAGCCGGCAGTTGGGGTACTGCTATGGCAATACACCTGGGTCGGATTGGTAACGAGGTGCATTTGTGGGCGCGGAACAAGTCACTTATTGAAACATTATTACGTGATCGTATGAATGGTGCCTACCTTCCAGAAATTTTGTTTCCGTCTAACGTTAATCCCATGAATTCGCTCGAGGATGCACTTAGTGAGATCGACTGTGTCGTAGTGGCAGTTCCTTCACATGGGTTGCGATCTGTAGTACAGCAGGCTGCTGAGTTTCTCGCGCCCCACACGACTATCGTTAGTGCGACGAAAGGCCTAGAACCAAAAACAATGCTTCGAATGTCTGAAGTAATTGAGCAAGAGGTCAAGCCATCGAATGCCATCGTGGTGTTATCGGGTCCGAGTTTCGCGCTTGAGGTAGCACACGAATTACCCACAGCCGTTCTGGTCGCCTCTTCTCGATCTGACAGTCGTGATTTAATTCAACAACAGTTCCGATCAAGCTATTTTCGTCTATATGGCAGTGATGATGTCATTGGCGTTGAGATTGGTGGGGCGCTTAAGAATACGATTGCTATAGCGGCAGGTGTTGTTGAAGGGTTGGGACTTGGTCAGAACGCTTTGGCTGGACTAATAACAAGAGGATTAGCCGAAGTGTCGCGCTTGGCGTATGCGCTGGGAGCTCGCAGGGAAACGCTTTCTGGTCTAAGTGGTCTGGGTGACCTTGTTCTAACTTGCACTGGCAAGCTGAGTCGTAACCGGCGTGTGGGTTTTGAACTTGGCAAAGGGAAATCTCTTGACGAAATTGTAAGTGAAATGTCGATGGTGGCTGAGGGTGTCCGTACGACGGATGCTGGACTGTCACTTGGGGCTTGTCATGGAGTTGAACTACCAATTACCTCGCAAATGAGCGAAGTACTCGCTGGTCGCATTGAGCCGCGAGCAGCGGTCGAGGCTCTCATGTTACGTCGACAGAGAATTGAATGCGAGCCTGATTGACGCTTTGGTTTCAGCAAGGGTTAGTGTTTTATGGCTCTATCTGACTTCGAATATATGAATCAGGCGTTGTGCCTCGCATTGCGAGGACGGGGGCGGACAAGCCCAAACCCGATCGTCGGGGCCATTGTCGTATCAGATGGAGTTGTCGTAGGCTCAGGATATCACCAAGAAGCTGGCTCTCCTCATGCTGAGGTTCACGCTCTGAGTGCTGCTGGATCTGCAGCAAAAGGGGCGACCCTGTTTTGCACTCTAGAACCATGCTGTCACACTGGACGTAATGGCCCTTGCGTGGAACAAATTGTTGAATTCGGTATAAGACGAGTGGTCGTTGCGGTTGAAGATCCCAATCCGCTCGTTGCAGGTGGAGGAATCTCTTTTCTTAGAGATCAAGGCGTGCAGGTGGAAGTGGGTCTTTGTGGTCGAGAAGCCTTCCAAGTTAATCGAGATTTCTTCACTTTTATCCGCTACAACCGGCCATTTGTCACTATGAAGATTGCCTTAAGTATTGATGGTTATACAACGAGCAAGGAGGGTAGTCGTGCAACCATAACTTCAACGACTGCAAATCGACACGCACATCTATTGCGCGCTGAAGTGGACGCTATCGGTGTAGGTTCAGGAACCATTGTAACTGACGATCCTCTTTTAACAGCTCGAGAGGTTCATCGCAGGCGACCACTTACTCGCGTAATTTTTGACACACGACTGAGGACCCCTCCGACTGCCAGAATCTTTTCCACGCTCGATCATGGACCCGTTATTATCGTTACAACGACCAAGGTTGTGGATTCTAGGGCTAGGAATGTCGAGATGCTGGTAAAGGCTGGCGCAAAAATTGAATGTCTTGAATCCTGCAAGATAAAAATGGCTTTAGGGCGTATGGGTGAGTTGGGAATAATGTCGCTTTTACTCGAAGGCGGAACGACTATTCATCGAGCGGCGTGGGCCGCTGATGTCGTTGATCGTGTTCAGATGTATTTATCACCAACGTCGCTTGGCTCTCAAGGCTTATGCTGGTTGACTTCACAAGAAGTGTCTTTGAGCACGTTGACAAATGTCAGCGTGAAGCCATGTGGAGAAGACATGTTTATGGAGGGTTATGTTCACAGGATTGATTGAAGCACTTGGGACGATCGACCAGTTGACATTAGGCAATGTTGGGCATCACCTGCAGTTGAATTCAACCTTGTGTTCTCATTTATCTAGTGGCGATAGTTTGTCAGTAAACGGAGTCTGTTTAACGGCAACGAGAATTGATGGAGATACTATGTACGCAGAGGTGTCTCCAGAAACATCCAGCGTGACTACTATAGGCAGTCTTACACCAGGCAAGTTGGTTAATCTTGAGCGTCCTCTACGTGCGAATGGTCTAATTGGTGGACATTTTGTTCAGGGGCATGTAGATGCCATCGGTACTGTAGGAAGTATTAGGAAAGATGATGATTTCCACTGGATTTCAATTAGTTATCCCGCAGTCCTTCGCACCTACTTAGTTTCACGTGGTTCGATAGCTGTGGATGGGGTTAGTCTAACGATTATTAATCTAGATGTGAGTCAGTTTGAGATTCAACTTGTACCTTATACTTGGGAACACACGACATTTAAGACCTATCGTACAGGCGAGGCTGTGAATCTTGAATGCGATATTCTTGGCAAATACGTGGTTCATGCCATGGAGTTAGGAAGATTAGACAAGAGTTAACAATCATATAAATGAAATTTAGTATTTTTTGCACAGGAACCTCGTTTGATGTCCATTATTGAGTCGCAAGGACTGGACGAGAGAGGAAATATTTGACTAGGCATTCAAGTTCATTTGCCTCGATTGAAGAGGCTATTACGGTTATGCGTAATGGTCAGATGATCATTGTTGTTGATGATGAAACGCGAGAAAACGAAGGGGATCTAACGATTGCTGCGGAATATGTAACACCGGAAACCATTAATTTTATGGCAAAGCACGGTCGCGGTCTTATCTGTATGCCCATGACAACTGAAAGATTGGATCAACTCGATCTCCCACTTATGGTCAGCCAAAATACAGCTCGTTTTGATACAGCGTTTTGCGTCTCTATCGAAGCCAAGAACGAAACCAGTACGGGTATCTCTGCAGGAGATCGGGCGATTACGGTTCGTACTGCAATAGATCCAAAGACCCAACCTTCCGACCTGGCTAGACCAGGGCACATGTTTCCATTGCGAGCTAGGCCGGGCGGTGTCCTTGTACGTGCCGGTCAAACAGAAGCTGCCGTTGACTTGGCTAGGATCTCAGGATTGATCCCAGCCGGTGTGATTTGCGAAATCATGAATGATGACGGCACAATGGCTCGGGTGCCTGAACTAATAAAGTTTGCACAGCAGCACGATCTGTTGATGATTACTATTGCTGACCTTATTAAGTACCGCATGCAAAACGAGCGGTTAGTGAAACGTCTCGCTCTTGCGAAGCTGCCGACAGAATATGGAGACTTTGAGATTATAGCTTACGAAAATGTCATCGGAAAAGAGACGCACGTAGCACTCGTGCGAGGCGACATTAGTGATGGTGAAAACGTGTTGGTTAGGGTGCATACTCGCTGTCTAACAGGAGACGTTTTTCATTCTATGCGATGTTCTTGCGGTCAACAGCTGCAGGCTGGATTAGCCCGGATCGCGAATGAAGACCGTGGCATCTTGCTTTACCTTAATCAAGATCGTCAAGGTATGACTCTGGCAAGCAAAATTAGTGCTTATGAAGTTGAAGATAAAGGCTTGGATGATGGTGAGGCAAGTAGCAAGCTAGGTTTGATGTCGGACCAGCGCGATTATGGAATCGGCGCACAGATTCTTAGAGATCTAGAAGTGCAGACTATGCGACTTTTAACTAATAATCCAAGAAAGTTTGTTGGACTCGAAGGATATGGATTGTCTATTGTGGAATCGGTTTCGTTTCCGGTGACGACTTCTGCGTAAGAATTTTTAGTTCTAAAGCTGAATTCAGCAAAAAAGAGATAACCTCAACATCTAAAAAGTGCACGAATAGGTGTTAATTGACAGTATTGTTTAATTTGGGATACCATAAACATTGCATTAAGAGTAGCTTAGAGGAATTTTTATCGAGGAAGTTGTAGTTGTTTTTTTGATTAGTTGTAGTCTAGATTCTGTCCCGCCGCCTGTTCGAATCTTTTTGCCAGCACTTGCAACAGATTACCAAGGTGTCATTTATGGAGACACGGCTAATGACGAATCAAAAGAATAGGTCGTGAGGCGTTTACACAGTTCTTGATAATGAAAGTGTTTTCATTTTTTTGGTAATTGTATAGAGAGGAATGGGATGCTCGCAATTCGTCTTCGTCGAGTTGGATGTAAGAAGCAACCGCATTATCGTGTTGTCGTAATCGATTCGTCCAAGACTCCAGATGCCAGATTTATTGAGATTCTGGGTCACTATAATCCTCGAACGAATCCTGAGACGTTCGACATTGACGAAAATCGACTAGGACATTGGGTTGGTCGGGGAGCAAAACCATCTGATACCGTGCGGACCCTCTTGTCACGGTCCCGTAAACGTGAATCTGTTCAAGAATCGGAAGCTGCGTCATCGTGACTAGGGCAGCAGCGGTTGTAGAGGTTGTGGTTCGAGCTCTAGCTGATAATGTTGAAGCCGTCACTGTTCGAGAAATCGAGAAAGGTGATGGTAACACCGTAGAAGTGATGACTGGGCCTGGTGATCTGGGGCGCATGATCGGTCGACAAGGACGAATGGCAGCTGCATTAAGGACTTTGGCAGCTATAGCGACCGGAGTGGATGGATCAAATGTGACTGTTGAGTTTCGAGATGATCTCATTGAGGATGGATGACGCTGGCACATGGAATGAAATGGCGATGGTTGGTCGCATAGCGAGAACACACGGTATCAGCGGGCACCTCATCGTCGATCTCGAGACAGATTTTCCTGAACAACGGTTTTATGCTGGTGCAACCCTTCACGTGCATCGGGCTGGACAAACTGAGCAACTAATAGTGACAAACGTACGAATGCATCAAGGTCGACCGATAGTCGGTTTTGATGGAATTGAGACAATGACCCAAGCCGAGGAGTTCCTGGGCCTAGAACTACGTGTGCCAGCAACAGAGTTGGTACTTTTGCCAGAAGGAACGTACTATCGCCATGAGCTTATTGGTTGCAACGTACAGCTTTCGGACGGACTGGTACTTGGGGAAGTGATTCAAGTTGAGGGTTCTTCTGAAGGAAGCCGATTAGTTGTACGTGCAGGTAGCGAGGAATTACTTGTACCGTTGGTGAGTCATATTTGCGTTAAAATTGAGCCAAAAGCTGGTGTGATTGTGATTGATCCACCGTCTGGACTACTGGAACTCAATAAGACCACTAAGCAGCAAGGTAGACGGTGAAACAGTTAAGATGTGACATTATCACCATTTTTCCTCAGATGATCGAATCATGTCTAAAGCAGGGTGTGATTGGGCGTGCTGTCGACCGCGGATTGATCGATGTTCGAATACACGATCTACGAGATTTCACTAAGGATCGCCATCGGGTGGTCGACGATATGCCGTACGGCGGTGGACCAGGTATGGTTTTGAAATGTGAACCAATTTTTCGAGCGGTTGATTCAATTGTAGCGACAGTTGAGCGCCCGCCAGAAGTCATTTTGACTTCGCCACAAGGAAAGAGATTTACGCATCAAATGGCGGAGCGATTAAGTCGACAATGTCATTTAGTGATGTTGTGTGGACGCTATGAAGGAGTGGATGAGCGAGTTCGTGAACAGGTGGTAACTGAGGAAATATCCATTGGTGATTATGTTCTAAGTGGAGGTGAGTTACCCGCACTTGTTGTGCTCGATGCGGTGATGCGTTTGGTGCCAGGAGTGGTTGGAGAAGCGAAATCGGTTGCGGAGGATTCGTTTGTTAGAGGTTTGCTTGATTTCCCTCACTATACTCGACCATCAAAGATTCAAGAGATGAATGTACCAGAAGAGCTTCTGACCGGGAATCATAAAGAAATTTCTAGATGGCGAAAACAAGAATCGTTACGTCGAACGCTTGATAAGCGTCCCGACTTACTATCAGAAGCTTTGCTCGATGATGAGGAACGTGGAATTCTTGATAACCTATTAAGCGAGCGCAAGAAGGGAGTTGGTGTATGACTGCGATCGATACAGTTGAGCAGAATCAGTTGCTTCAACGACCCGCGATCAAGTCTGGAGATACCGTTCGAGTACATGTCAAGGTGCGAGAGGGCGAAAAAGAGAGAATCCAGATTTTTGAGGGTATAGTAATTGGCATGCATCGGGGTGGTGCAGGGGCAACATTTACGGTTAGAAAAATATCTTTCGGACAGGGTGTTGAGCGTATTTTTCCACTTCATTCACCAGTGATTGATCGTATTGATATTGTGCGTTCTGCACGTGTGCGGCGAGCCAAATTGTACTTCTTACGAGCCTTGCGCGGTAAGGCAGCTAGGATACGTGAGCGAAAGCGTGCGAACTAGAACTGTATGTCTAGACTCTGATCTTTCTTAGGCTACGGATCATCAGAGAGATTCTTCCAATAGAACACTTAGGTTCGTGATGGCTCGGATAAGTGCTCGACGCACCATAGAAAATACTATCAGGCGTCGTGGTTTTTCTCGAGTTGCAGGCGTTGATGAGGTAGGACGAGGATGCCTCGCTGGACCTGTGGTGGCGGCTGCAGTCGTCTTGAATCCTACTCAGCATATCCCTGGTCTTCGGGATTCGAAACTATTGACATCTACTGCACGAGAATATCTCTACATTCAGATAATCGGTTGTGCATTAGCTTGGAATGTATCGGAGATTGAGCCTAGAGAAATCGACCGAATCAACATTCGTGAAGCTACGTTCGCCGCGATGCGTAAAGCTATACTCGCTTTGCATCCACCACCTGATTTTGTTCTTATAGATGGTTCTGGTATTCCCTCGCTTGCGATTGCTCAACGAGGTCTTATCAAAGGAGATAGACGCTGTGCTGCGATTGCAGCAGCATCGATTGTCGCAAAAGTTACCCGTGATCGCTACATGTGTTTATTGCACAAGCAAGATTCTAGATATGGATTTGATAGGCATAAGGGCTATGGAACTACTGCACATATTGAAGCAATTAGACGGTTTGGCTACTCAAGCGCTCATCGTCGATCGTTTCGACTGAAAGCCTTGTCTGATACGATCCTTGAGTGTCTTTGATTTAAATATTGAGGCAGAAGTCTTTATCTAACTTTGCCACGCACTGTGAGTGGAGGTTTATATCCTGTCCTTTCGTCGAATGCTGCTTGCGGTCTTTTTTCTTGAAATTGGAGTTCTGTTAATCGTTATTCCATGGACATCGTTCTGGGATCAGAATGTGTTTATCGAATCAAGTCCATGGTTGAAAATGATGTTCAATAATCATTTTGTTCGAGGGGCAGTATCTGGTCTCGGGACAATAAACATAGGAGTTGCTGTGCTAGAAATGATTGCCCTGTTGAGGAATACGAAACTCCTGAACCGAATTAATCGAAGAATCCTATTTTGTATTACGGATAGACAAGGCCATTGAAATTTCACTGCAGGAGGTAAGTTGTTGTGACTTTGTTTTAATGACAAATCTTATGGGATCACTTAATCATCGGCCTTTACTTTGTCTTGTGACAGATCGCCGTCGCTACGCGCCTGACGGGTCAAACGAGCAACAACTCGAATCCGTAGTAACTATGGTCGGTGCAGCGGCTTCAGCAGGTGTTGATTTGATTCAGGTGCGTGAACGAGATCTTTCCGTACGCACGCTTGAGGCACTAGTTATACGATGTCTGGACATAATTAAAGGAACATCTGCACAACTGGTTGTTAATGACAGACTAGACGTTGCTTTGGGGACGGGAGCTTCAGGAGTTCATCTTCGCGAAGAGTCGTTTAACCCTGACCGTGTGCGAATGAGGACACCAAAAGGATTTTTGGTTGGCTATTCGGCACACGACATCGACGGTGCGGTAGCTGCTAGTGTTTATGTGGATTATATTGTCTTAGGCACGATCTACCATTCTCGCTCAAAACCGCCTTCTCAAAAGTTGCTCGGTGTAAGTGCGTTGGCTCATGCCTCCCGATTGACTGCGGTGCCAATTTTGGCAATCGGTGGAGTGACAAAAGATGTGCTGTCTGAGGTGGCTCACTCTGGTGCAGCTGGTATTGCTGCAATCGATCTGTTTGTTGAGGCAGGCCGATCACAAGAGAACCGAACCCTAGGAATTACTCATTTGGTGAATACGGTGCAAGAGGTGTTTGACAGTCAGAAATCCCTTGTTTAAAGTACGGTTGGCGTGCATAGCAATATTGATTCTTCAGACCCCGGTTCCGATGCTTCCAATGTAGATACTGAGTTGGACTTTGGTGCTCGTCTGCGTGAAGCACGCGAATTGAAAGGGATCACACTCAATGAAATTGCGTCTGCAACAAAGATTTCTATAAGTGTTCTTGAAGCGCTTGAACAGAACGACATATCAAGACTGCCGGGCGGAATTTTTTCAAGAGCCTTCATTCGGGGCTATGCGAATGCAGTTGGATTAGATCCAGAGAAAGCAGTGCGTGAATTTCTTGATGAATTTTCATCTGAAATTAATGAGTCTTCTACGAGTAGGCCCTCAACAACTACGGGCCATCTAACGTTGACTTTCGAAAAAGAAGAAGATTTCGAGTCCCAGCGTCTAATGACGCGAACCTTGATAAGGTTGCTGGCTGTTAGCGTACCCCTCGCTGGACTAATAATTTATTGTGGGTCAGGTGGGCAGTTGGATACAGTCCAGAATCCCCTCAATTCTCAACCGTTGATCGAGTCAACTCCTTCGATTTCTATGTCGGAGATAGCAGGTGTGAGTGTCAATTCCAACCCTCTTGAAGACGACGAGACGGACTTGCTTCTTATTGTTCTGCACCCAGTGGCTCCCTGTTGGGTGTCTCTGACGGTTGATGGCAATTTAGCATTCTCTCGTCTTATGCAACCAGGTGACCGTGAGGTGCTGCAGGCTCGTCAGGAAATCGTATTACACGTTGGGGATGCCGGGGCGTTTGCTTTTTCTCTGAATCAGCAACTAGGGAAGCCTCTTGGTAATTCCGGTCAGGTCATAACGGTACGTATCAATCAAGAGAATGTTGAGGATTTCGTCGTTCAGTGATCAGTATTATTCGATTGTAAGACTTAATCCTTCAGTGTCTATTGCGCATTTAAGCACTTCGGCTCCAGAGTTAGTTAATGCCTTCTCCACATTTTGGACTGCTGAAGATTCTGCGAGACAGACAAGACAACCACCACCTCCAGCGCCACAGATTTTTGCACCGAGTGCGCCGGCCTCTTGTGCATTGAAAATGAGTTGCTCAATAGTTTCTGTGGTAATACCGGGAGTCAGTTGTTTTCGAGCTTCCCACTCGGCAGTCATTAACTGACCAACTGCTGTCCAGTCGCTACTTAGTAGTGCCTGACGCATTGAGAGAGCTATGTCACGAATTTGTTCAAAGTGAGCAAAAACTTTAGAATCACCATCGAGGTGAGCCTTCATGACTGTCCAATTATTTACTCTAGACTGTCTTGAGGATCCGGTATAAGCGAGAATTAAGCGTCGCTCAAGTTCGACCAAATTTAGATCAAGAGCGACGCGATGTAATCCAGCGACACCAAATTCAATAGCCGAAACACCACCATAATAGGCTGGACGGTAATCTTGGGCTCCTGTGGGCACTTTAATTGCTTGTGCCTCAAGGTTCATTGCAATCTGCAGTAGTTCTTCCGGAGAGTAGGATTTTTCCTTCCAGCGTGCCGCAGAGGCACAGAGGGCGACGTTCAGGGCTGATGAGCCGGCGATTCCTGCACCGATTGGAGAATCGCTCCGTGTCACGACCTCAACATTCTCCATTTTAAAAAAATGAAGGATTTTTCGTATTAGTATTAGTTCATTGCCGTTCAAAAGTTCGGATTCGTGCTTGAGACGGATAGTCTGTCCAGTGTCGAGGGACTGAATTCGAATACCGCCCTCTTCTGCAGTCCTGATCCAACAATGCGCTCTAATCGTAATAGCTACATTTAATGTTTGTGCTTCGAGATGGTGGAGGTATAAGGGCCAGATATCCAAGGTAGCCCCAGCTAGGTCGATGCGAGTGGGTGCAGATGCTCGAACGATCACTAAGGCATTATAATATTTGTGAAGTCACCTTGCTTGAGTCATTGATGCATGCCAGTGCGAGATATATACAAACACATCGGACAGTTCGCTATTGTGGGTTTCGATGGACATGTGATTCCCTCTGAACTACGTGCGTTAGTTCGTCAGTTTGATCTAGGAGGGGTAATTTTCTTCGCTCGTAATATTGAAGAGCCTGAACAAGTAGCGGAACTCTCTCAAGAGATTCAGTCGCTTGGGGAAGATTTACCGCTTTGGGTCAGCATCGATCAAGAAGGAGGGCGAGTCGCCCGTCTACGAAAACCGTTTACCGAGTGGCCTCCGATGCAGAAGTTGGGGCAGAGTGGTAGCGCTAAACTTGCACGGCGATTTGCGAGCGCACTCGCAAAAGAACTAGCGGCTGTTGGTATTTCGTTAAATTATGCCCCTGTTCTTGACGTGCACAGCGATTCTCGTAACACGGTCATAGGCGATCGCGCTCTCTCCGAAGACGCCGAGATGGTTGCAAATTTAGGCGCGGAGATGATTCGAACGTTTCAAGCGCTTGGGATTGCTGCGTGTGGAAAACACTTTCCTGGTCATGGGGATACGAGTCAGGATTCTCATCACGAACTTCCGTGCATTGAAACCGATGCTGTTCAACTCAATTTGCGTGAGCTTCTTCCGTTTCGTGCGGCCATTGAAGCAGACGTGGCGGCGATTATGGCCGGACACTTGTTGGTGCCAGCGCTGGATGATAAGTCTCCGGCTACATTGTCACGGTCAATTGTCGATGGTCTTCTGCGTAAAAAACTTGGATACGATGGTCTTATTGTGACTGATGATCTTGGCATGAAAGCTGTAGCGGCGACACATCCGATTGACGAGTTAGCGGTTTCTGCGGTTGGAGCTGGTTGCGATTTACTATTACTATGCCCTCCGAATTATGATGAGCAGGCGAATGCTCTTGAATCGTTAATTCATGCTGTTGAATCCAACATTCTTTCAATACCGGAGATTGAAGCAGCCATGGAGCGACAGGTTAAAGCGAAGTTAAAATTTTTGAAACCCCGAGCTTCTTCACAGCAATCGTTTAAGAAGACAAAGAATATTCTGGGTTGTGAAGAGGCTATGGCTATCGTGAAGGAGATTGAGCAGGATGGTTAACGGATTATGCTGAAGCCTCGGGCGCTTCGTCCAGGCGATCGCTTGTCTGTGATTGCACCAGCTAGTCCGTTCGAACGTGACTTGTTTGAGCAAGGTTTAGCTGAATTACGTGATTTGTCATTCGAACCGGTATATGAGCCGTCGGTGTTCTATAAGCGTGAGTACGTTGCTGGTGATCCGGCCACACGTGCTGAAGCATTTATGAGGGCCTGGAGTGATGACTCAGTGGCAGGTGTGGTTGCTGCAAGGGGAGGGTATGGGAGTGTGCAACTCCTGCCGTATCTCGATGCAGAATCCATTTGTTGCCGACCTAAAGTATTCGTTGGATATAGTGATCTGACGGCTATGCTCAACTACCTCACCGGACAGTGTGGAATGGTCGCCTTTCATGGACCAACGGTGGTAGGCAGTCTAGCCTCGGGCGTGAAAGGTTACGATCGTCAGTCGTTTCTTCAGTTGCTGATGCATCCAGAACCTCTTGGTGAACTATCGTTAGACGGTCTGGAGTGTGTGCGTTCTGGAGAAGCATCCGGTGTTCTACTCGGTGGTACCCTTACACAGCTAGTTGCCTCGTTAGGCACACCTTTCGCCTTTGCACCTCCCAAGGGTTTTGTGTTGTTTCTTGATGAAGTAGGAGAGCGACCGTATCGTCTTGATCGCATGCTAACGCAACTCATGCAAAGCGGAATTGTCGATTTCGCTTCGGCAATTATTGTAGGTGAGTTTCCAGAGTGCGATGAACCAGGCGGCCACCCGACGGCATACGGTACGATGGTAGATGTGCTTCGTGATTTTCGAGGGCCAATTATTTTAGGCTTACCATCGGGACACACACGGGGCCCTGGAATTACACTCCCATTTGGTGTCAAGGTCCACGTCATTAGTGGTACCCATTCAAAAATCTCAATTAACGAAGCGGCAGTCGTATGAGGAGGATGCACTTCATTGGTATCGGCGGTACGGCCATGGCGAGTCTGGCGGCGATGGTAAAGCGTCAGGGTGTGGCTGTGACCGGTTCCGATCTTGAAATTTACTCACCAATGAAGGAGTTCCTGGCAGCTGAGGATATCAAGCCGTTCCGAGGATATTCCGCTGAACAGATCAGCGATGAATTTGATCTGGTCGTGATTGGTAATGCAATTTCAAGAGGAAACGTCGAACTTGAAGCGGTGCTCGACCGGAGAATGCAATATGCATCGTTACCCGAGGTTATCCGCAATGAGTTCCTTTGGAAGAAGCGTTCTTTAGTGATTGCAGGGACTCACGGCAAGACCACAACAGCAGCCATGACAGCCTGGTTGCTTACGTTTGGCAAGATTGATCCCAGTATGCTTGTTGGTGGAGTAGCTAGTAATTTTGGTTCCAGTTACCGATTAGGCAGTGGGACAGATTTTGTAATCGAAGGGGATGAGTACGACAGCGCTTTTTTTGATAAGACCGCTAAATTTCTGAAGTATTTGCCCAATGTCGCAGTTATTGGGAACGTCGAGTTTGACCATGCAGACATTTATACAGATTTCGAGGCGGTTCGAACGGCATTTAGACGATTCGTGAGGCTATTGCCTGCAAATGGGCTCTTGCTCCTAGGTGCTGACAATCCCGAAGCCTTGTCATTGCAACAATTCGCTCCATGTCGTGTCGAAACTTTCGGCTTATCTAGTAAGGCTGACTGGTGTGCAAGTCAAATAGTTCAGTCACAGGACAGCACAGCGTTTCAGGTGCGGCGTCACGGCGTGCCGTTTATGAGCACCACATTACAGTTGTTGGGTCACTACAATGTCAGAAATGCTTTGGCAGCGATAGCCGTTGCAAGCGACACAGGCTTGGTCCCTGGTACGCTGAATGAAGGCTTACGCGCGTTTCGTGGTGTGCGACGACGATTAGAAGTACGCGGTACGATAAAAGGGATAACTGTGTATGATGACTTTGCACATCATCCAACTGCAGTAGCAGAAACACTGACTGCTGTTCGAGGAGCAACCTCCACTGGAACAATTTGGGCGATTTTTGAACCGCGTTCAGCGACTTCCTGCCGTCGTGTATTTCAAGAAAAATTTGTGACGGCATTGAGACGGGCTGACGAAGTATTACTGGCGCCGGTCTATCGTAGCTCGCTGCCAGATTCAGTTCGTCTGAACCCAGAAGAAGTGGTCAATGCTCTGGACAACCACGGTGTGCACGCAAGATATATTCCACGGCTTGACGATCTAGTCGAACTTCTTGGCCAGGAAGCCAAAAATGGTGATCATCTTGTGATTATGTCCAACGGTGCTTTCGGAGGCATTCACGAGAAAGTTTTGGCTCGGCTGGCTGAACGGGTCTAGTACTCCATGTTTGGTGTATGTACGCCACAAATCATCTGGCTCTGGATGGAGAGTTACTTGTGACTCAAGATAAGCAAGACTTGATATTTCCTCAGATCCGATGGGCCGGAGACTCGGCCTTAGTCATGGCTTATGAGCAAGTTGTTGACGTGGCAGTAAACACCCAAGTGATTCGATGCGCTGAGGCTATTCGTTCTGAGCAACATGCAGGAGTGCGAGATGTTGTGCCCAGCTATTGCGCTGTAACAGTGTTTTTTGATCCTCTAAGGACCAATCTGGAGGCCTTGTCTTCGTCGTTATCTCGACATGGAAAAGCTCAAATGGAGAGTAGCTTCACTCCTTCTACACCGCTAAGGGTTCCGGTTTGCTATGGTGGTGACTACGGTCCAGATCTTCATGAGGTCGCGCGATTTGGAGGTTGTTCCCTTGAGGAAGTGGTGCGACGGCACACAGATACCGTATATCGAGTGTATGCGTTGGGATTTGTTCCAGGATTTGCTTACATGGGTCGCGTTGACCAGCGTATCGCTATGCCACGTCGAGATACTCCACGGACCTCTGTCCCGTTCGGGAGTGTGGGTATTGCAGGAGTCCAAACAGGTGTATATCCTGCGAGCACCCCTGGAGGCTGGCGTCTAATAGGGCGAACGACTCTGAAACCTTTTGATCCCGAACGAAATGATCCATTTGCCTTTAAGCCAGGAGACCAAGTGCAGTTCGTATCGGTAACGGCTGATGAGCTTAACGCTTCTAGGGACTGATTGTAAGCAAAGGTGACCTTTTCATGATAGTTGCTAAGGCTGGGCTTCTCACCACGGTACAAGACTTGGGACGTTGGGGGTATCAAAGTTTTGGCGTTTCAGTTGCTGGTCCAATGGATCGCCTTTCTCATCGACTTGCTAACCTTCTTGTTGGTAATTCGAGCTCGGCTGCAGGCTTAGAGATTACCTTGCTGGGTCCAGATATTGAGTTCCAAGATGATGTGCGATGTGCGGTTACCGGAGCAGAATTCGAGATTTTTGTTGACGACAATCGGATGCCACTCAATGCAGGTTGGATAGTACCCAAGGGTGCTCACTTGAGATTTGGGGATCGTCGACGTGGTGCAAGAGCTTATCTTGCAATCGCAGGTGGCCTCGATGTTCCACAGCAGCTTGGCAGTCGGGCTACCCACCTTGCTACTGGGATGGGGGGATATCGTGGACGACATTTGCAGGTGGGAGATCGGTTAAGAATCGGGCAAGCAAGTTCTACAAAGTTGTCAAGCATGCATCAAGTTCAATCGGTAATGTCATTGCCCAGTGAAAATATACGTGTACGGGTTATTCTTGGTCCCCAAGATCAGATGTTTTCCAAGGAAGCGTTGTTGATGTTTCAATCGTCACGCTATCAAGTGTCGTCTGAGTCGAATCGTATGGGTTATCGACTTCTCGGCCCTTCCATTGCCTCAGACAAGGCAGATCAGTTGTTGTCAGACGCTACACCGATGGGCTCAATTCAGGTGCCGGCGTCTGGTAAGCCGATTATCTTGATGGCAGATGGTCAAACGGCAGGTGGATATCCGAAAATTGCTACTGTCATTACAGCGGACCTGCCACTTGCAGGTCAGTTAATGCCTGGTGACTGGATAATGTTCGACGTGTGCGATAGAGAAACGGCGGTCACAGCACTAATCGAGCAAGAACAAAAGCTTTTATCGATTGGTTAATACGACCGACTCACCTTGAAGCATCATTACCCGTAATGATGTGCGCTTCGGGTGGAATCGTAAAGGAAAACATCTGGTCAGGTATGCCGATGTTTTCTTTCAAGTCAGTGAATTTAAATGTCGACGTGCCACCTTGAAGATCCTTGGAGATAAGTTGGCGAATGGTAAGAGTTACTTCGTCGACTACCAGAATGAGTGATTCGTAACTCGTTTCAGGATGATGTGGAGTGAGTCGAAGACTCTGTGTGCCAACGGGAGCATCATCTAGGACTGTAAAACTTGGGACAAAGTCTCGAGATAGGTCTCCTCGCCCAATGAGAAAAAGTACAGATGGTTCTGAGGCGCTCTCGGCTGGCATTGAACTAACCCTGACTTGGTTGTCAGCCGGTACGTAGGAAATCAGAGTGTTTCCATCAGAGATAAAAAATTTTTCGTTCGGTTTTTGGTAATTCCAGTGCATCATGCCTGGTTTCTTTATCAACACGACGCCACTTTCCGTCGCTTGAATATTTAGCGCACCTCCTTCATAGATATGAATGAAGTTGGCAGAAAAATCGCGAACAGTTTCGTATTTGTCTTGTAGTGCTGAAGCTAATTCCTCGGCGGATCTCTGTGGTTCCTGTGCTGCGAGGGAAGTCGCAAAGCCGATATTGGTCAGAACGTAAAACGTCAGTAGTTGTATCAAGGGAGTAATAAGCTCTGGTAGGTCGATAAAGGCTTAGCCCTTTAGCGCTCCCGCCTTGGGTGGCGCCATAACAGGGGCATCTTTTGAGTCCGTTGGGAGTTTCGCCACTATCCAATCGTTAATTCCACCTTTAAGAACAACAGCGCGAAAACCTTGCCTAATCAACGAAGCTGCCAGTTGGACGCTGGCTAATTCACCAGGATCCGAGTCGTACACAACGATGTCACGATCTTGAGAAAGTCCAGAGGTGTCATGGCTGTCTGGCAGCATACGGATTGCGCTTGGCAAAGTGACTGTGCTGTGTTCGTAGGGATATTTCAGTCTAGCGTCAATTAGAATAAGGGAATTAGCCGGCTCAGATTCAAGGCGAGCCTGGAGATCTTCTTTGGAAATTCTTGTGATTGCCATCTTAGAATATTTTCTCCATACGTTGAGCAGCCTGTCAAGGTGTCTACCTTGATAATTCTGTCTACTGCTTCGCTTTGATTGTATTCATTGCTTCACATCGCTCAAAATGGTGGACGGCAAGGGGCTCGAACCCTCGACCTCAGCGTTGCGAACGCTGCGCTCTCCCAGCTGAGCTAGCCGCCCATGGACCTCGAAGGCATGATCGGCGCACACATGCGGCCGAAAGAAGAAATAAATTGTACCATGCACTTTTGGCGTCCGCAATGACGTGTCGATGGTTGTATTGTGTGAGCTGTTAGCGAGGCAGTCGATTTAACGGGCTTACTACCATATGCAATAAAACACTATGTTGTGCAGCCCTAGGTTCAAGATACAAGAACGTCCAAATACTTCAATGAACCACCAGTATTGAATAACACAACGGTGTCGTTCGGTCGAACCTTACCTTGTTTCAGAAGCACCCGCAGTGCACTTAGTGTCGCACCTCCTTCTGGCGAGGCACTAATACCTTCGAGCTTTCCAAGTTCACGCATGTCGTTCACCATGTCAGCATCTGAAACTGCGATCGCCGTGCCCACACTTTCACGAAGTGCCTGAAGAATCAAGAAATCACCGATTGCACGAGGCACCCGTAGCCCATCAGCAATAGTGTTAGCGTTTTTCCAAGGTTCCGACTTCTGGAGACCGTTTTCGAGAGCGTGAACAATTGGAGCACAGCCATCAGCTTGTACGGTCACCATCTTCGGCCGATTACCAGTTTTCACCCAGCCGAGTTGTTCAATTTCGTCAAAGGCTTTCCACATACCGACCATTCCGGTACCACCACCTGTCGGATAGATAATCCAGTCCGGCCAGACCCAGTCTAATTGCTCAGCCAATTCGTAGGCCATCGTCTTCTTGCCTTCAACACGATAGGGTTCTTTCAGTGTTGAAACATCATACCAACCTAGTGGCGCACCAACCTCATTAGCGACTCGACCTGCTTCATTTATGAGGCCATCAACTAGCGTTATGTCGGCACCGTAAAGTTCGCATTCCAGAATAAATGGCTTTTTAACGTCTCGCGGCATAAAGACTTTTGCCTTGAGTCCTGCGTGTGCCGCATAGGCTGCCAGTGCATTAGCAGCATTCCCGGCTGATGGAGTTGACACGGTACCTACCTTCAATGCGTTCGCCCGAGTAACGGCTGCTGATAAGCCACGTGCCTTAAAAGAGTTCGTGGGGTTGCATGACTCATCCTTGACATAGAGGGACCTGAGACCCAGTTCCGCACCAAGCCTTAGGGTATGTCGTAACGGAGTAAACCCCTCGTCCAGCGTGACAGGTTGATCGTCGTTCACCAGTGGCATCATTTCGCTGTATCGCCACATATTGTGTGCGCGGTTAGCCAGTGATGAGCGCGGCCAATTCTTTGCAGCTTGTTCAATGTCATATCTGGCAAATAACGGAGCACCACAGGTACAGAGGTGATGTATTCCCTGTGGGTCCAAGGGCTCAGCCCCACAGCCTGCTGAGCAATCAAGATGTGTAAAGTAGGACATAAAGCGATTGCCTTCGATTGAGAACTAAAGATGTTTAATTGTGATTCTGCGAACCCCTTGCCTATTAACGCAATGAGAAATCGTCAAACGTCGCGTCAGTGGCTAAGCAGTTCAGCATCCTTCTTCTCTTGCAATTCATCAATTGCCTTGACGGCCTGGTCAGTTAATTCTTGTATGCGATCGTGTGCACGCCGTTCGTCGTCCTCAGAAATCTCCTTTGCTTTTAACATTTTCTTGAGCTGGTCGTTCGCGTCTCGCCTCACTCCTCTTACACGGTTTCTGCTGTTCTCGGCAAAGCCATGAACCACCTTCGACAGCTCTTGGCGACGTTCGTCGTTCAGTGGAGGAATCGGTATCCTGATCATTTTTCCATCGTTATTCGGATTCAGACCGAGGTTTGCGCTTTGAATAGCCTTTTCAATTGCTGGCATCAGCGACGGGTCAAATGGCTGTGCCGCGATTAAGGTTGGTTCAGGGACAGACAGGTTCGCGACTTGATTGAGTGGCACTGTTGTTCCGTAAGCTTCGACTTTGACGCCATCAAGGATGCCGATGGATGCGCGTCCCGTGCGTACCCCAGCCAACTCATGCTTAGTATGTTCGTTTGCCGACTTCATATGCTGTTCGGCTTCCTTAAAGAGGCTGTCGATATCTTTTGCGTTCATCAGTGACTCCTCGTTCGAAATCAAGCGCTGACCAGAGAGCCGACTGGCTCGCCTAAGATGACGCGTCGTAGCGTTCCAGGCTGCTGCAGATTAAACACTACTATTGGTAAGGCGTTGTCCATACACAAGGAAATTGCTGTAGCGTCCATCACTTTTAAGCCTTGTTCGAGTACTTGTAAGTAGGAAATGGAGTCGAATCGCTTTGCTGAGGGATCTTTGATGGGATCGGATGTATACACTCCATCGACCTTCGTACCTTTAAGAATAACATCGGCACGGATTTCCATCGCTCGCAGTGCAGCTGCTGTGTCTGTTGTGAAGTATGGATTACCGGTTCCAGCAGCGAATACCACAACCCGGTTCTTTTCCAGATGACGCACAGCTCGTCGTCGGATAAAAGGTTCAGCTATAGCGCGCATTTCTATAGCAGTCACCACTCGAGTGTTGACATCGAGCTGTTCCAGCGCATCCTGAATCGCCAGCGCGTTTATTATTGTGGCGAGCATGCCCATGTAGTCTGCTGTTGCGCGATCCATCCCTCGTGCACTCGCAGCCAGTCCACGAAAAATATTTCCACCCCCTATAACAAGGGCAACCTGGACACCAAGTGACCGCACATCGGCCACTTCACGAGCTATTTGTCCGGTAACTTCTGGATCGACGCCAAATGACTGGCCACCAAGTAATAATTCACCGGAGACTTTGAGGAGCACGCGTCCGTAGGCAGGCTTAGTCATTGTTTACGATTATAGATCAGTCGGCTACTGAATGGCTGAAGACGCCGAGCATAACAGGCGTCTTCTTCTACACAGGCAGATGTTTATTTGTCAACTTCACCGACTTTAAATCGGGCAAACCTCGCAATTGAAATGTTCTCTCCAACCTTTGCAATAGTAGCGGCCACGAGATCGGTGACAGTGGTTTTGGGATCTCGGATTGACGGTTGTTTAAGGAGAACGACCTGTCCGTAATAACTATTAATCTTGCCGTCTAGGATCTTGTCTATTATTTGTGCAGGTTTATTGGAGCCCTCGAGTTGTGAACGAAAAATGTCCTTCTCTCGCTCAATAACTTCAACGGGAATATCTTCGACACGCACATACGTCGGGCTTGAGGCGGCTATATGCATAGCAACTTCTTTGACAAGCGTTTTAAAGTCATCAGTACGTGCAACAAAATCGGATTCACAGTTGATTTCCACTAGGACGCCGACTGATCCACCGGGATGGATATAGCTGCCAGTAACACCCTGTTTTGTGGATCGCCCAGCTCGCTTTGCTGCCTGAGCGGTACCACGTTTCCGCAAGATAATGATAGCTTTATCGAGATCTCCATCTGCATCGGTCAAAGCTGATTTACATTCCATAAATCCAGCGCCTGTCTCGTCTCTAAGAGCCTTAACTGTTTCTGCTGAAATTGTCATACCTTGTTTCTCCATAAGTCGTTTTGCTGTTTATAACGACTGGTGTACATAAAAATTGCCGGCAATGGGCACGGCCGGCCAAACATCATATTCGAAACAAACTTAGACCGAAGCTTGCGGCGTTGCCTGTTTAGAGTCCACCGCCGAATCCGTCTTCGGTGGATTAGTCGCGCTGTTAGCTTTTGCCAGTTCCGCGCTCGCTTCCTCTGAACGTGCCGCTTCGCGAAGTCCTCGACCCTCTATGACCGCGTCTGCAGTGCGCGAAAGGAATAGTTGAATTGCGCGTAAAGCGTCGTCATTGCCAGGAATGATGTAGTCGACTTCATCAGGATCAGAATTTGTATCGACAATTCCAATTACCGGTATTTTCAGTTTGCGAGCTTCATCAACAGCAATTTTTTCCTTGTGGATGTCTACCACAAAAATAGCATCTGGAAGCTTCGGCATATCTCTAATGCCGTCAAGATTTCTATGAAGTTTGCGTTTTTGCTTTTCGAGACGGGCAATCTCTTTTTTTGAGAGAGTGTCATAACGGCCGTCTACGGTCATTGCTTCAAGTTCTCGAAGTCGTGCGATGCTTTTTTGAATGGTAGAAAAATTTGTTAAAAGACCGCCGAGCCAACGATGGTTAACAAAATACATTCCACAACGTCGCGACTCCTCAAGAACTGCATTCCGAGCTTGCCGTTTCGTTCCTACGAATAGGATCGCACGACCTTCGGCAGCTAGATTCGAAACATACTGTTGCACTTGATTAAATAATTTAACGGTTTTACTGAGATCGATAATATAAATGCCATTACGTTCACCAAAGATGTAATCCTTCATTTTCGGATTCCACCGCTTGGTTTGATGACCGAAATGAACACCGGCTTCGAGCAGTTCTTTTAATGCAATTGAGTTCAAACGTTCTCCTTAGAAATTGACGTTTAAGATTGTTTAGCGCTTACTAAACTGGAAGCGCTTTCTCGCGCCAGCCATGCCGTATTTCTTGCGCTCTTTAATTCGTGGGTCACGAGAGAGGAGTCCAGCTTTCTTTAGTGACGGTCGAAGTTCAGCATCGAATTTAACTAAAGCTCGCGCAATGCCAAGACGCATTGCTCCAGCTTGACCCGACATTCCACCTCCAGAGGTGGTTGCCAGGATGTCAAATTTATCCATTGTTTCGGTTAGGAGTAATGGCTGTGTGATAACCGTTCGCAATGCTTCAGGTGGAAAACGTAATTCCAATGGTTTGCGATCCACTTTAATAGTGCCTGATCCCGGCCTTAAAAAGATTCGAGCAGTTGACTTTTTACGACGTCCCGTACCGTAGTATTCGTTTACTGGCACGTTAGGCGACCTCAAGGACTGAGGGTTTTTGCGCGGCATGTGGATGGTCAGAACCGGCGTAAACCTTTAACTTACGATACATCGCAGCACCGAGTTTTGTTTTGGGAAGCATTCCCCGGACGGCAGATTCAACAAGACGAACTGGTTGATTTTTTCTAACTACCTTTACCCGTTCTTCACGTAACCCACCTGAATAACCACTATGACGCCGATAAAGTTTTTGCACTTCTTTTTTACCTGTTAATTTCACTAGTCGAGCATTAATGATCACTACGTGGTCACCAGTGTCAATATATGTTGTGTAATGAGGTTGGTGCTTACCTTGCAAGAATCGTGCGGTTATGGAGGCGATTCTACCGAGCACTTTTCCTTCTGCATCAATAATGTGCCATTTCCGTTCTACGCCTCGAGGCTCATTTGCATTCGAACTCATAGATCTCTTTTCTTCCCAACTGACAACTGTAACCCCTAAGGCTACTTATGATTTTCTCGACTGTCAAGAATTTGGCTTTTTTGAATTTTACTTGAGTGGCTTAAATCAGATCTTCTCACCTCGACATGACGTAAGTTTGAACGAGGGTTTAACTGCAAATTTAGTATAAACGCTCAGATGGTGATAACTGATTCTCCGAAAAGATACGACATGCCAGTTCATCTAACGGACATTCAGGCCAGGGTTCTACGGCTTGAAGATATTCATTTATAATAGGTTTATTAGGATAGTTATACAAATTTGTTCGCAATCCTAGTGGCGACTCTGTATTTGCGCTCAGGGACCGTAATAGTTAGATGAGACCCTCTACCTAGGAGTGCGCCTGTAATAGCTGTATAGGGATTTAGACCTCAAACCAGGCGCGGTTAAATGATGCAGTTTTGTCCTCCGGAAAATACAAATGAATTTTGAGGTAAGTAAGTCGTTTAGTTCTCTAACGGGGAAGTTTCGGGGTAATTGTAATATTTTTCCTAACTCAAGAATATGATATTGGCTCCATCTGAGAATTTGCAGGCACGTATTGTACAGGTCAGACGTAGTCTGCGTGAGGCCGCCCTTGACGTACTGATAGTGCAACACCCTGCGAACGTAAGATATTTGACGAATTTTAATGGCAGCTCGGCGATTTTAGTTTTAGGACAGGACCAGTGCATATTCATCACCGATGGTCGTTATGATGCAGCAGCGCGAGATCTCTTGTCCTCTAGTTTTATCGATGAGAACAATGCGCTTAAGTTGGTGACTCGTTCATATGATGAAGCTATTACGGAAGCTTTGCTGGATGTATCCGCTGTGCGAATTGGATTCGAATCGGCGCACTGTTCGCATCAACGTTTCCAATCTCTAACGGTTGCACTTAACGAGTCTGCTGGTTCGAACACAAAAAATGTGGGAAATGATGATCGTCCTGTGCTGATTCCAACTAATCGTTTAGTGGAACATCTCCGAATGATAAAGGATGCTTTTGAGATTTCGGTTATCCGGAGGGCAGCTGCACTGTTGTCTGAAGTTGCGAAAAATGTTCTTTGGGACTTGCCAATTGGGCAATCTGAGAGAGAGACCGCACATCATATTGATAAGAGGATCCATGATATCGGTTTTGAGTGTCCAGCTTTTGACACGATAGTTGCCTCTGGACCCAATAGTGCCTTTCCCCACGCACGACCTAGTGACCGTAGAATCGGAGCGGATGACTTGGTGCTGCTGGACTTTGGAGGGGTTTACGAAGGATACTGCGTCGATTTGAGTCGAACCGTCAGTATTGGTAATCCGAGTGCAGAGTTACGTCGACTGTATTGTGCTGTGGTCGAAGCGCAGGCTGCGGCGATAGCCAAGGTAAGTCCAGGTTGTTTGGCTAGTGAAGTTGATACGGCAGCCCGTGATGTACTCACCCATTATGGGCTGGGCAGTGCATTTTTACATGGTACGGGTCACGGTTTAGGACTGGAAGTGCACGAGGAGCCACGAGTTGGTCGTAAGGGACCTGATCAAGCAGCCGCACTAGCTTCTGGATTGGATGGGCGCCTTGAAATTGGCATGGTTTTAACAGTGGAGCCTGGTGCATACTTGCCTGGGCTTGGTGGAGCACGAATTGAGGACGATGTCCTGGTAACCCCAACTGGTTGTGAATTACTGACGGACGTGGATCGAATGCTGTGCAAGGCGGTTGTAGACTGAGCGAGAGGTGGATTGAATAGTAGGAGATGCTGACGTGCAGAGGGAAGAATGACCCATGATGAATATTAAAGAAATCAAAAAGTTTATTGAAATGGCACGCGAATACAGCTTGTCCGAGTTCGAGATAGAGCAGGAGGGTATTCGTCTCCGTATTAAGTGGGGTGGGACTTCCTCTTTGTCGCATACAGCTCAAGACGAGATGACGGTTCCAGTAAGCCCAGCATCCAAGGAACCTAGCACGGCAGAGGAGTCGAGCCTGAATCAATTGTCGGTTGTGAAATCGCCGATTGTTGGGACTTACTATTCCGCTGCAGATCCCAAAGAGCCGCCTTTCGTAAAAGTAGGTGATAAGGTTCGACAGGGACAGGTTCTGTGTATCGTTGAGGCAATGAAATTGATGAATGAGATTGACTCAGAGTATGACGGTGAAATTGTTGATATTCATCTGGAGAATGGACAAGCAGTTCAGTATGGGGATCCTTTATTCAGCATTAAACCAGTTAAGGCTGATAGCTAAAGTGGATATGGGTCCTGTTCTAACAGAACGGCAGTTAAGGGTATTGCATGTTTAAGAAAGTTCTGATTGCGAATCGTGGCGAGATTGCCATTCGTATTATCTGTGCGTGTCGGGAACTTGAGATTAAGACTGTCGCTGTCCATTCAGAGGCTGACGAGGATTCGTTGCATGTGCGTTTCGCCGATGAGGCTGTTTGTATCGGACCTGGTCGCAGTATTGATAGCTACCTTAATGTGCCGGCAGTCATTTCGGCAGCTGAAATTACCGGGGCTGATGCCATTCATCCAGGTTATGGCTTCCTTTCGGAAAGTGCGTACCTGGCCGAAGTGTGCGAGGCCTGTCACATTCGTTTCATTGGTCCCGACCCGAATGTTATTCGCTTAATGGGTGACAAAGCTCGTGCTCGCCGGGCGATGAAGAAAGCCGGTGTGCCGATCTTGCCTGGTAGTGACGGACCTGTCGAAGACGAAAAGATGGCGATGGCTATCGCTGAGGACCTCGGATATCCCGTAATGATCAAGGCGACAAATGGTGGTGGTGGTCGGGGACTGCGTGTCGTGTCGTCCGAACAAGAGTTTACGCAAGCTTTCACGATGGCCCGCAGGGAAGCTGAAACGGCTTTTGGCGTTGGAGAAGTTTATCTTGAAAAGTTTATTGAGGAACCAAGACACATCGAATTTCAAGTCTTAGCTGATCAATATGGCGCTACTGTGCATTTAGGCGAGCGAGAATGCTCGATCCAGCGCCGTCATCAAAAATTGATTGAAGAGTCACCCTCAGTAGCGATTACACCTCGTCTTAGAAAAAAGATGGGCAAAATTGTTGTGGATGCGGCTAAAGCAGTATCGTACTGCAATGCTGGGACCTTTGAGTTCTTGCTAGACAAGGAGGGACGTTACTACTTTCTTGAGGCAAATACACGGTTGCAAGTTGAACATCCCGTAACTGAAATGGTAACGGGCTTGGATATTGTGAAACAACAGATTCGTATCGCGGTGGGCGATCATCTTGGTTTTAAGCAAAGCGATATACAGATGCAGGGACATGCAATTGAATGCCGTGTGAATGCCGAATCTCCCAATACCTTTGTGCCATCTCCCGGAGTAATCGAGACCTTTAATGTGCTTGGGGGACCGGGTGTAAGGATAGACACCTTTGCGCATGCTGACTGCACCGTGTCTCCTCTATACGATTCCTTAGTGGCAAAAATCATTGCCCATGGTCGGGACCGGGATGAGTCGATAGCAAGGATGCGCCGTACGCTTGGGATGGCAGTTGTGACGGGTATTGAAACGACCATTCCTCTGCACCTTGACATACTCGCAGATGCTGGATTCCACGCTGGCGAAATTAACACGGGATTTCTAGACCGCTTTCTCGCCAATCGTGCGAACGAACGGACTACGGTTACTGTTTAGTCACTGGTTCAACCTCTATTTTAATTGACCGCAACGTGGATTTTTCCCGCCTGTATGCAATCGTTGATGTTGATTTAGCCGACGGTTATGGTTGGAGTCCAACTGATCTTGGAGAGGCGATTATTAAGGGCGGAGGTCGTTTATTGCAAATACGCGCAAAGCGCAGCAGCAGCGAATCGTTCTTGGCCTGTGCTGATTCACTTGTCGATCTTGCCCGTCCTTCTAATACTTCAATTATCGTTAATGATCGGGTCGATGTTGCGAAAATTTCTGGGGCGTCTGGTGTTCATGTGGGCCAAGACGATCTCTCTGTGGCAAGAATTCGAAGGATATTAGGAAATGATGCAGTTGTTGGGCTCTCCACCCATTGCCGTTCGCAAGTGGATCTTGCAGTTCAAGAGTCGGTTTCATATATAGCTGTAGGCCCGGTGTTCGCGACCAGAAGCAAGGAAACGGGTTATCAACCGGTGGGACTGGAGTTGGTGCGTTACGCTGCTACGCAATGGCCGCAATCCATTATCGTTGGTATTGGTGGAATTACCTTAGATCGTGCGTCTTCGGTGATCGAGGCCGGCGCGAATGCCGTTGCTGTCATTTCAGATCTGTTAACTGACGGTGATCCAGAGAGACGGACTCGCGCGTACCTTGAACGCTTGTATCAGTGACAATCGGGTAAGTGGGTCCCCACTCACTAGGACTACACACTGTCATTTGCGAAAAATTGCTTGGTGAGTTTACTCACCGTACCCACGAGAAACATTAGTCCGATTAGGTTGGGGAATGCCATAAAACCGTTCAGTAAAGTACCAACGGCCCAGACAAGTGGCACCGGAATAATGCCGCCCACAAGAACAAGCAAGGTGAAGACAGCCTTGTAAGCCTTAATCCCCTTGGAACCAAACAGAAACTCAAAACACTTTTCACCATAATAGGCCCAGGCAATTAGGGTGGAGAATCCAAAGAAGAAAGAGCAGATTGCTACTATTAATGCTGCTCCTGGAATGGTTGTGTTCATGGCGGCAGCGGTAAGGGAGCCGCTGGCGTTTTGGAAAGCCGGGTCACTCCACAGGCCAGATGACAGAATGATAAAAGCCGTCATTGAGCAGACGAGAATCGTGTCCACGAACACTTCAAAGACACCCACCAGACCTTGCTCGACTGGATGATCGACGTCGGCAATTCCGTGTGCAATTGGGGCGCTCCCAAGGCCAGCCTCGTTGGAGAGGACACCACGGCTCATACCAGTTGCGATGGCCTGTTTTACCCCCACACCAACGAACCCTCCAATGGCAGCAGCTGGTGAAAAAGCAGAATTAAAGATTAATGCCAAGACTCCTGGTAATTGTCCAAAATTCATCACGACGTAATATAACGCTGCCGTAACATACACGACAATCATGGTAGGAACGATCATCTCGGCGACTGCTGCGATTCGTTTAATACCGCCGAGTAGCACCAGACCAACGCAAGCAGTGATGAGCAGACTGGGAATCCAGACTGATACCTCGAGATTGAAAATTGATTTTGCAGCTAGTACGAACGAATCGGCAATGGTGTTTGATTGCGCCATATTACCTGTGCCGAAAAGCGCGGCAGCCATGCCAAAAAAAGCAAAGCCATAGGCGAGCACCTTCCCGAGCGCTTGGTTTGGAATGCCTTTCGTAATGTAGTACATGGGACCGCTTGCCAGTTCGCCAGTTTCTCTGGTTACCCGGTAGTGGACAGCGAGCACAGCTTCTGCATATTTAGTTGCCATGCCAACCGCAGCGCAGACCCACATCCAGAAGATTGCGCCAGGTCCCCCCACAGTAATGGCCGTCGCAACCCCACCAATGTTGCCGTTGCCGACTGTTGCTGCCAAAGCGGTTGATAATGCTTGAAACGGTTTAATGGTTCCCTCTTTGGAGGACTTTTTCTGGAATGCGCCTTGCAGTGTGGTACGTACCGCGATTGGGAATCGGCGAATTTGTATCAAGCCAGTGCGGATGGTGATTAATAAACCTACAAGTATCAACACCGTTGGCATAAAAAATGGCTGCCAGACGAATCCATCAACGGTGATTACCTGACTGGTTAGGTTTGCTAAATCCATCCTTAGAGTCCTCCTAGCGGCTGTTTCCGATTCAGTAGCACTTTAAACGATCATCGACCTAATATTCATAAAAATGATCACAAAAATAGCAACGGGACACACGTAGCGGACCATCCAACCCCAGAGCTTGGTATTGGGAAACCAGGCTTGCTCAGCCAATAATTCCTCCAGGGCGCTATCGATACGCCAGACATAACCGACGAATATTGCAGTAATAAGGCCTCCAATTGGAAGGGCGAAGTCGTTCCAGACTGTAACCATGAGACTTTGAAAGTCCATGCCAACGCCTGGTAATTCGCTAAAAAAACTTGAGGCCCCCATCGCTAGTGCTGAGGGCACCGCAAGAGCAAAAGTAGCGGTTGTTACAATAAGGACTGCCCGCTTTCGACTCCAACCATGACTGTCGATAAAGTGTGCTACCGGCACTTCTAGCAGTGAAATGGCTGAAGTAAGGGCTGCCAATGTAAGCAAAATAAAGAAAGCCGCTCCAAAGAACTGCCCGCCAGGAAGGGTGGCGAATAGACGTGGTAACACCATAAAGATGAGTCCCGGACCGGTGGAAGTTGGATCAAATCCAGGAATTGAAAATCCAGACGGAAAGATCACGAAACCAGCCAATAGCGCAAGACCAGTATCCAGGGTTACCACCATGATTGCCGATTTCGCGATACCTTCACGCTTGGTGAGATAACTCCCATAAACCAGCATTGTTCCAAGACCGAGACTCAATGAAAAGAACGCCTGTCCGAGTGCCGCATTCAGAGCACCGAAACTCATCATTTTGCTGAAATCTGGTTTCAAATAGTACGCAAGACCTTCGGCTGCGCCAGGCAGCGTGCTGGCGTGCCAAGCCAGCACGATCAGTAAGATGGCCAACGCTGGCATCAATAATTTCGACACACGTTCGATACCACCACGAATACCGCCAAGGATGATACCGGCTGTCGCGGCAAGCATCACGAAGGTGAAGAATAAACTTGAAGGAGCATGACTGGTAAAATCAGAAAAAAATGCGGCGCTTTCAACCGCATCGCCACTGACTGCACCACTCGCACTGAACCAAATGTAGGCGAGAGCCCACCCTGCTATGACAGAGTAGAACGATAAAACACCAAAACCCGCTGCCACACCGAGTCCACCTGCCATCCACCACCGTGTGCCAGGTCGAAGCTTTGCGTAAGCGCCAACTGGATCGCTTTGAGTGCGTCGACCGATTGCCAATTCGGCAATCATGATAGGTAGACAGATGAATATCACACAGACGAGATAGACCAGTACAAACGCAGCACCGCCGTTTTCACCAACTCTCGTAGGAAACCCCCAAATGTTACCGAGGCCGACTGCTGATCCAGTTCCAGCTAGGACGAAGCCAACTCGCGATCCCCACGTGCCTCGGTCTGAGGTTGCCATTTTTCCTCCAGTGATTGTCTCAAAATATGGTGCGTTGCAAATTCTACTTAAATAATCCTTGCAGCCCAAATACAACGTTTTGGACTTATTTGACCCGGTCGGACACCAGTCACTACAATTGCCTTAGTTGAAGTTGAGTGTAACCTCGTCCTTCCATTTTTTTTCGAGAGATTCCGCAAACCTGATGTCCGCTAGGATACTTGATGGTAAAGGGTTAGCCGCAACGATCTGTGATGAGCTTAGTCCACGGATCGATGATTTCCTGCGTTCTGGTGGTCGGCCGCCGCAGCTTGGCATCTTGTTAGTTGGTGACAATCCAGCTTCGGAAGTGTACGTGCGTAATAAGCGACGCATGGCTGAAGAACTCGGCTTGGCTGTCGACCTGGTGCACTTACCGGCAACCGCTTCATTGGATGACGCTAAGCGGACTATTAACCGTTTCAACGAGAGCGAATCTCACGATGGGATTCTCGTGCAGGTGCCAGTCCCCACGGTTTGGGGGAGTGGCGCAAGCAGGGAATTGTTTGAACAAATACATCCCGCCAAGGACGTTGACAGTTTTCATTCCATTAATGTGGGACGACTGATGCAGAACCGAGCGACTCTGATGCCCTGCACTCCATCCGGAATCATCGAGTTACTTCTGAGATCCGAAATTGCTATCGAAGGACAGCACGCGGTGGTACTGGGGCGAAGTGAGATTGTTGGAAGACCACTTGCCATGATGCTGCTTCATCGCCATGCGACCGTGACGATTTGTCATTCCCGCACCCCTAACCTCGCTTCCATTGCGGCGACTGCCGATTTACTCATAGTGGCTGTTGGACGTCCAGTGTTTGTAACACACGAGTTCGTAAAACCTGGAGCAACAGTCATAGACGTTGGTATAAACCGAATCACCGATCCTGATCTTGTATCAACTCTTATTGCAGCAGATTCTGTCAGGTCGAAAGCGTTTGAACGGCGAGGTTCGATGCTTGTTGGTGATGTTCATCCTGATGTTCAAAAGGTCGCGGGTGCCCTAACACCGGTACCTGGAGGTGTTGGACCACTTACTGTTGCGATGCTAATGGTGAATACTGTTGAGGCGGCAACCGCTCGATTGTTTTCGAAAACTTCCTGACAGGCGTGTGAACTCTTATAGATTGCGAAAAATCTGCTCAACCTGTCTGTGGGTATCATCGATTGATTCATCCGTACGGATGACCATGTCAGCACGTGCAATCTTCTGTTCCGTGGTCCACTGAGTGGCTATTCGTTGTTTAGCCTCCGACTCAGTGATGCTGTCGCGAGCTATCAATCGATCAAGTTGTATCTGAGGATCGCAGGAGACAACGAGGATACGTTTGAACTCCTTGTCGTGTCCGGTTTCAAACAATAGTGGTATGGCCGCGATCGCGGCACGTTCGCCATGTGTTTCGCATTCGAGCAGCCAGTCTTTAACGGTCGAGAACACGCAAGGATGGATAATGGACTCAAGATCTTTTCGTGCAGTCGGGTCGGCAAACACTTTTTTTCCAAGAGTCGCACGGTTGATTTGACCGTCATCTCTCAAAATGTCCGTTCCGAAACGGGCCACGATTTGAGCGGAGGCTTCTGTTCCAGGCTGGACAGCTTGTCGGGCAAGAAGGTCAGCATCTATAGTTGCTAGACCTAGAGACGCGAAGTGGGTAAGAACGACACTTTTCCCTGTCGCGATGCCGCCAGTCAATCCAATTGTGAGCATAATTGAGTCCGAGACGTCGCTTTAGTCTGTAGTCTATTCACGAGGTTCAGTATCTTCTATCTCAGCTGGTGCAATAACCTCCTCCAAGAAAGTATTCCACTCGTGACAGTTCGGGCATTGCCAAAGTAGCTCTGTGCTTCGATATCGACATTTCCTGCAGATGTGCGGATCAAGGTAGAAGATCGATTTCTTGGTCAGTTCCATATAACGCTTGACGAGATTCGATTGGAGTTGGAGCACTATTAAGCTGTTCCAAATAGTTTGATGTATCGAAAGCGAGTGAGGATTGTAGATGATCGCTTCAAAAAGTATCTCTAGAGCGTTTCCTGCATCTTTCTGTTCGAGCAAGTGTCGTCCCAAAGCTAGTCGTGCTCGCCAATCTTTTTTATTGGCGTTGATGAGCTTCTGACACAAGGTCTGGAATTTGTTTAATGACCCAAGTCGTGAATAGATGTCTCTTAGTCGGTCGAATACGAGATACGCTCGATCTGGTGCGACATCGATAAGGCGCTCCCAGGTCTCAGCAGCACCTCCCACGTCACCCGATATCAGTTGGGCATCACCAAGATTCAAATAAGCGGGGATGGTTTGTTCGCTGAGTTCAATTGCTGTTTCGAAATAATGTTTAGCTTCCACGCCATTTTGTTGTTGTTGGGCAACTAATCCAAGTTCATTCTTGAGAAAAGCTAGAATAGATTTATTTTCGTGGGAATCAGAGTTGTGGAGTGCCATCGCTTTTTCACGGGCATTATGTGCTAACTCCCATTGATGTTGTTCCTCGTATAGTTTTTCTAGATTTAAAAGTGCGTACCGATTGTTCGAATCCAGTCGAAGCACCTCGTCGAAGGCCTCCCGGGACCTATCTAAAAATCCACCTCTCTTGAAGTCTAATCCTAGGCAAAGTAGCACGTAGGCGTGTTCAACCGTAGTTAAGTTGGGCCGTTGTAGTAGTTTTTGATGCATATGGATTGCACGGCCAACCTGACCTTTTTCTCGATAAAGATTTCCGAGAATCATGTGAATTTCGATAGGCTCCATGTCGAGACTAATCGCTTTGTTGAGTTCCTCTATTGCTAGATCGGTCTGGTTGGAAACCATAAAGTTTAAACCGAGTATGTAGTGAGGAGATTGTTTTGCTCTCCTCCGATCAATCCAGCGACCTCCTCGGAGTTTGTAGCGCTCCCAGAACTTACCGATGGTAATTCCAGCCAATAAGGTAAATAGAATGACGAGCATAAACGTGGAGCCAGTAGCCATTAGTCGGTCGTCGTTTCAGAGTGCTAGAAGAGTTCCGTTCGCCAAAGGTCGTGTAGGTGTAGCACTCCCTTAATGGTGTTTTCGTCTTTCACTACAACAACGGACGTGATCTTGTGATCCTCCATAACCTTAAGTGCCTGAACTACTAGCATGGTAGGTGGGATTGTGATCGGTTTCTTTGTCATAATGTCAGCGGCAATTTTCTCAAGGAAGGTTTGGCTGTCTCCCATATGTCGACGCAGGTCGCCGTCTGTTATCAGGCCAAGTAAGTGACGGTCATTATCTGCTACACAGGTCATCCCTAATCCCTTGCTTGACATTTCGTAAATCACATCGCGCATCGGCGTGTTATGTGTGACGCAAGGTAGCTGTTTAGCTGTGTGCATTAATTGGTCGGCTCTCATCAGGCGTTTGCCGAGCTTTCCGCCGGGATGCAGATTCGCGAAGTCTTCCTCGTGAAAGCCTTTCCGAACGAGTAGGGCCATTGCGAGGGCATCGCCTAACGCTAGGGCTGCGGTCGTGCTTGCCGTAGGGACTAAATTAAGAGGGCAGGCTTCCTCGCTTACATGGCATGAGAGGGTTACATCGGCAGCTTGACCGATGGGAGATTCGGGATAACCTGTGATCGCAATTAATTTGGCGTCAAGTCGCCGGATCGCTTCGAGTATTCTAACGATTTCCTCTGTTTCGCCACTGTAAGACAAAGCGATTACGGCGTCATCGTCTTGAACAACACCTAGGTCGCCATGAATGGCTTCTGCTGGGTGTAGGAAAAATGCCGGTGTACCTGTGCTAGCAAGGGTAGCTGCAATTTTCTTGCAGATAATGCCTGACTTTCCGACGCCAGTTACAATTACACGTCCACGACACGTGAATAGGCAGTCAACGGCTTCTCTGAACTGACCGTCAAGGCCTTCGATTAGGCCAAGAATGGCAGCTGCTTCTGTTTCCAGAACCTTACGCGCCAGCTCTTGTTCACCGTCAGCACCTTTGTTCGATAGGTTGGCTGCCACGCTTGATTCGTTGAGATTTTCTTTCTCCACAGATCATCGTCAGGCTGATTAATCTAGCCTGCTCCTTAGTCGTCTTCTCTCGATGCCACTGAGAGTCGTTTTAATCGAATCAATAACGATTCCAATTGGTCAAGTGGGCAAGCATTCTCACCGTCGCTTTTAGCTTGCTTCGGGGCATCGTGAACTTCTAGGAATACGCCGTCGACTCCAGCTGCCACGCCTGCAGATGCTAGGGACGTAATAAATTCAGCTTGCCCAGAAGAGGCTCCTTGCCCACCTCCTGGCAACTGCAAACTGTGGGTGATGTCGAACACCACTGGATAGCCTAATTTTCGTAGCATCTGGAAACTACGCATATCCACCACAAGATTGTGATATCCGAAAGTTGTACCTCGCTCTGTCACGAAAACCTTATGATTTCCAGTGTGCACGACTTTTTCAATTGCATATCGCATATCATCTGGAGCCAGAAACTGACCCTTTTTGAGATTGATCGAACATCCAGTCCTTGCTGCAGCCGTTATCAGGTCAGTTTGACGTGAGAGAAATGCAGGAATTTGTATCACATCTACCACCTCAGACACGGGTTTCGCCTGTGTCGGCTCGTGGATGTCGGTCAAAATCGGAACTCCCAAATCTTGCTTAATCGCGGCCAGTATGCGTAAACCTTCAGTTAGTCCAGGACCTCGATATGAATTCCCTGAAGTTCGATTTGCCTTGTCAAAAGATGCTTTAAAGATAAACGGAATCTGTTGGCGTTCCGAAATGTCGTGAATCTGTCGCGCTATAGCTTTCGCGTGGTTCTCACTTTCGATGACACAGGGTCCGGCAATGAGTACCAGTTCATTACCGCCAAGACTGACCTCTCTATCAGGAACCCCAAGCTCAATCTTTTGCACCTAATTATTATAGACCGCTTAACCCTAGACTCATGTAGCAGGGTTAGTCAGCCTTCGCTCATAAGTGCAAAACAGTCCTAATTTCAGGAGGCTGTCGCACTTTTTGGGATGGATGATGGTGCCGCGTCTAGCTTGTGCTTGTGAGATGCTTTTACGAAACGATCGAAGAGAGGATGCGGACGAAGTGGCTTCGAAGTAAATTCCGGGTGGAACTGGACGGCAACGTACCAGGGATGGGAAGGCAATTCAAGAATTTCCACAAATTTTCCGTCTGGAGACCGCCCGGCGATGCGCAGTCCGTGTTCAGTCAGAATTGGTTCGAATTCAGGATTGAATTCGTACCGATGCCGGTGACGTTCATGGATGACGTCGAGGCCGTAGGCTTTATGTGCAACGGAATCGGGTTCTAATTGACAGGCGAATGAACCAAGGCGCATCGTTCCACCAAAGTCTTCGACATCTACCAGATCTCGAAGTTTGTAAATAACCTTATGAGGTGCATCGGGCGAACACTCAGTTGAATCTGCCTCATCTAAACCACACACTTCTCTGGCAAAGTCGACCGCGGCCCATTGAAAGCCATAACAGATACCGAAATATGGAATTTGTTGATCTCGCGCAATACGGGCGGCAGCCATCATTCCTCGGCTTCCACGACTACCGAATCCTCCAGGTACAAGAATTCCATCTGCACCCTCTAGAGAACGTTCTCCATCAGAGGATTCAAGAGCCTCAGCTTCAATCCATTTGATGGAGATTTGCAGATAGTTGTTGAAACCGGCGTGATATAGCGCTTCATTCAAACTTTTGTACGAGTCTTCATACCCGACGTACTTTCCGACTACGTGGATGACTAGGTTATCTTTTGGATTTCGAATTCGCTGAACGAGCTCTTCCCAAGGTTTCATGTTTGGCGATGTGCTGGGAAGCTGTAGATGTTTCAGAACGATTTTATCGAGTCCTTCTTCAGCAAGTACAAGCGGCACTTCGTAGATGTTCTCGACATCTCTAGCAGTGATCACAGATTCCTCGTCTACGTCGCAGAACAGTGCAATCTTTGCCTTGATATCTCGTGATAAGACTCGATCCGTTCGACACAATAAAATGTCTGGTTGGATCCCGATTGCCCGCAAATCCCGAACACTATGTTGGGTGGGTTTAGTCTTCAATTCACCAGCAGTTCCTATAAATGGAACCAAGGTTAGGTGGATATATAAGGTGTTCTGCCGACCGATGTCTTGGCGTAATTGTCGGATTGCTTCTAGAAATGGTTGACTCTCAATATCACCAACGGTACCCCCAATCTCAACGATTACTATGTCGGCATCTTTGGACACACCTATAACACTGCTTTTAATTTCGTTCGTGATGTGTGGGATGACCTGAACGGTGCCACCTAGGTAATCACCGCGACGCTCTTTTTGAATGACTGATAAATAGATTTTTCCGGTTGTCCAATTATGGTCCTTGGTGGTTACAGTATTTGTAAAGCGCTCGTAATGGCCAAGATCTAGGTCTGTTTCGGCGCCGTCTGCGGTTACATACACCTCGCCATGCTGATAGGGACTCATGGTGCCTGGATCGACATTAATATATGGATCAAATTTCAGCATCGTGACTTTGTAACCATGGCCCTCTAATAGTGATCCGATAGACGCTGCAGCCAATCCCTTGCCAAGTGACGAGACGACACCGCCAGTGATAAAAATGTATTTTTTTGCACGATCATTAGTTTTCAGCATAGCTTGGCTCATAAGGGGTTCTCACCCGAGTCGTTGATGACACGGAGAACCTCTTCAACATCTTCCGGAGTATCAACGGCTACAGAATCGAAAGTGGTTTCTACAGTTCTGATGCGATATCCATGCTCTAAAGCGCGTAACTGTTCTAGCGATTCAGATTGTTCAAGTGGAGTTGGTGGTAGTTGCGTCAGTTCCAAAAGGGTGGTGCGTCTATATACGTAAAGACCGATATGCTTGTAAATGGTTTGAGACGGCGTCGTTCCATTGTGCTGCCCAACGGGGTTACGAGAAAAGTATAGCGCGTCACCATTGTGATCCGTTGCAACCTTAACCACGTTAGGATCGTGCAGTTCTTTCGTGTTGTTGATGTGGCGTCGAAGTGTCGAAATATTCACGCTTGAATCCGTTACAAATGGTGTCAGTGCTTGTTCGATCATTTCTGGTTCAATGAGCGGCTCATCTCCCTGGATATTAACGATAAGGTCGCACGTTAAGTGTTCGGCGACTTCGGCAAGACGGTCGGTTCCAGTTTTGTGAGTCGCACGTGTCATGCGAACTTCGCCGCCAAATGTCTCGACAGTTTCACGAATTCGTTCATCATCTGTTGCTACCAGAATTCTATCGAGTGAAGGGGCCGCAGCAGCTCGTCTGTAGACGTGTTCAATCATGGGCCGTCCAGCGATGTCTATCAGTGGTTTTCCAGGAAATCTCGTAGAACCGTACCGAGAAGGAATGATTGCGATAATGGATATTGCTGAAGCCGGATGGGATAGCGGATTCGTTCCTGTTTCAGGGTGCACGATGAATATTACCATAAATGCACCCCGCTAGCGTTACATTGCTAATGTGGAACTGAATGATTGTTAGATTGGAATGATGTTCACTTTGCAGATCATATTCGTACTAAGTCAGCACTTTTTATAGCCGGATTCGCTAATAGTGTCTTGATTACCGTACCATCAGGTTTTAGTTTTTCAGTGTGTGTTGATTCATCGATATTCACGACGGCGACGGCTCCTGTTGAATCACGACCGAGAGCGAATTGTGCAATATTTATGCCATGTTCTCCAAGGACCGCACCTATAGTACCAACGACACCTGGTTCGTCGAGATTACGGATTACTATGCTGGTTCCTTCGATGGACGCTTCAATTTCAACACCGTCGAGGAGCACAACCCGAGGACCACCCTGCTCGAAGAGGGCACCCTCAACCCATAACTGTCCAAGGGAAGTCTCAAGTCTCACGGCTAAAAGACTGGTGAAATCTCGAGGTCGGGTACTATGCGATTCAATTACCTCTACATTGCGGTCCCGAGCTAATGCGCGCGCATTAATTAATGAAACGGTTGTTGACAGCATTGTCTTGAAAAGTCCCATCAATACAGCACCGACAAGTAGCTCGTTTTTTCCCGTTGCCAATTCACCGTAATATCGGATACTCACGGTTTTAATGCGGCCTTTTGCTAGTTGTGCCACGAAAGCACCAATCTTTTGAGCCAAGTTGACGAACGGTTGTAAGCGCTGGGTCTCTTCAGGTGTAATTGCTGGAAAATTAACAGCATTACGGATGATACCTAAGCGAAGGTAGTCTCTGACACTAGCGGCAGCCTCTACACCGACGAGCTCTTGGGCCTCTTCGGTAGAACCAGCAATATGTGGAGTAGCCACCACCTCTGGTAATGTCGTGAGACGGGTTTCGGCTGGAGGTTCTTGAGAGAAAACATCAAGTCCGGCGCCACCGATGTGTCCTGATTCTATAGCATCAGCCAGCGCGGCCTCGTCAATTAGACTACCACGAGCAGTGTTGATTAATCGCAAACCAGGCTTGCATTTACTAAGTCGATCCGCATCAAACATGTTGAATGTGTCAACACTGGATGGCACGTGTAAACTCAAAAAATCTGACTGTGCGCATAACTCGTCGAGAGATACCAACTCCACGTTGAGATTTCTTGCTATCTCTTCAGAAATATAGGGATCGTGGGCTAGGACCCTCATACCGAAGGCTTGTGCTCGAGACGTGACTTCCTGTCCAATTCGGCCTAGCCCGACAAGGCCCAAGGTTTTCCGCCAAAGCTCAGTTCCTAGCAGTTCTTGCTTTGTCCATGCGCCCCTCTTCATATCAGCGTCGGCTCGTGCTATGGATCGTCCCAGTGTCAATATTAAGGCGCAGGTGTGTTCTGCAACACTGATGCTGTTAGCGCCTGGTGAATTCAGTACGAGAATACCGAGTTCACTTGCTGTCTTGAGGTCGATGTTGTCGACCCCTGTGCCAGCCCGTGCAACGACTTTGAGATGGGGCGCTGAAGACAGCAGAGCGGAGTCTACTTGTGTGGCACTTCGAATTATCAGGCCTTCCGCATCTCTCAAGCTATTAACGAGTTCATCTTGAGACGATCCGGTGAACACTTCAACCTGCCATCCTTCTTGGTGTAACAAATCCGTAACCGAATTTGAGAGTCCATCGACGATGACGATTTTTGGAGTTTGTCCGGCTTTGGTGGTGTCAGTCGGGATATTTCCGCCTACTTTTTCATCATTAGTCATAATTTGGAGGTGAAGATTGCGTACCTAGTGTCCGGATATAATTGACGAGGTTTTGTAATTCCGCTGCATCGAATTTACTGTCGTACCCTCGCATTCCTGTTCGCGTGCCGTTGCGGATAACGGTTATAAGATCTTCATCAGTTCCACCCATGCTCCAGACATCATCGGTTAGGTCAGATGGAGGTTCCCTGACGAGACCTGCAAGTGGACCATCACCGGAACCGGATTCACCGTGGCAATCAGCGCACCATTCGATGTACGACCGTTTACCATCTTCTATCGACTCGTCAGTGCTTGATTCCGTTCTGTCGGGTGAGCTTTCTTGCAAGACCATTGTTTGCTTCATAGCAAACGTCTCTGTTCGAAGGACAGAGAGATACAGCGCTAGAGGTGCTACTAGAACTGAAAAAAATAACTTCTTTATCACCTATTGAGGCCTTGGCTTCTTCGGAACCCTGAGAAAGGATTAACGGGTCGACGTAAATACATGGCCGTACACTCCGGAATGCTTACAGTATAATGTGAGTTAAGAGTTGGTATCGACCTTTGCTCAATGCATCTCGTTCGCACCATAGTGGTGCAAACCGCAGGAACATCCCTTATTGAAGTGGTGATTGACCTTGGACGTTAGGTTTTCCACAGGGTTTTCCACAGAATCTGTGAACATTTCAAGTTGTCTGACGGGTCAGTGACCTAAAGTGCAGAACCAACCCTATGAACGCTAACGGTACCTCGTAATTGGATCACTAATAACTTATGTCTGAACCAACCAAAACTACGCCGGACTCAGAAGGCGAAGAGATTACTTGGCAAAACGGTACACTGGTGGTCCCCGACGTTCCCATCATTCCATTTATTGAAGGTGATGGTGTCGGACCTGATATCTGGCTTGCGAGCGTGCAGGTGTTTGATGCTGCAGTGAAGCAAATATTTAATGGTCAGCGTCGTGTTGCGTGGCTAGAGGTGCTTGCTGGTGAAAAGGCAAACGCAGAGTTGGGTGAATGGTTGCCTGCTGAAACAATCGAGGCGATCAGAAACTATAAAGTCGCAATAAAAGGACCGCTTACGACACCGGTTGGCGGTGGAATTAGGAGTCTAAACGTAACTTTACGTCAGGTTTTAGACCTTTTTGCTTGTGTGCGGCCAGTTCGGTACTTTGCTGGAACGCCAGCACCGGTTCGTCATCCAGAACGCATGAATGTAGTGATTTTTCGCGAAAACACTGAGGATGTTTATGCCGGGATCGAGTGGGCACGGGGTACACCGGAGGCAGAGAAAATTATTGAGTTTCTTTCGAATGAGATGGGGTGTCGGATACGGCCTGACTCCGGAATTGGCGTAAAGCCAATGTCTGAGTTTGCTTCGCAGCGGCTGGTGCGCAAAGCGCTCCAGTACGCTGTAGCGAATGGCCGCAAGACTCTCACTTTGGTCCACAAGGGAAATATTATGAAGTTTACGGAGGGTGCCTTTCGGGACTGGGGTTACGAATTAGCGGAAAAAGAATTTGCCGAGCAGATTGTGACCGAGCAAGCAGTTTCAGGTGGCGCGGCCCGTAAAGGAAAAATTTTGGTGAATGACCGAATCGCGGATAGTGTTTTTCAGCAGGTTTTGACTCGAACTGATGACTACGATGTTTTTGCCACCCCAAATCTCAATGGTGACTATCTTTCTGATGCGTGTGCTGCACAAGTTGGAGGACTAGGAATGGCGCCTGGTGCGAACATTGGTGACGAGATGGCTTGCTTTGAAGCGACACATGGCACCGCACCGAAATATGCTGGTAAGGACGTCATTAATCCAAGTTCGGTAATCCTTTCAGGAGCCATGATGTTCCGGCATCTGGGGTGGGGTGGGGTTGCGGATCTAATTGAATCTGGACTTGGGCGAACTATTCTCCAGAAAAAGGTGACCTATGATTTAGCCCGCCAGATGAAAAAGCCCAGCAAGTTGAAAACTTCCCAGTTTGCCGAGGCAATCATCAACAATTATTAAGACACTTCTGAAGGTCTTATTTCTACAAGAATTACTAATTCGTGAGGGGTGTTAGTTATGAATCGCAAAGTTACCGTCATCGGATCCGGTCACGTTGGTGCGACGGCCGCTCGAGGAATTGCTGATAAGGAACTAGCCGATGTCGTACTCCTCGACATACTGGAAGGTGTGCCGCAGGGCAAGGCCCTTGACATGCTCGAAGCGTGCCCACTCGAAGGGTCTGACTCTCATATATTAGGTACGAATGATTACGCAGATACAGCTGGCTCTGACATTGTTGTGATCACAGCTGGATTGGCACGAAAACCCGGGATGAGTCGTGATGACCTGTTGATGAAGAATCATGCCATTATAAAATCGGTTACCGAGCAGGTAGTTATTCATTCCCCGGACTGTATCATCATGCCAGTTACGAATCCGCTTGACGCTATGTGTCAGGTGGTTTATCGCGTGAGTAAGTTTCCTCGTGAACGTGTCATTGGTATGGCTGGTGTTTTAGATTCAGCGAGGATGCGGACGTTTATAGCTAGCGAACTTAATGTGTCGGTAGAGAATACTCACGTATTCGTATTGGGGGGGCATGGTGACACGATGGTTCCGTTACCTCGTTATTCGACCGTAGCGGGTGTTCCCATAACAGAACTCCTTGATTCGAAAACGATTGACCGCATCGTCAAGCGAACTGCTAGCGGGGGAGCAGAGATTGTAAAGTTGCTAGGCACAGGTAGTGCATATTACGCGCCAGGATCGGCCATCGTTGAGATGGTTGATGCAATTCTTAAAGATAAAAAGAAAATTTTACCATGTGCAGTGTTTCTGCAGGGTGAATATGGGATTCACGATTTATTTATTGGTGTGCCTGTCAAGCTTGGTTCTCAAGGTGTCGAGGAGATAGTTAAGGTTACCCTCAACGCAGCGGAACAAGCAGCCCTTGCGAAGTCCGCGGCTGCTGTGAAAGAACTCGTCGATGTGCTCAAAATCTAAGCACTGAGATTCTAGGACAAAAATTTGAAACTTCACGAATATCAAGCAAAGGCTCTCCTTGCAAGTCAAGGAGTGTCGGTGCCTCGGGGAGCAGTGGCGTTTACCCCAGGGGAGTCTAAGCAAATTGCTCAAGAACTGGGAACTGCAACGCTCGTTGTGAAGGCGCAGATTCATGCTGGAGGTCGTGGTAAGGGTGGTGGAGTGCAAGTTGTCCGGGGTATGAATGAGGTGGAAAGTGCCGCAGGCAAGATGCTGGGTTCATGTCTCGTCACCCACCAAACTGGACCTGGAGGACGAACGGTCTCTCGTGTCTTGATAGAAGAGGGACTTGACATTACGAAGGAGCTTTACCTCAGCCTTTTACTGGATCGAAGTCAAGAGTGTCTCGTGATGATAGCTAGTTCAGCTGGTGGGATCGATATCGAGAAGGTAGCAGCGGACTCTCCCGAGTTGATTACGCGGGAAAGCATTCGTCTTGAAACCGGTGTGTCAGATGTTCAAGCGAGACAATTAAGCGCAGCTTTGGGTTTTGATGAGTCACAGTTCAACACTGCGGCTCAGGTAATGAGGGCTGTGTACGATACCTACACAACCAATGACGCGACCTTAGTCGAGATTAATCCGCTGATTGTAACTGGATCTGGCCGAGTAGTTGCGCTAGACGCGAAGATCACGCTCGATGATAATGCACTTTTTAGACATGCAAATCTTATTGAGTTGCGTGACATAGATGAAGAAGAAACGTTAGAAATTGAGGCTTCAAAGCATTCACTTAGTTATATCCGACTTAATGGGAATATAGGTTGCATGGTGAATGGCGCCGGTCTTGCTATGGCCACAATGGACATAATTAAATTCGCGGGTGGTGAGCCGGCCAATTTTCTAGATGTTGGTGGAGGGGCTAACGCAGGACAAATCCATGCAGCGTTCAAGATTTTGATAAGCGATGAAAATGTCACTGCCGTACTTATTAATATTTTTGGTGGAATTTTACGATGTGATGTATTGGCTAAAGGTGTTATTGCAGCAGTCCGTGGATTAGAGGTGCGTGTTCCTATTGTCGTCCGGATGGAGGGCACTAACGTTGATCAAGGTCGCGAACTGCTGAAGGATAGCGGATTGAATTTTTCCACCGCCTCAACTATGGCCGAGGCTGCCGATCACGTTGTTGCACTCGCAGCGAAGGCTGAGGCCTAGCATGTCAATTCTCATCGATCAGACAACACGTCTAATTGTGCAAGGGCTAACTGGACGGGAGGGAACGTTTCACGCAAAGCAGTCGCAGGCTTACGGGACGGCGGTTGTGGGTGGCGTCACTCCTGGGAAAGGCGGTAAAACTCATGAGGGCTGGCCAATTTTTAACACTGTGAGAGCTGCGGTTAGTGAAACGGGAGCGAATACTTCGCTGGTATTTGTACCACCGGCGTTCGCCGCCGATGCCATTATTGAAGCAGCTGAGGCGGGTGTCCCTTTAATTGTTTGTATTACCGAAGGGATTCCAATTCTGGACATGATTCGAGCGATGAGTGTCATTGATGACCAGGTCACTCGGCTCATTGGTCCGAATTGTCCTGGACTGATTTCACCAGGGCAAAGCAAGGTCGGTATTATTCCAGGTCATATTTGCAGTAAGGGGAGCGTGGGTATTATTTCGAGAAGTGGAACCCTAACCTATGAAGCTATTCATCAGATAACTAGTTTAGGGTTGGGCCAGTCAACCTGTGTTGGGCTCGGTGGAGACCCACTGATCGGCACATCTTTTCTTGATGCACTTGAAATGTTTCAGGTTGATGACGAAACCGAGGCTGTAGTCCTCATTGGAGAGATAGGTGGAACAGCCGAAGAAGAGGCCGCTGCTTACATCCGGACCGGTTTCGACAAACCCGTCGTTGGTTTCATTGCTGGTCAAACGGCTCCGCCAGGTCGGAGAATGGGCCACGCCGGCGCTATTATCTCTGAAGGTAAAGGAACGGCCGTTGAGAAGATGGATGCATTAAGCGCATGTGGGGTCAGGGTTGTGACCAGTCCTGGTCTCATTGGGGAGGCCGTGATTGAGATGCTGGCTGCTTGAGGCCTTCACCCCATGGTAGTTTTGGCAAAAACATTTATCCAAAACTCACAAAGCGATGCCCAAGCCGTGTTATACTAAGTAGTTAGTAAAGGCACAGCACACTCCTGCATGATGTCTTCCGGTCCGAGGATGGTCGTTAGCTTCAAGCGGGTAATTGGGAAGGCAGCTGTCGCCGCTCTCGTGAAGGACAAATCTGAATGTCGCTCCCTGACGCTGCGGTCGAGGAGACCGTAGCCCGAATGACCACCGGACAGGTTGTCAACGATTTTAATATACAAATCTCTACGGTAAACGGGTCAGGTAGTCAAACGGCAAACCTCCTGTTAATGCGGGCCATCTTTCAGATGGGCATACCCGTTTCTGGTAAGAACCTCTTTCCATCAAATATTGCAGGTCTTCCGACTTGGTACACGATTCGTGTCAGTAAGGACGGTTACGTTGGACGTCGACGCGACGTAGATTTCTTGGTAGCTATGAACCGAGCGACGGCTCGAGACGATGTCATGGCGCTACCACCTCGCGCCGTAGTGGTCTACGACGAACCGTTAGGGCTTAATGGACTTCGCGATGACCTGAGTTTCTATCCCGTTCCATTTGACAAGTTAGTAGCTGAGGTGTGTTCAGATGCCAAGTTACGTCGGTTGGTGCGAAACGTCATTTACGATGGCGTTCTTGCGAAGATTCTTGGCGTAGATATGGCTCAGTTAGAACTGGCCTTGAATCGACAACTAGGACGGAAAGTAAAAGCCTTGGCTCTTAATCAGGCTGCTCTCCAGGCTGGTTTTGAGTATGCCGATCAACATCTAACTAAGGAAGATAGGTTCAGCCTTGCACCAATGGATGTAACGCAAGGCAAAATTTTAATTGATGGTAATGCTGCCGCGGCGTTGGGTGCTCTCATGGCCGGGGTGACTGTCGTAGCTTGGTATCCGATCACGCCTTCGTCTTCGCTCTGTGAAACCTTGATTGAATATCTGCGGAAGTATCGCATTGATGCTGAAACTGGTAAGGCGACATTTGCGGTTGTTCAGGCCGAGGATGAGGTGGCTGCCATAGGGATGGCTCTTGGTGCTGGCTGGTCTGGTGCGAGATCGATGACTTCAACATCCGGACCTGGTATTTCGCTGATGAGCGAGTTTGCCGGACTTGGATACTACGCAGAGGTGCCCACCGTTATATTCGATATCCAACGTGTGGGTCCGTCTACGGGATTGCCGACGCGTACCTCGCAAGGTGACATTCTAAGTACGGCTCTGTTATCGCATGGAGATAGCAAGCATGTGCTGCTACTACCGTCGTCTGTGAAGGAGTGCTATGTGATGGCGCAACAGGCCTTTGATATAGCAGAACGTCTTCAGACACCAGTGTTTGTTATGAGTGATCTTGATCTAGGTATGAATAATTGGATGTCCGAACCGTTTGATTATCCTGAGAAGCCGATGGATCGCGGCAAGTTGCTGGATGATGAGGTTTTGAGCAAAATTGGCAAATGGGGTCGTTATAGAGATGTAGATGGGGACGGAATTCCGTACCGAACGATTCCTGGTGATGGAATGCCGACATACTTTTGTCGAGGTTCAGGTCATAACGAATTAGCCGAATACAGCGAGAGTGCTACGGACTATGAGGACAACCTTAAACGGTTGAATCGCAAATTTGAGACGGCACGTAAGTTAGTGCCGGGATTAGTGGTCGAGCGAGCATCAGATGGTCCAATTGGTGTGATTGCATACGGATCGTCCCATTGGTCGACCATCGAAACTTGTGATCAACTGGTTAAGATGGCAGGAGTTACTGTCGAATATGCCCGTCTGCGTGCGTATCCTTTTCATACGGACCTTGGTGAGTTCATTGATCGTCACGAGCGAATTTATGTTATTGAGCAGAACCGGGATGCGCAGTTACTAAGCTTGATGCGGATGGAGTTGTCATCATCTCGATTGGTAAAGCTAAGGAGCGTATTGCATTACAGTGGTTTACCGATCGATGCTCAAACTATTACTGAATCTGTCCTTGCACAGGAAGGGTGTGACTTGGACCCGACCGAGGAGTCTTGAATCGTGGTCGATTGCAGTTTTAGTGACTAGGTTGCCGAAGTGCGCGGTTGCGTTAATTGAGAAGGGTAACGATGAGCACAACAACACCATCGCCTGGTAAAAAGAAAATCAATCGCATTGGTCTTGAATTGCGGACATACCGCGGTGGAAAGACAACATTGTGCGCTGGTTGCGGTCACAATGCGATTTCAGAACGCATCATTGATGCATTCTTTGACATGGGCGTGGATCCAAGCAGTGTCATTAAATTATCCGGAATCGGTTGCTCCAGTAAGAGCCCAGCATATTTTCTTGGAGGTTCACACGGCTTTAATGCAGTTCATGGGCGGATGCCTTCTGTCGGTACTGGTGCTGTGATGGCAAACAAGAAGATGATTGCTATAGGGACTAGTGGTGATGGCGATACGGGTGCTATCGGAGTAGGGCAGTTCGTTCATATGATGCGCCGAAACTTACCCTTCATTTACATCATTGAGGATAATGGTTGTTATGGATTAACGAAGGGTCAATTTTCACCGACAGCTGATCTTGGATCTATTCTCAAAACTGGAGTGGTTAACGACTTGCCACCTATTGATACCTGTGCTCTGGCTATTGAATTAGGGGCGACGTTTGTGGCCCGGTCGTTTTCTGGAGATAAAAAGCAGCTGTTAGCCATATTAAAGTCTGCTCTCAGCCACCGTGGAACAGCACTGATTGATGTTATTTCTCCCTGTGTTACGTTTAACGATCACGAAGGTTCGACAAAGAGCTACGCGTACGCTCGCGAGCACGATGAGCCATTGGGAGAAATCAACTTCGTTCCTTATTTTGAAGATATTGAAGTGGATTACGAGCCTGGCACCACACAAGAAGTTCCGTTACACGACGGATCAAAGATATTGCTCAAGAAACTCGATGAAAATTACGATCCAACTGATCGCCTGCAGGCGTTAAGAATCCTACATGAGAACGCTCGGCGAGATGAGTTTGCTACCGGAATCCTCTATGTGGAGTCAGGCAAGGATGATTTTATTGAACTTCTGAATCTAGTTGACGAACCTTTGGCTTTATTGCCCGCGGACCGAGTTCGTCCACCTCGAAAAGCGTTTGAAGAGATGATGGAGAACTTACGCTGAAGTAATGACAACTACTAATCATGGAACGCACGTTAGCAATTATTAAGCCAGATGCAGTCGGCAATAGAACTGCTGGTCGCATTTTGGAGCGTATCGAAACTGCCGGATTCTCGGTACGGAAAATGCAGATGGTGACATTGTCACGGGCCGAAGCTGAGGGTTTCTATGCGGTCCACAGGGAACAACCGTTTTTTGAACATCTGACAAGTTTTATGTCGTCTGGTCCAGTGCTCGTTCTAGTCCTCGAAGCACGTGGGGCAATCAAGAAATGGAGAGATTTAATGGGGGCGACTGATCCTGCTCAGGCGGCCTCAGGAACCATTCGCCGTGAATTTGGACAGTCGATTGGACAAAATGCTACGCATGGTTCCGATGGGCCTGAAACAGCGATGTTCGAAATCGGCTATTTTTTCCCTGGTATAGAACTGACTTGACATTTACGGGACTAAACTAACGTGGGCAAGATACTTGTATTGATAGGGCTTGTTGTTACAGGTATTGGTGCTCTTATTATGATTGGCTTGCCACTTGGTCGCTTGCCGGGTGATTTAATCTTACGCCGAGGCAATTTTACTGTTTATATACCGATTGTTACGTCGATTGTGTTGAGTTTGATAGTAACGTTGGTGTTGGTGTTTCTACGTCGGTGATGCAGTTTTGAGGCGACATAGGTCCTTTTCAGAGAACCAAATGTTATGACTATTAAATCCGATCGCTGGATTGCGCGAATGGTTAAAGAGCACGGAATGATCGAGCCATTTGTGGACAGTCAGGTCCGTAGCGGAGTTATATCCTATGGTGTTTCATCTTATGGCTATGACATACGAGTGGCGGATGAGTTTAAGGTGTTTACTAATATAAACAACACCGTTATTGATCCAAAAGCATTCGACCCCAAATCATTCGTTGATATTACTGCTACTGAATGTATTGTCCCGCCTAATTCCTTTGCATTAGCAAGGACGATTGAATATTTTCGTATTCCACGAAGTGTTTTAACGTTGTGTCTTGGCAAGTCGACTTATGCGAGATGTGGCATCATTGTAAATGTAACGCCGTTCGAGCCAGAGTGGGAGGGGACAGCGACACTTGAAATTTCAAATACGACGCCGCTTCCTGCCAAAATTTACGCGAACGAAGGCATTGCGCAGGTTATATTCTTTGAAAGCGACGAAGTGTGCGAGACATCGTATGCCGATAAGAAAGGTAAGTATCAATCTCAACGGGAAGTGACACTACCAAAACTTTAATTTGCTGCTGCTGCGCTTTGACCGTGTTTTGTAGTTTGGGATAAAATTGGATGGTGATTAGCTAGTGGTTCGTCGTTCTTAAGTATCATCATGGAGAATCTGGACGAACCCCAATCAGGTCATCGCGGTGAGGCTGATGCAGTCAAGTCGCCGGCAATACCGGCGCTCGCTGTGCAGTTCTTTCTCATTCCGCTGATTGTTGTTGCCACTGTTGCAGCGGTTTACTTCGGTTTTCGGGTTCTGCTTGATGATGAGCGAACTCCATCGGAGTACCTCAACGATATTCGCGTTGGCGGTCGCGAGCGACGATGGCCTGCGGCATATGAACTGTCACGTCTGATGAATGATCCAGACATTCAATTGGAGTATCCGGAACTTGGAAGTTCATTGCTACGGGCTTTTGAGGCTTCTGACGGCGACGATCCACGCGTTAGGAGATATTTGGCTTTAGCAGTTGGACGTTTGCAGAGTCCACCGCCTGAAACGATTGAACGGTTGGTTAATGCGCTAGATGATGCTGACAGCGAAATACGCATCAGTGTAATTTGGGCATTAGGGTCACTTGGAGATGTATCGGTTGTTCCAGAATTGCAGCGTGTATATGGGTCGGATGACGCAGGGGTGCGAAAGATGGCAGTGTATGCGCTTGGTGCCATTGATGGTGATTCGCAGATGGTGACGCTGCGGACAGCACTGAATGATGTAGCGCCTGACGTCCAATGGAATGCGGCGATTGCGCTTGCCAGGCACGGCAGCGATTATGGTCTTTCAGTGCTGCGGCGAATGCTAGATCGTGAATATGTCAAGAAGATTGTTGATCCAGAAACGGGGTCTGGGACTAACATTGATCCGGTGGCTGAGGTTATGATTAGTGGGCTTCAGGCAGTCAGCATGCTTGAGGCGACATCATTGCAAGAGGCCGTTGTTGAGTTGAGTCAAACTGACCAGAGTATGCAGGTACGTCAGGCAGCGTTGGAAACGCTCGACCTGCTGAGACGTGAAAGTTAAAGGGTTGAGTAGTTAAGCTTTTATTTCCTTAAACACAGAGAACAGAGTCATGGTCGACGATTTGAAACCTCCAGCTCCAGATAATGCACCTGGTCGTGAGGCAGTGAAGCCAGCGGAAGGTGTCAATTTGTCTGGAAAGACAACTACCGCGGCAATAAAGAAGCCGGTTGCAAAAAAGAAGAAGGTCGACGACGACACTTCACCCCTGTTTTCTCGACGGTCATGGTTGGTGGTAGCTTGGGGTTCGTTTAGCGCGGCTTCTGCGGCGTTGTTAGCGGCCACTGGTCGGTTTATGTTCCCGAATGTGTTGAATGAGCCGCCTCAACAGTTCAAGATTGGGTTTCCTGACGAATATGTCCCGGGTGTTGATGAACGCTGGAAAGATCGTTTTGGTGTTTGGATTGTGCGTACTCCTAATGATGTCGTGCAGGAAGCCAGCGGATTTTACGCTTTACTCGTGACTTGCACTCATCTCGGTTGCACACCAAATTGGCTCTCGGCGGAATCAAAGTTTAAATGCCCTTGCCATGGGAGTGGTTTCCGGCCTACTGGAATCAATTTCGAAGGCCCGGCTCCTCGGCCGCTTGAGCGGGCGAGAATCGTAATGGCTGAAGATGGGCAAATGCTCGTCGATAAAGCTAGAAAGTTTCAGTTTGAGCTTGGCCAATGGACGGACCCTGAATCGTTTTTGAAATTTTGAGAAAGAGGCCCAAGAAAATAGCTGTTCATTAATTTTGAATTGTTAAATTCGCAACTGACGGTTTTTATACTTATGGCTGATTCTAAAACTATTACTCCTAAAGAAAGTTTACTGGTTCGTTCTTGGAATTGGTTGACCGAAACACAGGTGTGGACTTCAATCTTTCGGCACAATGCTCCAATTTCGGATCGCAATCGAGTTCTTGTGGTCCTTTCGAATGTCTTTTTGCACCTCCATCCAGTGCGGCTTCGAAAATCTGGTGTTAAGTTGCGGTACACGTGGTGCATGGGCGGGCTTAGCTTCTTTTTATTTCTTTCATTAACATTTACCGGTTTGCTTTTAATGTTTTATTATCGACCGACTCTCGAATATGCCTACAGTGACATCGTAGGTCTACGAGAACACGTGCCTCTTGGAATTATGCGAGAGCTACATCGCTGGGGCGCACATGCGATGGTCATTACAGTGTGGCTGCACATGTTCAGAGTCTTTATGACTGGCTCGTATAAGCCACCGCGTGAGTTTAACTGGAATATCGGCGTGATCATGCTGGTGCTGACATTGCTTCTTTCCTTTACGGGTTACCTGCTGCCATGGGACCAGCTGGCAATATGGGCTATCACCGTTGGTTCAAACATGGCTCGTGCAGCACCATTTCTGGGTCATGAGGGCCCAGGGGCTTCACTTCTAGCCTTGGGCGATGTCAAATTGATTCACGTGGCGGATGATGCCAGATTTGCTTTACTGGGTGGCACTTTTGTTGGAGAAGGTGCACTGCTCAGATTTTACGTGCTGCACTGTGTGGCATTGCCGCTTGTCATTGGGTTTCTAATGGCAATCCATTTCTGGCGAGTACGTAAAGACGGTGGAATTTCAGGGCCGGTCTAAGAAGTTTTTACCAGTAAAAGTTTATCGAAATAGGGTTAGTCGATACTATGGACGCCATAAAGGACTTCTTTAATTTCTTTGCTGATCCACGTGTGTTTTTCACGTTAACTCTTTCCTTGCTGATACTTGTCGTATGGAAGCGAGAAACGTTTGCTTCAACGCGAGTCGGCTGGGGGTTACAGATTTTTTTAGCCGTCTTTTTCGGGTTTGGTTTATTTGATGAGAATTTCCGATTAATTATTGCTAAGCCAGACAACGTTCCGATCGTCGCTCTAATCTTTTTACTCATCTTCTTTACCTGGTATTCGATAAGAGAAGGGGTGCTGAACGATAAGCGCATCGCAGACGGAAAACCTCCTATTGAGAAAGAAGAGGAGGGCCGCGTTTGGGTTTGGCCAGATCTGGTCTATACGGAACTTATTTGTCTGGTGTTGTGTTCAGTTGTTTTGATTCTTTGGTCGATACTACTTAAGGCACCGTTAGAGCAGCCAGCAAATAGCGCTGCAACACCGAATCCGTCGAAAGCTCCTTGGTATTTTCTTGGATTACAAGAGATGCTTGTTTATTTCGACCCGTGGCTGGCCGGGGTGGTCTTGCCGAGTTTGATTGTTGTTGGCTTGATGGCAATTCCTTACATCGATACAAATCCAAAAGGAAATGGCTACTATACATTCATCGAGCGAAAGGCTGAGATTACGATTTTCCTGTTTGGCTTCGTCGTTCTCTGGTCCTCCTTGATTGTGCTGGGCACCTTCCTGCGTGGACCGAATTGGAATTTCTTTGGGCCTTTTGAATACTGGGATATTCACAAACTGGAAGCGCTTACCAATGTAAATCTGTCCGAGTATGTATGGGTGCGTGGGCTCGGTACCGGTATGCCAGACAATTGGTTCTTGAGGGAGTTTTTGGGCCTCGCCCTCACGGGAGTCTACGTTGTTGTACTGCCAGTGGTGATGGCAAAAACATGGTGTAAACATTACCTGGAAAAGATGGGGCCAGTACGTTTCTATATCGGAGCGTTCCTGTTCCTATCGATGCTTTCGTTGCCTGTAAAGATGCTCGCGAGATGGTTGTTTAATTTGAAATACGTTGTAGCAATACCTGAATTCTTTTTCAATATTTGACGCGAATAAATAAATGATATGGCTGACAAGAAGTCAGTAGGACACGCATATAACATCGATTTTCTCAACGTAGTTTTTGCTGCGTCGAGTATCTTTCTGTTTGTTTCGATGCTGTGGATGGTGTGGGACGACTATGACCGTGAATGGAAAGGATATCAACGCCGGTTTGTCCAACTTGAGATGGAAGTGACCCGTGCTAGTCTCGAGGCAGCTAATCAAGAGGTTGATACCAGAGTTATTAGTGAACTTGAGGCGAAACGAGCTGACGCTGAGGCGCGACTTGAAGTCCAGACCGAGCAAGTGTCAATCCTTCAAGATGAGTTGGACGTTGTGGACGTGCAGTTGGACCTCGCGAATCAGTTATACCAGTTCGCAAAGGCGAATTACGACGTCGACAAGTACACTTTTGAGGTCGAGCGCGAGCGGGATCCTGATGCGCCTGGCTTGGACGAGACGCAGGCTGTAATCGAAGCGCAGTATGCAGAGTGGCTTGAATTGGGACTTGAAGTTGAACGATTGACTGCTGAACGTAATGGTTTGCGTGGTGAAATAGCCGACTTTAGTAAGGAGGTTACCGATCTTGACGAGGAGATCGGCGAACTCACAGCAGAGTCTCGCAGGCTAAGTGAGCGTCTTGGAGACATAGCACCAAATTTCCGAGATGAGTTTTTACTTAACGCTCCTCTATTGGATTTCATGGCACCAACGATCACTGTCCAGCAGGTGGTGACACCAAACATCCTGGACGACGTTAATTTCACGCGTGTGCCGAAAATTGATCGGTGCATGACCTGTCACTTGGCGATCGACCGTGAGGGTTATGAGGACTACCCGCAGCCATTTCGGACCCATTCAAATCTGGCGACTTACGTGGGAAGTGCATCACCACACCCGCTCGAACAGACGGGCTGTACTGTCTGCCATGAAGGTATGGGGCAGTCAGTTTCGTTTCGTGATGTTGCGCACACTCCAGTTAGTGAAGAACAGCTCCATGCCTGGGAAGAAGCCTATAACTGGGAAGAACCGCATCTGTGGGACTACCCGATGCTACCCTCCGGCATGGCGGAAGCATCGTGTGCCAAATGCCATGACAATGAAATTCATATTCCGGAAGCAAAATCCCTCAATCTAGCCTATGGGCTGTATGAGCGGGCGGGTTGTGCTGCCTGCCACAAGAGCGGCGGTTTCGAAGACCTGCGCAAGCCTGGACCGAGTTTACGTAAGATTGACGTTAAGCTGACTGAAGATTGGGTGAAGACCTGGATCCGTAATCCCCAAGCTGTTAAGCCGACCACATGGATGCCCAGAGTCTGGTATAACTCGAATAGTTCCTCACCGGCTGATGCGAAGCGTAATGAAGTTGAAATAGAAGCAACAGTTGCTTACTTGTTTGCAAACTCTGAGAACCATGAGTTTGCAGTTCGAGTGCCTTCACGAGGTGATGCGTTAGAAGGTCAGCGACTCGTTGAATCAGTTGGCTGTTTGGCCTGTCATGTTTCTGGTAATGAAGCGAGAACCGAGGCCGGTCCACGTCGGACATTTGGGCAAGCTCTTCAAAATATTGGTAACAAAACTAGCTACGAGTGGCTTTTCGATTGGGTCCGTAATCCTGCCCACTTTAGTCCGGACACGTACATGCCTGACCTTAGGTTAACTGACGGAGAAGCAGCAGACGTCGCAGCGTATCTCATGACGTTGACCGGGAACGGGGGGGTGGAGGCTGTTGCTGAGTACGATCAGGCTTATCGCGATGACGTTCTGTTAGATTACCTAAAGGCTGTGGTGCCAACCGAGGAGGCTGAAGCAACGGTGGCGGCACTCTCTACGGACGAGCGGACTGTGGAGCTCGGCCGGCGCGTTATTCAACGTTACGGCTGTTTTAGTTGTCACGATATCGCGGGTTTCGAAGACACACAGCCAATAGGTGTTGAACTCTCTGAAGAAGGCACGAAGCTCATCGGGCAACTGGATTTTGCCTTCGTCGATATTCCGCACACCAAAATTGATTGGTTCTCAAACAAGCTTGCTGATCCGAGAATCTATGACAGTAATCGGGTTCTGCAGCCGCTCGAAAAGCTGCGAATGCCGAATTATGACTTCAGTGACGAAGAGGTGCAGTTGCTGGTTACCGCTATTATGAGTTTTCAGCGTGAAGTGCAACCGAAGGGTTCGTTCTGGCCCCGTACGGCTCGCAATGAAGCGCTATCGGTCGGTCGCACTTTGGTGCGCCGAAGAAATTGTGTCGCGTGTCATCAGGTGGAAGAGGATGGAGGTGAGTATCGCGATCTTGTTGACGATCCCTCTCTGGCACCTCCTCTTTTGACTCCTGAAGGTGCCAAGGTGAAGCCAGAATGGCTATATGCGTTCTTCAAGGCACCCATTCCCATTCGACCATGGCTCGATGTTCGTATGCCAAGCTTTGCCCTTGAAGATGCTCACTGGAATCAAACGCTCGACTACTTTGGTGCGATTTCCGACACGATTGGAGAATTTAGGCCTCAAGTGATCGTAAATGCTTCGAGTAATCAGACTCGTACTGGTGCAGAATTATTTGAACTGCTCAGATGCCAGCAGTGTCATGTGCTTGATACGATTCCCGAAGATCAACCCACGTCGAACTTAGCTCCTGATTTACGCATGACACCTGAACGACTGCAGGCAGATTGGATACTTGACTGGCTCCATCACCCCCAGATTATTCAGCCTGGCACACGTATGCCGGATTTTTGGCCGGATTATCCGGAATCGTTTTTTACGCAGTTTGATAATAATGCGGAGCAACAGATTCGTGCGATTCGTGATTATATGCTGACGTTTAGGGGTGGTCCGAAGCCAGACGTTCCAGTAATGCTAAGTACTGAAAATAACTAAATCTTTATAGCTCGAGTACTCAAAGCGGCGTGCTATCTGACGGTGGCACGCCGTTTTCTATATAGTAAGCAGCCATGGGCGTTGATGCGCTAGTAGATCGCTTGCGGGAAATCGTTGGTGAAGACGGCTTAGTCACAGACCCGGTGGCCCGTTTAACCTACGAGAGTGATGCGCTGACCCATTTGCGAATAAAACCTGGAGCTGTAGTCCTACCGGAATCGGTCAAGCAGGTACAGGACGTGGTGCGCCTTTGCCATGAGACTAACGTGCCGTTTGTTGCGCGTGGACACGGTACCGGTCTATCGGGTGGCGCCTTGCCAGCGTCTGAGGGCGTGCTAATTGCCTTGACCAGACTGAACAGGGTTCTTGAGGTGGATTCTGCAAATTTTCAGATGACGGTTGAACCAGGAGTTACAAATCTTGAAATTAGTCGCTGTGTTGAGAAATTGGGTCTGTATTATGCGCCCGACCCATCAAGTCAGCAAGTGTGTTCGATTGGTGGAAATGTGGCAGAAAATTCTGGTGGTGCTCACTGTCTAAAATACGGCTTTACCGTACATCATGTAATGGCCCTCGAGATGGTTCTTCCCGATGGTGAATTGATACGGATTGGTGGAAAGAGTGTTGATACACCTGGATTGGACTTGTTGGGAATCATCGTGGGTTCCGAAGGAACACTTGGTATCGTCACAAAGGTGACGGTGCGACTACTTCGCCGTCCGGAATCCAAGAAGATGCTCATCGCTGCCTTTGATTCTCCTGATTTAGCTGGCGCAGCTGTATCCGGCATCATTGCTGCGGGAATCATTCCGGCTGCGGTTGAGATGATGGATAGAATGACGATGGAAGCGGCCGAATCTGCCGTCCATCCGAATTTTCCTGATGCGGAAGCTTTATTGCTCGTCGAAATTGATGGTCCCCTATTGGAAGTTGAGATAGTTTTTAATCAACTGCAAGAAATTCTTTTACGAAATTCGGTAAAAGAAGTGCGAGTGGCGACCAGTGAGGCCGAGAGAGAACAATATTGGAGAGGACGGAAGGCGGCATTTGCTGCGATGGGTCGGGTATCGCCGAATTATTATGTTCAGGATGGCGTGATTCCTCGCACTAAGCTACCAGAGGTGTTGAGACGAATTCGTGCGCTTGAGGTGCGTTCAGGACTTCGAATCGGTAACGTATTTCATGCCGGTGACGGTAATCTTCACCCTCTGATTTGTTACGACGAAGCAGTTGAGGGCAACGCCAAATTGGCAGCTGAGGTTGGCGCAGAAATCCTGACTTATTGTATTGAAGCCGGTGGATCGCTTACTGGTGAACACGGCGTCGGAGCTGACAAGGCGTGTCAAATGCCAAAGATGTTCAACGCAACGGACCTAGACACAATGCAACTGTTACGACGCGCTTTTGACCCCAAGGGAATATGTAATCCAGACAAAATCTTTCCCACGCCAAGACTCTGTGGTGAAGTTCCTGGTCCATATCGGCCTCATCCAACTGAAAAAGCTGGTTTAGCTGAGCGCTTTTGATGAAGTTTTATGAGTCAGACATTTTGGCTTCGGCGAAGCTTGTGGCGGGTGAAGAGGCAGTTATTGAGGGAACAACACGGGTAGCCAAGACGGTGCCGAAGCTTTGTGTGACACCACCGGATGTAGAAACTCTCTCGGCTACTGTGAAATGGGCCAACGATGCTGGTCAAACGATCGTACCTGTTGGTGGTGGTACAAAAATGGAGTGGGGCAGTTTGCCGTCCCGAGTTGACGTCGCTTTATCAATGGCGAAGTTATCAGTTGATTGTGAGCACCACCAAGGTGATTTGATTGCGACAATAGATGCCGGTATGCCGTTAGCTGCTGCGAATGCTTTACTTGCGCAGTACGGTCAGTGGTTGCCTGTTGATCCAAATCATGCGAACGAAGCAACAATTGGTGGCATCGTCGCTACCAACGATAGTGGACCACGGCGACACCGGTATGGTACGCCGAGAGATTTAATTCTTGGAACTTCGTTTGTTCGACCGGATGGTCAACTTGCCAAGGCAGGGGGCAGAGTCGTTAAAAATGTCGCTGGATACGATCTGTCAAAGCTCTTAGCAGGGTCTTTTGGCAGCCTTGGCGTCATCGTTAACGCAACATTTAAGTTAACTCCGATTCCTAAGTCTTCGCGAACTGTAGTGATTCAATGTTTAGACGCGATGAAGGTGGGAGAGTGTGTAGGTGAGTTGATGAGTACGTCACTTGCACCGAGCGCGCTTGAGGTCCAAGGGGCACCTTATCGCCTTCTTGTACGGTTTGAATCTCTTGAGGCAGTGACCGAAGAACAGGCTGTTCAAACCTCGGCATTATCCGTCGCAAGGTGTTGTGAGATTAGTGTTATGAGAGATGATAAAGAGCAGCAATGCTGGGATGATCACGCGCTACGGCCATGGGGAGGATCTGGATCCGTGTTGAAAGTGAGTTTTAAGCCATCGTATCTTACAGAGGTCCTTCAAGAGATTCAGACTTTGTGTGCCACTCATGATGTTATTGCTGACGTGGTGGGACGTGCGGCTGTAGGGTCTCTAATGGTTGGGATTGAGGGAGAGTTAAACAATCAAGTGGTAGTCATCAGCGCACTGCGTACCGCAATTAGCTTACGGAGCGGTCACGCGGTGTTTCTTAGAGGACCATTAGCTGTCAGATCTAAAATTGATGAGTGGGGTGACTTGGGAGACGGGGAAATGGTCATGCGGGCCATCAAGCAGAACTTTGATCCGACTGGCCTGATGAGTCCAGGACGGTGGCCGTTTGATTAGGTCATGGTTACTTATGAGCAACTGAAATCTGCTCATGCAGGGATTGTGGACGATATGACTCTAGAGATGAAGGCGTCGAATGTGGACTCATCAGACAACCTATCCAAATTGTCTGCCTGCGTAAAGTGTGGCTTTTGCCTTCCGACCTGTCCCACGTATCTTTTGTGGGGCAATGAGATGGATTCGCCTCGAGGGCGTATCCAACTGATGCGTGCAGTCGAAGAGGGCCGTGCACCGATAGGTGACACAGTTATTCGTCACCTAGACCGCTGCGTCGGTTGCATGGCTTGCGTCACTGCCTGCCCATCCGGTGTTGATTACACGCACCTCCTAGAGTCTTTTCGTGAGCAAATTGCACAATCCCCACAAAGAAGCGTGGCTGACAGAATCTGGCGCAGGTTACTGTTTGCTGTTCTGCCGTATCCAAGACGTTTACGACTAATGAAGATACCGTTGGCTGGCTATCGTGGTATCTGGTCTCTATTGGAAAGTCTGAGCGTCTTACAACGGTTTCCCAGATGGTCTACAGCACTTGCCGATCTGGGGTGTTCTATTAACCCTGATGGATTCACTGGTTCGTGGCCAAAGCAGATTCCGGCAGTAGGAGAGTCTCGGGCAAAGACTGGTTTATTGACTGGCTGTGTGCAACGCGTGTTTTTTGATCCAGTCAATCGTGCCACGGTTAGGACGCTTACAGCTGAAGGATGTGAGGTCGTCATACCGTCTCAGCAGGGGTGTTGCGGAGCTCTTTCCTGGCATGCTGGGTTGAATGACCAGGCGCGCCGTTTGGCAAAGTCAGTCATTGAATCTTTTGAGCGGAGTAATGTTGATCATGTTGTGACTAATGTTGCTGGATGTGGCTCAGTCATGAAGAGTTATGGGCAACTTTTCGAGGGAGATGGAAAGTGGGCGACTCGGGCACAAGCGTTTTCAAGAAAAGTGAAAGATATCAGCGAAGTAATGAGTGATCTAACGCCGACTCGCGCTAGGCGGCACCCGTTGGATTTACGCGTGGCCTATCATGACGCGTGCCATCTTTTACACGGACAAGCTCTTCATGACCAGCCACGATTGCTTCTTGCGTCGATACCTAATCTCACCATACTGCCAATTCCAGAAAGCAATGTGTGCTGTGGAAGTGGCGGAGCCTACAACTTGCTCCAGCCTGTGGCAGCGGCGGCCCTCGGTGATCGAAAGATTGAGCAATTACGAACAGTCAATGCCGATATTGTTGCGACTTCCAATGCGGGGTGTCTGTTACAAATTCAGGCTGCCGGACGTCGAGTAACGCATAACCCTCCGGTGCTGCACCCTATTCAACTGCTTGATGCATCAATACGAGGTTTATCGGTTAATGAGTTGCTTCATTGAGACAGTAGGTTCAAAAATATCTCGTTTATCATGAGAGAGGACTCGTCGTTCTGGCGAAAAATCGCTGAGAGTCAACGAACCGATGATAGAAAACCAGGCCATGAGCCTACCAGGCTCACTACACACTGCGATTGAGAAGGAAGCCACGCTGTGGCGACAATCGAAGAATGTTCATAGGTTGTGGGCGAAGGATGCCACGCTGTGGACGGGAGACGATGAGGCGGATGGCATGGGATGGTTGGATATCGTAAGTACTTGGTCCACGCGTCTTCACACTTTAGATTTAGTGCGAGACTTCGCCCGGCAAGGACAGTTTACCGACACACTGTTATTGGGGATGGGCGGCTCAAGTTTATGTGCGCACGTCTTCGCGAAGAGTTTTCCTGAGCAGGAAGGGTTTCCGTCACTCCAAATTCTTGATTCGATTGATCCGGCACAAGTGCGACGTGTTCGTGATGGCTTAGATCTGGATCGTTGCCTCTTCGTCGTCTCCAGTAAAACTGGAAACACGTTAGAAACAAATCTTTTATATCAATATTTCTTTGATGAGCGGCGGAAAAGATGTGGCCAGGATGCAGGTTTGCAATTCATTGCAATAACAGATTCAGGATCGACGCTTCAAGACATTGCGGTGCGTGATGGCTTTGCACAAATTCATGAAGGAGTGTCGAGTATCGGCGGGCGTTATTCCGCTCTATCAAATGTTGGGATGGTCCCGGCTGCACTGATGGGACTGAATACCGAGACGCTGATAGCGAACGCGAAACGGATGGTGGCGGCATGTGGACCCGAAGTGTCGATTGAGAAGAATCCTGGAGTCATGCTGGGACTTGCACTCGGTGTCGGTGCGCGCAGTGGTTTAGACAAGGTGACTATCATGACGCCTCCTGGCCTCGACACCTTCGGTGGGTGGTTGGAGCAGCTTCTGGCTGAATCGACAGGTAAGATGGGGAAGGGGATTATCCCAATTGATTCTGAGAGTTTTGGATCACCAGGTGAATATGGCTCTGATCGCCTTTTTGTTTATATAGGTATCGATTCTGGGTTCGATACGTCTCACGACGATGCAGTAACGGCGCTGGAACAGTCTGGGTGGCCTGTGATACGGATTACCCTGAGTGATGTCTATGGACTTTCCCAGGAATTCTTTCGCTGGGAGATGGCCACGGCGGTTGCTGCGGCAGTGCTTCAAATAAATCCCTTCAATCAGCCTGATGTAGAGGCTGGCAAGGTGGTTACTAGAGAGCTGACCGACGCATATGAGAAACGAAGAGATCTGCCGATTGAGATACCAATTGTTGAAGAAGAAGGGATGCGTCTGTTTGCGGATGAACCTTATGGTGCAGCTTTGCGGAAAGGTTCAGGCGAAATCATTTCAGTGCAAGGAGTGTTAGGGGCGCACCTCGCGAGTCTGACAGTGGGTGACTATTTCGCTCTGCTTGCATTTGTAGACACGAGTTCAAACAATCGAGAAGTCCTGCAAGATATTCGCCGCATGGTGCGACATAGCACGAAGTTAGCTACCTGTCTTTCGGTTGGGCCACGATTTCTGCATTCGATAGGCCAGCTTTACAAAGGTGGTCCGGATACAGGGGTATACTTGCAAATTACGTGCGATGAGGCAGAGGACTTACCAGTGCCAGGTCGTAGGGTGACATTTGGGGTCGTGAAAGCTTCACAGGCGCGTAGCGACTTTAAATTATTGGCCAACCTGAACCGACGAGTGCTTCGTGTGCACCTCGGTCAAGATGTTGAGAGAGGCCTCTTGTCACTTAAGGGTTCTATTGCTGCAGTACTCCGTCAAAGTAAGTCTAGGTAAATTAAACCGTCGCGAGTGAATTTTATTGCGAACAGAATAAGTGCTACACCAAGAGTGCGAATGACATAGGTATAGGCAGGACCCTTTAGCCAAACACGTCCCTGCCCAGCGACAATAGCGAAGGTAATTTTGGCACCGACTAAACAGACATAGAGTCCTACAAGAAACATTCCAACAAACCAGTAATTGACGGAAGACGCTTCATGGACGAGTGGCGCGCCGATCGTAAACCAGAATAGATACGGGTTTGGATTCACCAAATTTGTCAAGGCTCCCTTACGAAGTGAATTAAGCTCGTTTCCTTCCGTAGCGACGGTTAAGGAGGGAGGTGTTGCGAAGCTGTCGTAGGCGAGGTACGTCAGAAAAGCTGCGCCAAGGAGAGCGATCATGCCGAGGGCACCTTTCGCATCGGCCAAGCGGCCAATCACAAAAATGGCAACGATAGCGATTGGTGCGTCCGTCAAAATTGGTGCGACTGCGATTTTCACTCCTTCCCGTATCCCGTACCGCAGACTTTGGGCAATGACTAGCGTCGTGATGGGGCCCGGAGAAAACCCCCCCGCCAGTCCAACGACTATACCGGTGAGAAGATATGGCCAGCCTTCGCTCATAGATGGATTGCAGAGGATGCGTGTCGCTCTTGGTTTGTTTGGATCTTCGGATGTAGCGATTAGGTATTATTGTGGCTAAAGTATACCAGTATCTAGGAGTCAGGTTGTGACGCAGACGGTTGAGAAGGTATTGGATTGATGTTGTCAGATTAGGAATACCGCACGTTATTCAGTGAACAGCGTAAATTCAAAACTCATTTAAGAGAGTCAAAGATATCCATTGTCAATAAATCGGCGTCGACTTACAATCTCACTCTGATCTACGTGAGTAGCGATAGATCTATGTCAAATCGTTGGACAGGGAGGGAATGATGAATAGGCCTAAATTCAGTCGCAGTCTTTTGATTGGGGCACTGGGTGTGCTTGCATTTGCACTGTTAACCCTTGGGCAAGCTGCATTGGAGCGTACCGCGGTTGCAGCTGGTCAGGAGTCCATTCAGGCGCCAATCTTCGAAGTTGATCCATTGTGGCCAAAGCCTCTCCCTAATTCTTGGGTGCAAGGAATGACGATTGGATTAGCGGTAGATTTTCAGGATAACGTGTGGATTGTCCATCGCAACAACATGTTGGCAGTCAACGAGATTCCGGCAGATGGAGATTCGCCGATTACGCAAGGTGAGTGCTGTTTTGCCGCCCCTCCTGTGCTCGCCTTTAACCAGGCCGGAGATTTGATTCAGCACTGGGGTGGACCTGGCGAGGGGTATGAATGGCCACAGTCGAACCATGGTTTGGCTTTCGATCACAAGGACAATATTTGGATTGGTGGAAATGGTGCTGACGATGCTCACGTTTTAAAGTTTACGAAGGACGGACAATTCTTAATGCAGTTGGGGCACTCTGGTGGGAATGCCGGAAGCAACGACCGTGAGAATTTTGGTCGCGTCGCAAAGATCTTTGTTGATGCTGAAGCTAATGAGGCCTACATCGCAGATGGTTATGGTAATCGGCGCGTTGCGGTCGTTGATGCGGATAGTGGGGAATTTAAACGTTACTGGGGGGCGTACGGTAATCGACCTGATGACGGCCCGCTTCCTCGTTATAATCCTAACGACCCACCGGCTCAGCAATTCAGAAGTCCAGTCCACTGTGCCGAACTATCCAATGATCGCCTATTGTACGTCTGTGACCGTGCAGGCGATCGCATTCAAGTCTTCCACCCAGATGGCACTTTTGTAAAAGAAGGGTTTATCGAAAAAGAAACCCTAGGGGGTGGCTCAGCATGGGACATTGCATTTTCTAGTGATGCGGATCAGCGGTATATCTATCTTGCAGACGGCGTTAACTCAAAGGTTCATATTATCGATCGCGAGTCTCTTGAAGTGTTGACTAGTTTCGGCGATGGTGGCCGTCATCCTGGACAGTGGTATGGCGTACATAGTATCGCGACCGATTCACAAGGAAATATCTACACTACCGAAACTTACGAAGGGAAGCGTCTTCAGAAATTCATTTATAAAGGCGTAGGTGCTGTTAAGAGATACCAAGGGGTGCTCTGGCCGTCGAGTGATGATTAATATACTAAAGCTTGGCGCGTGAGGTGGGGCACTTGGGTAAGCAGTAATTGCTATGCATCTCTTTGTATCTCGATTTGCATAGATCGTAATTGCTGGGTATTCGTGCTCAATTCAAAATGCTGGCAGGGAAGCGTGGTTGCGGGGGCGGGATTTGAACCCGCGACCTTTGGGTTATGAGCCCAACGAGCTACCGGACTGCTCCACCCCGCGACATGACATTGCACAAGAAATATAGCAAGTGCGCAATATCACAGTTTAGCATGTCTGGTTTTGACTTCCAACCGTTGTGAGTCGGTAGGCGCGGGAATAATTGGTGCGCCTTACTGCGTCATGGTGTTTTTCCAGTGGCGGGCAGACGGTCCTTCACTATGAAGACGATTTCACCTGGGCGGATTAGTCCCAGTTCCCGGCGAGCGATCGGTTCTATGGTGGTGGGGTCTTCCACCAGGCGTTTTGCACGGTTTTTGAGACTTTGATTTTCTCGTTGTAGAGATTTAATGGAGTCCAACAAGTTGTCATGTCTACGTTCTGCTTTCCGACTTTCGAGTAATCCCCGTTCACCAATGACGGCATTCGCGGCAAGCACGCACACGATTAAGACACCAAGAATGTACAGGCCTCGATGTCGGCGAGGGAGCCTTGCTCTAGGTTGAGCGGTACCTTTTGTAGCGTGTGGCGATGTCATTCTTGGCATATATAGGCTGGGTTACGAATTTATGGCATTACTCGAGACCCGTCTTAATTTTCGGATCGAAAGGTCTTTTTCAATAGTCTGGGTCGAGGAGGAATCGTGGGCAGTTCCGAGTACGTTATCGTTTTGACTACTATGCCGTCGGGCTCAGAAGCTGTACGGCTCGCTAAAATACTGGTCGAAGAACGTCTGGCAGCCTGTGTCAATGTTCAAGATGAGATGCAATCGGTTTATCGCTGGAAGGGAAAAACTGAGCAGGACTCCGAACAGCAGCTTGTTATTAAAACAATGTCAGAGCGGGTCCCAGTGTTGCGCGAACGGTTCCGTTCACTTCATCCATACGAATGTCCGGAGTTTGTGGTTATTCAGCTGTCAGGCGGTGATGAGGCTTATTTGAGCTGGTTGAAGGACGCAGTGTCAGAAAAATAAGTCACCAACGTCTAGAAGGCTTTCACGACCAGAAAGCCACCTAGGAGTAACAAAAAGAAGACCAGTGCAGCCAGCTCAAGATGGCGCTCTAACATCTTTCGAACAGGTGCTCCAAAAATCCGTAAAATTGCGGCCACCAGAAAAAAGCGTCCGGCTCTTCCGAACGCACTCACGATAAGAAATGGCCAGAAAGGCATTCCCGTCGCACCTGCGGCAATAGTAAATACCTTGAAAGGGATTGGGGTGAATGCAGCAGCCATGAGAATCCAGATGCCAAACGGTCCAGCAAATACATTGACCACATAATCCCAAGAGCTTTGCGCATCGTACCAATCGATTATCGGTTGACCGAGTGTTGCCATGAAGCTCAAGCCGATGAGATATCCGAGTGCAGCGCCAACGACAGACCCAGCGGTGCATAAAGTCGCGGCGGAAAGCCAGCGACTTGGTTTGGAGGCGACAATGGCAATTAAGATTAGATCTGGAGGAATCGGGAAAAAGGACGACTCGATTAACGCAAAGCCGAAGAGGGCTGCCATGCACTGAGGAGTATCTGCCCATCGCAGTGTCCAGTCGTACAGTTCTCGAATCCATCGGCGAATTACGCCAATGACTGAAAAGTTGCTATTACCCATCTTGTTTTAAATTGCATCTAAGGCTTGATGCATATCTTCCGTAAGATCTTGTATGTCCTCGATTCCTGTCGAAATGCGAATTAATCCGTCACCGATGCCTCTTTCAAGCCTCTCTTTTCTTGGCACGGAGGCGTGGCTCATGCTTGCTGGGTGACTAATGAGACTTTCAACGCCACCGAGACTTACAGCTAAGGAAAGCAATCTCACCCGATTGCACACAGTGCTTGCGGCTTCGAGCGAGCCTACGTCGAAGGATAGCATGCCGCTGAAACCGTGCATCTGACGGCATGCCAAAGCATGCTGTGGATGATCGGGTAAGCCTGGGTACAGCACCTTGTGAACCTTAGGGTGCGAGGAGAGAAACTCCGCGAGAGCTAGACCGTTCTGACTATGTGTTCTCATACGGAGTGAGAGTGTCTTCGTCCCACGCAGTAATAACCATGCGTCGAAAGGGCCCATAATCGCGCCACTCGTATTCTGGATAAACCGAAGTGACGCCTCGTCTTCAGTATTCGATGTTAGAACCATGCCGCCAATGCTGTCACTGTGGCCATTAAGGTATTTCGTAGTGCTATGGATAACGAGGTCAGCACCGTGTTCGAGTGGGCGCTGTACGTAAGGACTTGCAAATGTGTTATCGACGACAAGCTTTGTGTTGTGTGAGTGTGCAAGGTCAGCTATGACTGCTAGGTCAGTCAAGCCGAGTAATGGATTCGAGGGGGTTTCAACATAGATCAATTTCGAGTCGGAAGTTAAGGCGGCTGCTACATTGTCTGGGATTGCTGTTTCCACGTAGCTAAAGGATATATTGTAGCGGCGGAGTACATGTTCAAATAACCGATGAGTGCCACCGTATATATTCTTATCGACCACAACATGATCTCCAGGGTCGAGACGGCTGGCGACTGCGTTAATAGCTGCCACCCCTGATGCGAATGCAATTCCAGATCGGGCGCCCTCAAGGGCCGCGATATTTGCCTCCACCGCGGCGCGAGTCGGATTATTCGTTCGCGAGTAATCGAAACCCTTATGTTGACCAAGTTCGTCGTGCACGAAAGTTGATGTTTGATAAATCGGAGTGATTATCGCTCCGGTTGCCGAGTCTGGTTCCTGACCGGCGTGAACGCACTTTGTATTGAACCGTGCTGCGGTTTCTAGTTTCAAGTTACTAATCCTTGCTAATAAGTTTGAGAAAGTAGTGATGAGTAGGGTTCTTTTGTGCTTGTCAAATCCACATATATCTAACAAGCGTTACCGGATTCTTGTACGATACATCTGTTATCATTTTGTATTCAACTGTTATGCGTACTTGGCAGGCTGTGGTTGTTTGCTCTTAGTTGCATTGTCTCCATATTATGACTTCTTCTGCTCCGTTGGAACCATCTCCAGAACTTGTTGTTGTGATGAAAACTGAGTCTGAATCCGAGGCAAACATAGTATGTGCACTTTTGGCAAGTCACGACATTGAGTCAGTGATAACGTCAAATGTAGGAGCTACACTACTACCAACGGTAATCTGTCGACCCGCTTTAGCTAGAGTAGAGGTGCGCTCTGCGGATGTAATACGGGCAAAAAACATCATTAAGCGGTCTCAGGCTACTGCAGAAGCATCTAGTTCTCTATCCCCGTCGAACTACGAGTCGCTAGAGCAGAAGCTGGGTTACCAATTCATTGATAAAGGATTACTTGAACATGCACTCACTCATCGTTCTATCGTACATGAGGACGCGAGTGGAGCGATGGTCGATAATGAGGTTCTAGAATTTCTGGGTGATGCAGTTCTAGGGTTTGTGGTTGCCGATCTATTGTTTCGTGAATTTCCAGATGTGACTGAAGGAATTATATCGAAGTGGAAAGCTACTCTGGTTTCAACAGTAACTCTCGCCAACTTAGGTGGAATGCTGGGACTTGGCGACTATATATTGCTCGGTCGCGGTGAAGAGAAAACAGGTGGACGCAAGAAAAAAAATCTTCTTGCAGATACTTACGAAGCGCTTATCGCTGCCGTCTACCTAGATGGGGGAGTTGGTGCTGTGCAAAAGTTTATTGAGGATCAGTTTAGACCTCTCGTGGGCACACTACGAATTGGTGACCGGTCATCAGTCCTCGAACAAGACGATAAATCGGCGCTTCAAGAGTTGGTTCAGGCGCGTTCACTAACTCTGCCAGAGTATCGTGTTGTACGAGAAGATGGTCCAGACCATCAAAAGATATTTTGTGTGGAAGTATGTGTGGGTGGTGATGTTATGGCTCATGCTGAAGGGCCAAGCAAGAAGGATGCGGAACAGCGTGCGGCTTCACTGGCACTTCAGCGTCTCACGGATGGATAAGTTAATCGATTACATTCCATTCTCGTGTAGGTTTGCTGGACACAAAATTAGTATCATCCGTGGTAGGTTCGTTCCTAGGCAATCTGTCATAGGCGTATTTTTGGACTTCTCTGGCTAATTGTTCGTCGGAAATGGGAGTGGGTTGACAGTGGAGCTTAACCCAAAGCCTCAGTAGTGGATCGGCTAAACGATAACGTTTCTGCCTCACTGTGACCAGGTCAACATCATCTAACCAAGAGAGATAATCTCTTGTTGATCCGGGAGTTCGTCCAAGTCTCCTAGCTATTTCCGTCAATTTTAGAGGTTCCTCATTAGCTAGAATCTGCACGATTGCCTGAAGCACACCGTAACCACGTGCTCGGTGCAACCTTAATTCATATTCGAAGCGACACTGGGCCCAGAGCGAGGCTCCCTTTGAGAGTTGCGTCGCAAGGGCGGCAACCGGGTCGAATAGGTTAGGCTCTTGTGAAGCCTCCATGCCTTCGGCAATTAATCGAACGTAGCTTGGCCGTCCAGCTGTTAGCGCATGGATAGACCTGGCCAATTCGTCACGAGAAATGTAATTGTCAGAGGTAGGAACAGTTGCTAAAGCATTTCCAACCTCTGCTGGTGTAAAAGCTGGAAGATGTACAATTTCGAATTGAGGAGATGCATCTCGCAGGAGTCTTAGTGCTCGGGTAGTATAGCGTGTACTCAAGACAAATCGGTTGTGGCTATTCCGAAGTGTTTCGATTAGTTCCTTCAGAACAAGTCTTAAGCCAGGGAAATTCTCGAAAGTCCTTAAGTCGAGAATTTCATCTAGCAAAAAAATTGCTGGATTTGTAGCTGAGGGACGGGCCCTATCAAGGAACCTGAGTGCTGCTTGAAACGCTTCTCGTGTGGAAAGAGCTTCAGAGAATTCAGTTTTCTCGTTTATTGCGTTGAAAGGTGAATTTGCAGTGAGGGACCGCAAAAAGTGTTCTGGAGTGGTAGCAGCTTGCTCAACATCCAGGTATTGAGAACGCTCATTACCGAGTTCGCGTTGAAGTTCCAAAAGGAGTGCTGTGCGACCACTGCCGCCTAGCCCTAATACAATTGGAATTCTTGGCGGATCCGCTTCAATGGCCGAAAGGAGGCGTCTTTTAAGAGTCGGCCTTTCGATCTGAGTCACTCTTGCTTATCTCCAAGTGTTGATTCAAGTCTAATCAAGAAATCAATTCGATACGGTTAGGATACGAAAAGGTAATTCAACATTTGGCACCCCGGCTCAACGAATAGAATTTAAAAAAGGGTGACGCAGTTTGTCAATGTGAAAGAATAACATTGTTAAAGCGCGTTCTGCCGAACCTCTAAAAATGCAAGTGTTTTTTGGGAAATTCTTTTTATTACCAGATTGGCTTTTCCTGCAATTTCAAATAAAAACAAGGTAGTTCAATGTGAAACAATAGCAATAGCGGCTTTATTGTCGTCTACAGTGTACATGGTACTATCTGAATGCCTATCTGATAAGGAATCTTAGTTGATGAATTTAGCGGTTCTTGGAGCACAGTGGGGCGACGAAGGAAAGGGTAAAATCGTCGATTTGCTGGCACCCCGATTTTCAGTGGTTGCTCGCTATCAAGGTGGTCATAATGCTGGGCATACGGTTTACGTGTCTGGTCAGAAATTTGTTTTACATCTCATACCCTCTGGCATTCTGCATCCAGAAGTCACATGTGTTATTGGGAACGGAGTGGTTATTGATCCAACGGCCCTGCTGGAGGAAGTCGAGAGCTTAGCTGAAATCGGTATCACCGTAGATGGCCGGCTATTCATTAGTGAGAAGGCCCACGTAATTTTACCGTATCATCGAGAATTAGAGTTGATGTTTGAAGCTCGTAGGGGAGAAA
>CAJXDY010000007.1:0-70548 GCA_913052135.1 uncultured Acidobacteriota bacterium
TAGAGTCGTAGAGTCCTGCTAATACCCCCATCGCACCCGTACGAGACGCACTCTCGACGCCAGCTGTTGGACCCATGAGTCCATCCATCGGTCCGAGTGTAACCATAATGTCGCCCGGGCCTAGGCGTGGGTTCCTTTGAAATCGATCGAGCACATAGCTCCAATCACGACCAGAAAAGACGCGACGGAGCGGTTTACCAGTGGTGCCAGACGTCGTCATGAACTTGGTCAGCTTGGATCGATCGATTCCTAGGTACGAACCGAAGGGCGGGTGTTCTGCTTGATCACTTTGAAGCTCTTCCTTCGTGCAGAATGGAATCTTGGATAAATCGGCTAGCCCGCGTATTTGTTCAGGGTGTACCTTGGCTTTATCGAGTTTTCGGTACCAGAACGGCGTTGCGGCATAGACGTAACGGACCATGTTCCTGAGTCGCGCAGCCTGCAGAGCCTCAAGCTGTGCTGGTGGTAGTCGATCAAGTTTCGGATCGAGCACTGTGTAATTAGGTAAAGTGTTCGATGTCATAAGATTTTCAGCAGCACCTTGGAGGCAGCGAATCCCTATCCCCGGGTTGTGGCACGAGCTCGCCTCCCACCGGTCTGAACAGACGGTTATGTGGCAATTTTAGGCCGTAGAGGCGAGCAGCATTGCCGCCAAGAATGAGATTTAAATCATCTTGCACAATGTCGAGTCGTAGTAATTGTTTCAAACTCCAGCCCCAGACATCGACTTGATGGCGCACAAGAGGCTTTTTGCGCAGTTGCACAGCGTAGGCGGGTGGCTGATTGCCGTACTGAGCATGGAACGGAATACTAGCGCCCCAGTCACAACCCCAGAGCAGTTTTTCTGCACCGATGTTTGGGTCGAGTAGTGCCTTCATGTACATGTCAGTCCACCACAATCCGGTTTCGAGGTAGACATTATCGTGTGCTGCAGCAACATTCATTGCTTCCTCAACAAACCGTTGTGACCACCAGCCTTGGAGACCTCCGTGATCGAGCACAATAGGCACTTCCGGATACTCCGAGGCGAGATCAGTTGTCCAGATTGGATTCAAAGACTCTGGCCAGAAATGATGAGTCATCGGGTAACCCATAACCACGCCGGTATGAATGCGTGCCACACTCTTGTGTTTTCGTGCGACCTCCATGATTGGACGAATCTGATCAAGTCGTTCGGTCTGGCCGACCGTTGTCTTACGTGTATGATCAGCCGGCATGCCTTCTCCGAGTCCCACAAATTTTCCTGTCGACAGCAGCGTGTCGATTTCCGCTGCCGCGGCTGCGGGCGACCATTTCATCTCGCCGCGCATGGATTTCCGCTGAGTTTCCATTGCAGTGCAGACTGCGACAAATTTGTCTGGATGTTTATCAACGATCTCCATGTTGAGTTCGTTGGACATTCCGAACGCTGGCAAAAGGACACACATGTCAACGTCGTAACATTCCATGTCGTAGAGTAGGCGCGGCGAGTTATCGTACGGCGTGAGAGATCGCATGACACGTGCCAAGTCGCGATAGCCCGCCTTGCTTGGGTCGAGTTTAGCCTTGGCAAATTCTGGACCTGCGGCGAACCGCTGTGCGTGGACGTGGGTGTCAACGATAAAACGACCAAGCTTCATGCCGAATCTCCTTGCTTCAGGTAGTTATCGTTCTGGCATCCATGAAGAAGCGATTATATCGCTCACTCACCAAGTGGAAGATATAATCGCGGTTTGGGACGCATTTCTCATATGACTGGTAATGATCTGTGCTTTCTAACGGCGACTGAACTCGTTCGACGAATCATTACGAAAGAGCTGTCGGCTTGTGACGTGATGGCGGCACATTTGACACAGATCGATCGGTTCAACCCCCAGCTCAATGCCATTGTCACGTTGCTGCCGGATCGGGCAATGGATCAGGCTGCGCGGGCTGATGAAATGCTCGCACATGGCGATGTGTTAGGGCCATTACATGGACTACCGATCGCGCACAAAGATCTTGTTGAAACAAAGGGAATTCGGACGACGTTTGGGTCGCCCATTTTTCAGGATTTTGTACCTGATCGTAATGCGCTAATCGTCGAGCGTTTGCAAGCAGCAGGGGCCATCACGATTGGAAAGACAAACACCCCGGAGTTCGGCGCGGGTTCGCAAACCTTCAATAATGTTTTTGGTCAAACGCCAAACCCTCACAACTTGGCAAAAACCTGCGGTGGAAGCAGTGGGGGTGCGGCGGTGGCGCTAGCCACGGGAATGTTGCCCCTCGCCGACGGTAGTGATTTCGGCGGGTCGCTGCGCAACCCAGCGAGTTTTTGCAATGTTGTGGGTTATCGCCCGACTCCAGGACGGGTGCCGACTTGGCCAACACCAGCAGCATGGTTTCCGTTCATTGTTGAAGGTCCGATGGCACGCACGGTCGAAGATGTGGCGCTAATGTTGAGCGTGATGGCTGGGCCTGATCCGCGATCGCCAATTGCAATCCAGGAATCTGGCGATCAGTTTGCGGCGTCACTTCATCAAGAATTTTCGGGAGTGCGCGTGGCTTGGAGCCGAACGCTTGGCGGCTTGCCCGTCGAACAAAGTGTGACTGCGGTGGTCGATGGACAGCGTCAGAGTTTTGAATCACTCGGTTGTCTAGTTGAGGAAGCAGAGCCTGATCTCTCGGATGCAGATGAGATCTTCAAAGCATGGCGAGCTTGGTATTACTGGTTAGCCTTTAGCGAGTTGCTTAAGGCTCATCGAAAAAAATTTAAAGACACCATTATTTGGAATATTGAACAAGGACGAACGCTATCCGGCACTCAACTGGCCATGGTCGAACAAAAGCGGACCGTGTTGTATCACCGTGTCCGGGAATTCATGAACACGTACAAATTTCTGGTACTGCCTGTGGTTCAAGTGCCACCGTTCGATATTACACAGGAGTACGTGACCGAAATCGACGGCGTCGTTTTAAATAGTTACATTGACTGGATGCGTTCGTGTTACTACATCTCGGTCCTTGGCCTTCCTGCAGTGTCTGTGCCGTGCGGCTTCAATGAGGATGGACTGCCAGTCGGGGTGCAGATCGTTGGACGGTATCAGGAGGACCTGGCCGTGCTTCAACTTGCGTATGCTTTCCAGCAGGTAACTGAATTCTGGAAACAGAAACCGAAAATCACTCAGTAAATACTCTGTGCTGTCTAATTAGTCCAAAAAGTCCAATGAAAGCGACCTTACTTGGCCGGAGGACGTAGATCAAACACAGAGGCCTGAGTGTTGAAAGCAGCTTGGTGTGTTTCAATCTCAGTCAGAATGTCGGTCACCACTTCTGGGTATTGGTTGGCGACATTGAAGTGCTCGCCAGGATCTTCACCAAGGTGAAACAGTAAGGGTGGATTATGGATTACGCGTTCCCCACCTTGACCGTACGAACCCTCAGTAATGACATGTAGTTTGAATGGACCTTTCCGGACAGCGTAGAGTTCACCACTGCGGTAGTGATACAACACTTTGCGGGGGCTATCACCGGTCGCTTTTAAGACTGGCTGCAGATCTAGACCATCAAAAGCTCGGTCAGTTGGTAAGGTCCCGCCAGCTAGTGCGAGTGCCGTTGGAAAGACATCGAGCGAAGAGCCGATTGCTTGCACCGTAGCGGGTGTGATGGTACCTGGCCACCAGAAGATGGCTGGAACACGTACTCCACCCTCCCAGGTGGTGCCTTTTCCTTGCCGTAAGAGTCCCGCCGACCCACCGTGCTGATCGAGGGCTAGCCACGGACCGTTATCGCTCGTAAAAATTACGAGTGTATTTTCTTCAAGACCGTAATTTCTGAGGGCATTGATGATTTGGCCGACACTCCAATCGATCTCTTCAATTACGTCACCGTAGAGGCCAGCTCGGCTGACGTTGTTGAATGCTTCCGAAGCGAACAGCGGCACATGGGGCATTGTGTAAGGCAGGTAGAGGAAAAATGATTGCTCACGATTAGCCTCAATGAATGCGACTGCCTCCTCAGTGTAGCGCTTGGTGAGCACTGTCTGATCTACAGGACGTTCGATGATGCCATCGTTACGGAACAATGGCACGTTCCAGTACTCACTTTGCGGGTCAAAAAATATCGATCCAGGCCAAGGCTCGTCTCGATGCTCGACAAGATCCATGTCATTCGAGTACGGCAGCCCGAGCCATTGGTCGAAGCCATGTGCCGTTGGTAACGATTCAGCAAGATGCCCGAGATGCCACTTGCCATAGATTCCTGTAACGTAATCGAGGTCTCTAAGGGCTTCGGCCAATGTGATTTCGTCATCAGGAAATCCCTGTGGCGCGTCTGGAAAAAGCACCCGTGTTCTCTCAGTGGTGCCGTACATACCACTTCGCATTGGCAGTCGTCCGGTTAACAGCGCAGCGCGACTGGGCGAACACACAGGTGCGGCGACATAGAAATTCGTCCACTTTTGACCTTCCATAGCCATACGGTCGAGATTAGTAGTCCGGATAGTGGGATGGCCGTAGTTACCAATGTCGCCGTACCCTAAGTCGTCGGCAAAAAGTACAACGATGTTAGGGGGTCGATTGTCTACGGTTACGATTTCTCTCGGGGCTTCGCCGCACTGGGCGAACAGCATGCTGCTTACGATTACTAATCCAAGTATTCCGTTACGCTTCACGTCTCAGCCTCTCTGCTTATACGCTCTAACCGATGTTAAAGACTGATTATAACGCGGCTCTCAACCCGTGCTACTCTCTAGTCCGCAGTTGAGGACTCCAGATGTTCATTGCGCCATCTTAATCCACCTGAATTGTGCTGTTCATGATCCTCTCTCAATCCCAGCCTCAAGATTTCGTCGACGAAGCGTCAGCATCACAGGACGTTGGCTTTAAGCGAGAGCTAACCTTGTACGACGCGTTAATGATTAATGTGGGCACGACTTCAGCCTCAGCCATTTTTATCGTACCGGCGATCGTCTTGGCCACCACAGGAACAGCGTTCATGTCGAGCCTTGTTTGGATCGTGGCAGGCGGGCTTTCGTGGTGTGGTGCCGTTACCTTTTCCGAGTTGGCGGTCATGTACCCACGCGCGGGTGGACAGTACGTCTATCTCAAGCAGGCCTATTCTCGGTTCTGGGGATTTCTTTACGGTTGGACCCTTTTTAGTGTCATCCAGACGGCCTCAATCGCTGCTGCTACCGTGGCGCTGATGACGTATTTGGCTTACTTCATACCCATGAGTGCAACCACGACTAAGGTGGGTTCCATTGGGTTAATCATGGGGTTGACGATTTGGAACTGCATCGCCGTTCGCACGAGCGCAAACCTACAGAATCGTACAACGGTCATTAAGTTGTTGACGATTGTTGCTATCGCACTGATTTGCTTTCTGTTTGGGGGAGACGGTCTAGCGGCGTTTCAGGAGATGGTTCCGAAGGGCCCAGCCACACGGACAGTTGCCGGTTTCGGTGCAGCGATGGTGGCAGCGCTTTGGGCCTTTGATGGTTGGGCCACGGTGACCTTTGTCAGCGGTGAGGTGCGGAATCCCGATCGTGTGTTACCACGCGCCTTAACCTTTTCTGTAATTGGTCTGATTATCATTTACCTACTTGTCACCAACGCGTTCATCTATGCGCTTCCTGCAACAGATATGATGGTGTCCAATCGCATTGCAGCCGACGCGGTTGAGCACGTAACGGGTCCCATCGGTGGTGGCCTTGTTGCCTTCGCAGTAATCGTGTCCTGCATTGCTGCCGTGAATGGTTTAATCTTCACCGCTGCGCGGGTCTATTTTGCAATGGCTCGTGATGGCGTCTTTTTTTCTTGGGCCGCGAAATTAAGCGATCGGAAGGTTCCGGTTAATGCCATTCTGGCTCAAGGCGTCTGGGCAAGCGCACTAACGTTGACCGGCCGGTACGATCAGCTGTTTACTTACGTGGTCTTTACCTCTTGGGTAGCCTATTTATTTGGTGCGGTGGCAGTGATGGTGCTTCGACAAAAAAATCCAGGTCGCTTAAGGCCGTATCGTGCGTTCGGCTACCCGTATATCACGGCATTCTTCGGAGTGGCGGCTTGGGCTCTTCTCCTCGAAGTCTTATGGCACAATCCTCGGGATTCGGTAATCGGTCTTAGTATTGTGCTGCTGGGTGTCCCGCTCTATTACTACTGGAAGCGTCGCTCGAAGAATATTGACACAGCCGACTCATCTTTCGGCTGACCGTTGTCAATTCCGCTCGCAACACTGGTCGCGTCAAAAAGGTAGGCATCATACGGACTAAAATCTTAACAGCCGAGTGAATTTAATGACGAATGAGCGGTTTTGTAACTTGGTCTTCCAACGCGAATAGCCCTCAAGCCCGGTGTCTCGACCGTCGCTGTATACGAAGAAGAGATCGCTTCCAGGTTGGTACTCCCATCGAAAGCGAATGTTCGTATCCAGCGACTCACTATTCGAATTAAATTGCAAAAGCGCTGCCAGGAACATGCGTGGGGAGACTGTAAAGCTGGTACGCGCACCAACTAAAGTTGTAACGAAGGAACCTTGGGTCACGTCGACGTCGCTGATCGAGATACGGGGCTCGATGGCAAATTGTGGTGTGATGACGACACGACCTTGGTAGCCCACGTCGTTCCGCGTGCCGTCATAAAACGTGCCACGTGTTAAAAAGAGCCTGCCTGAAACACGTCGCTGTGAACCAAAGTCATACTCGGTTCGGATGTGACCAAAGTTGTAACCGCCGACGGGCAGGATGACGTCGGAGGTAAGTTTAAACTCTTTTGGCAACCCTTCGAATGAATCTGTGTACTCGACGAACCATTTGTCGCTGTTTTCAAGTTCCATCTCTAATCGCAGTTTGCTCTCGCGGGTTTCAAGAACCCCCGTCATGTCAGTGATGTAATCGAAGCTGCCTTGATAAATCATTCGTCGCAGCCAGGGAATTGAGCGGGGGCGAGGACTAAAGCGGAACTGGGCGAAGTTTCGCCGGAAGTTGTCACGCCGCACGAATCCGATCTCAGGGTTAAAATTCTTGCCCACCGTAAGATGCTCGGCTTGGACTCCGTAACGGTCACCGGTGTAGTCGAACTTGCTCTGGTAGCTCGCATTAGACCCCTCAAGGTTTGGCGTGTGGGTCTGAGCGTAATAGTTTGTGAAGTTGATGTTTTCGTAGAAGCGGAGAGTTAAATCAGCACCATACACCTGATTGATTCCCACACCTTCGGTTAGCTGGTTTCGCCGTGTGTAGATCACGCCAAAATTACTGCGGCGCAGCATGTCACGCTTCACCCGAACCACGGAAAAATTCGTCGAGAGCGTGTCGGCACTAGCCGAGTCGCCGGTCTGAATGTTGAGGAGCCCAATTGAATATGGACCAGCTCGGCCAGTCACGCGTCCACCGGCGCGGATCGGGACTTCGTTTCCATCTTCAAGGCCAATCCGCCGACTAAAAAACAGCACTGGAGTATCACTTGGAGGTCCACTCCAATTGACCACGCCCGTGTCAGCAAACGCAAAAATTCCCTGACCTTCGAGGAAAAATTCCCGCTTTTCTGGAAAGAAAAGGCTGAAGCGGGTCAGATTTACCTGTTGTTCATCAGCTTCGACCTGCGCGAAATCGGTATTCACCGTAAAGTCAGCGATGAGACTACGGGTAAGCCCGTACTTAAGATCAATCCCGACTTCACCTGTAAGGTCATTCGACCTGATTGGTGTCACTTTGTTGTTGGTGAAAGCTCCGGAAATTGCGTACGGCTTTATCTCAAGATTCCTGATGGTAGTGGGAGGTTCAATGCCAACCAGTGTCGCGGCGGCCGACACTTGCATCATGCCACGATACCCGAGGGACGCTGGAACAGGGCTCAGGAACGAAGATTCGTTCTTCCATTGGACCCGGCGAGAGACGTTGATGCCCCAGGTTTGTTCACCGCCGCCAGCCTTGAAACGTAGTGACTTGAATGGAAACATCATCTCAACCATCCATCCTTGTTCAAAAAGGCTGGTCTGGACCTCCCACACAGTGTTCCAGTCAAGGTTCACGGTACTTTCATCGGTGATGAGGTTATCCATCAAGCCGCCGAGTGGATTCGTGGAAAAGCTCATCCCGTTCCGCCCATCATGGAAGGTGTCGAAGATGACTGACAAAAGTTCGTTGCGCCACATCGCCCGTGCGTCTCGTGTCATTTCGTTGGCTATCATTCGATCCGGTTGACTGTCCCAGCAGCGCGCTGATAGATAAATGTTGTTCTCATCAAACAGAATCCAGATTTCCGTCCGTTCGGTGGGGGCCGCCCCTTCATCTGGCAATTGCTGGATGAACTTGTCGATCGCTGGCACAGCCTGGTAGATCGGATCATCGAGTTGACCGTCCACAACAATCGGGGTTGAGATCCGTACTGCGCGGACTGTCACGTGCCCGTCGGCGTCTTGCTCATATACTGTGACTGCGGGTGTTAGAGGCAAGGCGCGTGCTTGGTTGCTTTCCACCTGGTCAACTTGTGCCGTGACTGGCACGCTAACCGTGAAGAGCGACACGACGACCAGCGCCTGAAGTGCTGTTATGAACTGCGGTTGCTTCATTCCGAACCCGTCCACCCTGGACCGCGCACGACTCGACCCGGCATAGCGCCAGTGTGGTCACCGTCCGCTAGGACGCGCGTGCCATTCACCCAGACATGGTGCATGCCTGTCGCGTACTGGTGCGGTTCTTCGTAGGTCGCATGATCCTGAATCGCAGTGGGGTCGAAGACTACGATGTCCGCGAAGTACCCTGGCGACAACTGCCCACGTCCTTGAATTCGAAGGTTACTTGCAGGGAATGACGTCAATTTTCGGATTGCTTCTTCCAAGGAGATAACCTTTTCATCGCGTACGTACTTGCCAAGTAAACGTGCGAAATTACCGTACGCGCGAGGATGGGTGCTGTTATTGAGGAAGACGCCCTCCGGTGCCATAGACCCTGCGTCTGAAGAGAAACTCACCCACGGCAGTTTGAGTTGCTGCTTAATGTTTTCTTCTGACATCAGAAAATACACCACTTGGACGCGACTCCCGTCTTCAATAACGAGATCCATAATGGTGTCCGGTATCGACGTCCCGCGTTGCTCAGCCACGTCTGCGAGCGTCTGGCCCGTGTATTCCCGCAACGCTGGATTCTTGAACTCCACTAGGAGGGTTCCCTCACTGCCTGCAGCCAACATGAGGTTTTCCCATTCGTTAGTCGTCGTCGTGATCTCGTAGCGCATCCGTTCGCGGATTGCTGGATCTTGCAGCCGTTCAGCCCATGCGTCGTAACCACCTTCCTGCACCCAGGGTGGCATCGCAGCATCGAGGCCAGTCGAACCAGCCGTATAGTTGTACATGTCGGCCGTAATCTCTAATCCTTGCGTTCGAGCAGCCTCAATTTTTGAGATGGCTGTGTCGAGTTTGTCCCAATTCGCTTCCCCAGCGGCTTTCAAGTGATAGATTTCAGATCGAATACCAGCTTCTCTGGCAATCATTAGTAATTCGTCGATGGATTCCAATAGAGCGTTTCCCTCACTACGCATATGGGAGATGTACATTCCGTCATACTCGGCAGCGACTTTCGATAATTCGATTAACTCGCCAGTTTGTGCGTAGAAGGCCGGAGCATAGATAAGCGAGGACCCGATACCGAGGGCACCTTCTTCCATTGCTTGCCGCACCAGAGCACGCATGCGGTCGAGTTCCTCGTCTGTGGGTGGTCGGTCGTCGTACCCGACCTCATGGATTCGGAGAGTCGTGGCCCCGACAAACGACGCCACGTTTGTTGAGATACCCTTCTTGACTAAGTATTGTAAGTACTCACCGAGCGTCGTCCATTCAATGTCGAAGGTGATATCACCCTGACTTGCGACTTCGCCGCGCTTCATTTGGTCGTTGAGTGGTCCACCAGAAGTGCCCTCACCGAACACTTCAAGTGTCACGCCCTGTCGAATGTCGCTCTGCGATCGTCCATCCTCAATAAGTCGATCACCTGCCCAACTAAGCATATTAATGAAACCAGGTGCGACAATTAGATTTGCCGCGTCAACTTCAAGCGCACCGCGTGCGTCACCAAGGTCCCCCACGGCAGTAATTTGATCATCGTCGACAGCAAGATCACCAACATATGCCTGCTTACCAGTGCCATCTACGATAGTACCGTTGCGGATGATGAGGTCGTGCTCGGGCGCGGAGGTGCACGCACCAATGATGACAAACGGCAAAAGAGCTAGAAAGCGATACAACAGGATTCCTTGTGATTAATCTTCAGATAGTTTCAGCAACTCGACGGCATTGGCGCGGTAAATCTTGTCGCGATCCATTTCGCTTATGTCGAGCTCGTCTATAATCTTGATTGTTTCCCGGATGTACATTGGTCCTTTCTCGGGGTCGAATGGCGCATCTGATGCAAAGAGCACCTTGTCCACACCGAAAAAATCGAGTCCGCATATTGTGGCCGCGCGGGAACCGAAGACGGCTGTATCGGCATTAAACATATGAAAGTAGTCGATTGGCCGTTTCTTCAACCGTTGGAGTACTTTGCCTAGGTCCTCGTCCGAAGTGCGACTGCCAAGTTGATCCCAGCCAGGTCCAACCCGGCCTTCAAAGTATGGCACCATGCCGCCCATATGATGCGTCACGATTTTCAGTGCTGGATACTCATCGAACAGTCCCTCGAAGACCAACCGTGCCATCATGGCACTTGTTTCATACGGCCAACCAAACGTCCACCAAATTTCGTACTCTGACTTTGTTTCACTTAAATAATCTGGAAATTGTGCTCCTCGTGCTGGATGCACCCAGATGGGAAGGTCATACTCAGCCATAGCCCCAAACAGTGGCCTAAACTCCTGAGAACTCAATGGTTTACCCAAGACGTTCGTGAACATCTGGATGCCGCAGGCGCCGAGTTTAGTGATAGCCCGTTGCGTTTCGTTTAGAGCTGCCTCGGGAGCGTTCATGGGCAATGAGGCCACAAAACTTGGAAAACGATCTGGGTGCTTCTGCACGAGTTCAGCCATACCGTCATTTGCTGCTTTAGCTAACTCGATTGCAACGTTCGGTCCGCCGAGCATTTCGAGTGCTGGCGATGCTAATGACAACACTTGCCGGTAGTCCTCCCCAAACTGGTCCATGACACGAAAACGCTCGTCTAGATCCGCGAGCATCGGCACGCCACGCACACGTTTGCCAATATCCTTGTGGTCGCCAGCTACCTTCATCATCAACTTATGAAAGGATTTTGGAAAAATATGGTTAAAGATATCGATTTTCTGCATAGATCTTTCGCTTCCGTTCACTTCCAGCCGTAGACGTCAAGCGTTGTTCGGCCGGATTGCAATTCTTGCACGATTAACTTTTCTTTAGTTTCCCGTTGCTCGGCTGCCACAAGAACATCAGCCATCTTTTTGGCAGCAATGACGACCACACCATCAGCATCGCCCACCACAAGATCGCCTGGTTCAATCGATACTCCACCGATTGTTATCCGTTCGTTGATGGCCCCAGGAGCCTTGGCCTGCTTTTTCGTGCCTTGAATACACAAGCCGCGTGCCCACACCGAGAAACCAGAGGCCTCTAAGTCTAGCCTGTCACGCACGCAACCATCGATGACGAGGCCACCTAATTGTTGTGCCACGGCGGCGGCGGTCATGACACCACCCCAATACCCGAATTCATATGCGCCGCAAACGTCGACCACCAGGACATCACCCTTTGACGCAGCTGCAAGGCCCCTGTGTAACCACAGGTTATCACCCGGAGCTGCCTGGATTGTTACAGCTGGTCCACACAGCCGAGCTTCTTTCACGATTGGTGCGATCGCAGAAGGCAGTGCCCCGATTTGGCCGGCTGCTTCGTGCAACGTCGCTGTTCCAAGACTTGCGGCAATCGTAACGAGTGCTTGATTTTCCATCACGATTTCGTTTGGTGGCGTTGTAAATCGAAGTATTTGAACTGCTGACGAGCTTGATCGAGGCGCATACCGTCCTCGACCGCCTTCCGGATCCGATTCTCAGCTGTTTCAATATCCTGCGCAAGCGCTATCACCTCAGCCGCCCGTTCTTCAGGCACTGCAACGACACCGTCAGCATCGCCCAGCAATAAGTCGCTAGGTTTCACGTTAGCGCTACCGATCGACACTGGCACCTGAAGCGCTTCAAGTTGGACTCGATCTTTCCCGGTACGCATTGACCAACCGCGACTAAAGATTGGGTACTTGAGTTGCAAGCTCAGCGCTATGTCACGACAGTGGCCGTCAATCACAGTCCCGCCGACGCCGCGGCGGTTTGAGACGAACGTTAGAATATCTCCCCACACTGTTGCGTCCGGTCGGCCAGCATTGTCAATTACCACCACATGACCTTCGGGGACATCGTCGATGTAATCACCTACAGTGCCTGGGTCGGCTGTCACTGGAATTGTCCGCATGGTAAAGGCTCGGCCGCATAGCCGAAAGCTTGGGTCGAGTGGTTTAATACCTAGACATTGTCCGCCAATACCAAGTCGATCCAGTGCATCACTCACTGTTGTCGTTGACAATTGCTGAAGTTGCTCTACATGCTCATCTTGCACGGGACTCACTCCTTTGAAGACCTGTCGCGCTCTAACATCGCTTCATAGTTGGCGCCCATCACCTCGCTTACGGATGTTCCTGAACGAACTGCTGCGGTTAGCCTCGCTTCACGCGCAGCAATCTCCTCGGCAGTTTCTAAGACCAGTTCGATCCGATCGCTGGAAATAAACACTACCCCGCTCCCATCAGCAATCACTAGATCGCCAGGCTCTACCTGAATGTTGTCGATGGTGATTGGTTCATTCCAGGCGTGTTCGGCCACACGCCCACGAGCTGTAAACGGGACGACCGATCGGGCGAACACCGGGTAGTCAAGGTCGCGACTGTCGTCGACGTCGCGTACGGGACCGTCCACGATGGTACCAGCTATCTTCCGCACAGACGCTGCAGTCGAGAGCAAACCACCCCAGCCAGCGGCATCTGGGCGCACACGGTTTTCGACGACGATGACATTATCAGCACCAGCTGCATCGATAGCTGCCGTGCACAGATGGCGTGTTGGCAAGTCTGCGTGGGCTGGCCCGAGCCGCACCGTAACTATTTGGCCGGCGATTCGCCGCGTCGTGGACACTGGCCGTAAGGCAATCACCGTTCCGGAAAGCTGGAGACGATCAAGAGCGTCCGATACCGCACACGTATCGAGCGTTCTAAGGCGAGCGATGAGGGTCTTGTTTGTATCGGTCATGAGCGTAATCAACTGGACTCTTGACTCGTGGCTCCGCACACGGTGGCGGGGAGATTTCACATCCAGAGTCCAATGATCATATCATTCTGTTTCGCAGAATGGACCGAGGTGGCTCAGTGACTCCGTTTGGTGAGAGTCACACTCAGGAAAAGGATTAGAGGAAACCCATGAAAGTTATTGATTCCCACGCCCATGTCACGGCTCCGCAGGAGCTTTATGCTTATAAGGCCAGCCTGTTATCTCATCGCGGAGCACACGGTCCTGGTCGGCTGAAAATTTCGGACGAAATGATCATTGCAGCGCTTAATACGCCGACGTTCAACACGGTGTCGCATCTCGAACAGCTGAAGGAAGTCGGGACAGACATGCAGCTCGTTTCGCCGCGGCCGTACACGATGATGCACAGCGAGAAGCCAGAAAAATTAGTGCGTTGGTATATTAAGGAAGTTAATAACGTTATCCATCGACAGTGTAAACTTTTTCCGGAAATGTTCCGAGGCATTGCGGGACTTCCGCAGAATATGGGTGTGAGTCCCGAGAATTCCATTCCTGAGCTGGAACGTTGTGTGAAGGAATTGGGCTTTATCGGATGCTTACTCAATCCAGACCCAAACGAAGGGTTAGGGCCGGCTCCACCAGGATTGGGCGACGAATATTGGTATCCAATCTACGAGAAGCTTGTTGAACTGGATGTGCCAGCGCTTGTTCATTCCGCGAGTTGCCGGTCGCCTCGGGAGCCGTACTCCCTACATTTCATTAATGAAGAAAGCATTGCCATCGTTTCTCTTATAAGTTCGACTGTTTTTGAGGATTTTCCTGGGCTGAAAATCATCATCTCGCATGGTGGAGGAGCCATCCCCTATCAAATCGGTCGATATCGAGCGATGTGGTCACGTCGACATGATGAGGCATTCGAGGATACTCTTCGAAAGCATTTCTATTTTGATACCTGCCTTTACACTCAGGAATCGCTCGACCTGCTATTCCGCTGGGTCGGTACTGACCGATGCATGTTCGGTACTGAGAAACCCGGTATCGGGACTGCAAAGGATCCGAAAACTGGTGAGTGGATCGATGACGTAAAGAAAAAGATTGATGCAATCGAATGGCTAACCGATGCCGATCGTCAGCAGGTCTACGAAGGTACGGCGACGAAGGTGTACAAGTTGAAGTAATCAAGCCCGACCATCTCCGCCTGGAAAAAAGGTGACATGATGACCGGAACACTTTCTTCTGCTGGCAATCGGAAGACACAATGGGGGATTGGTCTTGCCATCGCGGCAGTTGTCGTGGTGCTCAACCTGCCAACGCCCGATACGTTACCGGCAGAAGGGCACCGACTCGCGGCGATTTTCCTCGCCGCTATTATTCTTTGGGCTACCGAAGCCATCCCCATTGCAGTAACGGCACTGCTCGTTATTACGCTCCAGCCTATCTTCGGAGTGACTGACCTTCACGGCGCATTTGCTGGTTTTGTGAGCCCAGTGTTTTTCTTTGTGTTGGCAATGTTCTGTATTGCGGCAGCGGTCACGAACGCGGGCGTGGACCGACGGTTTGCCTTCTGGCTTCTTGGCCACGCAGGTGCTGACAGTCGTCGTGTCGTGATTGCTCTCATGGTTGGCACTGCTGCTACCTCCGCGTTTATCTCAGATGTACCAGCGTGCGCAATCTTCATGAGTATTGGCTTAGGTGTGCTGACACGGCTCAATCTTGAACCAGGATCATCATCACTTGGCAAGGCGATCATGATGGGTATTCCAATTGCGTCACTCATTGGAGGTGTGGCAACCCCCGCAGGTAGTTCGGTCAATATTCTGGGTATTCACTTGATCGAAGAAACGGTCAATGTGCACATTTCGTTCGTTGAGTGGATGGCGATTGGCATACCGATGGTGCTAGTCCTCGTACCAGTTGCCTGCTGTGCGATTTTGTGGAGCTACCCTCCAGAAGTGAAAACGGTCGGTGACGTCGCCGAACTGTCGCAGGAACGTGCGGCACTTGGCCCGATTACGCTAGCCGAGAAAAAAACAATCGCATTACTAGGAACGATGATGGTGTTATGGATTGCTGGTAGTTGGATTGAAATTTTTGACGTGCTGATCGTTGCCCTCTGCGGCGCAATCGTAATGTTTCTGCCAGGCGTACAATTGCTGACTTGGAAGCAGGCAGATCGCTCCATCGGTTGGGACACACTGTTGATGATAGGTGGGGTAACATCCCTTGGCAGTGCGTCGCTTCAGGCAGGACTCGCTAATTGGTTGGTTGATTTGACCCTTAGGGGCGTTGCGGACTGGTCTATTGTCTTAGCCCTTGTTGCTATCAGTGCGTTTACCGTTGTGGTGCACCTTGCGCTTCCCATCGGCCCAGTGGTAAATGCCGTGGTCATTCCGCCAATCGCCTTGCTTGCTGTCTCAGCGGGGGTAAACCCGGCGCTATACGCTCTACCAGTCGCGTTTACCGCTTCTTGTGCGTTCTTGTTACCGTTGGATGCCGTATGCCTAATAACCTATTCCAAGGGTTACTACCGGATGCACGACATGCTTACACCGGGCGTTCTAATCGGTTCAGCTTGGGTCGTTTGGATGACGATTTTGATGTTAACCATTGGTGGACTGCTGGGTTTCGTTTAATACAATTCAGAGGGGGCGTTCCCTACCATTCTTCAGCGATTAGTTGAATAAGGTCACTTAGTACGACGAGGTCATGGAGATCAATCAGTTCTATCGGTGAATGGGAGTATCGCAGTGGCCAACCGATGGGCATATGAGGTATGCCCCAGTCGCGAAAGCCGGTGCCGTCGGTCCCCCCATTCGTCGCACCCAGTTGGAGTGGAAGGTTGTGCCCATCGGCGAGCTCGAGTAATCCATCGATGATCACTCGGGGAGTGACCGAACTGCTATCCAGGCCACGTGCGACTGGTCCTTGACCCAATGGCGTGAACGCGAAATTCTGACGATCAACCGGAGCAGCCGACGACACAAACGTATCAACTGCATGCACACGAGCCGGTGTGAACCCCAGTTCGTCTGCAACTGCAGTGGCTCCTACCAGTCCGACTTCCTCTTCCGTCGACCAAATGAAGATGACCTCGTGATCCAGCGCGTTAAGATCCAGCGACTGGAGCGCTACTAATTGGGCGGTCGAACCCGCGCGGTCGTCGAAGGAACGTGCAGTGGCCCGTGTGCCCGCCAGACGAACAAATTCCTTTGGATTGGTAACTGTGTCACCGAGACGAACTCCCAGCGCCTCGGTAGCCGCACGGGATGACATTCCCACACTGACACGGAAACCGGTCGGCGGTCGACGCGTCGGCGTCACCTGATGTTCATCGCGTGGCATAAAGATTCCAGGCACCCGAGTCTCAGCCGTATGCACAAATGCTGGTGTGGCCTCCCATAGATGTGGATAAAAACCACCTCGCTGCCTGATTTGCAACGACCCATCGTCGAGAAGCTCGGTCACTTGAAACCCGACTTCATCCATGTGCGCAATAAAGACGACCACCGGGTCACCCTGCCCAGCTCTTACCCACAGATTCCCGGATTCGTCGACTCGCGGCTTCGCCCAAGCGGGTAGGTGTCGCTCTACGACAGCACGCACACGCTGCTCATCTCCTGACACACCATAAGTTTCAATCAATTCCTCAAGGAGTCCTGCGACTGCCTCAACTCGACTCGAATCAACTTGCGCAGAGGCAGGCAATGTTGTCGTAAATAGGACGACCATGCTCACTAGGCTACGAATGACTGCGCCACATTTAAGAGTCATGGGTGTTTCTTGATTCCTGTACTGATCTGAGTAGTGAGTGTTTCCACTTCTTCCAGATTGATGGTCTCAACAGCGGTCTCACTAAATTGAACAGGTACATCCGAGTGCTTGATGGCACCGAATCCCTCATCAATAATTCGCTCGGGTGGGTCATAGTTGATAAACCAGGTCGAGGCGAAGGGACCCAGTTGGCGGGACACGACCCGCAATCCCGCATGACGAAGTTGGCTTTCAACCACGAACGCAATCACAACGGTACCGTCGACGTCCGGTTGATCAAGATAGGTTCGCGCCAAAGCTGCGCACCCAGCGCGACGACCAGCTTCTGGACCCGCCAGTAAATTTTTACCATACCGATGGGGACGTTTAGCCAGGGCTACCGCATCCAGAAGTCGAATGCCAAGCTGCTGCACCTCCTTTGCGGAGTCCACACCGATGTCGACATAAGCGTCGTCTACGTCAAAGGGTCTGTCTGGCATCGAGGAGCGGCCACGTCCTAGATGGGTGGACGGAATCGAAACGACACCCGGTGTTGTTTTAGCGGCACCCCAAACAGTCACTCGATGTCCTTCCAAGCCTTGGTCGAATAGATTCGGTTTGCCTACTCCAACGCGTCGTAGGCGAAGATAACCGTCGTCCGTGATACGTCCTACGACATAACCGACTTCATCGAGTGGACAAACTAGCAATCTAACGGGTGTGCCGGTACCGAGCACCCCAACGACATTACCTGCTCGATCTAATGTCGTGCCCGGGAGCATTGCCAGAAGTTGTTCGGCTGCCGTTTGCTCGTACCCGGTCACAGCAGTCATCTCGATGAATTGTTCAGACAAAGTTGCCGCCGTTTGGGCGGCCAGCGGATACGGCGCCGAAAGTAATGTCGCGATGAGCGCGGAGCGCAATAACTGATAGCTCATGTTCAGCAGAGGATATCAGGGTCTCTGGCGGTTGGCGATGAGGCCCGTCGCACGGCAGGTTATCCTTCAGTCGCCTGCCTGATGGATGCACGCTACATCAGCGCCCGCCGGACCAATATCTGTGCCTGATGTCGTCTATGTGCCAAGTGTTGATACTTCGTCACCTCGGGAGGGTGTGTGTCTCCAGAGTGCCTGCTCAGGGCATCAGTCGGTCTTTGTAACATCGCAAGTGCCCGACGTTGCTTAATCATTCTTTTGCGTTCCATTTGATGGTGATAACAGGGGAAGCACAGCAGGTGAAACAACGAAGACCTGTTTCGTGATACCCGGTCGACCATCACCTGTCGGTCTTGGCAAATACAGCACATGGTTTCATGCTGAAGATTGACCGGAGTCGACGGTAAACGGTCTGACGGACCGACACCACGGTAAGCGAACTCAAGTTGTTTGCCTACCGAAGTGGATTCGTGACTCATCCTCAACTTTGGAGTGCAGATTCGTGAACTATTTAACTGACGAGCCTTTACTAATCCGACGGCTGCCTTTGATACACCATGAGGTGTCACGACTTGTTGTTCAGAATTTTGAATCATTCGACATACTCCTTCCTTGTTGGACACAACTGTACTGATGAGGAGTGACAGGAAAGGTCACGCACGGCACAAAATAAAAAAGTTTCTTGATATTTTTATATGCGGCGTCAGATGCTCCGATCGCTTGGAGTCCGGACACGCTACAATTAAGGGCTTGTGTCTCGACAAGAGGCAGTTAGGAGTGAGAGATGAACGCGGAAGTGGAAACACATCAATTTCAAGCCGAAACGAAGCAGTTGCTCGACATAGTGATCAACTCGCTGTACTCCCACAAGGAGATCTTTTTACGGGAACTTATCTCGAATGCTTCAGATGCTCTTGACCGCGTTCGGTTCGAATCACTTACCGATCCAAAGATTTTGGATCCAGCTGAAACTCTTGAAATTCGACTAGAAACTGACGTTAATGCCCGCACCCTGACGGTGTTGGACAATGGCATCGGTATGAGCCGGGATGAGGTGGTGTCTCACATTGGCACTATTGCCAAGTCGGGAACCCGGGAACTTGTGGACACACTCAAGGATCGTAAGTCGGGCGAGGCGGTTGCTGACCTAATTGGCCAGTTCGGCGTCGGTTTCTACTCTGTGTTTATGGTGGCTGACAAAGTAACGCTCGTAACACGTCGTGCAGGAGCTTCGATTGCTACCCGCTGGACTTCCACGGGCGACGGGACGTACGAACTCGCAGAGGACACTCGCTTCACTCGTGGCACCACGATTACGCTTCATCTTAAGGCAGTTGACGTGGAGAACGGCTTGGATGACTTTACGGAGTTCGGTGTGCTGCGTTCACTAGTAATGCGGTATTCAAACTTTGTCAGCTACCCCATCAAAGCAGAAGAAACTCGTCAGGAACCTGTTGATGAGTCGACGAAAGAAACGACGCACGCGGTTACTGAAGAGAAGATTCTCAATTCGATGAAGCCGATTTGGACTCGTCCATCCGACGAAGTTTCAAGTGAGGAATATGCCGAGTTCTATCGTCATATTGCCCACGATTGGCAGGAACCACTGGATCGACTTTTGCTCAAGGCGGAGGGTCGGATTGAGTATCAAGCGCTGCTGTACCTGCCGGCACAAGCGCCTTTGGATTTGTACTATCGCGATCAGCAGTTTGGTCTACAGCTATACGTGCGACGTGTACTCATCATGGAGCAATGTCAGCACTTGTTACCGTCATACCTGCGCTTTCTCAAGGGGGTAGTTGATTCAGCAGACCTGCCGTTAAATGTTTCGCGCGAAATGATTCAGCAAGACCGTCACATCAAGCAAATGCAGAATTGGCTTAGTCGGAAGGTATTGGATCACCTCGGTCAGGTACAGAAGGAAGACGACGAAAAATATCTAAAATTTTGGAACGAGTTCGGACAGGTGCTTAAGGAAGGCGTTGCCGCAGAAACGGATGTCAAAGACCGTGTTGTACCGTTGTTGCGATTTCAATCGTCACATGACCCGAGTGCACTCACCAGTCTTACTGACTATGTTGCGCGGATGAAGACTAGCCAGGACGACATCTATTTTCTCACAGGCGAATCGCGCGCGGTCATTGAGAACTCCCCACACCTTGAGGCGTTCCAGGCCAAGGGATATGAAGTGCTGTACCTGGTAGACCCGATTGACGAAATGGTTACTGGATCGGTTCACGAAGTTGAGGGCAAAACGCTAAAGTCCGTTGGACAAGGGACAGTTGAACTTGGCAGTGACGAAGAGCGTAAACAGGCTGAGGAGGACCTTGCCGATCGTAAGAAGACCTTCGAGAACTTACTGGAATTTCTTCAGAAGAATTTGGGCGACTGGATCAAAGAAGCGCGGTTGTCAACGCGCCTCACGACTTCACCGGCTTGTTTGGTCGGAGGTGAAGGAGACATGAGTCCACAATTGGAACGGTTACTTCGCCGTGCAAAGGGCGTTGATGGTCAGGCTAAGAATAAAAGGATTCTTGAATTAAATCCCGATCATGAGATCACGACCAAGTTGCAGGCACGTTTTGCTGGGAACCAGGAAGACCCGGCGCTTGTCGATTATGCTTATCTGCTTCTCGGCTACGCTTTACTGGCCGAGGGTTCCGAACTCCCCGATCCAGCAAGGTTCAACCGGGCGATTGCCGATCTGATGTCCAATGGGCTTTAGCGAACTGCCATAACGAAGCCTTGTCAACGCCCGTTGGGCTTGCTATACCTTCGGCATTCGATGCCCCGCAATGCTGAGGTAATTCGTCAGTGGAATATCCTGCGTGAGATAGAAGCGTCTCATTGGACGACGATCAATGAGTTAGCGCGCAAGATGGAGGTGACGACACGCACCATCCGAAGAGACCTCGAAGCGCTTCAGATGGCAGGGTTTCCTCTATTCGATGAACTGATTGAGGGGAAGCGGCACTGGAAGCTTGATGCTCGTCCATTAAAGCTCCTTGGCAATGTAGGCTTTACGCTGTCTGAACTGTGCGCGCTTTACTTCAGCCGAACACTCCTTGAGGTTTTGTCTGGCACACCGTTTTCACAGGACCTTCACAATGCTTTTTTGAAGCTTGAAACTGTTCTGACTCCCCGCATGCGACAGTTCCTCGATCGGTTGCCGACCGTGTTGCAAGCAAAGTCAGAACCAATAAAGAAGAAAATTGTTGACAGCGGCAAACTTGAGGAAACGGTAGCTAAACTCTTGGATGCTACATTGAGACGACGGCAGACCACAATTTCCTACCACTCCTTCTCAAGTAACCGCACAAAGGAATATCTCGTCGAACCGTACCGCCTCGTCTATGCGGAGGGTGGCCTCTATCTCGTTGCGTACGTGCCCGAGTATGCTGAGATGCGGACATTTGCTACTGAGCGGGTCAAGCACTTGTCGCTTTTAGACACGACATTTGAACCGACGCAAGGCTTGTCACAGGAATTATTCAGTCACTCCCTTGGTGTTAACCAAGGTAAGCCCGAATCTGTGACGATTGAATTTGCTGACCGGGTCGCACCGTATGTGCGCGAGCGAGAATGGCATCCTTCTCAACGTATCTCCGAACACCCAGACGGGTCAGTCAGTTTATCGTTGCAAGTCTGTCTCGACCGGGCGCTAACTCGTTGGATTCTTGGATTTGGTCCACTAGCACGTGTCGTGTCACCGTCTCATCTTGCCGAACGGATCGTGGGTGAGCTTGAAGGGGCACGCGAACGGTATGCGCTCCAAGCCGACCTGGATATAGAAAACAACACTAAAAAACAGGAGAGTTCCGACCACAGTGTTTCGTCGATACCTCATGGACCTGACACTTCAAAAGAGGAATGTCCATGACTGTCAGTTTGGCATTTGTCACCGCCGGCGTAATCCGCGACACTAGTAACACTATTATTGGAGGGCATTCATGAAACGGTCGATTCACGCATTCATCATTGCAGTATTGGTTGCTGCTGGCGCTTCTGTTCTAACCACGCAATCCGCCGTACCGACACCCGAGAGTGTCATTGGTTGGGCGCCGTGTGCCGATTACAAGTTGGCGACCTATGAACAGATTGATACCTATTTTCGTGCGCTTGCGGACTCAAGTGACCGGATGCAACTAATCGAAATTGGCAAAACGGCAGAAGGCCGTACGCAGACGATGGCCATAATCTCGTCGGAAGCCAATATGCGGAATTTGGACCGCTACAAGGAGATTGCGCGAACGTTGGCACAAGGTCAGGTGAGTGAGACAACGGCTCGGGCACTTGCTAACGAAGGAAAAGCTGTGGTCTGGATTGACTTTGGCTTGCATTCCACCGAGGTCGCACATGGTCAGACAGCACCGTGGATGGCGCATAACGCGGTCTCAGATGAGTCGGAAGAGATGCGGAATATTCGTGACAATGTGATTTTTTTGCTAGTGCCGAATATGAATCCTGACGGGACGACATTAGTCGCCAATTGGTACATGCAGCACGTTGGCACCGAGTTCGAGCATGCGTCACTTCCGGAGCTTTATCAGAAGTATGTTGGGCACGACAACAATCGCGACTGGTATATGTTTAATCAACCTGAATCGCGAAATGTGGGTCGGCAACTGTATGAGGAATGGTTTCCGCAGATTATCTACAATCAACACCAGACCGGTCCGTTTCCATCGCGAATTTTTATTCCTCCATTCGCCGAACCTGTAAACCCCAACATTCCAGCGCTTGTTATGCGTGGTATCAACGCCGTTGGGTCAGCGATGGGCCGTCGCTATGATCAAGAAGGCAAGACCGGCGTGATTTCACAGATTGGATACGATACTTGGTGGAACGGTGGCATGCGCACGGCCCCCTATTATCACAATATGGTGGGTATCCTGACTGAGGCGTCTCACGCGTCGGCGACACCAGCAACCTACGATCGCCAGCGATTTCCTCCACGGTTCTCTAACGGTGAATCAACAACCGAACCTTCGACTTTTTATCCCAACCCGTATCTTGGTGGTGAATGGCATATTCGAGACACATGCGAATACATGCTAACTGGCTCGATGGCCGTACTTGATATCGGTGCCAAGCGACGGGTGGAATGGCTGTACAACATCTATCAAATGGGTCGAGACGCGATTGCGGCGGGTGAGGATGAGACCTACGTTATTTCCCTCAACCAGTGGGACCCGGGTACGGCGATTAAGTTAGTGAACGTACTCCGCCGCGGAGGCATCGAAGTTGATCGTGCAACAGTTGACTTCATATTGGATGGGATTGAATATCCTTCCGGCAGCTTTGTGGTGGCCGGGGCGCAGGCATTCCGCCCACACCTGACGGATTTACTTAATCCGCAGGTCTATCCCGATCGCCGCCTCTATCCGGGTGGTCCTCCAGACCGGCCGTATGACATCACTGGGTGGACTTTACCGTTCCAAATGGATGTGAACGTTGCGAAACATTCCGGTCTTGGTAATCAGCGAGCCGAAGTAGCACTTGAACCGGTGGTGGGATTAGCCCAGCCGCCGAGTCACTCGATGCCTGATCAACCGGCAGGCGCCTATGTCATCGACACTCGTGCGAACGATGCGTTTATTGCGGTGAATCGATTACTCGCCGCGGGCGAAACAATTTATCGTACGACTACAGTCGTTGATGAAGGAGTGACATATGACCAATGGGGAAATCCGGTAGATACTGGTGTATGGCCTGCTGGAACGTTCTTGGTCGCGGTTGGCCTAAACACGCACGCTCGCGTGGCCGACGCTGCATCATCGCTTGGTCTCACGATTAGTGCTCTGGATGCTCTGCCTTCGACTGGTACCGTTCAACTTACGACGCCGCGGATTGGTCTCTATCACGCCTGGGGCGGCAACATGGACGAAGGGTGGACCCGTTGGCTTCTGGAACAGTTCGAATTTCCTTACACGAGTCTGCACGATGCCGAGGTACGCACAGGAAATCTCTACGATCGGTATGACGTAATCGTCTTACCGGATGCGACCTACCAGAGTATGCTGCACGGTTTGAGTGCTGAGCGAATGCCTGTCGAGTATACGGGCGGTATGATGATCGCTGGTCTGGCTAATTTGCACGAATTCGTGACGGCGGGCGGTACATTGGTTGCGATGGACACGGCGACGGAGTTGCCATTGGAGATTTTTGATCTGCCAATTAGTGATGTGACTGTGAGCCAGAGCGATTCCGACTATTACATTCCTGGAACGCTGTTGCGTATGGCTGTTGACAACACTCATCCACTTGCGTTCGGGATGCCAGAAGAATCGACGGCATTTTTTGCGCGTAGTCCAGCGTTTACGATCGGTCGCGCCCCAAGCCGGGCTGAGCGCTGGACGGGAACGAGTTCCAAGTCTCCTGAATCTATCCGCACGGTCGCGTCCTACCCATCGTCCCCAGACGAACTACTGAAGAGTGGATGGTTATTGGGCGGAAACGTGATTGCTGGCCGCGCTGCCGTCGTTGAGGTTGCCATTAAAGAGGGACGCATCGTGTTGCTAGGATTCCGTGTTCAACATCGCGCACAATCACACGGCACTTTCAAACTATTATTCAACTCGTTATTGATTAGTGATATCGAGGCGAACTAGGGCGCCTCTCTTTAAGATAGCCTACATCGTGGTTGCGCCCTGTGCGTTGACTGGTCCGACATGTGCGTCCGAGTCGAGATTGGCAGCGTCTCGGAAGGCCTCTTGCATGGCCTTGGCAATCTCTCTGGCGGTTGTTTCGGCTCCTGCAAAGGCGAACAATGAGGGACCAGCGCCAGATATCGAACACCCGAGTGCTCCGCAATCGCGGGCGGCTTCCTTCACTTCAGCTAGACCAGGGATCAGTTCTGTCCGCACGGGTTCTACCAGTCGGTCGACAATGCTTCGACCGAATTGCTCAAGGTCATTTCGATGCAGCGCGTCAACGAGTGCGCCAAGGTTTCCGAGATTCCCTACGGCGTCGGCCAGCGTATAAGTGCGCTCACTTACGAGGCGACGTGCCGCCGCAGTCGAGACTTCACAGTGCGGATGCACAACGACGACTTGAAGCGAGGTGGGAATGGGTAAGTTAATAAGTTCCAACGGCTCGTAACTGCGAATAAGGACGATACCGCCCAACATGCTGGGAGCGACGTTGTCAGCGTGCGGTGTTCCCGCAGCGACTTGCTCGCCTACCAACGCACTCGCGACCAGCGCTGTTCGTGTGAGCGGACGGCCAAGTAGTTCGTTGGTCGCAAAGGCTCCGGCTACAGCACTCGCACCGGAACTGCCCAGCCCGCTGGCAAGTGGCGTCTGCTTGTGTAGTCGAAGACAGATACCGCGATGTTCTGTCGGCACTTGGTTATCTGCTTGAACACGTCGGAGAACATCGGCAGCGGCAACGGCGGCCACATTGCGTGCTGCGTCGTACGGTAATGCTCCACCGTCCCCAGTAATTTCAAGAATGGTAACGCCTGCTGTGTCGCACCACTCGGCTTCCACCAAGTCGCCAGGTTGCGGCAACGCAAGACCAATGACATCAAACCCTGGTCCAAGATTTGAAGCACTTGCTGGAGCGAACACACGGACTTTGTTCTTCATCTCTCTCAGAGTAACAGAATGAAGTGGAGAGCGACACGCCCAGTCGCCGCCGTTTCTGACCAGTGGCATTGGTTCGACTTGGAGTCTTCTTCGCCTGGTTGAGTTTCTGGAATAGGCGTCACAACTGATGCACTAAGTCTGCAAAGATCCGGCACAGGATTATTTGTGCACCAGAAAAATTGACCCACACTTACCAAGACCTATTCGCCGGCGAAACTTATATTTTCCAGTAACTTACGTGGAAATTTCTCGATCAAAAAGTCGGGCCAAATTTTTAAAATGATTTTCTCGGTGCGTTGTTAAGTAGCATTCCATCGCGTGGTCAGTCTAGAATGCATAACTCTGGCTTTAGTGCTTAATTGACTTGGCGCTGAAGCGGAACTTTTGATTCGTTTTGAAGTGAAGATGTTTTTGAGGAGGATGTTATGTCGCTCTCGCGTCGCGCATTTGTTCGCAGATTAGGAATCAACCGAGCCAGTTCGTTTAACGGTGGATATATCGCCGCCCGAGGACGCGAGGCTATGGTTGCAGAGATGGCGCCAGGTGCGTTTAACGAAAGTCTCCTGCTGCCGCCTGAAGGCGACGAAATTCGCATTAGCAGTAATGAGAACCCGGTGGGTCCCGGCCCAGCAGCGTTTGAGGCGTTAGTCGAGGCCTTAGACGAAGGCGCCGGTCGTTATCCGACCAACGCGCGTCCTGGAATCGGAGATCTGGTGTCGCTTCTCGCCAGCAAGTATGGCGCAGAAAGACAGAACGTCACGATCGGGACAGGCTCTGGTGAAATCCTCGAAAATGCCACCAAGGCGTTCACTGGACCGAACCGAGCACTGGTCACGGCTGATCCTTCGTACTTGCAGACGGTAGGAGTTGCTCGGCAGTTCGGTTATCCGATCAAGACCGTACCGCTCGATGCCAATCTTCGCTTGGACTTGACTGCGCTGGCTAGCGCAGCCAAGGGCGCTGGGATGGTCTTTATGTGCAACCCGAACAATCCAAGTTCCACGGTGGTGGGAGCATCGGATGTTGAGGCATTTGTCGCAGAAGTGCGGCGCGTCTCACCTGAAACCTACATCCTCATTGACGAGGCGTATCACGATTACGCCACGGACCCGAATCACCAGACGGCCATTCCACTCGCACTGCGAACGCCGCGTGTCTTTGTCGCACGGACGTTCTCGAAAGCGTACGGGATGGCTGGTTTACGACTGGGTTACGCGGTCGGCCACGCCGATACCATCGGAATTCTGTCTCGCTGGACACACGTGTTCAATACGAACAACTTTTCGAATGCAGCGGCTGTCGCATCGTTGAACGACCCGGATAATCTCGCCCAAGAAGTTGCGCGCAACACGGAAGCGCGTAACTACACGCGGAAGTTTTTCACCGATGCCGGTTATGAATCTGCTGACTCGCAGACGAACTTTCTCTTCGTCAATCTTGACAGACCGGCGAGTGAATTTCGCGCTGCATGCGCTGAGCACAACGTGCACGTCGGTCGCGATTTTCCACCAATGGAAAAAACACACTGTCGGATCTCGATTGGCACAATGGACGAGATGCGCAGGGCTACGGAAGTTTTCAAGCAGGTGCTGGCGTAGACGCACAGGCGTCTACGTGGAGTGAGTTGGGTTAAGTAGAAGTGAACAAACGTTCTGTCTGGGCAGGCACAACGGCCCGGAAAGTTTTTCGAGGAGGATGACATGTCGTTTTCACGACGCGCGTTTGTAAAGACTGTTGGGCTTGGCGGCGTAGCAGCATTTTCGGGCAGCTATATCCCGCGGGCTTACGACCTACCAGAGTTTTGGACAGCAGAACTGCTGGCACAGGAACGTCCACTTTTACTACACAACAACGAGAACCCGGCGGGTCCTGGCGAGCGAGCGCTCGCCGCGGCACGTGGCGTCCTCGGCGAGAATGGCGAAGGCGTCGGTCGCTACCCCTTCGCTGAGGCGAATGGGCTCTCGCGGGCCATCGCTGACCGTTTTGGTGTCGCACCGGCGAATGTGGTTCTTGGCTTGGGGTCGACGCAGGTTCTGCGCACGGCCGTGCAGGCGTATACGTCGCCCATGAAACCGCTTGTGACGGCAACACCGACCTACGAAGAATGCACCCAATATGCGGAACTGATCGGATCACCTTTCACCGAGATCGGTTTAAACGACAAGATGCAGTTGGATCTCAACGAAATGGCAGCAGCGGCACGGGAAGGTGCTGGACTTGTGTTCTTGAATAATCCGAACAATCCGACTGCCACGGTACATGGAGAAGACGCCGTGATGGCCTTCATCGATGACGTGCTGACTGGTTCACCAGACACGACGATTCTGGTCGACGAGGCCTATCACGACTACGTCACCGATGCGAGTCACAGGAGTCAAATCTCAACGGCACTGACGAATCCGCGGGTGATTGTGGCACGGACCTTCTCGAAGGCACATGGTATGGCCGGGATGCGCGTCGGCTACGGCATCGCTCATGAGGATACCGTGCGAGAGCTAATGCCATGGCACAGTTTTAACACCTTGAATGCTCTTGGCATTGCTGCAGGAACTGTGTCCATTGGGGATACAGCGCGACTTGAAGCTGAATCCGTACGGAATACCGAGGCTCGCCAATTTACGATTGACTGGTTTAAAAACGCCGGTTTTGACGCGACTGATTCGCAGACGAATTTCATTTTCGTCAATACGGGTATGGCAGCGCAGGAATTCCGCGATGGTGCTCGGGAAAATGGCGTGGCCGTTGGTCGCAACTTCCCACCTTACGAAAAGGAGTGGGCACGCATTTCTATCGGGACCATGGGCGAGATGCGTCAAGCGGTCGAGGTTTTTGCGAAGGTTCTCCGGATCAACGCGACTGCAGCGGCTTAAGAGTATCTCCGTTTACTGATCTTGCGCACCGATCAACCAGTATCCGTGTACCGGTTCTGGATATACGCTTCTTCCTACGCATCCGCTCACCTGTAGGTGGTTCGTACTCGGCGACAGAGCAGCCCGAGGGCTGATCAATAATCTCCCATGAGCCAACCAGCGCCAGCACGGCTATCGCGGTCAATCAATCTTACGCAAACGACGGCCATGGTGGTCGGGACCATTATTGGTGCGGCGATTTTTGTACAGCCTACCGAAATCACCAAACTCGTTCCGTCTTTAGGCGGGGTGGCCTTGATTTGGTTGCTCGCGGGAACATTAACTTTTTTTGGAGCGTTAGTATGCGCAGAACTCGCCTCCGCCTTTCCTCGCACTGGTGGCGTGTATGTGTTTCTGAATGAGACGTATTCGCCAGTCTTCGGATTTTTGTGGGGATGGGCGATGTTCTGGAGCATGCATTCCGGCATCCTTGCCGCCGTGGCCGTGGTGTTTGCGCGGTATCTGGATTATTTCATTCCGCTTGGCGACACGGGCATTCAGTTCGCGGCCGCCGGGGCCATTCTTGTTCTTTCAGCTGTGAATTATCGGGGCGTTGCCCACGGCAGTCGCCTACAAACGTTGTGCACGATCATTAAGGTATTGGCTATTTTTCTGATGATCGTAGTGGGCATGACGATGGTCTCCGGTGACGCGGCTGCGGTTGGGACCAGCAGTAGCCTCGATGTGACCAGCACCTCTCCTGTCGACATTGTGCAGGCTCTCATTGCAGGATTGTTTGCGTTTGGTGGATGGCACATGGTGACCTACGCCGCCGGTGAAACAATCGACCCAACGCGAAACATCCCTCGTGCGCTTATGTATGGATCGATTATCGTAACCGTCTGCTACATCGCCCTTAATGCGGTCTACATGTATATCTTGCCCCTCGATGTTGTTATTACTTCAACACGCGTCGCGGCTGACGCCGCGGATGTTGTGGTCGACGGCGGCGCCACGTTTATATCCGGCCTCGTCCTTCTCTCAACTTTTGGGGCCGTGAGTGGAATCATTTTGGCTGGACCTCGAGTTTACTTTTCGATGGCACAGGATGGCGTGTTGTTCCCTTGGGCCGGAAAGGTGCACCCGGTCTACCGAACACCGCATCTGGCCATCGTGTTGCAAGGGGTCTGGGCGTCTGTGTTGGTGTTTACCGGGTCGTATCAACAACTGTTTTCTCGCGTCATTTACGTGGAGTGGATTTTCTTTGGCATGATGGCTTGTGGTTTATTCTTGCTTCGTCGTCGCCCAAGTTACGCGCCGACTTATCGGATCAAGGGCTACCCGATGATTGCGGGACTTTTCGCCTTGTCTGCTGCCGTCATTGTCATTCAGCGTTTTATAGCTGAACCCTTGGAGGCAATTATCGGACTTGGTATCGTCCTCGTGGGCGTTCCTGTGTACTACTTGTGGCCGACTCATCGAAAAGGAGAAGCGACTCTTCGTGGCGATCGTTGATTTTCATAACCACTATTACCCGCCCACATACATCGATGCCGTTCGAGGTGGTGTCAGTTCCCTGAAGCATACGACAGACGATGAGGGCAATCCGGTGTTGTATTACCCGGGTGACTACAATGTCGTGGTGCCAGGGCATCGCGATATCGAGTTTCGCGAGGCTGTCCTGATCGAGCAGGGTATCGATAAGCAGGTACTCACCTTCACATCGCCTGGCACCCATGTCGAGACGCCGAAGGTTGCTGCGAAATTCGCTAGTCTTGTGAATGATGCGCTGGCTGAAATTAAAGCCACGCGGTCTCGGTTTACCGCACTTGCGACCCTCCCCCTGAATGACCCGGATGCCTCCGTCAAAGAATTAGAGCGGGCGATGACCAGCCTCGGGTTTAAGGGAGTGATGTTGTTCAGTAATGTGAATGGCGTCGCACTCGCCGACGAACGCTATTGGCCGCTCTACGAGAAAGCGAACGAATTGGGTGCCGTCTGCTACATTCACCCCATTCATCCAGTCGGCGTGGAGTCTATGACCGAGTACTGGCTGATGCCACTTGTCGGGTTTGTTCACGACACTACCCTAGCCGCTGCCAAGTTGGTGTTTACCGGAGTTGCCGAACGCTTTCCTCGTATCCGTTGGGTTCTGGCGCATTTGGGCGGCACGATTCCCTATCTCGCCGAACGGCTCGACCGTGGATTTCGGGCCTTCAAGGATTGCCGGCAGCACATTAGTGAACCACCGAGTACTTATTTAAAGCGATTTTATTACGACACCGTGAATTTCGATCAGCGAGCCTTAGAATTGGCTATCGAGTTTGCCGGTGTCGATCAGGTCCTGGCGGGCAGTGACTATCCCCACATGATCGGGAGCCTTGATCAGATGCAGGACAGTATTGCCGCGCTGACCATTTCTGAGAAGGACAAGGCGGCCATTCGGTGGGACAACACCGCCAAGCTACTCGGGTTTTAACGCCACGGTCGCAGTCAGCGTCTATTCGATGACTGCGACATGCTGACGACATACTCGTAGATCAGTACGATTTGTTCATCCGTGACATTTTCTTCAGCTTGGCCAGGCATTTCTCCGATCCCTTCGCGGACGATCCTCGTGAAGGCTGCGAAGTCGAACTCCACCGGAATAAGTGAAGGCCCTTTCGCTCCTCGGGCGCTGGGCCCGTGACACATCACGCAACCAGCTTCGGATAATGCCTTCTTCCCTGGAGGGGTTTCGGGCTGTGCCCAGAGAACTCCAGCGCCGACTACCAAGCACACTATCAAGGTAAAGAGGCCGTAGCCCACAGTGCGCGTACCTTGCATTAGAACGTTTCAGCCTTCAGTTTGAATGTCGCGTCCAATTCCGGGTCGGTTGCTTGGCCCGTGACGCGCCGTGCGACGTAATCACCGAGCATGATGCCGTGCTTGTATCCGTGACCTGATCCTCCGCCGACAATCCATACGTTCTCCATGTCGGGATGGTGATCGACGATGAAATGATCGTCGACGCTCGTTTCGTACTGGCACACGCGAGATTCAAGCAGTGGCTGACCGCGCAGAGCGGGGAACCACTTGTCCAGAAATTCGCGGGCACGCCCGACTTCATTCTCGGTCACCAGTCGTTCATCCGTGTCCGGGTCGAACGGAATGCTGTCGTAAACCGTCGCAAATTTCAGGCCGCGTCCCTCGATGCTGGGAAACCCGTACACACCAGCCATTGAAAAATTCGGACAGTTTGGGTGGGTGAATCGATTGTCATCGGGCGGAACACCATACCAAAATGTCGACCGTCGAGGTGTCACGAGGCGATCTTTCATGGGATTTGGGAGCACTTTCGGCAACCAGGGACCACATGCGAAAACGAAGTTTTCGGCGGCAATTGTTTGTCCCGTTGACAACGTTATCTCCTGCAACTGTCTGCCCGCTTGCCGTCCCGGCTTCGCTTTTGCGAGGATGAACTCGCCACCTTTGCGTTGGAAGTCCTCGGCTACGGCGAAACAGCCTCGCCTTGCCATGAGTACGCCGGTACTGGGCAAATAATACCCAAAATCAATACCGTCGAGATTGAACTGGGGATACTGCCGGGCAACCTCATCGTGTTCGATGACTTCGTTTTCGACTCCGAGCTTAGTGAGCACGGTCTGTGTGGCCCGGAAGGACCGAGACCCCCCTTCCCGGTACAACGAGAGCTGACCAGTCCGGTAGAACAATGGGAGTCCACCCCACTCTTCCTGCCGCGCTTCCCAGCGCTTAAAGGCTTCAATCACCCACCGCGTATAAATTTCTCGTTCACCATACCCGGCACGAATCTGCCTGGTTTCACCACCCGAGGCCGCACGGGCGTTTCCTGGTCCGTAAGCATCGATCAACGCGACCGACAAGCCCATCTCACGCAAGTAGAGAGCCGCCCATCCGCCGAAGGCCCCGGCGCCGATAACGGCGACGTCTACGGTCGATGGGTTGGCGGCTTGACGATGGTTTATTGACTTCATAGGTTCGCTTGCCTCCAGGCGTTTTCCGGCCAAGGCCATTAAGCTAATGTTTCCACCGCTATATTTCAGAAATCGGCGGCGATTTAATTTGTCCATGGATTGCTCTCCGTCAGTTGATACTGCCCACACGTTTCGAAAATTCGAAACGATTCATAGGGTATCATCAGATCAGCCGAATAAAGTCGGCTACGTAACTTCTATTGAGTTGTCCGTGTCCACACCCGATCGCACAATTAATGGAGCATGCACCATGTTGACGAAACCGTTTTATTGCCTTGCCGTGGTGGTTGTTGTTGCCACCGTTCTGCTCGTCGGTCAAGAATCACAAACCCGTCGGGCTCCGCAATTCGAGAATGAACACGTGAAGGTTTGGAAAAGCATCATTCTTCCAGATCAGCCACTTCGGATGCATCGACATGAGCATGCCCGTGCGCTGATCGCCTTGACTGACGCCACCCTCGACATTGTGCAGGATTCAGGGAAGACGGAGACTGTTCATTGGGAAGCCGGCAAGGCGTACTGGTTGACTCACGACGAACCTGACACCATGCACGCCGATGTGAATAACACTGGCCAACCCATTGAAGTAATCGTTGTGGAACTCAAAAACGATCGGTAGGCCTCAACATCTCGCGTCAGCAATGTGCTCAACCATTGCGGCTGGCAGTCACTGCGGCGCTGTCCGCGGCGGTGCTGGCACTGGGGGCTGGTTTTTTTCGAGGTTTAATTCCTTGATATCCGGATCCCACTGGAGATCGCCGAGGAGATGTTCGACGAAGTACTCTGCCCGCAACCAGAACCAGTAATCTGCCATCTCTCGATAACTATGGCGTTGACCTGGGAACATAAAGAAATCAAAACGTTTGTTCGCCTTAATCAGCGCTTCCGCCATTCTCAAGGTGCCCGCCGGGTGCACGTTGTTATCGATGTCACCCGTCGTCAGCAGTAAATGCCCCTGTAGATTCGCTGCAAGATCCGAATTCTTATCGATGTCATACTCGAAACTCACTTCGCCGTCTTCGTCCATCACTTCCTTGATCCCGTGATGTTTCTCGGACCAAAAGCTGTTGTACACGTCGTTATTGTGATTACCAGACGACGACACCGCTACCTTGAATAAATCAGGATAGACGAGCATCGCTGCCGTCGACATAAATCCACCGCCTGAATGACCATAAATGCCGACACGGTCACGGTCGATAAAGTCATGGCGGTCGGCGAGCTGCTCGATGGCAACCTTCTTGTCAGCAAGTCCATAGTCACGGAGGTTGCCGTACCCATAGTTGTGATACCACTTGGAACGCGCGGGATGGCCACCGCGGTTTCCGACCGTTACTACCACGAAGCCAAATTGGGCCAGCGCTGTTTCGTAGCGATTCGTCGAAAATGACTTCGAAACTGATTCTGTCTGAGGTCCCGGGTAGACGAATTCGATAATGGGATACTGTTTCGTCGGGTCGAAGTCGAATGGCTTATACATGACCCCGTACAGGTCCGTGATGCGATCAGCGGCCTTCACGCTGTAAGGCTCTGGAAACTGATAGCCAGCTGCTAACAACTGGGAAAAATCCGCCTCCTCTAAGTCGAGTATTTTTCTTCCGTTGGCATCAATCACAACCGAACTCGGAACCGTGTTGACCCGCGAGTAATTGCCGACGAAAAATCGGTTGGACTCCCCTACCTGAACTCGATGGTCAAAATTACCCGGGTCGAGGAGTTGAACGCCACTGCCGTCAAGATTGACTCGATATAGGTGCTGGTAGTAAGGGTCTTCCTGGGGCTCACGGGCATTTGCCATGATGTAAACCACACCCTCGGACTCATCGATGCCCACCACTCGTCGAACGGCCCAGGGGCCTTCGGTTAAGCGATTTTGCAACGTGCCATCCGAGTTGTAGCGGTAGAGATGTGCCCAGCCGTCTCGCTCTGACCACCAGAGCAAGTCGCCTGACTCTAGGCGTTCGAGTGGCTGCGTCTCCACGTATGTGTTCAATTCTTCTTCGAGCAGTACGCGGACTGCACCTGTCGTAGTGTCCACAACACAAACCTCGACCCGGTGCCGATCACGGCTTTGACGCCAGAAATGTAACTCGGTTGAAATGTTCGAGAGCCAGAGGTTCTGGTCGGGTTCATCGCTATCCGGATATTCGAATATCCGAGCGTTCCAGATCCCCAGTTGCTGATCTTTGAATTTTTCGGTATCGACCGTTAGCATCTGCTGGGTTGCGAAATCGTAGATGCGAAGTTCGCGTTGGGTGATCACTTCTTCTCCAGCCATGTCGTACTTGTAGGTCTCCAGTTCGGGGCGCTTGTTTCCCACGGAGTGAATGACCCACAAGTCACCGGTCTGACGCTGATCTCGGCGCACGATCGCGAAGCGCTGCGAGTTATGAGCCCAGGAGATGTTGGCGTGTTTACGCTTTTCGCGGTCTTCTTCTTTCTCTATGTCAGTTTTACCGCGAGCAGTGTCAGCGTAGCTGTAGTGTTCTTCGCCGTCTGTCGAGAGCTGGACTTCTTCCACTTCAATTTTCTCTTCCGCCTCGTCCGCCTCGTCGCCATCCTTACCGCGTCGCGCATCGAGAATCTGCTGGTAGGCTTCGCTGGTCATCGTGTGAAGGTTATGATTGCGGGCAAAGACAACCACCTGGCCGTCAGGGGACACGCTAGCCCACGCAGGGTGATTATCGGGGCCTTCCCAGTCTGCAAGTTGCCGAACACTTCGAGTTACCACGTCGTATTCGAAGTGAAATACCTGCTTCTTGACGGTTTCCTCTTGATCGGTGTCGCCGTCATCTTCCTCTTGCTGTTCTTCTTCGGTTTGGTCGATGTCGGTGCGTTCTTCGTCTTGGGACGACTCGACTTCAAACTGGAGTGTGTCCTCATCGATAAACTTGATGCTTCGAATTGGCAAGTGCTTTCCGTCCCAGGGATCCTTCGTGAGTCGCGTGAGTTCGGCAGCAATACGGTCGTTATCAAATAGCAGTGTCTTGGTGCCTTGCGCCGGGTCCACTAAGTAGAATGATTTACCCTCTGAAGTTTCCCACTCGTACCAGAAGCGGTCACTTCCCTTGATCCAATGAGGGTTAGTAGTGGTGCTATAGATGAGCCGGTTCAACTTGTACGGCGCGAATCGACTTGCAAGTTGGTAGTTTGCAGTCAGCGCCGCTTGATTTTCCTGGCCGGCGAACGTTACTAAGGGAAGAGTTAGCAAGAGCAGGAAGCCAATCATCCACGTATCAAGTTTCATGGGGTCCTCTTAAGGTGGTAAATAGTGAAACTGTTCGTCGGACGACTTTCATCCGACACGACATCTGGACCGACAAGCAGTGCGCCTCTAAGTCGGTCGAGACCGACAATGGTAATGGCACACGAAGTGAGTGCGCGATGGAGAAACATGGGCGTCCCAAGTTGTGTGGAATTATACTGCTACATTCTTCCACTTGGCTGCATCATGGTCGCATCGCGCATTCTCCCCATTGCTGGGACTGGAAGACGGAGACGTAAGAACACTTTGAACGATGTTGGACGCGAGCCGTAAATTCCGATTAGTTGCTCAGGAGCTCTGTGAAGTGTCACGTCCGCGCCAACACTGAAATCAAAATTACCAAGTGCCGGTAGGTCTTGCATTACACCGAACGTCGCAGCCAGAACCGTACTCGGTTCGAGGTGGCCTCCGTGCTGTTGCGTTCCAAGCAGTAGATTGGTTTCCACGTCCACCGCTTCCACGCGACTGTACACAACATGCGAGGCAACGCGATGGGTTGCCTCTACAAACAACGCGTCAGAGCCGACGTCTGCGTGATCTTTGTCGTTCCGGCCGTAGGCAGCCGTAACAGCCGTGAATCCAGTTTCCGATTGAGTGTGCCACGCCGCTGAGACCGTGGTCCGACGTACGTTTCCTGGTTCAAGAGCTTCGGGTTTCGTTAAGAATCCATGGGAGACTTGGACCGACCAGTGAGGATCGGGTTGCCACCAGGCACGTGTCGCCCAGGAGTTGAGCGCGCCGACATCCAAGATGCCCCAGCGGTGTTCATCCGGCTCGCCGCCGTGAAAGACTGAACCCTCCAGAGCAAACGGACCATGGTCCACACGCATCGCCACGATTCCTTTGACGTAGTGTGTTGCGTCGAACGTGTGATGTCCCAGTGGCGCAAAGGGATTTTCGACGGCAGACTGCCGATGCATAAAGGCAACTGGACCTAAAGTGGCCTCCCCGACGGGTCCTCCCGCAACGGTGATTCCGGTTCGGGTCGACAAGGGTCGGTACCAGACGGCTGCCAGCTGCATGACAAAATCGTGGGGATGCTGATGGTCTGTGATGGGTTGGCCTTTGTAGACTTCACCGGTCTGGAAGAGTTCGCTATAGCCGTTCCCGCGCATGGTCGCGGGCTCCCCGCTGAGCATACCCTTGAGAGTCAAGGTGCTGTTACCGACGGACCGACTGCCCATACCCATCCACCAATTCTGTGACACGAACTCTGTGGCTCCCCGGGGTGTGGTTTGATGGTTAACCGTGAGAAAGGCGACGCCATCATGCATAAAATGCCAATTCCCAGATGGATGACTGTCTTCATGTTCGGTTTGATGGGCGTGAGGATCTTCGGGTTGCTGCAGTTCTACAGGCTTGTCTTGCTGTGCCGTCACGTTAATGGTGAGTAAACAAGCGACGATTGTAGATACGTACATCCTACGTACAAGATTTTCGTTGAGCCACATAGCGACCTTTCACGTTCTATTAAAAAAGCGAGATTAGCTGTCTGAGTTACGGCAAGACGGACGGGTGCTGCGACCTAGATCAGGAGTGGGACAGCGGGTGGGAACACTACCGGCGAGTGCGGGGCGGAGCTTGATGCCAGTAAGGTAGGTGGCTGGACGGCCGAGCTTGTGTCGCCGAACGGAGACTTCAACACCGCGAGGTGTTCGAGGTTTACAACAGTATTCTTGACTGAGTCGATGGCGTTTGGTGTATCGAGTGCATGTTCACACGTGGCTTCCGCATTGTCGTGGTGCTGGCTGTCGTGCGACTGCCGCGATTCTTGCTGGTGCGAAGCCCGAGCAACTTTGGAGATTGCGTGAAGATCGTTCGCCCCAGCCTGGAGGGTGGCGGTTCCGCAGGCGATGATGCACACGGTCATAAACACGTGGGTACCGGCGATGAATAACACAGGCAACCGTTGGGATGTGTTCGTGAATTTCATAGGCAACACAGTGTAACGTCTATTCCAAAGTCGTGCGAAACAATTAATAGTGCACAGTTTTGCATACTAAAAAGCTTCTATTTGAGAGTGACAAATTGCACACAATTTCACGAACATAAAACGAACACATTCCGTTTTATTCGTTAAAGTATTGATATAGCGTGACTTAATTAATTGTCAATAATTCAATAAAATGAATTCTTGATTGACTTGAAATACGAAGAATATGGTGTGATTCAGAGGTTATTCAAAAATTTGAATAAATCGTCAAGAATATTGGTTTTCTGGATTCCTTGAAACCACATAAAGTGAGTATTTCCTAAGGAATTTGAAAAATCAATGTTGGCTCGGATCTTGCATGTTATGTATATACGTTTCTGGATTTAGTGTGTAGAAGTGTGAACTGGTCGATGATTATGGCTTGCTTCTGATTAAAAACAGGCCTAAAATCAACCATCTTTCCAGAAACAGAGTTGTTTCTTGAAGTGAAGGAATGTTCGTTTTTGTATGTTGAAAAGAAGGTACGTATGTTTGTTAATTTGTTAATCATGTTCTTCATAGTAGGAGGGGAACACTTATGAGGAAGTCGGTAATGCTCGTTCTCTGTGCGCTACTGCTCGTCGGTAGTGCCACGGATGCAATGAGTCAGCAGTTCACCGGTAATCTTCGTGGCTCGGTAGCTGACGCACAGGGGATCATCCCCGGTGTGACGGTCACCTTGACCAACGAGGGCACAACTATTGCCCGCGATACGATTACCAACGGCGTCGGTGAGTATTCTTTCGTCGCCGTCACGAACGGAACGTATACCGTTCGCACGTCGCTCCCTGGTTATAGAACCTTAGAGCAGCGTGGACTAGTCATCGGCACGAACGCCAACATTACGTTGGACTTAGTGCTGGAAGTTGGAACCGTCGAAGAAGAGATCACGGTTACGGCCGCTGCGCCGCTGATCGAGACCTCAAATGCTTCGGTCGGTGAGAGTCTTGACCGTGAAATTCTTGAGATGTTGCCGGCTCCTGGCCGTAACGCCTTCTTGATCGCGGTTACGATTCCAACGGTCATGCCGGTTGGCGACCCGCGGTTTAATCGCCAGCAGGATCAGACCAATGCTTCGCGTATCTCGCTAGGTGGTGGTGGTGTTCGTGCGAACAACTACATTCTTGACGGTGTTCCAATTACGGAGCTGTCAGGTCGCGCGGTGCTTAACCCCACAATCGAGGCGCTTGCTGACGTTAAAGTTTCGGTCCACACGTATGACGCAGAAATGGGTCGTACCGGTGGCGGCGTGTTCAACACGACCGGCCGCGTGGGCACGAACGAATTTCATGGCAGCGGCTTCTTCCAGACTCGTCCGGTTTGGGGTCAGATGCTGAACTACTTCGTGAGCGAGTCTGGTGGCACGAAGAAGAGCAGCGCGCTTGACCAGTCCTACTACCGTCTCTTCGGTGGTGGTGTTGGTGGCCCAATTGTTCGGAACCGAACATTCTGGTGGTATGGCATGGAAGGGTATCGGTCGTTCACGACTGACACTCCACAGCGTACTTGGGCTGGCCCGAACCAAAAACTCGGCGACTTCTCGTCGTCGACGATTAGTGGAACGGCCGTCCGAATCTGGAATCCGTATTGTCGTGGCCTATCGGCTGCGAACACGCGGTGCCCGGCGACTGGCTCTGGTTCGCTTGCGACACCTGAGTTCACGGGCGCGATCATTCCGTCAAGCCATCCGGCGCGGTCCACAGTGGCAGGCAACATCAATGCCCTCTGGCCGACCAAGACCATTAGCGGTAGAACCTATGCTGGTAACGAAGATGGTCAGCCGAATGCCACAGATTCATCCCAGACGATTGACAAGGCGGACATGTACACCTTCAAGGTGGAGCATAAGTTCTCCGACAATTGGTCGCTCAGTGGGTTGTATCTCTATAACAAGACAGACGAGCCGGCTTCTGACTACATTGGAGACAAGACGGCGAAGACCGACTACTTCTTCAGTGGTGCGACGTGGTACCTTGAGCGCCGCCCGCACGTGTTCGTGGCTAACAATACGAACATCCTGAACGACACGACTGTTTTGACGATGCGGTATGGTTGGACGCGATGGCTGGATAACACGATTCCAGGCGTCTCACCGAAGGGGCCGTCAGCACTTGGCTTCCCCTCCTCATTTACAAGCGGTATTCATGAAACCGGAAAGACCCTGCTGTCAGGGATTAATTTCTCCGGTAACGTCGGCTACCGAGCCATTGGTAAAAACGCCAAGACTCTTGGTCGGGTGTGGAAGTCGCCGATTTCGGCTAACATCGCTCTCTCGAAGTTGTGGGGAGCTCACACCGTTAAAGTCGGTACCGACTACCGTCAGATGGGTATTAATACGCCGACGCGTTATAACACTGCTGGACGATTCACCTTCGAAGAGAATTTCACGAAGGGTCCGGCCGGTGAGGGTGGTCATGAGTACGCGAGCTTCTTGCTCGGTGCACTCAATGGCGGTGCCGTCGATGCCAACCGTGGCCTCCTCGACATGTATACGACCTACATGGGCGCATACTTCCAGGATGACTGGCGTGTCAACTCGCGTTTCACCCTCAACTGGGGTGTGAGACTCGAGCATGAAAACGGCATGAGTGAGAGGGACAACAAGATTACTGTTGCGTTCGACCCGAACATTCCAAGCCCACTCGGTACTCAGTTGAATACTGCCGGCCAAACTGTAAACGCGGCCGTTGGAAAGACACTGATGGGTGGCTTGATCTTCGCCGGTGTCGATGGTGCAACAACCGAGCAGGGCAACCTTGCGGCAGTCCGTGTTTCGCCGCGCTTGGGGATGACCTACTCGCTGAACGACGAAACCGTCGTACGTGCCGGTTACGGTCTGTTCTACGCGCCATGGCAGTACTCAACAGGTAGTCACGGCCAAATCGGGTTCACACGGGCTACATCCGTGAGCCAGACCAGCGCCGACCTCACGGAAGCCCCGATCACAACGCTTGACAATCCGTTCCCATCCGGCCTCCAGTCCCCTGTAGGTAGCACCTTGGGTCTGTTGACGGGTATTGGCGGAAACATCCAGTTTGTTGATCAGGACAAGGGCGACCCAACCGTGCATCAGTATTCGCTCGATTTGCAGCGGGAACTCCCAGGTAACATGGCTATCACCATTGGTTACACGGGCGCGACCGGACGCAACATCGGCTACTGCGGCACGAACTCAGGCTGCACAGTCAACATCAACCAGATCAATCCAGCGACTGCCAAGTCGAGTTATCCGAGTGGCAGCACGTGGGATCCGGCAGCACTGCGCGCTTCTGTCACCAACCCATTCTTGGGTGCGGCAGGCGCGGGTGAGTACAAGACCCGGAGCACGATCGCAGCTGGTCAGTTGATTCGACCGTTCCCGCAATTCGGCAACGTTCAGCGCCTCGAGCAGACAGCCGGCGGAAAGCGTCAGTATCACGCTTTCGTCCTCAAGCTCGACAAGCGGACTGGCGGAAGCTGGTGGGGTGGTCGTGTAAGCTACACAATGAGCAACATGAAGGACAATCAGTGGGGCGAAAGCGTCAGCTTCGCTAGCCGCACCGCGGCCCCGCAGAATGTCTACAACATCGAAGATGGTGAGTATGGTCGCAGCATTATCGACTCACCGCATCGCTTAATCTTGGCTCCGATCATCCGGATTCCAGGACCTGGCGAAGATAATCCAGCAGCCAACTTCATTCTTGGCGGCTGGTCGATGTCTGCTGTTGTGGAGATGGTTAGCGGCCCGCCTGTCAACGTTGTGGCAAGCGGCGGTCTTTCAGACTCCAACCTCGGCCTTATGGGTGCACGGCAGCGCCCGAACCTGAGCGGTTCATCGAGCACGTCCGGTAGCGATCTGGCGCGTGTTGCGAGTAAGGGTAACGAGGCAGCTCGGTGGTTCCAGGCGTCAGCGTATACGGATCCCGGAAAGGGTGCCTTCGGAAATGCCCCGCGTGCGGATGGCAACTCCCGATACCAGTTCCGGAAGAATATTGACTTTGTCCTCGCAAAGGACACCAATGTTGGTGCCGGCGCGGTTTTCCAGACAAGGTTTGAAATCCTGAATGCGACCGCAACACCGAAGTTCGGTGGCCTCAGCTCGAACTCGTACAACAGTTCGACGTTTGGTCGAATTACGCGTCAGAACGGGTTCATGCGCATTTGGCAGATCAGCTTCCGTCTCTCCTACTAAGACGGCAGTCAGTCTGTTTGAACATTGAAAGAGGCGGCCTTCGGGCCGCCTCTTTTTTTTGTGGTCACCCCCTCTTTTTTATCTGGCTTCCGAGTGGTTATTACCGGCGCGGGTCTGAAGGCATGCTAGGAGTGCTTGACAGAACGCACTCTGTCGACGATTGTGGAAGGGAAGTCGTGCGTAGGACGACATAGTGCCGGTGGGAGCTCCTCTCTCTTGATCCAATTCATCATCCGTTGCTGTCTGCTTGCGACCCTGTCTACCAGCTCGCTGGGCATGGCGACGGCGACGTTTGCGGCTGGACTGGACGGCAAGGTTCTTGACCCAGCTGGCCGTGTCGTGCCAGGCGCCACGGTGCTCGTATCTGACTTGAGCATGGTCCGGGCGACGATCTTGACGGACGATCAGGGCCGGTTTGCGTTTACCGATCTACCTCCGGGACGTTACGAAGTGCGAGTGGTTCATGCGGGGTTCGGTGCGCCCTTGATCATGGTGAATCTCGTGCGTGACGTTGTGCGGTCGGTGTCCATCGTCTTGCAGGTGCGCGCAGTTTCCGAATCGATTGTTGTGACCGCGGCCGCCCTGGAACAGCCCCGGTCGCGTGTCAATGACAGTGTGTCGGTGGTCACGCGCGAGCAGATTGCCGCCCGCCAGATCGAGACGGTCGCCGACGCGCTCCGCTTGGTGATACCAGGCCTTAGTGTGACGCGAGCCGGTGGCCGAGGGGGCCTCACCGAATTGTACGCGCGCGGCGGCGAGTCAGATTTTTCGCTCGTGCTCATCGACGGTGTTCGGGTCAATGGTTTCGGTGGCAGTTATGACTTCGCGCACTTGCCGGTCGGTGACATCGAGCGGATTGAAGTGGTCCGAGGCCCACAGAGCGCCATATACGGGTCGGACGCAATCGGTTCGGTCGTCCAGATCATCACGCGCCAGGGAGGACCACCACGCGCAGACGGGGTAATCGAGCGAGGTGCCTTCGGCACCTCCCGTGTGGGCGTGAACACCGCGGGTACGTTGAATGCCTTCAGTTGGGGTGCGGCTTTCGAACAGCTCGACAGCGACGGGCAGACCGGCAGGACTCTCGCGTCAGGTGAGACAGTCAGCAATGATGACTACCTACGTCGCGATCTGTCCCTGACAGGGCGCTGGCGCGGAACCAAGGGTACTGTGCTCCGCTCCACGTTTCGCTACGGGACCAACGACCGTGGTTTTCCAGGGCCGTGGGGTAGTGACCCTGGTGGTACTTATTCCGGTGTCGATCCAGTCTCGCGTGGCAACAACAACAACCGGCTTTTCTCAGTCGGTGTCAGTCAGCGGCTGGGTCGACGTATCGACCAGCGAGTCGATGTCAACCACACGAGGACCAAGAGTCTGTTCAAGAGCCCGTCAGGCGAGTCGAGATCTGAATCCAGTCGTCTGACAGTCCGGGCGCGCACCGACGCAAGGCTGCGGCCGGGCCTTGTGGTGACTGGTGGCCTCGATTTCCAGCGCGAAGAGGCCGGCAATGCCTTCATCACGGACAGCGCGTTCAACGAAATACCGGTCGAGCGCCAGATCATAGGCTATTTTGGCGAACTCCGGTTCGACCCGACCACACGCCTGTCGATGGCTGGAGGGGTCCGTCTGGACCAGATCCGGCTGAAGGCCTTGGCCGGTGACGGGTTTGGGCGTCCGACGTTTACCGACCGGACAGAGATGTCGGTGAATCCCAAGGTGTCGTTCGGCTGGTATATGCGACCGGCGGACGTCACGGACAACTGGAGCCGGCTTCGCGTAAGCGCTGGCACGGGCATCCGGCCACCAGGAGCGTTCGAAATCGCGTTCACCGACAACCCCGCGCTGAAGCCTGAGCGAACTCGGAGCGTGGATGTTGGCTTAGGGCAAGCGCTCGCCTCTGGTCGCATCGTCCTTGAGGCAACCGCGTTCTTCAATCGCTACGATGATCTAATTGTTTCGGTAGGTCAGTCGTTCAAGGATGCTAGCCAGTTCCGGACCGATAACCTCGATAACTCCCGGGCGCGTGGACTCGAAGTGGCCGCCAGTGCGCGCACGGACCAAGGGCTTGAGGTTCGCGCCACCTATACATGGCTTCACACTGAGGTACTCGCGCTCGACGAGACTCTCGGTCAAGCCAAGACAGGGTTCAACGTGGGTGACTCGCTCCTACGCCGGCCTCGTCATCAGGGCAGTCTGGAAATCCTGTTCACGCAGTCCCTGCTCACAGTCTTTACCTCTGCCGGCGCGCGAGGCCGGACACTCGATGTCGACCCGTCGTACGGCACGTTCGGAGGACTGTTCCACAATCCTGGCTATAAGGTAGTTGATTTGGGAGGCAGCCTCCGAATCTTGGAGGAGCTCGAACTGACGGCTCGCGTGCAGAATTTGTTTAATCGTCACTATGAGGAGGCGTTCGGCTTTCCAGCGCTCGGGCGCAGCTTCGTCGCAGGAGTCCGGATTGCTACACGTTGAGGCTGTTTTGTTGGCAATCTGTTCGCTCGTGTGGTGACATCAAGGCAACATGACCGTCTGGGGCCAAGCATAGGGCACGCTTAATGACTTTAGCTCCTCTTCCTTCATTACGATTACGAGTATTTAGGCCTATCAGAAGTGCTTGACAGCACGCGCTATCTCGGAGATCGTGAAAGAAGAACATCTAGTAAAAGATGATGCAATATCTGGGATCTGTATACAGCGTCACCAAGGTAATCCTCTGTGTGGTGATCATTTTGGTGATGTCACCTGAAGTTCAGACACAGTCTGCTTCCCAGTCGACAAATCCGTTGTCGTTACCATTTGGCGCACGACAACTGTTTGGCGATCGTGAGCAACTGGATCAAGACCTCTGGGCGCCCGAAGTTTTGGCACAACGGTATGAACGACGTTTTGTCGCGCTGTGGGATGCCTTGCTAACCCGAGATGACAAGTTTGCAATCCTCGCGGCGGTGCCGTTTTCCAAACTCACCATGGGTACCCCTGGGAGATTCGAGACGCTCGGTCTGGGAATTCAGCGGAGCCAGTTTGGCGCGCCGACGGTCGACTTAGATCCTGCAGCCTGGAAGCGCCTACTTGACCGGTTTCAGCGTGAGGGATATGTGATCGAACAGACCGAATGGCACCACAGCAAGTTCGAAATGCCCCAGAACGAACGTCCTGCCTCTTCTGAAGTCGTAAGTGTGATTCATGCAACCCGTGCCGATCCGGCCCACCGTGTGATGCTCCGAGCGGTACTTCGAGTGGAGTGGTCGCCTCGCGTTGATGCCGAAGATTTGCCGATTCCAGATCGCATTGTGATTAAGGACGTTGAAATGCTGGAACGGCACGCGCCGGCGGCCTTTCAGGAAGTTTTCACGGTAGAACGAACACAGACGCGGTATCCACTCGGTCCCCTACTCGTACAGGATCTTGATGGGGATGGGCTCTCAGAGATTATCCTTGGCGGATTTAACCAGACGTTGTGGAATCGTGGAAACGGTCAATTTGCGGCGGAACCGTTTCTGGCTGATGACCAACACATCTTCTCCGATGCTGGCATTCTGGCTGACTTTACGAATGATGGGTATGTCGACTTCGTTGCGGTAAATACCAGTATGCACCCGTTTCTTTTTGAGGGCAGCGCCGAGGGACAGTTCGTAAAGAAGGGAATCCAGATTTCTGAGGCGACCTTTGAACAGCCTAGGTCACTGACGGCTGGCGATATCGACGCCGATGGGGACCTCGATCTCTTCATTGCGAACTACAAGAGCGCCTATATTGGTGGCCAGATGCCCAGTCCATACTACGACGCCAACGACGGTTTTCCAGCGGCGCTCTTGCGCAACGACGGCGATGGTTCGTTCACGGATGTCACCGACGTGGCAGGGCTCGGACACAAGCGGTTCCGACGGACCTATAGCAGCTCTTTTGTCGATCTCGACGACGATCGCGATATGGATTTACTGGTTGTCAGCGATTTCGCCGGCTTCGATATGTATCTGAATGATGGGCACGGGCATTTCACGGATGTCACTGAGGTATTCGGTCGTGATCGCTACATGTTTGGCATGTCCCATACGTTCGGGGATTATGATCTTGATGGGGATCTGGATTTTTATGTGATCGGAATGAGTTCAACGACCGCCCGGCGGCTTGAAAGTTTGGGCCTTGGGCGAAACGACAAGCCGGAACACAACGCATTGCGCCAGGCGATGGGATATGGCAATCGGATGTTCCTGCGAAACGGGAATGGGTTCGAGCCAGCGTCATTTAATGCCGATGTTGCCCGCACCGGCTGGTCGTGGGGAACGTCATCGTTCGATTTTGACAATGATGGCGATAAGGACATCTTCGTTGCTAATGGACATATTAGCGGGGGGAGTACTCAGGATTACTGCACCACCTTCTGGCGGCACGATATCTATACGGACAATTCCCAGGATGATGTTGCACGCGAAAATATGTTTCAATTTGTCATGACCCCACTCCAGGAAACTGAAATCTCCTGGAACGGCTATGAGCACAAGGTCTTATTAATGAATCACGGCGGTACGGGGTTTACGAACGTTGCGTATCTGTTGGGTGTAGGCTTTGAGTACGACGGGCGCGCTGTGGTAACCGAAGACTTGGATGCAGATGGTCGTGTGGACCTCCTGGTGCTCGAAATTAAGTCGGGTGGTGGTGCTGGAGATCAGAACGACCAGATTCTCCATGTCTATCAGAATCGGCTCATGGAAGCTGGCAATTGGGTCGGGGTACGCTTGGATCAGGCTCGCTCAAACCGGTCGCCGATTGGAGCAACCGTGACCGTGGTGACGGCTACAGGGTCACAAATGACTCGTTTCGTCACCGGCGATTCGTTTTCTGCACAACACTCGGCGACCGCACACTTTGGCCTTGGTGACCTAACTGCCATTGACTCGATTGAAATCCAATGGGCCGATGGCACGCATCAGCGCATTGAGGATCCTGCGCTTAATCAATATCTGGCTCTCCCTCTATCCGACGACTGAACCACTCAAGAGGATGGGATGTTTCGCTAAGGTGCGTTGAGTGCTTCAAGGCGAGATTCGTAGTATCTGGCCGTAGCGACGTCATCGATTCCGTGATAGTAATCGGCGAGGTTCTGGTAGGCCGGCACAAAGTAGGGATTAAGTTCGAGCGTGCTTTTCCAGTAGGGCACCGCGTCAGCTATGCGGCCAACCAGTTTATTGTACAAACCGAGATTGAAATGGGCCTCGGCGTTTTCAGGGTTGACCCGCAGTTCTTCCAAGAATCGTGCTTTCGCCGACGCTGAGTCCCCTTTCGCCATCAAGACGATACCGAGGTTGTTATTGGCTTTCGGTGTTTCAGGATCGAGTGAGAGTGCTCGACGATAATGGAGTTCTGCCTGACCTGGACGGCCGCGTTCTTCTTCCATCTGCCCAAGATTGACGAGCGCAATTGGCGCGTACGGGCTGTCGTTGGTGGCGCTTGCCCAGTATGTAAATCGATCGGTAAAGACTGCTGAATGTCGGACAGTCTGGACGGTGAACAGAGCCAATAAGATTACGGCCACGACGTGCTGACGGCGTGCCGTGTGTTCAGCGATCTTGATCTGGGAGAGGCCAATGCACAGGCCGAGCAGGGGGACGTAGGCGCGATGTTCGTAGATTGGCATTTCGTCGACCAGTAAGGTCGGCAGTAAAAAGAGGAGGAACCATCCCCAGACAAACACCTGTCGACGTGGTGTCAGCACGCGACCAAATATGGTTGCACAGATACCAAGGGCCAACACCCCTAGCATAAGTCCAGTGACGTCCAACGATGGCATGATGCTGAGACGAATGGGTGCAACAACTTTACCGGTATGGACTAAGAGGTCTGGAATATTCACGAACAGCGTCTGGCTTAAGGACCGGATCGTTGTGACTTCAAACACGTCACCGCCCGAGAGGGCCTGCTGTCGCAGACCGTACCAGCCAAGCAGAATTACCCCATAACCCATGAGCAAGCTGCGGTGCCGGAGATAAAAACTGGATTGCCCGACCCACAACCAGGCGAATAGGACGAATAGTGGGAGCATCATGATCGCGGATTCTTTCGTGAACAGCGCCAGGGCGAATGCGATAAGGTGACCCAACAGAGCAGTCGTGGCATGAGTTCGACTGAACCGGATCAAACTGAGCATGGATATGAGCACCCACACTGCGAGGAGGAGATCGTTGCGTCCAACGATCCAACAAACAGCTTGAACGTTTACGGGGTGGACAGCGAACAACAGCGCACACGCCCCGGCCACTCGTCGATCTGCCTGCATCGCGATCAGCAGACTGTAAAGCAGGAACACAACCAGTGTATGCATGGCCACATTGGTCACGTGATACACCGTGGCTTCACCACTGCCGAGTTGAGTGTCCAGGATCAATGAAGAAATAACTAAGGGTCGATAGTAAGTCTTTTGGTCATTAAGTTCGCCGTCGACTTCGAAATAGCTGCGCGTGAAGGTGTCTGGAATATTCCCTAACTGGCTGATAAATAAGCGGTTCTTGAGAATGAGATCCGCGTCGTCTGCCTGCACGTAATCATACTGGACACTCTGGCCGTAGACCAGCAGCGGTACAAGCACAACGAATAGTAAGAGGCCGCGACCAGTGGACGTTGGTTGGTCTCTGCCACGCACCCGCTTTCGATTGTTCACGCTCACACTGCCGTGATTCTAGCGTAATACCTGTCAGTTGGCACTTACTCAACAGTGCACAAGGAGTGTGCTACCGAAAAATGTGGCTTTCAATATGGTGAAGCACTTGGCTGGTCACGGGGCTTATCCATGGGCCATATACTGAAGCCAACTAGACTTGAATTCACCTTGAACTCCGCAACTACTGTTCGCCCGCCACCGTCCGTCAGCCACTCGAACAGATGTTTTGTTAGTTCTCGCGATTCTTGATGCGGGTCTTCGGTGTTCATGATGACTGCATACGTGTTCAAGAGGCGCGGTCCTCCTTGAAAAACGGGCTGCAGATCTAGAGCATCTTGTGCGCGTGCAAACGTCGAATCGTCCGTTAGCATATAGGCTTCTATCTCGCTTGCCATACGCAGACTTCGACCCTGGCCCTGTCCCGTAATAACTAGTTGATCTGCAGATGGAGTCACACCGGCTAGCGTGAACAATTGCTGCTCGCGGGTGTGAGTGCCGGATTCGTCACCTCGTGAAACAAAACGGGCTCCGTGCTCAACGATTTGCTGCATTGCGGTTTCAATGGACGGCGCAGACAGGACGTTTGCTGGATCGTCGAGCGGTCCAACAAGTAAAAATTGGTTGTACATTAGTTTCTTGTATGACCACTCAGGGTGCTTCGCGAGAAAGCTTGCTTCCATGGTTGGCGCATGACTAATCACTAGGTCGGCTTGTTCACGATCCAACATCTGCAGTGCCAGGCCACTACCTACGAGATGGCCATTGATCCGCGCACCAGATACCTTCTCAAAGGCGGGTAACAGTACATCAAGTAGGCCACTATTGCTGACACTTGTGCTGGTAGCAAGAATGACAAGCTGTGTCTCACTCTGTGTCGCGCAAGCTGCACCAGTGACTACGAGTCCACACACTAACGAATAGACAAAGTGCTGTTTGAGCCTCTTCACGTTTCCTGCGGTTCTTAGAGAAGTCCGAGTTGGAGCTTGGCAGCGTCCGACATCTTTGTTTGATCCCAAGGTGGTTCCCAAACCACTTCAACTGTGGCATCAGTGACATCAGTCACTTCCTTCACCGCGGTTGTGACTTGCTCGGGTAAGATTTGAGCCGCCGGACAATTCGGTGCTGTGAGGGTCATCTGCACCTTGACTACCGCATCAGCGTTGATCCGGATGTCGTAAATCAAACCAAGTTCATAGATATTGACGGGAATTTCGGGATCGTACACTTTCGAGATAGCTTCAATGATGCGCGGCTTTAACTTGAGGGTCATTAAAGGATCGTCACTGGACGTTGGAGATGGCTCCGGTGATGGTAGATCCTGAGTTGATGCCGCGGCCACGGCATCGGAATTCACCGCTGTTTCTGGCGTATCAGGTTGTTCCGCATTGAGCATCGAATCCGAATTGAGATTTAAGATCCCCATCGTTTATGTACTCCTGTCGTTATTCAGTCGTTGCAACCTTGTGTTCGGGCCTGAAAGCGGATCTCAAAGTATGCCACGCTAGCACAGCACATTTCACACGTGCCGGGTATTCTCGTACACCGGCAAACACAGACAGTTTGCCGAGTTGGTCCGTATTTGGCAACGTGTCACTGTCGGCTGTTACCATACCTTGAAATCTTTCAAAGAGCGTCTCGACCTCTTTTAGGGACTTTCCTTTGATGCTTTCAGTCATCAACGAGGCTGACGCTTTCGAAATAGCACATCCGGAACCATCGAATCGCACGTCGCGAATCACTTCGCCGTCGAATTGTAAATAAAGCGTCAGTTTATCGCCACACAGTGGGTTGTACCCTTCAGCAGTGCGATCGGCCTCCTCCAGAACACCGAAATTTCTCGGCCGCTTATTGTGATCGAGGATGACTTCTTGGTACAGGTCGCGCAGATCTAGGTTCACGCAAACACCCCACGTGCTTTTTCGAGCGCCTTAACGAGTGCATCTATCTCATACCGCGTGTTATACATCGCAATCGACGCACGTGCTGTCGCTACAACACTAAAACGATCCATAACCGGCTGCGTGCAATGGTGACCAGTACGAATTGCAACGCCTTCTTGATCCACGATGGTCCCGATGTCATGAGGGTGGACGCCCTCGAGCACAAAAGACAGGATACTCGCTTTCTCGCGCGCTGTGCCAATCATGCGGAGGCCTTTAATACTCGTTAATGCCTCAGTTCCGTAAGCGAGTAATTCTCTCTCGTGTGCAGCGATTACGTCAAAACCAACGCTGTTGACATATTCGATTGCGGCCCCTAAACCAATCGCGCCAGCGATGTGAGGTGTGCCCGCCTCGAATTTGTGCGGTAATTCGCTGTAGGTAGTCTTTGCAAAGGTAACTGAATTGATCATGTCGCCACCACCTTGGTAGGGCGGCATGGTATCTAAGAGTTCACTCTTGCCGTACAGAACTCCGATTCCAGTCGGGCCATATATTTTATGACCGGTTAACACAAAGAAGTCACAATCCAGCGCTTGCACGTCAATAGGCATGTGGTACGCCGACTGAGCACCATCGACCAGTACTGGAATGTCTTGTTGATGTGCCAGGTCGATAATCTTCTTGACCGGATTGATAGTTCCGAGCGAATTCGAAAGATGGACAATCGACACCAATTTCGTGCGGGGGCCAAGTAACGCTTCAAACTCGTCCAGTTGAAGTTCACCGGTGTCGTCGATTGGCGCGACGCGAAGGCAAGCGCCTGTCTGTTCGCAGAGCAGTTGCCATGGCACGATGTTAGAGTGATGCTCCATAGTCGTGATGACGATTTCATCTCCGGGTTTTGCGTGCTGACGCCCGTAGGTTTGGGCAATGAGATTAATACCTTCAGTCGCATTACGGGTGAAGATAATCTCGCTCGATGATCGTGCGTTTAAAAAACGTTGCACCACTGTTCGAGCCGTGTCATGCGATTTTGTTGAATACTCGCTCAAGTAGTGGACGCCTCGGTGAATGTTGGCATTCTCTGTGCTGTAGTAACGATTTAGGACATCAATGACAGGCTGAGGCTTTTGTGTGGTAGCGGCGTTGTCGAGATAGACTAATTGCTGTCCATGCACTTCCCGCTCCAAGATCGGAAAATCAGCGCGGACACGTTCAACGTCAAATGCTGATGTCGCAGACGCACTCTTACGAGGATTCACGCTCTTGCCTCCAAGACTGCCATGGGCAATTGTTTCAGTAAGGCGGTCTCCAAATAAGCGCGAAGAGAGTCGAGCGAAATTCGGCTGAGAACATCGTTGGCAAAAGCATGAATCAAGACGCGGCGGGCCTGGGCTTCGTCGAGGCCTCGTGCGCGAAGATAGAACAGTGCGTCGTCATCCAGCTGCCCAACGGTCGCGCCGTGTGTGCACTTGACGTCATCTGCGAAGATTTCTAATTCTGGTTTTGTATTAATTTGCGCATCCTCGGAGAGGAGCAGCGCCTGATTTGTCTGCTTGGCATCAGTTTTTTGGGCATCAATTCGAACGATAATCTTGCCGTTAAAAACCGACCGTCCGTGGCCGTTTAGTACTCCCTTGTAAAGTTCATGACTGTTACAGTGTGGCACGGCGTGGTCTATAATCGTGTGACTATCGACGAGTTGGTCGCTGTTAGCCAGATAAAGCCCGTTTAACGTGCATTCGGCGCCTTCCCCTCTTAGGAGCGCGCCAATGTCATTTCTAACAAGCCTCCCACCCAGCGTCACGGAAGTGGACCTAGTCGTGCTATCTCGTCCAAGTCGCAGGTTGGAGCTGGCAACATGATAAGCAGCCAGATTTTCTGACAGCACCTTATAGTGCTCCAAGGTACTACCTGGACCGATATCAAGTTCAGTGACAGCGTTGGTGAAGTGCGGAGAGTCGTTTACGCTGACGTATTCCTCAATCACCGTCGACCGACTATTTTCACCAAGTACAACGAGCACACGCGGGTAGGTTGCCGCAGCTTTGCTCGGAGCGGTCGATATAAAGAGTAAGTGAATCGGCTCGTTCAAGGTCGTGTTGTTTGGTACCGACACAAAGGCGCCATCCTGCCACAGGGCCGTGTTCAGTGCCGGGAAGGCACGATCGCGGTATGAGGTGAGCTGGGCCAGATGTGGTTCCACCTGCACCGATTTTTTAGTTAGTGCATGACTTAGATTTTCCACGGTGACACCAGTCTGTGTTGCCCCATCGGTGTTCGATAGCGCTGGTGCAAACCGACCATTCACAAAAATCAGTCGTGGGCCTGAGAGAGTCGAGAAGGAGAATGCCTCAAATTGTGCTGCGCCGACTGTAGCTTCCTCAGCAAGTTTGAATTGGGATTTGGCAATTCGCTCCACATTGGTGAATCGCCAGTCTTCTAATCGAGTCGTTGGAAACCCCAACTGACTAAAGTGCGTCATTGCCTCTTGACGCATCTGCCGTATGCCCGCTGGTGCTTCCCGAGTGCTCTGCAGCGACTCGAACTGAGCGAGATACGTATCTAGATTGACGGACGGTTCTGTTGACACGTGCCCTATGCTCCTATTTCCGCCGTCTCATTTTCGATCCAACCATAGCCCTTTTCTTCTAACTCAAGTGCCAGTTCTTTTTTACCAGATTTCACAATGCGGCCACCCGAGAGTACGTGCACATAGTCTGGAATGATGTAGTTAAGAAGTCGCTGGTAGTGTGTTACGAGAACAATCGATCGAGAGGGATCACGCAGCGCATTAACTCCTTCCGCTACAATCTTGAGTGCGTCAATATCAAGCCCAGAATCAGTTTCGTCCAGCAATGCCAATGTGGGCTCTAGCACCGCCATTTGGAAGATCTCGTTCCGCTTTTTCTCACCACCGGAAAAACCTTCATTGACCGGTCGATTTAGTAAAGACGAGTCTATCGCAAGCAACTCAAGTTTTTTTTGCGCTAGTTCCATAAATTCGATGGCGTCAAGTTCAGATTCTCCACGATGTTTTCTAATCGCATTCAAGGCTGCCTTTATTAGATACGCATTGTTCACGCCAGAGATTTCAACAGGATACTGAAAAGCTAAGAAGATACCTTCACGTGCTCGTTCTTCTGGTTCCAGGTCTAGAAGATCCTTACCTTGGTAGCGCACTTTTCCGGCCGTTACTTGATAATCTGGTTTCCCCGCCAACACGCCGGCAAGCGTACTCTTTCCCGAACCGTTGGGACCCATAATGGCGTGGACTTCGCCAGCACCAACTTGCAGGTCGATACCTTTTAGAATCTCTTTGTCGCCTACGCTGACCCGTAGACCGTTAATCTCCAACATCGTATTTCCCTTCGTTCTTTGTCGTTACCTGATCACGAGTGATCAGAACTTACAGAAAAGTTTTAGAGTAAGCGGCGCTTCGTGTTGGTTCTGCACCGATATGTCAATGAGTTGTGGGATGGCTACTAACCAACACTACCTTCCAGAGTCACACCCAGCAATTTCTGTGCCTCGACGGCGAATTCCATAGGGAGTTCCCGAAAGACTTCCTTGCAGAATCCGTTGACAATCATGTTTACTGCGTCCTCTGTCGAAAGGCCACGCTGGCGGCAATAAAAGATCTGATCTTCCCCAACCTTCGAAGTAGAGGCCTCATGTTCTACCTGCGCGGAAGTATTACGCACTTCGAGGTAAGGAAATGTATGTGCACCGCATTGATCGCCGATGAGTAACGAGTCGCACTGCGAGTAATTCCGTGCCTGTTTTGCACCCTTACCAATTCTTACCAACCCTCGATAGGTGTTTTGACCATGTCCAGCTGAAATGCCCTTCGACACGATCGTGCTTCGGGTATTTCGACCTATATGAATCATTTTTGTGCCTGTGTCGGCCTGTTGCCAATTGTTAGTTACGGCGACTGAATAAAATTCCCCAATCGAGTTGTCACCCTGCAAAATACAGCCTGGATATTTCCAGGTGATTGCCGAGCCAGTCTCGACTTGAGTCCACGTAATCTTGGAATTTACTCCACGCGCTGCACCGCGCTTGGTCACAAAATTGAAAATTCCACCCTTGCCGTCTTTGTCGCCGGGATACCAATTTTGCACTGTCGAATACTTGACTGTAGCGTCGTCTAGCGCGACGAGCTCCACGACAGCAGCATGCAGTTGATTTTCGTCGCGCATCGGGGCTGTGCAACCTTCCAGATAGCTGACGGAGGCCCCTTCCTCAGCTACGATTAATGTGCGTTCGAATTGCCCCGTCGAAGCTGCATTGATCCGAAAGTAGGTCGATAGCTCCATCGGACAGCGAACACCCTTTGGAATGTATGCAAAAGATCCGTCGCTGAATACGGCCGAATTCAGCGTCGCGAAAAAATTGTCTGAATAGGGGACAACAGAGCCCAAATAGGTTCGGACAAGATCGGGATGCTCACGAACAGCTTCTGAAAATGAGCAGAAAATGATACCCATTTCGCCAAGCTTTTCGCGAAAAGTTGTAGCGACCGAAACGCTATCGAACACTGCATCAACCGCGACACCAGAAAGCATTTTCTGTTCTTCGAGTGGAATTCCGAGCTTTTCAAAGGTGCTTCGAATTTCTGGGTCTACCTCGTCCATGCTTTTCAGTGTCGGTTTCTTTTTTGGTGCCGAATAGTAACTAATGGCTTGGTAATCGATTTTGCTATAGGTGACATTTGGCCACTCCGGTTCTACCATTGTCGTCCACAGCCGATATGCCTTGAGCCGCCAGTCGAGTAGCCATTCCGGCTCACCTTTTTTGTGCGAGATCAGTCTAACGACATCCTCGTTGAGTCCTTTGGGAATAGTGTCGGAGTCGACATCAGTCACGAAACCATACTTGTAATCTTGGTTCGTAATTTTTTCGATGGTTCGCGTTGCTGTAGTCATGGCCTGCCTCGGTATCCTGCCTTTAGAGACTTAATCCAGAGATTTGGAGTTTTTTGCTCAAAATCTTTGAAATATTAAGAATTCCTAATCCCGACCTTATCGGTCGCATATAACTTTATATCATGCTCTCTAAATGGTTTCAAATAACTGTTTCCATTGATGATGTGAGTTCAGAACCGTTAAAAAGGTCAGCTTGACGCCGTGTCTTTAGAAGGTTGAAACGCGCTGATTGCGATGCCAATAAAAAACACCGCGATAGCACCTACGACATTAAGCCATAAGAAGGAAATTTCTGCGGTTAGCGCGACGGCTGTTACGGACATCATACCGCCAATTAATCCCCAAAAAGCGCCTCTTGCGGTCGCCCAGCGAACAAGAATTGCCAACATAAAGACACCTAATAAAGAACCATAAAAGAACGATCCAAATCGGTTAACGACTTCGATAAGCGTGCCTAAATTTACTGCGTACATGGCGATAATGGATGCAGTCAAACCCCAGAAGCCAGTCGTCATCTTCGAGATCCTCATATAGTGCTCATCAGAGGCTTCCCGTCGAAAGTGCCGGCGATAGAAGTCGATCACGGTTGCAGTTGAGAGTGAATTTAGTTCAGCAGCAATACTTGACATGGCGGCTGCCAGAATCGCGGCAATAATTAATCCCACCACACCAATGGGAAGCTGTGTTGTTACAAAGGTGGGAAATACGTAATTCACATCCGAATAAGAACGGTCGCCGGTCACTTCAATGACGAGTGCTTTTGCATCGTCGCGGATGTGACCAAGTTCTAAGTCGCGCTTTTGAAATAACGCATCGGCAGCCTCGATACCAGTCGCGTCTGGCATTCGTCGTGCGGCTGCAGCGGCACGTGCAGCTTCACGTCGATCGTTGAATGCCTGTAAAAAATTACTATTCAGTTCTTCGTACTCTGCCATACGAGGACTTGAGCGCATTTGCTGGTCGTGGACGGTGTTGAACAACATGGGTGGAGCGTTGAACAGGTAAAAAGTGAATACCAGGACGCCGGTAAGCAGAATCAGCGCCTGAAGTGGAATTTTGGCGAACGCGCTCATCATTAATGACTGCCTGGCTGCTGTGACTGAACGGGCTGTCAGATAACGTTGAACCTGGCTCTGGTCACAGCCAAAGTAGCCCAGCATAAGAAATAAACCACCAATCATGCCTGACCAGACGGTGTAGGTTTCGTTTAAGTCGAATGTAAAATCAAGCGTCAAGAGGCGACCCGTAGTGCCTGCGACGTGCAAGGCCTCGCCAACGCCTATCTCGTCCGGCAAGCCCATAACAAGGCCGACGATTGCGGCGGCTAAGCCAGCGACTATAATCACCATCTGCTTAACGTCAGTCCAAGTTATTGCTTGTACGCCGCCAAACATTGTGTAAATCGTTGTTGGCACACCGATCGCAAGAATGGTAATGGTCAGATTTAGATTGAGAACGATGGATAAAATGACTGCCGGAGCCGCAATAACAACTCCAGCTTGCAGGCCTCGTGAGAGCAGAAACAGTAAACTTGCGAGCGTGCGAGTGCGGACGTCGAATCGACGCTCCAGATATTCGTAAGCGGTATAGACGTTAGCGCGATAGAAGAATGGTACCAGCGTCATCGATAGAATAATCATGGCGACTGGTAGGCCGAAGTAGAACTGCACGAACCGCATACCGTCGGTGTAGCCTTGTCCGGTGGTTCCAACCAGAGTGATGGCGCTCATTTGCGTGGCCATTACGGTTAGCCCCACGGCCCACCAAGGCAAAGACCGATTCGCGAGGAAATATCCTCTAATGGCGTTGAGACCTTTGGAACGTTTCAGTCCGTCGGAGACGATCCAAATGAGGTAGATCGTTATAATAAGCCAATCAATGAAGTGCATGTGCAGTTCCGAAAGCTGGAGATCAGGAGCTAAAATAACGACTCAAGAACCAGAGACCAACTAGGATGATCATTTCCAACATCAAAACCGCCAAGTAGGTTCGCCCCATTGGGGAGTCGTCGGTTTCGTTGTTACTAAGAATCACTGTTGGAGTGGTTCCGGTGTGTCCATCCATTTCTTGGTTCGGAGTGTGGTTCACAGATAGTTGCTCCAATTACCTCATGCTACTTCAACCGCGACTGACACATGAGCAGTATACCCCTGCAGGTTCGGCGCGCATTCGGCAACCCCACGAAATATTATCTCGTTCAACCATAGCTATCCTTAAAGACACCATTTGCACACAATGGGGCACAGGATAAACGCCATGATCGCAAGTGTATTTCCAAACGCACGCTTGTTCTGGGTCAAGATGGCTCTCAGTGTTGTGACATTGGGGATATTGGTCATCATCGGAAGAGAATTCGGTGGTTACCTGCTGCGTTTTCTGCTGTGGATCGACACGCTGGGAGTCTGGGCCCCCGTTACCTTTGTCTTGGCCTACGTTGCGGCTACGCTTACGTTTGTACCTGGCTCACTGCTGACCATGACGGCTGGTGCGGTATTCGGGCTGGTTGAAGGCACTTTCTATACGTTCGTAGGAGCAACGATCGGGTCAGCCCTTGCCTTTGTCATTGCACGCTATCTCGCACGAGACGCAATTCAGCGCCGCCTAGTTCGCTATCCCAAATTTGCTGCAATCGACCAAGCGGTGGGTCTTGAAGGTTTTAAGATTGTCCTTCTGCTCCGCTTGTCGCCAGTGTTTCCGTTCAACTTCCTCAACTACGCTCTAGGACTGACGACTGTCACCTTTCGTGCCTACATGCTGGGCGCTATCGGGATGTTGCCGGGCTCGGTGGTTTATGCCTATTACGGGATGCTTGCAGGCGATGTTATCGCCTTGGCAGGTGGTGTTACGAGCAACTCAGGGGTTAGCTACTACGTTACAATGATCCTCGGCTTGGTTGCGACTGTGCTGGTGACAATGGTCATAATACAAGCTGCAAGACGGGCGCTGCGAAACACCATGACTTCTTGAGTAAGCCGCGTGATAAGGATGTCGGCCCACACTAATTCCTAGCCCTGCTGGGCTTTAGAGCCCTCAAAGGCTTGCACGCACGCACAGCAGAGGCTAAAATGCCGTGTCCATTAATTCGTGGAGTTCGTTTCTATGGGTTGAGGATATTCGGACAGGCACCGACCTTTCCGAGCGAATAGATTAAGCCGACCTCCATGTGAAATTCGGCGAAAAGATACCAACTGAATACTACGTGATGCTGTAGGACCGAAACTTAAGGAGCACGACGTTGGATACCGTTGCGACACTCGATCACTCACACGCGGATCACGAGCACACGGCGAGTTGGTGGCGAACTTACGTGTTTTCCGTTGACCATAAGGTCATCGGGATCCAGTACGCGATCACAGCTCTAGTGTTCCTGTTACTTGGCTTCATTCTCATGATGATGATGCGCTGGCAGATCGCGTATCCCGGACAGCCCATTCCGTGGATAGGTCAGTTCTTAGGCAGTGCTAATGCCCCTGGCGGTATCATGCTGCCAGAGTTCTACAACCAGCTCGGCGCCATGCACGGTACGATCATGGTGTTTTTGGGCGTTGTGCCGCTAGCGGTTGGTGGCTTTGGCAACTATGTCATGCCGCTCCAGATCGGTGCACCCGACATGGCATTCCCACGCCTGAACATGGCAAGTTATTGGAGCTATTTTGTGGGCGGCGTAGTGATGTTGTTAAGTTTCTTCGCGCAGGGTGGCGCAGCGAATTCTGGGTGGACCTCGTATGCTCCGCTTTCAATTATCGCAACGTCTGGCCAAACCTGGTGGCTCTTCGGTATGGTGTTTCTGATCACGTCTTCGCTACTCGGTTCGGTTAACTTTATCGTCACCATTATTCAGTTGCGTGCGCCCGGGCTGACTTTCATGCGGTTGCCATTTTTTGTCTGGACGCAATTGGTCACGGGTTTCCTGTTGCTTCTCGCTTTTCCACCGCTCGAATCCGCGGCCGTTCTGCAGTTGATGGACCGACTTGCGGGTACGAGTTTCTTCATGCCAAGCGGTCTGGTCGTAAGTGGTGCAGTAGTTGACGTGTCAGGTGGTGGCAATCCACTCCTGTGGCAGCACTTGTTCTGGTTTCTAGCGCATCCAGAGGTGTATGTCTTGATATTGCCTGCACTTGGCATCACTGCGGAGATCATCGCCAACAACACTCGAAAGCCGCTTTGGGGCTATCGTGTGATGGTCTATTCGTTGATATTCCTTGGCTTCATGTCGTTTCTCGTTTGGGCGCACCACATGTTTTTAACCGGCATGGGGACCGCGATTAGTGCATTCTTCCAGACGACCACGATGATTATTTCCATTCCGTCTGTCGTGATTCTCTCAGCGCTGTTTATCTCGCTGTACGGAGGTTCAATCCGCTTTACAACGCCGATGCTCTTCGCGTTGGCTTTCATGCCCATGTTTGGTATTGGGGGCTTAACAGGTCTACCGCTTGCTTTTTCGCTGCCAGATCTACATCTTCACGACACCTATTACGTCATCGGGCACTTCCATTACGTAGTGGCTCCAGGCACGATCTTTGCGCTATTTGGGGGTATTTATTACTGGTTTCCAAAAGCAACCGGCCGCAAGATGAATGACCTGCTTGGGAAGATCCACTTTTGGGGTACGTTCGTCTGCATGAATGGGATCTTTTTTCCGATGCTGATCCAGGGACTGGCCGGAATGAATCGCCGGATGTACGACGGTGCTAAAGATTACCAACACACGGCGGGCGTTTTGGTTTGGAACGAAACCATTTTTCATTTTGCGGTGGCGATGGCTGTCTTCCAACTCTTCTTTATTGTGAATTTTTTCTGGAGTATGAAGAAGGGCGCCAAGGTAACGTCGGACAATCCATGGAAGGCTACGACACTGGAGTGGGCGACACCAACCCCGCCGCCACATGGCAATTTTGTAACGCCGCCGGAAGTCCATCGTGGGCCGTACGAGTACAGCGTACCAGGTGCGGTGCAAGACTTTACGCCACAGAACGAACGACGCTAGGAGAGGACGCAGAGAGTTATGGAAATTCCGTATACCGTTGAAAATAGGGAAGATACAGGCCTGAATAACGTCAAGCTCGGGATCTGGTTATTCCTTGCGTCCGAAGTGATGCTGTTTGGCGGGCTGTTTTCTTCCTATGTGCTCCTGCGCGTCGGCGCCGAGACTTGGCCGGTTGGGGCCTCGATCTTGTCGGTGCCTATCGCAACGTTCAATACGGTTGTGTTGATTGCGTCGAGTGTGACAATGGTCATGGCTTGGGCGTCGCTTAAGATGAATGACTTTGGTAAGTTTAGGTTATACCTCGGTTCAACGGTCGGACTGGCAGTGCTCTTTCTGGTTGTAAAAGCGTACGAATATGCCGATAAATTTTCGCACGACCTCTATCCTGCCGAGAGTACCTTCTTGGCGATTTATTTTACGGTGACGGGCCTGCATGCCTTGCATATCGTAGGTGGCATCGTTGTGAACGGTTATTTTGTTGGACCAGGTAGCAAGATGTGGAAAACTGCGCCGGAGCAGTTCACAAATCGAATCGAAGCAGCCGGTCTCTATTGGCATTTCGTGGATCTTGTCTGGATTTTTCTGTTCCCGGTGTTGTATCTGCTATAGAACTCGAGTTGATCTAGCGTTGAGGGTAGGTGGGAGGCAACATGAGTGGTACAAGCGCGGACGAAATAAGAAAACACGTTAAGGTTTATGTCATGGTGTTCGTCGCACTAATGGTGCTAACGGTCGCGACGGTCGGCGTGTCCTATCTAGCCTTGTCTATTCCTTTGGCAATCCTAGTGGCGTTGGTCGTTGCAACGATTAAGGGTTCACTTGTCGCTCGCTATTTCATGCACTTGGTCGGTGAAAAGAAAGCCGTTACCTGGTCCTTAGTGCTCACGGCCGTGTTTTTCTGTGTGTTGATGTTCATACCGCTCTTTGCGATGCTCGATCATACTGGCCAGTAATGTTTGAAAGTTTTTAAGCATGTCACTCAAAAGCGTCCACTTATTTTTTATTATTGCGTCAGCCGTTCTGAGCCTATTGATGGGGGTCTGGGCGGCGAATGCGTATCGCTCAGGATTTGAGTCTTTGAATTATCTTGTAACGGCAGCGGTTTCATTACTTGTTGCCGGGCTGCTTGCCAGGTACGCAGTGTTGTTCGCCCGCAGGGCTCGCAGAATCGGTCTTGACTAAGGAGGGACGGGAAACGGTTATGTTTGGTCGATTGGGTTTTCGGACGATGTTTGCAACCGTTGCGCTGTGCGCACTCACGGCACCCACAGTTTTGGCGTGTCCGGTTTGTTTTGGAGCGGTCGAGTCGCCGATGATTGACGGAATGAATTGGGCAGTCTTCTTATTACTGGGCGTACTTTCGACAGTGGCGACCGGCTTTGTGATGTTTTTCGTGCGCTTATCCAAGTTAGCACGGGTGAGTGCGGAGTCAGCAACCGTGGTGCGTGGACGAACGCAGCACGAAGGGAGTTACTAAATGCGGGAATTTCTAGGGCTGCCACCTCAGGCATCGGCACACGCCCCACAAGTTGATCAAATGATTGTGTATATCCACTGGCTTATGCTGGTCTTGTTCGTTGGGTGGGGCTTGTTTTTTCTGTACACATTGTGGCGTTTCCGTGCGTCGAAAAACCCAACAGCTGACTACGCCGGTGTGAAGAGTCACACCGCCAGCTATTTGGAGGTCGGCGTTGCGCTCGTCGAAGCGGTGCTGCTGATTGGTTTCGCCATTCCAGCGTGGGCCACACGCGTCAACGAGTTTCCGGCTGAAACTGACTCGACCATCGTGAACGTCGTCGCCAAACAATTCGAGTGGCACATCCATTATCCGGGTCCGGATGGTATGTTCGGTCGTAAGGATCTAAGCCTGATTACACCGACGAATGCGATCGGCTTAGATCGGTCAGATCCGTACGCAGTCGACGACATCGCGACCATCAATCAACTCAACCTCCCCGTGGGTAAGCCGACCATCGTGCACTTAACAACGCAAGATGTCATTCACAGCTTTGCTATTTCGACACTGCGTGTTAAGCAGGATGCCATTCCTGGCATGGAGATCCCAGTGTGGTTCGTACCCACAGTCGTCGGTGATTACGAAATCAATTGCTCACAGCTTTGTGGTCTTGGACATTATCGGATGCGAGGCTTCGTAAAAATCCAAACGGAAGAGGAATTTGAGGCCTTCCTCGCTGAAGAAGCGGCGTTATTACAGGGCGCCGACTAGGACGATTCGCAGAAGACCCCGAGCCCCTCCATCAGCTACAGCTCTAGCGACCGTAGTCGTAACGCGTTCGTGATGACTGATAGAGAACTGAGTGTCATCGCTGCACTTGCCCATATCGGATCGATGAACCATCCGGTTAGCGGATACAGCACACCGGCAGCCACTGGCACACCGATGCCGTTATAGATAAATGCGAGAAATAAGTTCTGACGAATATTGCGTAGTGTGCTGCGACTGAGTCGACGGGCGCGGGCAATACCTCGCAAATCTCCCTTGACAAGAGTGATGTCAGCGCTCTCAATGGCAATATCAGCTCCGGTTCCCATAGCAATTCCCACTGCAGCTTCTGCAAGTGCCGGTGCATCATTGATACCGTCACCAGCCATGGCAACGACCCGCCCTTCGGCTTGCAGACTTGCCACAATCCGCTGTTTTTCTTCTGGCAAGACGCCTGCCCGAACTTCGTTGAGGCCGAGGGTGTCTCCGACTGCGTGCGCGGTTAAAGCATTGTCACCAGTCGCCATTACAATCCGTACACCCTCCGCTTGTAGCATGCGCAACGCTTCGAACGTAGATGGTTTTACGGCATCCGACACACTCAAAAAGCCGGCTAGTTGCCCGTCAACGGCAAGAAAAATAACAGTCTGTCCTTGGTGACGAAGTTCATTGGCCTGATGCGCAAAGACATCCGTGTGAACTCCATGCTCTATTAAAAACTCTTCTGTGCCTAATAATACATGTCGCTTCTCGACCGTTCCTTCGACACCTCTTCCTGGCACGGTTTGGAAATTTTCAACTTCGGGTAAGGCCATGTCCTGTTCGATCGCTCGTGTGACAACCGCTACGGCTAGTGGGTGTTGACTGGACTGCTCAAGAGCTCCTGCCAACCGTAAAAGCTTCGTTTCTGAGACGACGCCTTCAATCGTTGAAATACTCGCTACGCGTGGACGGCCTTCGGTGAGAGTCCCAGTTTTGTCGATGACGAGAACCTCCACACGGTCCAACATTTCTAGCGCTGCCGCATGTTTGACGAGTACCCCAGACTTTGCACCACGTCCAGTACCCACCATGATAGCCATCGGGGTTGCTAGTCCGAGTGCGCAGGGACAAGCGATGATAAGCACGGCTACAGCGTTGACCAGGGCGGTTACAAACCGTGGTTCTGGACCCCAGAGACTCCACACAACGAGCGTGACGATTGCCACGAGTACAACACTCGGCACAAACCATTCAGACACGCGATCGGCAACACGTTGAATAGGAGCGCGAGTTCGCTGCGCGTTGGCAACCATTTGCACGATGTGCGCCAAAAGGGTCTCTGAGCCAATACGCTCAGCCCGCATCGTGAAGCTTCCCGTCCCATTGATCGTGGCACCGATTACTTGGGTTCCGACGGTTTTTTCAACCGGGATCGCCTCACCCGTTACCATGGATTCATCGACCGCGCTGGCGCCGTTCACCACGACACCATCGACCGGAATTTTGTCGCCAGGTCTGACCCGCAACAAATCGCCGACCTTCACGAGCGCCAACGGCACATCGGTATCGTGACCAGGCAGCACAACCCTGGCTGTTTGAGGAGACAGGCTCAGTAATGAGCGGATCGCTGCTCCGGTGCGGTGCCGGGCCCGACTTTCCAGCACTTGACCTAACAGGACCAACACCGTAATTGCTACTGCAGTTTCAAAATAGGTGGGCACGCCGTGATCAGTCTGGAATCCTTCCGGAAACCACCGTGGATTAACAGTTGCTGCGACGCTGTACACAAATGCCGAGCCGACTCCCATGGCAATCAGCGTAAACATATTGGCACTGGTATTTTTCAGCGAGGCCCAGGCTCGCTCAAAAAATGGCCAGCCAGCCCACAGTACGACTGGAGTGGTAAAGATAAACTGGAGCCAGTTGCTAAGTGGACGACTGACTGTTTCCTGCATCCGCGCACCAAACACCATGTCACCCATTGCTAGCAAGAACACAGGGAAGCCGAAGCCCACGCCGATCCAGAATCGACGGGTCATGTCGATCAATTCCGAGTTAGGTGTTTCCTGTACGTCGATTGCATGTGGTTCCAGTGTCATACCGCATGACGGACAGGTTCCGGGCAGAGTAGTCACAACCTCAAGGTGCATCGGGCAGATGTACTCAACGGCGCGGGTCGGGAGTGGTGCCACTTCCGGTTCGAGCGCCATGCCACATCTGGGGCAAGGACCTGGTTTGTCTGCCCTGACTTCGGGATCCATTGGACAGACGTAGACAGTATCTGGCGATGTTGGGGCGGCATTCGCCGACTGCGTGGGATGCAAGTACTGTTCCGGGTCGGTCTTGAATTTTTCTAGGCAGTGGGCACAACAAAAGCCGTAGGTTTGGTCAGCATAGATAAATTGGTGGGCTGTCGCAGCGAGATCGACCGACATCCCACAAACGGGATCAAGTGTTTCCATTGGATAATGAGAATCCAGCCGACGACTGTAACGGTAATTCCAAATGTGCGCTTCTTTCTGTGGTTTAATCCAATTTCAAGATGCTAACACACGCACAGCAAAGACAGCCTGTTCGCCGACAATTCGACTGATGGGCGAGTCGTCGTGGCGCCTTTAATAGGGAGCTGGTTTGTGTTCGCCATTCTGAGATCACACTGAATTTATGAAACAGCATCTGCGTCACCTTTTCAAAGAAACCCTCATGCGACTTTCCGTCGAGCGTGTGCTAGCTGACCAGGTTACATGCGCGGATGGCATCTTGACCGTCGGTCATGACACCCTCGATGTGAGTCGCTATCAAAAGTTGATAACAGTGGCGATCGGAAAAGCTGCGATTCCGATGCTGGAAAAGTTTTCTGATATTGTGGCGCCACAGACCCTGACCGGTGTTGTTACCACTCTTGGGCCAGTGGGGAAGACACTACCTGGTTTTACCGTCTTCACCGGTGGACATCCCTATCCAAATCAGGAGAGCTTTGATGCCGCGGCAGCAGCTATTGATGTTGTGAGAAGTGCAACATCGGATGATCTCATCGTATTCCTACTGTCAGGTGGGGGATCTTCACTTTGCGAGATGCCAGTGTCGCAGGAGATCACTTTAGAAGATTGTCAGGTGCTGTACCGATTACTCGTCACCTGTGGTGCAAGTATCAGAAACGTGAATACCATCAGAAAACATCTGTCGGCGATAAAAGGAGGTCGGCTTGCAGAGTTGGCGTTCCCAGCGCGACAGATGACACTTTATGTTTCTGATGTTCCACCAGATACCCCGTCGAGCGTCGCATCTGGTCCCACGATGCCTGACGATTCCACCGCTGAAAATTGCCGGCAACTTATTCAAGACCTAAACTTGCGTGATCAACTGCCACCTTCTATACGTTGTTTATTTGATGAAGATCTGCTTCCAGAAACTCCTAAACCTGGCAAGGCGACGTTTCAAGAGAGCAGCTGGCACTGCTTACTGTCGTCAGCGAACGCTGTAGAGACCATGGCGCATGCTGCAGAGAGACTCGGTTGGATTGTGGAAACGGATCATGAACTTTCTGATGCGTGGTCTGTCGATCAGTTAATGGACCATATGATCACCAAACTCGAGCACCTTCAGCGCCAGCATGCGGATCAGACAGTGGCTGTATTAAGCGGCGGTGAATATTCTTGCCCAGTGACCGGTGATGGCATTGGTGGTCGCAATCAAGCGTTTGTGCTGGAGTGTGTGCCTCGTATTGCTGGTCGGCGCGTTGCGGTCTTGAGTGCAGGGACTGACGGCCTAGACGGTTCGTCACCGGCAGCTGGCGCAGTAGCTGACGGCGACAGCCTAAATCGAGCACGGCAAATCAGGCTTGACCCGGAAGCCTACGCAACTCGGTCAGATTCACACCGTTTTTTTGCACAACTTGACGATGCAATCATGACTGGTCCCACGGGTAACAATGTCAGAGACTTAAGAATGTTTGTCGCTTGGTAATCGACCTTCAACAAGTGACCAACTAGCACTATGATGTTCATTCCACACTACTAAGGAGGCCGCGATGCCGACACATGACGACCAACTATTGACCAGTACAGTGCCAGACGACCCGAGCCGACGTCAGTTTATTGGCGCAGCAGTAACCGCCGGCTTGGCCAGTGCTTGTGTAAGCCAGGAAACTGGAAGCGAAAATGCTATCGAACCTAACCTCGAAGCCCGAACTGCAACGATTGAACTACAGGTCGAGCATGACAATATTTATACTCGCCTTTTGGGAGTGAAGGCGCACCTGCCTGGTCACGGAAATGGGACTGCCCTTGGTGGTTCGCGCATGCCGGTTGAAGTGATCGAAGCCATGCAAGAGGCGAATGATTATTTTGTGATGATGGACGAGCTAACAGTCGCTGCTGGCCAGCGCGCCGCCGAAGTCGTTAAGGCTGAAGCAGCGCTGATTACATCGGGCGCATCTGGAGGGCTCTTGCTTGGCATGGCGGCGTGTCTTACCGGCACTGATGAAGAAAAGATGCGGGCGTTGCCAAATCCAACTTGGGCGAAGCGTGAATGTATTATTCAAAAAGCGCACCGTTATCCGTATGACTTTGCGTTACAGGCTGCCGGCGCGACCCTGATTGAAGTTGAGGGACGCACACAGCTGATGAACGCTATCGGTGACAATACGGCTCTCATCTTCGGTTTACCTAGGCACGTTGCACTGAGTGGCACGATGGCCGAAGAAGTGTTGCAGCCTGAGGATCTGATTCAAGTCGCTAAGCAGGTCGGTGTTCCGGTCATGATTGACGGTGCATCACGGTTACCTCCAGCCGGGAATTTAACAATTTTTAATGAGCTTGGTGCCGACCTGGTGGTTGTTTCGGGTGGCAAGGGGCTGCGTGGGCCGCAGTCCACCGGCATTCTTTCGGGTCGTGCGGATCTCATCGAGGCGGCACGGCTACAAGCAGCGCCGAACGATCTCATCGGGAGAGGCATGAAAGTCGGTAAAGAGGAGATTATTGGTCTTATCGTTGCCTTGAATCGGTACGAACAACTCGACCATGATGCGGTGCGTGCGACTTGGCGAGAGAAAGCAGAGTATTTGACGGCCGAATTGCAAGGGATCGAAAGCTTCACGGCGGAGCTTGTAGATGAAGGTTCTGGAGCACCCTATGTCGAGATCGATTGGGATGAGGACGTAATACCGATGACCCATCGCGAGGTGCGCGACCACCTGCGCCGCCGACCCGAACAGCGGGTGGCGCTTTCAAGTCTCTACGGCAGCCGGCGAATCCAAACCCGTTGCATGCGCGACGGTGAAGAGGTGCTTGTTGCGCGATGGCTCCGTCAGTTCTTTACAGAGGGGTATAAAATCGTAGCCGCGACCTCTGCCAGTCTCTAGTCGACCGGTTTCAGTATTGGGACCACCTGCTAGAGGGAGACTGGGTTGAACGCCTCGTGGTGCAGTTAACAATGAGGGAGATGATGATTATGTTAGTGCGAACGCGTCTGCTTTGGTTGAGTGTGGTGCTTGGTCTCATGGTGACCACTCATCTTAGTGCTGAAAATGCGCACCAGAATGACACGACCATCCTTGTTGCTTACTATAGTCGCACCGGTCGGACGGAGCAGGTGGCCGAGGCGGTTGCTGAAGGAGCACGTGGCGTGGAGGGCACCCGTGTCCTTCTAAAAGCTTTAACCGACGTGACGGCAGAAGACTTGAGTGAAGCAACTGGCATCGTCCTCGGGTCTCCCACCTATTCCTCGAACATGGCGGGTCCGATGAAGAGCTTTATTGATGATTGGAGCTTCCGTTATCGGGTTGATCTGACCGACAAGGTCGGAGCTGCGTTCTCGACGGGCGGTGGACACACGGCAGGCAAGGAGCATGTTGTCGTTTCACTTCTTCTCGCGATGATTGGTGAAAGAATGCTTGTTCTCGGGCCGATTCGGGAAAGTGGTGTCGGCGCTTTAGGTGTGAGTGGGGTTGCTCCACCTCCAGGAGAACAAATCGCACCGAACATTTTAGGCGAAGGCCGTTTACTCGGAGCGCGTATTGCGCAGGTCGCCCAGCGTGTTCGCTTACAACCGTGACACTGAGTTTTGAGACCTTGACACTGACTGTTGAAGAGTTCAAAATCGGGTTCTTGTTCTAACTTGTTAAAGGGGATTCGCATGGACGAAACGTCGCGCAAAAATATTACGAATCACTCGCCAAGACGCGCAACTCGGCGAGATGCCTTGCGACGCTTTGCATCGTTTACTGGTGCATCACCGTTGTTCCAGGGATCCACCGACGCTCAACAGGAGACTCAAACCACGGCTCCTGAGGAACCTGGGTATCTAAGTCAAGAGCCGCTTCGTGGTCGCCCCAGAATCATTCGTCCACCAGAGTACAGTGACGAGATTATGGCCCCTGTTAATCTTCACGAATTTGAAGGGTTGGCCAAGGCGAAGATTAGTCCCATGGCTTACGACTATATTGCAGCTGGGGCAGCTGATGAGTTAACCATGCGGGCGAATTCAGAAGCGTTCGATAATTACTGGATCCGTCGTCGTACCATGACGGATGTTAGGCAAATCGATACATCCATTGAGTTGCTGGGTGAACGGCGAGAGCACCCGATTCTTCTAGGACCTGCAGGTGCGATGGAGATGTTGCACGAAGATCCGTATAGCACGATCGCCCGAGCGGCCAAGAATTCCGGAGCGATTTATGTTGGGGGTACGGCTAACATGGCCGAGGTTACTCAGGCTGGTGAAGCTCCAACGTGGTGGGCAAGCACCTTGGGATCACCCACGCAGGAGACGGCAGCGACATTCGCGAAAAGTGTAGAGGATGCGGGCGGAAGTGCTATCTGTGTAAGCGTCGACTATCCCTATACGGGTGCCCGAGATCGAGTCATTCGAAACGAGTTTGACATGGGTATGATTCCCGAGCGCAACTACTCAACCTCGGAGCCTCCCACTACTGGTTTCCAGGCTGGCATGATCCAGGCGTATGTGCCGAATATGACTTGGCGGTATATGGATTGGGTGCATGGCGCGACAGATCTGCCAATCGTCGTGAAAGGCATTATCACTGCTGAGGATGCGCACCTCTCAGTTGAGAACGGCGCGCAGGCGGTGGTGGTCTCCAATCATGGCGGCCGGACGCTTGACGGTATGCGTGGCACGATGGAGGTATTGCCGGAAGTAGTGGATGCGGTTGCCGGACGTGTGCCTGTGTTAGTCGACGGAGGGGTGCGTCGTGGCGGAGATGTGCTGAAGGCTTTAGCGCTTGGCGCGCGGGCTATCCTAATCGGACGGCCTTATATGTGGGGATTAGGCGCCTTTGGTCAGGAAGGTGTGCAGCGTGTGATTGAATTGCTGCACGGCGAACTTAGGATGGCACTGGGGAATGCTGGCCAGACTAGTGTGAGCAATCTTGACCGGACTTTAATCAGGAGAGCTTGGCTGCCTCGGGAATGGTGACGCTCACGACGCATCGAACGCTGGTGAGAGTTGCATAAATGGAAAGTTGAGACAAACATGGCGACTAACATGATGGTAGTTGAGACGGAACGCGAGCTGAGCTTTGCTGAACGCTTACAGCTGACGAGCCGTCGCGAATTTTTGAGCACCGTGGTGCTTTCAGCCGGTGCCATGCCACTGTTCGCGCAGCAGGAAAGTATCAATCCGCCCCAGTACAGCGCGAAGGTCATGAGGCCGGCGAACGTACATGACATTGCTGAAGTTGCTCGGCAGACCGTCGATCCAACGACGTTCGACTACATCGAGGGTGGCACAGAAGATGAGATTACGCTACGACACAATGTCGAGGCGTTCCAGCGGGTTGCGTTGCGCCGGCGGGTCATGGTGGACGTTAGCGAAATTGACACCTCGCTCGAGTACCTTGGCCAACGGCTTCAAGCGCCGATTTTGCTCTGTCCGACGACCAAGAACGCGATTGTCCCGAATGGTGATCGGGTATCTGCGCAAGCCGCTCATGCCACCAATACGATTTATCATGTCAGTAATGCTCTAGGGTGGATTGACGAATTGTACCAGGCGAACCAGGCACCAGTCTGGATCGGTGCCACCTTGGGTCACGTGACGTCGAGACAGGCACAGGGATGGGCGCGTCGTCATGAAGAGGCTGGAGCGTCGGCACTCGTGGTCACCGTCGATCATCAATACACACCAAGCC